>NZ_CM001436.1:408076-1008076 GCF_000243255.1 Methanoplanus limicola DSM 2279
GAAAGAGTGTTTACTACGAATTCAAGTCAGATAATAATGTAAATATTACTGACACAAGATCAGTCCTTGACTTTGCCTTAACACCATTAACTGAGGGCATCTGGGATATTGAAATGGGGCAGGAATGTTCATACTCAACGATCAATGAAGATGGAATTCCAATTGAATACCCATTTAAAACACTGAAAAATGGCAGTATATTAGTAACATCGATTATAAAAGGTGATTTCAATGGAAATGGTTATGTTGATATAGGCGATGCCTCCAAAGTTGCTTTCATGGTGATAGGCAAAGTATCGGAAGATCTTGGTGCAGATTTTAATGTAAATGGATTTGTTGATATAGGTGATGCATCAAAGATCGCATTTTATATTGCTGGTAAAACTGGAAGTTTATGAATTAAATCTCCTGGAACTATTCCGGAAAGCAAGCCACAAGCCTTCTGCCGCAGCAGGAGGTGCAGTGGCGGTAATGGGATCAGCCGAATGCCTCTGAGGAACTCAGAGGAATTGGGCGTGAGCAGGCTGTGCAAACCGGATAAAATAGCGAACTTTTCACGGCTGAGTGAAACGAAGGCGGGAAGAGTGAGCGTCCGGAAGTAGTGTTAAGCGAGTGAAGGAAAGACTCCGGCAAACCGGATTCCAGTATCACACCCGGCAAACCCTGGTGAAGTGAAAACTTCCGGCAGGGGATTTCAGTATAATAACCGGCCCTCCCTCATCAGCATAGATCTGCAACAACTTCTTACATAATTCACCCAGCCGGAAGTTCATAAATACTGTAATATTGCGTATGTACTAAATACTATCCTACCCTTTCTGCTATGTAACGCAGTGATGACAATGGGGAAGAAGGAATTAGACAAAGCATATGTGAGTCTTGCTGAAAGAACAGTAGAATCACAAATGATAGCTGAATTGATGGAGGATTACGGATTTGCAGCAGCAATTGCAAGAAGTCTTAAAGATCTCTTCATGTCTTATTTTAACACCTATCTGGGCCATGAAAAATCTGATGGGCAGATGATATACAGAGTAATTCCCAGTGATGTACCACCTGGGATCGAGGTAAGTAAGATCAAAACTCTTCCGGTTCAGCTAACCCTCTGTGATGTAAGTGACATTGAGATCATGAACAAAAGCTCTGTTGAGCTACAGAGACACCGAATAATCAGACTTACCAATGAAGCATATGATCAGGGAGGTGTCCTGACACAGTCAGATTTGTCCGTTATGTTAGGTGAGAGTCTCAGGACCATATCAACCAGAGTTTCTGAACTTAAGAAAGAAGGCATCATAGTACCAACAAGAGGAAATAAAAAGGACATAGGGCCTGGGGTCTCACACAAGGTAAAAATTGTTGAACTCTATCTCAAAGGATATGATTTCACTGAGATCAAAAGGAGAACACGACATAGTAGTGAAGCCATATCAAGATATCTCAATGATTTTGCCAGAGTATCATGTCTTGATGACATGAAGCATAGCATGGAGGAGATCAGAATTATCACAAATCATTCGGAAAACCTGGTAAAACAGTATCTTGATCTGAAAGATTCTCTCCTTGATGAAAACACAATCCGGAGATATGAACAGTTAACAGCCAAATTTGCAGGCGGGAAAAAAAAATCACCTTACTCTCAAAGGGGAGACAGACTCTTCAATGTCATCAGGGAGGGAAAAAATGAAAGTAGATAAGATGACCAGAACGAAAGTTGAATCGTCACTTAAAACCAGCATTGTAAATCTGATAGACAAGGATTATACAATGATAAACGGCGACAAGATCAAGCAGATGTTTGCTGAGGACGTTGTAAATCTTGTAAGAGAAGAGTTCCGTGAACTTGATTCTGTTGAAACAGGGCAGATACTGTGGATAGGCATCCATAAAGATGACAAACCATCATACGGCAAAAACGCCGGTAATATTCAGATGGTTCCCATCTCCCTCTCTTTGATAGCAAAAGAAGATCTTGATATGACAGCGGAGGGCTATTCAAAGCAGGAAATTCGTGAAAAAAGAATTGTGAGGCTTTTTAATGAAGCCTACCAACAGAGTGCATTACTTTCAAACACAGACGTAGGAATGATAATTGGTGTAAGTCCAACAACAGTCAGCAAACAGGCCAGAGAATTCATGGAGCGGGAGAAAGTTGTTCTACCAACAAGAGGAACAATCCATGACCTTGGTATGGCAACCACACACAAGAAGATAATCATCAGATTATACATGGATGGTCATCTGACACCTGCTATAGCCAGAATAACAAACCATTCAGAAGAAGCTGTTGATAGGTACATCAGAGCCTTTGAGAAGGTAAACCTTCTTAAGGATGAAAAACCTGAATATATCCATTCAGTAACAGGGATGAGCAACTGGTTGATCAAATCTTATCTGGATATAATCGATGAATTCCCGGAAACAGGTGATGAAACGTGAAAACAATATGCGTAAAGAAAATGTGCCTGAACCAAAATATGGTGGGTTGGAGCACATACGCAATATTGCCGATTAGGAAATTATCACCCGGAAAAATACCTCCTAACACAGAAATACCAAATATCCGGGAAACCTGCAAAAACAGTGTAAAACCCAAAAAACCGATCCACACAGAAAGCCTGTATCCCCTTTTCTAAGCCCACCCCATACAAAACATCCTCCGGAAAACCGGCGCCTCTAAAAAGGCCCGTATAAATCAAAATTTCAGCGACATATCAGAAATAAAGCCCAAATCCGGCACAAATCTCAACCCTCAAAAAGGCCCAATCTAATCAGTTTATTCCCGGAAAAAGCCCGGAATAAGCTTTAAAATATCATACATTCCGGAAATTCATTCACATAAAACAATAAAAAATGAAATATTGGGATTTGATAGAAATTCAGGGGATTTATGGGGATTTGATACGAATGAAGGAATTAACATCAACTGAGTATTTGTGCAGGGCGGTCATGACAACATAGGAAAAAACAGCAGGTACTGGGGGCATGTACCTGCATAAAAGGAGATGGTGAATCTCCGGTGTAAACCCTTACACCAGAGCTGTTACCCCATCTGCCCATGTTTCAACCTTGGTCCGGATGGATTCATCCGAGTATGAGGTGAGCCTTGCATTATCCCTGCCGATGGTGAGATAATAAATTTCGCCGTTTACATCATGGCACTTCAGTGTGCTTGAGAAGGAATCTTTCTCTGAATTATGAATACAATCTCCGCCGATAGCTGTTGCAAGTGCAGTGTCAGCAAGAACAGCTGTCACAGCAGCATTGTATGCTGCAACTGTGGGGCACTTCACAGAAAGTGTACCAACCGTTTTTGCGTCATTATCCTCAAAGATAAATTTCGCGGTGTAGTACTCCTTTGAAACTGCTATTCCATCAACAGCAGCGCCTGACTGGTAATAATCGGTGCATTCAAAGGGATTGTCTTCAATAAGTCCATCCACAACTGCCTGGAAAACCGAGAGATCACTAATAGAATTAGTAAACTCCCTGTTTGACGATTTGGTGTTTGTTGTCTCTACAAAATCTGCCACTTATTCATCTGCTCCTGGTATTTTTCCGGCATGAAGCCGGAATACCTGACTTTTTGGTGATCAAATTGCCTGCTTTTACCATGGATTAATCACAGACAATAATTATATTGGGCAGTCATCATTATTAAATGATCCTAACAATCAGACCGAAATTTTCGCATTAAAACGCAATTAAAGAATGTTATGCAGACATAATGAAGAAATATATTAACCATTCCGGCAAAAAGAATAATCAAAATAATTACCGGAATAATTCAGCTGATAAAAATGCAGGAAAAGACCACCCGTGAGATGATTATAGAGACAAACCGGGATGTAAAGTGGATGTGCGAGACGCTTAAGAGGATTGACAAGTGCAATGAAGATTTAGAGGGCCGGATCAGAAATCTTGAAGGCTGGAAGTCTGAAGCGGTTGGAAACGAGAAGAGAGGGCAGCAGCTGTCAGCCGGAATCGGGGCCGGGGCCGGCGGGGTTATGGCGGTTGTGTTAAAGCTGCTTGGGGGCGGGTGAACTTCCATCGAAAACTAAATCCATTTTATCCCCCTGTATGCTTTTTGCTATTAAAAAATGGTTAAAAATGAATTATAAGATATTTCATTTCTTTATCTTAATTGATTTAACTTTCAGTTTATAGCACTTAGAGAAAATTTCAGGATCGTCTATTTCCTGAATAATCTTTTTCATTGCAATTTTCCCAAAGTGCTGATTATTAGTTCTAAAGGTTGCCATAGCTGCATGAATGGTTTTATAATTTTTCACTAAATTTTCAATTTCAAAAGTTTCACCAAATTTCTTAATATCTTCAGAATTCATTGGCCCAATATTATATTTTGGATCAATGATTGAAACAAGTGCACTTTTTTTTGGATCTTCATAAAGACCTGAAAACCACTTTGAAATAGTCATATAGTTTCTTTCAAGTCCATTTTTTTTCAATTTTTCATGAACTTCAACAAATGAGTACTTTTTTCCTACTTCAACAAGGGATGATTTCCATTCAGATACGTAACTTACTAACAAATCTATATCGTCTAACTTCTCAGATACATTAGCATAAATTTCATTTTGTAAAAATTTAATTCTTAAATCATTAGGCACACATATTATTGTATCATTCTTTTGAATAGAACGTGGAGAAATCCACTGAAAACGCCTATAATTAAGTTCTTCATTTTCCCGAAACAAAATTACATTTTCATGTCCGTAAATTATCAGATTCTCAGCTTCATTTTGGTTTAAGTAATATTTATTCTTGTCAATAAATGTGTCAGAGTATTTATTATCATCACTTTCAACTGGGTCTCCAAGAGCAAGGATTTTTAGAAATCTGGAGTAATTGTCGGGGTTTGGTGAATAATTGGTTAATTGAATTTGATAATCATTATGAGTATTAATATCTGTTTTTACTATCTTGGACTTTGATGTTTTACCCTTGAGTTTAGACTCCAAATCCTGTTCATATTCATAATTATAATATGAGTTCATTGTGAATTGATTCATATACAAATGACACTCTTTCGAATTATTATATAGTAAAGAACTTTCACTCACATATATACAAAGGACAATTTCATCAGATAAATTAATAGACGCATGTAATATCTCATTAGAAGGTACAAAAGGAATAATAATAGCATCAAATGACTTCTCATCCATCAAAGAATCGGAAAAGAAACTTTCTGGATAACATACTGAAATATTTGAAGTACCCATTTTTTTAGCATTGTCTTCATTTTCAATACAATATCGAAATCCATCTGAGACCTGCTTATTTGGAAGTAAAATAAGGATTTTTTTGTTTATTCTTATGGCATCATTAATAATTTTCAATAAAAACTTATATTTCTCATTTGTATCACTCAATTTTTGTTCAATATTTTGACATACTCCTTTTAAAATTAAAGAATCATGCCAACCAATGTGTGAGTTTTGACTTATAGATTCCGAAGGTGGTACCCCTAAATTAAAGTCTTCAGAGTCTTCTGAATATTGACAATAATCATAATATTTTAGTGGAATAACTATTGAGGAATAAAAATATCCAAATGACTCAATCAAAGGATTTAAATTCTTTTCATTTAACCTTAATGCTTCAACTTCTGCAAAAAATAAGTCAATAAAGTCTCCTTTCAATTTTTTTATAACAATTTTACCTTTTTTTTGGGTCTTTGATTGAGATTCTATGAATTGATAGTTTTTCCACCCCCCTTTAGCTAATGAACCAAGGCAGTCATCATAATTAGAAGAGAGTTCATAAATATCTCTTA
Organism: Methanoplanus limicola DSM 2279; assembly: GCF_000243255.1. Lineage (NCBI taxonomy): Archaea > Methanobacteriati > Methanobacteriota > Methanomicrobia > Methanomicrobiales > Methanomicrobiaceae > Methanoplanus > Methanoplanus limicola. Next base: position 413,877 of record NZ_CM001436.1, read on the forward strand.
AGGTAATAATGCAGATTTCTTTATTTGCATAAAATATACTATTTATTGATTCAGGTTTTCTAAAATATACAATTAAGTCATTATCATTGATATTTCGAGGAAGTTTATTTTCATAAATTTTGATTTTTGCAGATTGGAATTTTAATAATAGACACTTTAAATCAACTTTTTCTGTATGCATCTCATATAGCATACTACTAAGAAAAGCTCTGCCAATTGAATCTGTTATAAAATAAACAGTTCCAAAGTCTTTTTCAACAGCCAAATAAAGGATTTCAGTTATTACAGAACGAAGAATTAGAGTGCAGTTTTCAGGAATTGTAAGTATATATTTAAAGTTCTCCTGATTTCTGATATCAGAAGAAAATCCATTTAACAAATCTGATTCAGAACTGTTTAGTTCAATAAAATTCCCCCTATATTTAATAATCTTCCGTCGAATTAAATTTTCAAACACACATTGATTATTTTTCACCATCAACATTGACTATTGTAATATACTCCCCATATAATTTACTATTTGTAATTCTTGTCAATTTTAAGGTTAAAATGTAAAGGAATATATTGTTAGAAGCTATAGTTTTTTTGGGGAGCTATAAAAATGATTGACCCTTTGGGATCTTATGAATATTTGAGAGATAATTATATTTTATATTTAAAGACTAGATTTTCAACCCGCTATGAAGATGTTGAAGCGGAAAGAGAATTTCTTTTTAAAGAACCTGGAATAATAAGCAAAGAACCCTGGATAGAACCGATGCAAAAGTTTAGATCATCAGGAAAAAATATTCAGGATTTATCAGATAATGACCTTCCAGGCATGGATAATGAAATCAGAGAAGATTTTATCGAGTTTTGTCAAAATGGTCTAATTGGTGATTTTCCTCTATACCAGCACCAGCTTGAAATGCTTACAGATTCTCTAAGTGGTAAAAATTGTATAATTACTGCTCCTACAGGTTCAGGGAAGACTGAAGCATTTCTTTTGCCAGTTGTTGCTTCACTAATTAAAGAATCAAAAAAATGGAAGGTGCCCTCTCGACCTGACTTAAAAATAAATGATTGGTGGAGTGATGAAAATTATATCGCTAATTGGACAAAAAATATAAGAAATACGAAAAATACATTAAGGGTTCCACAGAGAAGTCATGAAAAAAGAGAACCTGGTTTAAGGGCATTAATTCTTTATCCAATGAATGCATTGGTTGAAGATCAACTAACGAGGCTTAGAAAAACTTTCGATTCTGATAATTCAAGAAACTGGCTTAAGAATAACAGAAATAATAACAGATTCTACTTTTCAAGATATAATAGTTCAACACCAATAGCAGGACCCGAATATTCTCCTCCTCCAAAAAACCAGAGGGGAGACTTCCGGAAAAATTCGCGTTATCCTAACCGGAAAAAAATATTGAACTTAGCTGAGAAATTAAAAAAAATTGATGATATTTCTGAAAAATCGTTAGAATATGATAGTGTCACTGGTAAAAATGAAGCCAGATATTTTTTCCAGCGCCTGGATGGTTCAGAGATGCGATGCCGCTGGGACATGCAGGATCATTCGCCAGATATTTTGATTACTAATTTTTCAATGCTTAATGTAATGCTGGTACGTGAAGATGACGGAAAAATATTTGAACAAACCAAAAAATGGCTTAATGAAGACAAAGAAAGAATTTTTCATCTTATAATTGATGAGTTACATTTATACAGAGGTTCATCTGGAGCTGAAGTAGCCTATCTATTACGACTTTTATTATACAGAATTGGTTTATATCCCGGACATCCACAACTGAGAATATTGGGCTCCAGTGCATCATTAAATCCGGATGACAAAGACAGTAATGAATTTATAAAGAACTTTTTTGGAATAAATTCTAATTTTTCAATAATTCCAGGTTATTATGATTGTTCTTCTGGAAAAGAAATTAAGGATTTTTTAAATCCTGAACCATTTATTGAGATAACAGCCTCTCTTCCCAAACCATCAAAAGAAAAGTTACAAAAATTCTCTAAGAATATCTATCCTGAAGGAAGATACAATGAACCTGAAGAAGCTGTAATTGAAGCCATAGAATCAGATAAAATCGCATTAAAATCAAGAATAGATAATATTTGTCAATACGATGATAAAGTTAATGCTTTTTCACTATATGAATTTGGAGAACTGATTTTTGGTAAAAATTTAAGCAGGGATCAGTATTTTGATGCGGTAAGGGGATTGTTTTATATTCGTTCATTATGTGATAATATAAGGATAAGTAACCCAAAAGTCCGGGAGAAATTTGGCGAAAAGTCACCTTTACCCACATTCAGACTGCATTGGATTTTCAGAAATGTTGATGGCTTATGGGCATCTGCAAGTCCTGTTAAAAATAATTCAGACCGAACAGTTGGGAAACTATACTCTCAGCCAAGAATCATTTGTGATACAGGAGAAAACAACAGAGTTCTGGAATTATTTTTGTGCAATCACTGCGGTACACTATTTTATGGAGGCAACAGATTAACACTTGAACGGGGAAAAACTGAACTTTTGCCCGTTGATGCCGATATTGAAGGAATTCCGGATAAGAACATTTCAACATTATCTACAAGGAAAACATATAATGAATTTGCTATATTCTGGCCTTGCGGTAATGAAAAAATCAACACTGATGTTTTAGAGGGATGGTCCCAACACTCTCCGTATGAGAATACAAAATGTCAGGCTTCATGGATAAAAGCCAGTCTTGACAGTAAAACCGGAAGAGTAGAAAAGGGTCATAAAAAATCAGAGAGTGATCCAAAAAACTGGATTAAAGGTTATATATTTGAGCTTGATACAAAAGATAAAGGAAATTATGGCTCAATGCCTTCTGTATGTCCACATTGTGGTCAGGATTACTCACACCCCAGTAAAAAAATTAAGTCCCCTATTAATAATTTCAGGACTGGTTTTGCAAAAATCAGCCAGATATTAACCAAAGAAATGTTTCTCCAACTTCCAGAAAATACACAAAAAATGGTTGTATTCTCTGATAGCCGGGAGGAAGCTGCAAATATTTCCTCCGGGATCAGCAAAAGCCACTATGCTGATGTATTTAGGGATATGTTGGTGCATGAACTAAATATTTCCGTCTCTCAGGAGAATAAAATAATTCAGGATTTCAATACAATTATTGATGATAATTCTGGAGACATAGGAAACTTAAATCCAAATTCTATAATTGAAGATATCTTAACTGGAAATATTTCTCTTAATGATGACTTTGGGCAGTATGTAAAAACAAAGCCCGGTGAAGCTAAAAAAATTCTTGAATCACTAATTACTATCAGATATGGCATTCCTGATGGACTTCCATTAACAATTCGGGAGAGTATTAAATCAAATTACAACTCAGCAGAGTTATATCTCCAGGATATTGAAGAAAAATCAAAATCAAGAGTTGTAAACGTTAAAAACCTGGTTGAACCTCCTAAAAGTTCTTTTTCTCACTGCGGCATTTTAATTAAAGACCTTCTCTCAATTGGAGTAAATCCTGCCGGTTTGGGGATTCAACATCAATATTTAAACTGGGGGACTGAAGACTCACCAAAATGGGAACACTGGGCTAAACTCTTTGATATTGACAACTTAAGATGGAATTCAGACATATCACAGGATGCTGAAAAAGCAAAGACAGTAATCAGAAATCAAGTCCGGAAAAACATATGCAGAGTTCTTTTTAGTCCTCAATATTTAAATTTTGAAACAGCAGGTCTTGGTTACCCTAAATTAATAATTGACGATAATAAGCTATCTGACTATGCATCAAGGCTTAATATTGACAAAAAAACAGTATCTGAAGTCTGTGACTCGACTATAAGAATTCTTGGCTCCCATTTCCGTCATGAAGCTTCAGATTATATGCAACATGAATGGCCAAATTATTTGTCTGCAAAAGCAGGCTTTAAAGATTATCTCCGCGCTGTATTTAAGGAATATAATATTGAAGAAAATATGGGTGGAAATATTATCTGGGAGATTCTGAATGATGCCGGCCACAAAAACGGATTGATTGATACCTATTCACTTGGGATATTTGTCAGCCAGGAAAATGATCCTGTTTGGGTTTGTGATGTGTGTAAAACGCCACATCTCCATTATTCTGCGGGTATATGTACTGAATGCCAAAATAAGCTTCCATCAGAACCTCAAAACAGGTGCAGTGAGCTATGGTATAGGAATTACTTAGCAAAACCAGCCATTGAAGGAAGAAAACCAATTCGGATCCATTCTGAGGAATTAACCGGACAGACAGACACTCCGGAAATCAGACAACGTCTCTTTAAAGGATTCTTCCTGGACCAACTTGATGAAGAAAGGGAACTCGTAAAAAATATTGATGAAATTGATGTTTTATCAGTAACAACAACAATGGAGGTTGGAGTAGATATTGGCAACTTACAATCAGTGATGCTTGCTAATATGCCTCCTACACGCTTTAACTATCAACAAAGGGTTGGCCGGGCCGGAAGAAGAGGCCAGGCATTTTCAGTTGCTCTTACATTATGTAGGGGAGGAAGAAGTCATGATGAGTATTATTATGAGAATCCCGGCAAGATTATTGTAGAGCCGCCCCCCGTTCCCTTTTTAACAATGGGTCCAGATCAAATCCAGATTGCTGAGAGATTAATTGCCAAAGAATGTTTACGAAGAGCTTTTATTCAGGCTGATGTGCATTGGTGGAACTGCCCTTCGGGTGGTGATGTGCATGGAGAATTTGGATATTCATCAGGTGATTTAAATTCCAATATAAATTCCATATATTGGGAAGATGTTTCTTATGCAATAAAAGAATGGACTAGTAGAAAAAATATTGGCAATATTTCAGAGAAACAAAGTATAATAAAAGCAATTTTAGGAACTTTGGATTCTGATCTTGAAGAAAAAATATTGACTTATATTGAAGAACTTCCTGAGAATATCGAAGATTGCATAATTAACCCAGAATTGACCGGAAAAGGTCTTGCTGAGAGAATTGCTGATGGTGGTATTCTGCCAATGTATGGCTTACCCACAAGAGTCCGTGCATTATATCATGGATTATATGGGTCAAAACCCCGTACTATTGAACGTGATCTTGAGTTGGCAATAACAGAATTTGCTCCAGGGTCTCAGAGGACCAAAGATCATGCTGTTCATACCTGTATTGGATTTACACAACCTTTAGTTAAACAGTATAAAGGATGGATGTTAGCATATCCAAATGAAAATCCTCTTCCATATCGTAAACAAATGCTGCGCTGCTCAAACTGTGGATATGTTAGGGTTTCAGACAGTATCAAAAAAACCAAAAACTGCCCATTATGCAATGAGAGTTATAATGATAAATTGAAATATTATAATATTGCCTCACCTGCTGCTTTTAGGACAGACTTTTCAAAAGGAAATAATTCTAAGAGAAATGAAACGTATTTCGGTTCATCTCCTGCAATAGCAGATATTGGAGACAGTGATAATTTTTCTTTGAATGAGTATAATTCGGGTATATCTTTTATCCCTGCCGGAAGAATCTGGAAAATTAACGATAATAATGGAAAATTATTTGGTGGCGGTGTAGTTGAAACAAAAGGATTTAAGAGGTCTAAAGAAAATGACAAATTCTATTCCCAACACCTAAGATTTAAAAATCAATGGATTTTTGAGAAATATCTGGATTATGTATCTGATTCTGATGCTAAAATAAAGATGGAGAAGATTGCTCTGGCATCCGGAAAGACAACAGATATAATTAAAGTTAAACCGATAAAAGTTCCCCGGGGTCTGACTCTTGATCCTTTCTCTTCAAATGGTGGTGTTAAAGGAGCAGCATACTCTGCAAGTTTTATCTTAAAATCAGAAGTTGCAAAACTACAGGATATTAACCCTGATGAGATAGAAATATGTAACTATCAACGGAAATGGACAGATTCTGGTTTTGTGGCAGAATTATTATTTAATGATAAATTACAAAATGGCTCTGGTTTTGTACACTGGATATATAACAACTGGGAAGAATTACTGAAGAGAGTTGTTATAACTGAGGATGAGGATTCTTTTGTTTCTCACTTAATCTCTGAAAAACACAGAAAATCCTGTAAATCTGTCTGTTATGATTGTTTATTGTCATATGATAATATGAGATACCATGGTATTTTAGACTGGAGAACAGGGTTGTCATATCTAAAGTCTATTTACGATCCAAATTATAAATGTGGGCTTGATGGGAACTTTGACTATCCTGAACTGATTGACTGGCAGGGTATAGCAAAAGATATTTCTGAGAATTTTTCGGCATCATTTAATTTTGATTCCGTCACATCTGATATTATTCCAAAAATATATCATAAAAATGGTATTTCTCTTATAGTCCATCCTTTATGGAATACTGAAGAACCTTCTGGTATATTAAAAGACGAAATTGACAGTTTAAATTCAAAAAATATCAGTTTTATTGACACTTTCAATCTTATAAGAAGACCAAGCTGGTGCAGAAAAGAATTAATGTAAGTGGAGATTTGATAGATGCTTGAAGGCTGGAAATCTGAAGCGGTTGGAAACGAGAAGAGAGGGCAGCAGTTATCAGCCGGAATCGGGGCCGGGGCCGGAGGGGTTATGGCGGTTGTGTTAAAGCTGCTTGGGGGCGGGTGATTCTTCAGGCAATCTGAACTCTTTTTGGCTCCGTATTTTTCAGAGCCTGAATTTTCACCTGTTTGTCCGCATATGATCATTTATCCGGGAAAATTATGAAAAATGATGAAAAAACGACAAAATAACCTGATTTCCGGCGATTCTCTGGAAACATGATTATATTTAAATATAATCTCAGAGCATAACTATCTGTTTACAATTGGTCAAACATTATGAATTAAAGGACACAAACCCAAAAGAGAACTTAAAATTTCGGGCAACAAAAAGAGATATTCAGGCTGTGACAGAACTACACCTGTATTCCTTTAGATTCTGCTGTAAACCAAAATCCCGACCAAAGAACAATAACACCAGTTCAGGAGTAAAAATGACCAGAAGAGAATTAACCTGTAAACCCATCACTGAATCAGAGAGAAAAAGGATTATTGCCCGGATGTCGCCCGAAAGCATAATCATCTCTGAAGGTGTTAAATGGAGTGAAAAGGGATATACTCCTTCATTTGAGGATACAGATAAGGTCCTGATGAAAGCCGCACGGCGGACATATAAGGCCCTTAGTCATAAATAACCAATGAAGGACTTTTTTATTTTTGCCGGACCAAATGGTTCAGGAAAATCCACAATTATTAAGGGATTACTCTCTGAAAATAATGTAATCTACTTAAATGCCGACTATTGTGCCCGTGCTGTTCCTCTGATTGCAAAGATGCCTGATGGTCTTGAGAAATCAGTTCGTGCACAGAAAGAGACTGAAAGGCAGATTGAAGAGATGATCTCATCCGGAGAATCTTTTGCATGGGAAACGGTATTTTCTCATGAAAGCCGTCTTGAAATTATGAAATCTGCAAAAGTGGCAGGTTACAGAATTCACCTGAATTATATCACAACAAAGCATCCTGATATTAATGTCCGCCGCGTTCATGACCGTTTTTTAAGGGGAGGACATGATGTTCCGGAGGAGAAGATACGGGGAAGGTACAAACGCTCAGTTTCATTTTTGCCTGAAATGATTCTGGCTGCCGATGAGGTTTTGATATATGACAATTCCTATGATAATGCCAATCCGACACTTCTGTTTCAGAAATTAATGGGAAATGAAGATGATAGCGGACCGGATATGATTGTCTGGCAGGTGGATGATAAAGAAGTGAATGAGTGGGTTATGACTCATGTGATTAAACCACTTAATGATATGGATATTTTCGTTCACTGCTTAAAGTGAAGTTTTAGCCGGAAAAAACGGGAGACTCAGATTTCCTCCTCTAAGAGCTGCCCGTTCTCCATTAACCACCGCTTCGCCTTATCCATCTCTATAACTCAGAGCTTACGGAAATTTATGATGCTGACTGCATTCCGGATTATCAGAATTACAGATACTACTGTGGATTAAAGTGTAATTACCGGTCCGGCGATGTTGCGTATCTGATATTTACTGATGAAAAGAGGTTGTTGCACGAATGAAAATCAATGGATAATTAGATAATTGGCGAATGCATATGGGTCAAAATTAGCCAAAAAATTACCTAAGTGTCTAATTAAATTGTCTTATTGTCTATGGAGTAATAGTCACGCAACAGCCTCAAAATATTGTTCTGTATTACCAGGATGAAAAAGTAAAAGAGAGGTTTGATAATTGGTTTGAAGATGTTACGGTGTATATTATCTGAAAATAAATACAGATAATTTGTAAATCTAAATTAATAAGTTGTAGTTAATAGAACTAATTCACATAATCCTTCATGGATATGATATTTAGCAATATTGTATGGTTCCTGTATACATCATTTATATTAGAGCATGAATTAAAAAATATATTGTGATCGCAATACCTCTTATTCATCTCTTTTAAGAATAATTTTGCCATGATTTTCCCGCCCCCGACCATTGTAATTATGACCATCAAGACTATTTTTGGATTTATTATATATGAGTATAGTTACTCCATGGTGAATATTCATGATCATTTACAATTTTTCAAGTAAAAAATGTATTTATATGGATAATATAAGCCTTTATCATCTGAAATAAAAATCGAAATCTATTACATATTAAAAATTAATCATCCTTCATGCAAATTCCAGTTCCTGGCCAATGTGTAATTGTCAGAAAAAGACCTGCTATAGTACGTGAATTGGATGAAAATTCAACAATAAAAGATGGTTTTATTCAACACCTGATAGAAGTTGAATATATTGATGAACATGATTATCCACGTGAAGATAAATTAATCTGGGAAAGAGAATTAGATGCTAAAGTATTCGCATCTTTTAAATTTCCTGATATAGGCAATATAAATCTTAAACCGGACACTCCTGAAAGATATAAGAGATTTATTGATGCGATTAAGTGGACCAGTCAGGGATTTTACTCATATCAAAATGATTCAGTAACCTATAATCCTACAAATTTAGTATCACCAAGTTTTAGTTCAGTTCAGGTAGAGGATTACCAACTATTTCCGGTTCTAAAAGCACTTACGATGCCAAGAGCCAATCTTCTCCTTGCAGATGATGTAGGTCTTGGAAAAACAATTGAAGCTGGTTTGATAACTCAGGAACTAATCAGAAATAAGAAAATAAGAAGAATCATTATCATATGTCCTTCAGCCTTGCAGATTCAGTGGCAGGACGAAATGAAGGAAAAATTCAATATTGATTTTACAATTCTTGACACTGCTCAGATATTCAAAATGCAGAGAGAATTAGGAATGGATGCAAATCCATGGAAAATATACCCCCGGATTATTATTTCAATGGATTATCTTAAACAAAAGGATATATTGAACAAATTTATACATACATCACAACAACTCAATCCTAAAGATTCTGCTATGCTTCCCTGGGATCTTTTAATAGTAGATGAGGCGCACAACCTATCCCCATCCAGATTCGCTGATGAAAGTCTAAGGTGCTCTATGCTTAGAGAAGTCTCAATGTATTGTGAAAATCATCTGTTTTTAAGTGCAACTCCACACAATGGATATACCGTTTCCTTTACTGGTCTTCTGGAAATGCTTGATCCAATAAGGTTCCAGCAAAAAGCAGTCCTTGATGAAGAGGACATGTCAAACATCAGTCAAATTATGATCCGGAGAATGAAAGACGATTTAAACAAAGGAGAAATCCAAAGATTTCCTAATCGTTTCATTCAAGGACTTCCTATAGAATTATCCCAAAAGGAAGTTCAGTTATATGACGCTCTGAGAGAATACAGGGTTGGTGTTACGAGGAGTATTTCAAAATTCGGTAAAAAAGAGCGTATTATTGCTGGATTTATTTTTTCCATTTTAACAAAGCGTCTTCTTTCAAGTACTTATTCTTTTGCCAAAACGTGGTGGAATCATGTGGAAAGCACAGGACTTGAAGAATTTGGTATTAATGAAGCAAACGAATCAATGAAGCGTGCAAAGGCTCCCATTGAAGATGATACTGAAAAAAGTCAGAGGGAAATGGATGCAGTAAGGCACGGTGGCAGTTGGCTTTCAAACTATCGCGATCTTGTTAGTCCATATCAAAAAAGAATTTCAGAGCACCTCGAAAGCATGGGCTGGAGTAAAAGAATAATTGATCAGGAGATCAATGAATCTAAAAAATTACCAACAGATTCTAAATTTGATGAATTATATGACTGGATTCAAAAATATCTCATGATCAATAAGAAATTCCTTGCAGATGAACGGGTAATCATTTTTACAGAATATAAGAATACCCTTGATTATCTGGTTGCTAAGTTTAAATCTAAAGGGATTACAGAACCACAACTTCAGACATTGTTTGGCGGTTCAGCAGCCGAACAAAGACGAAAAATAAAGAACGCATTTAATGATTCAGCGTCTCCCCTAAGAATACTCATTGCAACTGAAGTTGCTGCCGAGGGTTTGAATCTTCAGCAATCCTGCAGATATGTTATTCATCAGGAAATACCATGGAATCCAATGCGCCTTGAGCAAAGAAACGGCAGAGTTGATCGACACGGACAATCAAGAGATGTAACGATATTTCATTTTGTATCGGACCAAGTTGATGAATTAAAGTTTCTGGACTTTGTTGTGTCAAAAGTTCATAGAGTAAGGCAGGACCTTGGCAGTGTTGGGAAAGTTCTTGATGAAACTGTAATAGAATATTTCACAAAAGGCACTGTTACAAGTAAAGAAGTTCAGAAACGTATTGAAATTACTCAAAGAGTTGCCGATAACTCTTCAGATACATCCAGTGCGGACTCCGGATCGGCATCAAAATATTCCGGTGCAATAAAGCAGTATTCACAAACAATGAGAAACCTTGGAATTAATGAAGAATCCTTTGCAAGAGTATTAAATCAGGCAATGATTCTTGAAGGGGGAGAAATTAAGGAAAAGGGAGATAGATCTTATATTATAACTAAAACACCTCCAAGATGGAAAAATCTTATTGAGAATACTATTCTTATCTCAAATAACAGTAAACGTGGAGCACAACCAAAGCTTGTTTTCTCTCCTGACAGAGTTCAGGAAGAAATTAATGGAAGAATGATTTTTCAGCCGGGAAAAGATACCCGTCTTTTGATGCTTGGGCATCCGGTTATGCAAAAAGCATTATCTATATTTAAGAGAAGAATGTGGATTTCTCAAAAAAATTCCGGAATGAACAAATGGACTGTTGAATCCGGAAAGTTAACTGATAATCTGGATGCTGTATTTATTCTTACATACGAAATTTCCCTCAGAAATAAACTTGGAGAACGTTTTCAGACCGGCATTCTGGAAATACCATTAGGATGTAATAATGGAATAAAACCTATTTCAGAAGCATATTTTGAGGAAATGAAAATTAATTCTGATGACATCCATGAAATTTCTGAATCAGTAGTAGTTGCACATAAATTTATAATTTCAAAATGGAATCACGTATCTCAATATTCTAAGGAATTAATTGCTTCAATTGAAGATAGTCTCAAAGATTCAGTTAAAGAAAATTTGGAAATTGAATTTAAGAAAGAGAGAAAGGAGCAGATGAAGTTATTTGCTGAACGGCGTAGTTCTCTTGAATTCAAAAAAGATGAGCGTTCCTTACAAAAATTAAAAACAGAGATGTTAACTGCTGCTGAAAAAGTAAGGCAGTTAACTTTTGATGAGGAGGAAAATCTCATTAGAAAAGAGGAATATGATAATCTAAAACTCAGAATTACAGAAGCAGAGTGGGAACGTCAGCATAGTCACCGGGAGAAATTAAAAGAGAGACTTGACAAAGAAGAGAAAAGGATTATTGAAAAAGTCCTGCCGGGCAGATATTCTCTTGATGAAGATGGGATTGAAATACATCCAGTTGGAGTCCATGTAATTTTAAGGGAGGGTGTTTTCTGATGGCCGAAGATTTAAGTATAAACAGCTGGTATATGGAACTCCGTCAGAACGGAATGCTCCTTTCTGCATCCGTTCTTGATTCTTTTTTACCGGAAGGACCTGGAAAAATTTCAGAATATCTTTACGAAAAGCTGAGGGATTCATATACTTCATATCTCACGAGAATCTCTGAGGACTCATCGGATTCAGTTATTCTGAATAAATGGTTAAATGCAGTCTTTGAGCGTTTTTTAGACTATAAATCATCAGACTGGCAGAAGCATACAGATATTGATGAAAAGTTTTGTGTACTTGAGAGTAGTTTTTCCGGTGGCAAACTAAAACCAGACCGTGTTCTTCTTGAAGATGGAAACCCTGAGAAACCTAAATTCCTTGTTAAGATTGAAAAAGATGCAAAGCGTGTAGGAATGGGGTGTGGGAGGGCATCATATAGTTCTTTTGTGGAACTCTTACGTGAAACAGGTGTCCATCTTGGTGTACTCACAAACGGAAGACAATTCAGAATAGTTTATGCAGGTATGGACTTTGATGTCTGGACTGAGTGGGAGGCAGACCGGTGGTTTGAAGATGCAACCGGGAGGACGCAGCTTGCAGGATTTCGTTCAATTGTCGGCGCGAATGGTACTCAGGAAAAAGAGGGGTCATTGTATCCATTTTATGATGCAGTTCTTGATAGCCGGACAAAGCAGGGAGAATTATCACAGGTCCTTGGAGAGCAGACCCGTGAAGCTGTTGAGTATTTACTTCAGGCTTATGATGAATCACGACGGACTAATCCTGGAATTGATGATCTATTATTAGACCGTCCTGGAGGCAATGGCAGAATTGACGATAGTGAAGCATATAATGCACTTTATCAAGCATCTATTCGCCTGGTGATGAGATTTGTTGTGACCTTATTTTCTGAGGCACGGAGCCTTTTGCCTGTTGAAAGTGATATTTACTATAATTCATATGGGCTGGATGGGCTGTACTCACAATTCCGTTCTACAATATCGGCAGAAGGTGAAGGTGCACTTGAGGATCAGGGACATGCATGGCCACGTATGCTTGCACTTTTCAGGTTAATTTCAGAAGGTTGTGAGTATAAAGATCTTACTGTTCCGGAATATGGTGGTTCTCTTTTCAGGAGTGGGGACCTGAATAGTGACGATGCTGTTATGAGAGCACTGGCACTTTATGAAGATCAGCGTGTTTATATTTCAGACTTTGTCGTTTACAAGGTGCTGAGTCTTTTAAAATTTGGAAAGGTGAAAGCGAAGGTTGGAAGAAGTACAAGATGGGTTTCTGGCCCTGTTGATTTCTCAGACCTCAGAACTGAGTATATCGGGATGATGTATGAAGGTCTTCTGGATTATCATCTTAGAAAAGTTACAGATGAAGAAAAAGCTGTAATCTTTCTGAATATAGGTAAACAGCCTGCTCTGCCATTATCTCTCTTAAAATCAATGCAGGATAAAGACATCAGGGAGCTGATAAAAGAACTTTCCAAAGAAAAAGTCCAGGACACGGGAGACGAAAGTGAAGAAGCAATTGAATCTGAAGGTTATGATGAAGAGGGGAATCTTGATGATTCAGACTCAGAAATTATTGAGTCACAACCGGAAGAATCCATAACTGACAATGAAGTTTTCAGGGAAGTGTTTGCCCGGGTATGTCATGCAGTTGAAGTTTCAAAACTTGTTAAGAAGACACAAAATAAAGATGAGACTATTTATCAAACGGAGGTCCGGGAAAAAGCTACTCAGATAATCCGTAAAGTGGTTTATCCTGGTCAGATGTACCTGATCCGTGGATCAGGAACAAGGAAAGGTACAGGAACATTTTATACAAAGCCTCAGCTTGCGGTCCCTACTGTCCACAGGACACTTGAACCATTGGTCTATAACATTAAAGGTGAGAATGCTGTTAAGATTCCGAAACTTCCGGATGAGATTCTTTCATTAAAAATTTGTGACCCGGCGATGGGTTCCGGGAGTTTTCCGGTTAGTGCTTTAAGGTACCTGACAGGTGCCTTATATGAAAGTCTCTGGCATCATAAAAAAATCAGGGGACTATCATCTGGTGGAACTATCATTCAGCTTCCATTCATAGATTCCGATACGGGAAAGAATTATGAGGAGTTTCTTCCGGAATCTACCAGTGATGAAAACTTTGATTTACGTGCATTGGGAAGGCTTAAGAGGCATATTGCAGAACGATGTATCTACGGCGTTGATTTAAATCCGCTTGCTGTTGAGCTTGCAAAACTATCCCTGTGGGTTGAAACAATGGATAGGCAGCTTCCATTTACTTATCTGGACCATAAGTTAAAATGTGGGAACAGTCTTGTTGGCTGCTGGTTTGATCAGTTTGAAGAGTATCCTGTGATGGCATGGCTGAGGGAAGGTGGCGATAAAAATCATTCAAACGGAGTTTATTATAAAAAAGAAGAATGGACTAAGGCCATAAAAGACACACTAAATGATAAAGTAAAACTTCAGCTTATTGCTCATATTGAAAAAACTACCTCCGGACAGACAGGTATTGAAAACTGGACTATTGACAGTAAAAAAGGACATTCTGTTCATAAGAATACTCTTTCACTTTTTGAGAGCCTGCACTCAATTCCCATTCAGGAGACAGAAGAGAGAGAAAAATGTTACAAAGAGAGATTCATAGGCGATCAGGATTTTAAAGATTTAAGGCATGCCTTTGACCGGTGGTGTGCAGTCTGGTTCTGGCCTGGAGACTGGCTTGATGAAGATGGCCCGACTCCTGTTAGATTTTATAATCCAACCGACAAATTCTCAGAGAGAGTCAGAATAATTGCAGCAGATAATAAATTTTTCCACTGGGAAATTGAATTCCCGGACGTATTTGTTGAAGGTGGCGGCGGTTTTGATGCTGTTATAGGTAATCCTCCCTGGGAAATATCAAAACCAAAATCACAGGAATTTTTTTCAATATATGATCCAATTTACCGGACAAGAACCAAGCAGGATGCGATATCGCTTCAAGAACAGCTTTTTGAGCGTGATGAAGCTATTGAGCGTTCGTGGTTGTTGTATAACTCCGGTTTTAAATCAATGTCCAACTGGAATAAGAATGCAGCATTCCCATTTGGTGATCCTCAGGATGAAAATATTGGGGGTTCTAAATTTTCTTTTACCAGAAGCCCTAAAAAGAACAAGACAAACCATGACAACTGGAGAAAGCATCGTCTTAATAATCATGGATATGCTGATCCTGCACATCCATTCAGGCATCAGGGTTCTGCGGATATAAATACATACAAAATGTTCCTTGAATTTTCACATGCCCTATGTCGTGAAGGCGGACGTATTGGAATGATTGTCCCATCCGGAATTTATACAGATTATGGTACAAAGGAACTTCGTGAGCTTTTCCTTGAAAAATGTCAGTGGGAATGGATATTTTGTTTTGAAAACAAAAAAGGGATTTTCGATATTCACCGTTCATCTAAATTTTGCCCCGTAATAATTCAGAAAAAAGGCAAAACTGATGTAATAAATGTTGCATTTATGAGGCATAATCTCTCAGACTGGGAAAATCCAAAGAATTATTCTTTCCAGTATCCTGTTGATCAGTTATATGTATTCAGTCCGGAAAGCAAGTCCATTCTTGAAACTCAGACAGGACGTGATATGGATATTATATCAGAAATTTATTCTAATTCTGTTCTTCTTGGTGACCAGGGTTCTGAAGGATGGGGAATTAATTATGCCAGAGAATTTGATATGACCAATGATTCAAATCTTTTCCCTCCGCTTGCCTGGTGGGAAGAACGTGGTTATACTCCTGATCAATATGGCAGATGGCTGCCACCAAAGGAAAATCCTCCTGAACTAATCTATAAAAATAAAAAAATTGGTGAAGCCGGAGATATTGCCCTTCCCCTGTATGAAGGAAGGATGATTGGCCAGTTTGACTTTTCTGAGAAAGGATGGGTCAGTGGGAAAGGTCGTTCTGCAAAATGGAGAGACATTCCCTGGGACAAAAAAGTTATTGAGCCTCAATTTTTAATAAGTAATACTTGTACCCATGATAATGAAGACATTAGACAAGCAAATTTAAGAACAGTCTTCATGGATGTATCATTTGCAACTAATACCAGAACGATGATTAGTGCCGGAATTAAGGGTTTCCCCTGTGGTAATAAAGTACCTCTATTAATATCATGTAATTCTTCGGAAACAATCAGCATATCTTTAGTATCTATATTAAATTCATTTGTATTTGACAAACAGTTTCGGGACAGACTTGGTGGTTTATCATTGAATTATTTCATAGTAGAAGAATCTGCACTTTTGAAATTTAAAGAATATACTCATTTAATCAAATATGGTTCAAAGATAATATTATCTGACATTACTTATGCCAATGATTGGATTAAACTATTGAAGTTGAATTATTTTGATAACTCAAAGCACTGGAAATCCCTTTGGGCAGTAACTCCACATGAACGCCTTCGCCTGCGTTGTATTCTGGATGCAGTTGTTGCAGAACTATATGGAATATCATATGAAGATTTTGCCTGGATTTTACGTGACTGTGGACATTCTCCGGAATACATAAATAAAAATTCCAAAGAATTCGATCCAAAGGGCTTCTGGAGAGTAGATAAGACAGAAGATCCTGAAATTCGACATACTCTTCTTGCCCTCAAAGCCTATGCTGACCTTAAAAAAATAGGCATTGATGAATTCTGCAAACTAAATGACGGTGACGGATGGATGATTCCGGAAGAGACAACCTTTGAGGTTTTAAAAGACGGAACTATTGCATTTGATACTCCGGGAGGCGTAACTGTACCGGTAAGGGAAAGACTTGGAGATAGGTTCTATGACTGGCAGTTTGAAGGAACACCTGAAGAGAGCTGGGCAGAGTGTGAGATGCATGCCAGAAATCTTCTTGGAGATGAAGAATTTGAGAAGATGATGAATGAGACTGAAGCAGAGGAATCACCCTGTAATTCCGGAAAAGAAATCAATAAAGTTCTTCAGAAAGCAACCAGTCAAAAGGAAGTATTTGACAGGGAGGAAAAGAAGCAGAAAAATCTTGGAGATTTTTAGTTGAATAAAATCAGAAAGAATCACAATTTTTTATTTGCAGAACGTCATTGACAATATAATACTGGATTTATCATGAGCTACGATGAAGAGAGAAATTCCGAATTAAAAGATAATGCAGAATCAATAAATATTAAAATAATAACCCTTGAACAGGAACTAAATTCAATAGCCGGAAGGGACTATAAACATTTCTGGGAGGGTGTAAAGGATATAAATGTTCTATTCAAAAATACTCGCCTGGAATCAGAAGATCGTGAGTATTTGTGGAAACTCCACTGTTCCATTTGTGAAAAAGCCAAAAATATTCAGGAAGAGAAGACTAAAAAAGCAATCACAACTATAGAATCTGAACTATCAACACTTGGATTTTATTCTTTTATAGAACCATACGGAGATTTTTGGAAAAAATCAAAAGAAATCCCAACTATTTTTAAAAGAGAAAGTCCTCTTCCAAAAGAAGAAAGAACACGCCTCTGGGAAAAATATCAATCCCTTTGTGAACGGGTAAAAAAAGATCAGGCAGATAAATATAATAAAAGGATTCGTGCATCCGAACAAAAAAAATCAAATGTTCTTGATTTAATAAAAGATGCACATTTCCAGACTCAGGGTTCCAGAGATATGCGAGAGCTGCAAAATGCCAGAAATTATCTGAACAAGGCACTGGAAGTAATGAAAGATAATTATGTGGGAGATTCCATATCTGAGCAGTTATTTCGTTCAGAAATTAAACTAACTAAACAGGACAGGGAAATCTGTTGGAAAAAGTGGACATCTGTAAGTGATGAAATCAGGTATAAACGTGAAGACATCTGGAAAAGTAATTATAATCATTTAATCTCAATTGCCGGAAATGCAGTAAGAGCAGCAGAGTGTGATGACCTGCGTGAAGCGAGAAATCTTGTAAAAAGTGTCCATAACCTGCAAAAGTCCAAACCGGTAAATGATTCTCAATATAAAGATATTCAGTCTGTGCTTCAAAGGGCATGGGATATTGCAGCAGCAAAATCAGAGAAAAAACGTGAAGATTTTTCCCGGCTTGTAGATAACAAAATCAAACATCATACAGATCAAATAAATGACCTTGAAAGCAGAATTGCCCATCACCGAAGACAAATTGATGCCTGTTATGATAAAATCAGAAGTGCATATAATGAAAATCATATACGAATGATCGAGAATGAATGGATTCCTGAGCATGAAAGAAAAATCTCACAGTTTCAGTCGTACATCAGGGAACATGAAAATCAGCTTTGTGAATGGAAATCAAAAATTTAAATTGTAAAATATATAAGTTATAATTACTCATAGTTAAATTAATGACTATAAATCCGGTTCTTTTTGCATCCGAAATTAAAAAACAGCATTTTAGATACCAGACAACTGCATTTCCTCTCTCTGACCCTGAACTTTATCAACAGGTAAAGGAGATGCTATCCGGAAATAATTCAGAAGGTTCTGAATTATTAAAAGGTCCTTACGTCTCAATATCCCGTCCTTTTGCAGAAGGTGAGCTATTAAGTGAACTTGTTTCACAGAAAAAACTTCATCCGGGCGTAGCACATATTGCAGAACATCCAAGGATGTTTTCCCATCAGCAGGAGACATATGATGCCATAACCAGCGGAAAACACTGTCTGGTTTCAACCGGAACAGGTTCTGGAAAAACTGAGTCTTTTCTATACCCCATACTTGACCACTGTTTCCGGCTGAAAGATGAAAACGCACCACCCGGCATAACTGCTGTAATTGTATATCCAATGAATGCCCTTGCAATAGATCAGCTGGAGAGATTAAGAGGACTTCTGGCAGGGACCGGAATCACATTCGGAATGTATATAGGTTCTACAAAACGCCGCCGTTCAGATATTGTAAATACAGAAAGAATGCAAAACGGAGAAGGGCGAGCTGATTTTGAGAAATATCGTATTAAAAACAAAAATAATCCCAATATCACAATAATTCCCTTTGAAGAAAAAGCATCCGTAGAAGAAATAAGGGAAGAACCACCAAGAATTCTCCTTACAAACATAAACCAGCTTGAATATATTTTAACCCGTCCACAGGATTTGGCAATAATTGAAGACTCCCTACTCAAGTATATTGTTTTTGATGAAACCCACACATACACAGGTTCAAGAGGGGCAGAAGTTGCTCTGCTCATAAGACGCCTTCGTGCATTTGCAAACAAAAGTGCAGATGATGTATTGTGCATTGGTACAAGTGCAACTATTATTGATCCTGATGCCGGAACAAAACCGGGTGCAAAATTCTTCAATCGTTTCTTTGGAGTAAATCCTGATAATATAGAGTTTATACAGGAAAAATACATTGAATCAGATTATCCAGAAAAACTAATGAAAACAAGATCCATAGGAAATGGTGCACCTGAATTATTCAGGCAGACCCTTGAAGCAATAAATGATATTTCCGCACCAAAAAAAGTTTCAGGAATATTAAGAAAACTGGGACTTGAAGAAATTTCAGATGAATCTAACTGGAAAGAGGAATTATACGATATTCTTCTTAAAAGTGATATGCTCCATGCAATTGAAACTTCACTTACTTCGTCAAAGCATCTATGGAATGCAACACATGATATCTGGGAGATGTTAAAGCGACCTCTGCCTAAAAGTGAAGAGGAATCAGCTGAGGTTTTGATATACCTTACTCTTGGTGCTACAGCGGAGAAAGATAATCATCCTCTGATTCGTCCTCAGATACACTTCTTCATCAGAGGTCTTGCCGGAGTTGTTGGAACATTAAGAGAATCAAAAGATGGTGAAACTCCGGCAAACATTTATTTCTCACACCAAAAGGCAGAAGAGGCTAACCCTGATCCCAATCTTCTCCCAACCGGAATATTCCCTGTAGTTTCCTGCCAGAAATGCGGTCAACACTTCTTTGAAATTAACATTGAAGATATTTCTGAAGATGATGATGGTCTTCTTGGAGGAATACAGGAAGGAGATAATATATTCTGGCCACCTGCAACAGAAACAGAAGGCGCAAAAGTTACATTTACAAACCGTTTTGTTAGTGAATCAGAATCAGAAAGCGAAGATGTAGGAAACAGTCTTAAGAATAAAAGAGAATTGGCTTACATCTGCCGTTTTTGTGGAGCGATTCATAAAAAAGAATCGAAAGAATGCCTCAATTGCCATATACAGCACCCTGTAGTTTCTATATTTGTTATAAAAAAACATGGTTTTATAAAAAAATGTCCGGTTTGTCGTTATGGTGCTCCGGGTAAAAACAGGTCCTCATTAAGGCCACTATCAGCAGTCCAGGTTGCAGACATTCACATTCTTACTCAAAGTATGATAAATGCTGAAAGTGCTGACAACAGAAAACTGATTTTATTTGCTGATAATCGGCAGGATGCCGCATTTCAGGCTGCCTGGATGACGGACCATGCAAGAAGGTATCGCCTGAGACATCTCATATTTGAATTGATTAGTAATAGTCTTAAACCGCTATCCATAGGAGATCTTGTAGAACAGCTAACAAAAATATTTGAAGAAAATAAGGAACTTGGGAAGGCATTGGCAACTGAGGTTTATGCCAGAAATGTTGAAGAAGGATATAGCTCTCGTATAAAAGACGATATGAAAAAATACCTTAGAATAACAATTCTAAGAGAAATTGCCACAAGTTTTTCACAAAGAGATAACCTTGAGACATGGGGTAAACTTAAAATATCCTACTTTGGCCTTGAAAATTATCCAGAATCGGTCAAAGATTTTGCTGAAGCATATAATCTAAAGGAAGAAGAGACAATTAATTTAATTGGAAGTGTTTGTGATTATCTCAGACGCTCAAAAATATTATGGGACCCACAAGAGCCAATATTTAGCCATTACTGGAGTCAGGGAATGGCAGATGTTCAGAGAAAATTCCTGCCATATATAGATTTACCCCCAAAAGGAGTTAAATTAGAACGTGAAACTGATGACAGAAAAGGATCTGTGATGGGCCTTACCTCGTCAAGAGGACGAACAACACTCATGGATTTTGTAAAGAGAATTGGAGTAGATGATGAATTATCAAATCAAGTCATAGAGGACATCTGGAAACTCCTGACTGAAGATCTTAAAATTCTCGTTCCGGTTAGTCTGAAGGATGGAAGAGGGAATCAACTTCCGGGAAGTACAGGAGTCTATCAAATTGATTCTGCAACTATAGGTCTTTCCTCTCAGAACGAAAGGTACAGGTGCACAAATTGTAACAGGATTCATACACGAAATACGCCTGGCAATAAATGTATGAAAATATACTGCAAAGGAAATCTCGTTCGTGAGAATCCACCAGAAGAGGATTATAACGTAAGTCTCCTAAATCAGGACTTCATGATGGTAATTCCAAGAGAGCACACTGCGCAGGTGCCCGCTGATGAAAGACACACTTATGAAACTTCATTTAAAGATCCAAAGGGTTCAGTAAACTGTCTCGTTGCAACTCCTACTCTTGAACTCGGAATTGATGTCGGCGACTTAGATATGGTTTTAATGAGGAATGTACCACCTTTACCTTCAAATTACTGGCAGAGGGCCGGGAGGGCAGGCCGCCGTCACAGAATGGCAGTAATCTTTACATATTGTCTCAAAAAGCCTCATGATGACTACTTTTTTGAGGATCCGATGAGGTTACTTGGAGGTACGATATATCCACCGCAAATAAACCTAAAAAATCCAGTAATGATTGAAAAACACATTCATTCTGCAATAATATCTGAGATGATTCTTGCAGGAGAGCATTCTGATTCAGAAACAGCTGCAAAAATAAAAATAATACTTAATGAATGTCTTCCACCTTATATCAAGGGATACCTGTTTGAAAATGGTAATCTTATACGAAAAATTCCTCCGGATTTAAAGCATCTTGAAGAACTGACTGATAAATTCCATGAAAAAATTCTAAACCGTATGAAAAAGGTATTCTTAGATTACTGGCCTGATGAGTTTAAAGATGATGTCTCAGACGAGTCACTCGAAGAATACCTTAATCTATTCGTTCAGAGTCTGAAAGAAAATGTCTCAATAATACACAAAAGACTCTTGTGGGCTAAGCAAACCAGGGATAAACTCACGGAAAAAGAAAGAGATGTATCACAACTTGATGAAATGGAACAGAAGTTACTGTCCCGTTGTAGAGACTATATAAGATCTCTTGAAGAAAAAAAACTGGAGAATTATACATTAAATGTACTTGCTAACGGTGGTTTTCTTCCCGGATACGCCATTCATCAGGGTTCTGTAAATGCTTTTGCATCTGATACTTATACATATAGCTGGAACAGAAGTCAGTTTGAATTGTCCAGACCTGAATCTCTTGCTATCCGTGAATTCGTTCCCGGAAATATGATTTATGCAAACGGTGGTAAATATAGAACAGTCTGGTATCATTTACCATTTAGTGATAAAAGAATTGAGCCAGATAAATATATTGTAGACACTAATACTTTCAGAGTTCTGTTAGAAGGAGAAATTTCTGATGGGTACGCAGCCGATGAAGAAATTGGAATTCCAGGTATTGCAATTTGTGACACAGAACTTGGTTTTATCTCACTTGTATCTGACGAAGAACAAAACCGGTTCAAGATGCCCGTCTCAATGGGCGGAATTATTCAGAAAAATCACAATGGTATTGATAACTATAATGTAAAGGAGCAGGATTTTTCACATCATCATAGCCAACATCTAAGGTTAATAAATATTGGTCCGGCTGATAAGGTTGCAGAAGGTCAATTAGGATATCCAATTTGTCTTGTCTGTGGAGCTTCAAGATCACCTTATGCCTCCGAAGCAGAGATTAAAAATTTCATTGAAATGCATAAAAAAAGTTGTGGGCATGAACCTGAATATTTCTGTATTACTGCGGATACAAAGGTTGATGGATTGCTTTTCAAGGACCTTGAATCATTTTCAGATGCAGTAAATCTGGCGGAGGGCCTTAAAGCTGGTGCAAATATTTCATTAGAGATGGACACTAACGACCTTGATTATATTATAATAATGCAGAACGAAGATCAGGCAGAAGTATTTTTATACGACCCTATGCCCGGAGGCTCCGGAATTCTTGACCAAGTACTGGAACAGTGGAATAAAATAATCAAACACGGAGTTAATGCTCTTAGAAACTGCCCAAACAATTGCGAAAGTAGTTGCTATGAATGCTTAAAGTCCTATGGAAATATGCACCATCATAAGTATCTGGACAGGTACAGAGCAATTGAATTGCTGGAGGATATAAATGGACCAATTTCAAAATTCGGAACTATACCTCCAGCTATTGAAGATGAAGCTACTCCAAATGAAGGTGACAATACAAATACTGCGGAGATGAGATTTTCACAAATCTTAGAAGAATATAATTTCCCAACATTTGTAAGTCAAAAAGAGATTGATATACCCGAACTGAATTTAAAAACCATCCCTGATTTCTATTATGAAGATTTAGAAGGAGATGTCAAAATTGCAATATATCTTGATGGATTATCAAGAGAAATTCATGGTAATTCAGAAAATTATAGAAGAGATGAATTTATAAGAACTGTTTTGCGTTCTAAAAAATATTCTGTTGTTGAAGTATCGGCATCTGCTTTAGATGACCCTGCTATATTAAAATATAAATTGCTGGAAATATCAATGCCTTTAAATAATAAATGACTTGAAGACAAAATTTATCTGCTATGAAAACTTCGGAAAAAAGAAAATTTTAATTTTTTATTACAGTCATAAAAACTTAAGTTTAAACGCTCACGATTCCCGGCCTCGTTTCACTCAGCCGTGAACGGTTCGCCGTTTTCCTCGCTAAGCTGGATTAGTAACGCCCAAGTGACTCCGGGTTCCCAGGAGTCCCTTCGGCTGATCTACTATCACCACTGCACCTCCTGCTGCGGCAGAAGCCTATGCCTCAATACTTCACCCTCTCCAAACCCCCTCAACCTTTTTCCCAATTCTAATCCCAACCGGAGAAAAACATACATCAAAACCAACTCTCTCCTCAAAAACTCCGGCCCAAAGCAGCTCCCGGACTAATCCGGCACAACTAGCAGAACCGGAAGCACCAGATGCACCAGCATATCCATCTCTCCCGCAGTCAACAAAAACCCCCTGCCCTTCCAAAACCCCCAAAACCTCCTCTGAAGTTACCCGGCCCTTAAACCTCCGGCCCGCTCACACCTAACCAGAAGCAGGGAAGAAATAACCGGCATTATCCGGCATCAGCAGAGATACCAAAACACTCCCCAAGAACTCCGGCAACTTTGTGCTGCAACATTATCCGGCACAAAAGAGTCCAGGAGATCAAGGCGCCGTTTATTTTTGGTATATGAAGATGAATAAGTGGAGATTTTCCGGATATCTTCAAAGGTCCTGAAAAATCAAAAGTCAATTGAAAAAAATAGTGGCTAAAACCGAATTTAAAAGAACGGGGTGCTAAAAAAATGAATTTTCGCACACAAATAGTCCAACATGTTGATTTCAGGGCTTTTGCTGAAATCCTGCTAAAAGTTATTTTATTCTAATGAATCGTTTGTGATCTGCAATCGTAATATTGTTATTACGAATCTAATCCTTCAAGAACACGCCAGACTTTCCGGTAAACATCTCCCTTTTGAGGTCCCAATGCACTATTCCAATTTGATTTATCCATAACTCGTAATTTACTTCTGACACTTTGAAGGGGTTGTTTAAGGTCCTGTTCCATATGTTCTGCAAGAGGAGAAGCAGCCGCTCTGGGGATGCCAAGCAGACGTAAGGTAACAGCATCGTTATTATTTACACCATAGTAAATGTACGATGGGAGATTTCTCAGTGTCTGAAACTCTTCATCCTCCATACCGCCCCCGGTAATTGAAAGTAATGCACCTAATCCCCATGCAGCAGTCTGATTTAATTTACCAAACAGATTCTGACCGCATTTTGTCATTGCGGTATTAACATCCCGTTTCCCATCCATGAAATAACAAGAGGCGATGTCCTGAATAGAATTACCATTCACCCAGTCTTTAATAATCAGAGAAAGTTTATCTCCATCAGGAATATCACCACCGGTTGCTTCCTCTAAATTTTTCCGTAGTTCAGGAACTTTGAGTAAAATGCCCATCATTCCCTGCAGGTCCTTATTATCAGGATTAAATAATGATTCAGAATCCCACATAGAATTTAGGATTTCTTCTTTGCTGGCTGATTGTAAAACCGAATTTATACTTTGCAGTGAGAAACCGGTGCTATCAACTAATTTCAAAGGCTGACCTGGTTTTTGAAGATAATCTGCATAGTTATAGATTCCATTTAGTAACTGAGATGCAAGTTCAGGATTCTGCTTTCTCAGTTTATCAAATCCAAAAGTTCCACGCAATACCTGTTCAACTTCATCTGCAAATCTTTCAGGCTTTCCTGTTTGATTATAGGAATGAGCAAGGTACTGAACAAAAGAAGACCATTCAGGATATTTATATACTATTTTTTTGAGGTCCTTTAATTCTTCATGAGCTTCCGTCGCTAAAGCTATAAGTGCTGAATTGAGTTCTGATTCCTGTCTATTTATGAATAACCGGAGACTTTCGGCCTTATCAGCGTCATCCGCAACTAAAGCAACAACACCCAGACTTCCCTGACTAATTCTCCCGGCCCTGCCTGCTATATTCCAGAAGTCCTCAGGGGGCATATCTTCACCATATGGATACTGGTGAGATGCCATGATTACACCAGTAACCGGAAAGTTTACACCCTGTGCAATTGTTGTGGTCGCAACGAGAAATTTTAATTCATTTTCTTCAAACAGCCATTCCATTAAAGCCCGGACATCATCAGATAAACCAGCGTGATGTACACCTACACCATATGATAATAAATCAATTAAGGGATAATCAGCGCTATACTCAAATTCAAGAAAATTCTGAACGAGTTTAATCTTCTCTGATGGTGATGAACATTTATTCTCACTTATTTTAAGTTTTTCTGCCAGCGACCATACATGATCGGGCCGCGTATGCATCACTATTACAGGTCCTCTTTTTTGCAGTTCCTGTGCGGTCACAGCAGCCAATGAGCTTTGATTTGAGACTTTACTATATGTTTTAGCTATTTCCTCATTTTTTGGTAAAATTAGTAGATCATCGACAGAAAGCGTCTGTCTCGTAGTATGGATCGTTTCCATGCCAAGGTGATAATCAAAACTCCTTTTATTCAGAGCCTTCCCTTCGACAGCCTGAACAATTCCAATGACACGATCATTTGGTTGCCAGTCCAGTGCAAGGCTGATATCATCAGAGTTTTGTCCTCCAAGCCACCGTGCAACCTCTCCGGCATTTTTAATAAATGGTGTTAACAAGAGAAACTGTGCATTCTGACATTCACTATTAATGGTTGCAAGAAGTAACTCTAACCTTAATCCCCGGCGAACACTCTGAATGTTATGGGCTTCATCAACAACAACAAGTGTTAGAGGACGACTTATTTTTTCCTCCCACCCTTGCCGGAGCATTAAGTCAAGTTTTTCAGGCGTAGTAACAAGTACACGAAATGCTTTATTCTGATCACTCTGCTGAAGTAATTCAGCCTCAACACAGTCAACTTCCAATGCAGGACTAACCTGTTCTACAAAAATACCAAGCGGCTCAAAATCACGCCGCAGTTGTCTTGCAATCTGATTTACCAATGTCCGTGTTGGAACAAGATAGGCCACCCAGCCACATTCATGATCATACTGATTAAGTGCCTGGAGTATGCGGAATTCTGCAATTAAAGTCTTGCCGCTTGAAGTTGGAAGACTAACCACCACTGCCCGCCGACTTGAACCAAGTAAACCCTTTTCTGCAAGGGCACGGCGCTGAGGAGGGAGCATATCAAAGATAGCCTTATCTCCACGACCTCGTTCGACCAAAGTTTTTACAAACTGTGTCACGCGGGAGTTAACTGCCCTTGTCACTGTCCAGATACAGTTCTCTGCCATTTTGGTTGAGCATGAAGCAAGAAGCCGGGCCAAAGGTTCCAGTTCTAACAACTGTGTGTCTTTGCATACGGCAAAAACACGGTCAAAATGCATATTTAATAGGTTATCAACCTGGTACTTCCCATCGACAACGCCATCGGTAATATAATGGGCAAATACTTCTGCTGCTTTTGCAAGATGATAAAGCCCTATTAATTCCAAAGCAGATGATTTTGCATATACAGGGTCCTGACCATATAAGTAATCCTTTTCAAACTGAACCTGTGATTCGCGTAAAGCTGAAATCCTTTCTAAGACAAGATCACGATCAGTCCAGCCATTTTTACGGATCAGGCGCAGCCATACGTCAAGAATTGTAGCCCAGGTACGCTCACCCCAGTCATCTGATTTTAGGGGTAAATCCGGCCATTCATCCTCACGCAACAGTCTTGCAGCGTCTGCTCCCATCTCTCCCAAAACTGCAAGAGAGCTGGCACGCAACAATAATTTTGCAGCTTCAACAGGTTCTTTTGGACGGGAGAGAACACGCATGAGACGGAATGCATCAGCTGCGCAGCTCTGAAGTTCATCTTTATTTTCAGAACTATTGCCATTCAGTGTTAGATCAAGGACTACCATTTCCAGCACTTCAGCAGTATGCCGGATGAGTTCTTCATCTCCATTAAATGGAACATCACGAAAATCCCGTTGAATCTGAATATAATTAGCCTGTGTAAGAGCTTCTGCTCTTTTATCGCCCAAAGTATTCAGCAACCAGTGACTCATGATTCACACCCGTTAATATAATCTGGCAATTCTTTGACGGTACATGGTAAATATATTGCAATTAAATGGCATGTAGTTGGATCCTGAAGTATTTTAGATAACGCCTTTCCTCTGGATCTTAGGTCAAGTTGATTGGGCGTCGTATCACGGATTAATACACCATAAAGTGACAATGCCTTATTTCCTGAATTAAGAAGACATCCTATGGCTTCATTAAAGGAGGACTCGTTAACTGTATTCCTGCACCTGAATAACAGCCATCTTAACAATCCATTTAGCAATCCAGGATCGGATGCTAATTTATCAATTTGGTGTTTCATCCCCGATCTGCCGTTCATAACTCCGGGTGGAGTCTTTTTATCGGATGATGTTTTTACTTCACCCAGAACAAAACGGACTTTACCATTATTAATCTGAAAACCAATTAGATCTGCTCCCGGAAGACTTGCTTTAGGTGATCTCTTATCTCTCTTCATGTTCCAGGGCCAGATGACATTGTGATGCTGGCTTAAATACGCTTCAGCTAAGGCCTCTCCAATTGCCCATTCTCTCTCTTCAGGTATTTCTGCTTCCAATATCTTTCTTAGGCTATCTCTTTCAAATTCCGTTGATGCAAGGCCACGGAGGTGGGACTCAAACTCTTCTGCCCCCTCTTTGTCATGAAGGCGGGAAGCAACTTCATTTGCCATGAACGAGTCAAAAGATGCTCCTTTTTCCAGATTGATCCCGTGCCATATTACCTGCTGCTGATTATCATCATAAAGGACAGTAGTTGTAATCATCACTTACAAACTCCTGTTCAGATGCTCACAGTATAATATCCACACTATTTCTACCGATTTCATCTATTGACCTTTTTCAAATAATCTAATTTGCCAAAGAAAAAACTCAAACATGTCTTCTTTGTTCTCAGTATATTTTATTATTAATTCAAAATAAGATCTATTTTTTTGAAAATTTTAATGACCACAACACCTGTAATGATTTAATTTTTATTAATCTGTCAAACATTCGGGTGACATCAGATAAATTTACCGATATAATCGCAATATTGAAATTTGATTAATTATATGTACCATATATTTGTGCCCAGTCATTACAAATTTAATTATTGCACACCCAATTATTCTCACCCCCTCCAAAAACCCTCAACCTTCTTCCCAAGCCTTATCCCAACCGGAGAAAAGCAGACATCAAAACCAACCCTCTCCTCCAAAACTCCGGCCCAAAGCAGCTCCCCGCCGCAATTCCGGCCATCAACAGAAACACCCTGCCCTTCCAAAACCCCCAAAACCTCCTCTGAAGTTACCCGGCCCTTAAACCTCCGGCCCGACCACACCGACCAGGCAGCAAGGAAGAAATAACCGGCATCAACCGACACACCAAAACACTCCCCAAGAATTCCGGCAACCTTATCCGGCAAAAAACAGTTCAGATCGTCAAGGCGCCGGCAGACAAGATCAACCTTTCCAAATGCCTCAGCCTCAGCCTCTGCTTTTTCATCTTCTCCGGCACCCTTTGCCTTTTTTTCATCCTCTCCGGCATCCTCTTCATCCTCCGCTTCTCCCGCTTCTTTCGCATCTCCCGCCTCATCAGTCCCATTTGCCTTAGCCCCTGCCTCCTCTGCCCTAACCTCCTTCTTTTTCTCCTCCCTCTCCTTCCTCTCCTTTCCTTCCCCGCCGTCTTCATTTCCGGAATTATCCATAGCCTCAAAAACTTCTTTCCCATCCGGACAAACAAAAGGATCTCCCATCTTTCCGGCCAGCATCTCCCTTACAACATCCCTCATAACGTCCCGCAGGATCTCCGCCACACCGGAATTATCAATCACAATCGTCCTGGCACCCGGATCATAATACCTGGATAAAAACGAAAAGAAAAGACCAGGACTATCCTTAACACCCGGAAGCATTGCCAGAAGTTCATTCCTCATAAAAAAAGCAGAGACAGACTGCGAAGAATTCCGGGCATCAAACTCCACCCTCAAAAGTTCCCCACGCCGGTACATCCGGAAAGCCGGAGTCGTCCCGTTTGGCGGCTCAAAGTACAGCACACCATCGGGCCGGAAGTACAGCTCAGTCACAGAGACCATAGCATCAGCCAGAACTGAATCTTCAATGACAACAGTAAGCTCATCCCGTGAAAGCCTCTGAGGATGGCGAATCCTTAAGAGAAGGGACTCCAGAAAGCCGGCATCAAACTCCCCTGCAAACTCAGCCTTAACCCACTCACAGATCCACTCCAGATTAAACGGCTCATCCGAATAAAAGACAACAGAATCATAGCCCAGGTGAAACGACAGATGATCCACCCGGATGTAAACATTCCGGCCCCGGACCTTAACATCCCAGCCCTCGCTACCGGCACGATCAAAAAGAGCATTCCTGAAAACCAAATCCACCAGGACAAACCCGACAGCATCCCGCTCAAGAGAACAGAAAACAAAAGGGCAGTCAGAACAGGCCGGAAAAGTGCCATTACCATAGCTGTTGCCACCTCGATTTAAAAAAGAAGGACAATCCTGCCCTAAACCAGAACCCAAATTAGAAAAATGTCCCCTATCAGTACTAAAATGTCCTCTATTATGTCCCCTATTGTCATCATAATGTCCTCTATTGTCATCATAATGTCCTCTATCGTCATCATAATGTCCTCTATTGTCATCATAATGTCCTCTATTAACATCATATCCACCGGAAACGCACCCCTTTTTCCCGGAAAAAGCCCCTCTGTCAGGCCCTCTGCATGTCCCCTTTTCACAGCCAGAATTATGAGTAGTAGTAGCAGCTGAAGAAGAAGCCGAAGAAGAAGAAGCTGAAGCCGAAGAAGAAGCAGCAGTAGTAGTAGTAGATGAAGAAGAAGCTGAAGCCGAAGAAGAAGCAGCAGTAGTAGCAGCTGAAGAAGAAGCTGAAGAAGAAGAAGAAGAAGAAGAAGCAGCAGATGATGAAGAAGCTGAAGCCGAAGAAGAAGCAGAAGTAGTAGTAGATGATGAAGAAGCTGAAGCCGAAGAAGCAGCAGCAGAAAGATCATCCTGGGCCGGCGCACCTGCCCCATCACACCCACACCTCCGGGAGTAAACAACCGACCTCCCCCTCCTCTCACAGACAACATCCGGCATGAGAGACAAAACCCGGCGTACATGCCTCTGAGTATGGCCAACAACCCTTCCAATCTCCATAGACGAAAGGCAGGGCTCACGCTCAAGCAGCCCCCGGATCTCATCCTCAGCGGACATCTAAACAGATCTGACTAATTCAGAACTTCCGGCAGTCAAATCCTGTCATAAACCGGTCCAAACCTTGAAAAGATCTCAACAAACCTCTTCCGATTCTTCCCGATATAAAAAATTGCGGATGGAAAAGGCGCAGGCCCGTCAATCTCTGAAAACCTCAGCCGGCCCTTAACACCACACCAGATGAAATTACTGCCCATATAGTGAAACCACCTGGAATCAGTCCTGGCAGGAACAAGAACAATCGCCTCCCTTACGTAACCAAGCCGGTATTCATCCCGAAGATAAGCAATCCACCGGGCAAGACTATTGCCATAAGGCGGATTTAAGAAAACCCTGCCCTCCCAGTGAACCGACATCCCGTTATCCCAGATGGTATAATGCGCCCTGGCAGGAATGTTTGGACAGTCCTTTGATTCAGCGCAAGGGTCGATATCAATAACCCCCAAAACCTCTAAAGATGCCTCCACAATCTCCGGCGGAGTAGTCCATTCATTCTTCGGGACACCGCGGATACCCTTCTCATTCGGAGGTTCATTTGCGAGGGTACGTTTTAATAAATCATTAGAGTCTAATACTTCTCTGGCAGCCGGATAGTCATATACTGTAGTGGGTGCTTGACAATTTTCCTGGCTGCCGTCTATCGTTTTTCTCTTATTTCCTCTATCTCTCTGCATTTTTCATCTCCTTTAACAAGAATCCATATTCCAAATTCAAACATCCCTTCAGCAACTCCCGCTTTATCATATGCAGGATACTTAATGCGAAAGGCCCGTAAATCATCCTCAGTAATAATTCTTGGATAACTATCTCCCCTGTCCATCATTATTCTCCAGTTCAATCTGTCTTCTTGTTGCAAACCGGACAAAATCGGAGAAAGATATGTAATCACCTGTTTTCACGCAGAAATTTATCCGGCTGATCTCATTTTCTGAAAAGCGAATGCCTTTTGTTACAGAACCTTTAATTTTCTTATCATGGCCCATAATTTATCATATGACAATCACATTTATAAACTTTGTCGAACAAATAACGATTTTAAGTTAAATTATTAATGTTTGTTGTACAATGGTTTAACAGAGGCCAAATGGAGAAGGTAAAGATGACAGAAAAAACGGAGAAAGAGAAGAAAGTTCAGACAAAAAATGTTGGCGTGCGGATGCCCCTGGCACTGTGCGAAGAGATGGATAAATTAGTTGCCGCAGGTAAATTCTCAAACTATTCAGACATTATCCTCAGTCTGCTTAGAGATTATCTGGTTAGGGAAGAGATGAAGAAAGTACAGATTTCAGAATTATCCGAATTTTTCAGGTCTGATGACGGGAGAGAATTAATCTCAGAACTTGTAGATCAGGAGATCTACAAAAGGGCCGTTGAATCATCTATGGCCAGAAGATAATTTTCTTCCTAAAAACCTGATTTAACCACTTATTTGAGATTTCAGGTTTTTATGAATCATGAATATGACAAAGATATGCTAAAAGAATTACTTAGAGAAATTCCGGTCAAAGAGGAGATATCAGCCATAATCAGCGATATTTTCTCAACAAAATTGGGAGGTAACGGGAGCAATAACCCTATTCTGAAAAAAAGAAAACAAATAAAATAATAAAATGATGATTTATCATCCGTGAGCTGGCATCCGGCTCATTTTTTCTTCAATCGCTTTGTCAATCATAGCTTTGAGTATCTCCGGATGTTCATCTACATCCTTCTCCATTGCCTCGATTTTGTTTTTGGCTTTTTCAGTTAATTCAAGTCCGCAGGTACTGCAATACGCCGACATAGGACTGTTTATTGTATTGCAGTGCCTGCACTGGACCGGCTCAAGACTCTCTTTTTTTGCAGCCTTTGAGTCTGACCTGGCAAGGCCATAATTTCTCAGGAGTTCGTTGTCAATGTCGCTTCCGGTCAGGTGGGCATATGTATCAAACATCTTTGTTGTAAGGCTTCCCCACATCATAAGCTTGATAACGCTTTCATTCACTCCGTCCGTTATCAGGTGGGTTATTCTTGAGTGCCGGAATACATGGGCGGTGATATGCTTTTCAATGCCGGCCCGATTTCCAATCCGCCTGAGCTGCGATGTAATCATTCCATGGCTGAGGGCATTGCTCTGCCGGGTGATAAATACCAGGTTCTCCCCGACCGGATTGAACGGATAATCCCTCTTCCATGCAGCGAGGTACTCTGTTGCCATTATCAGCCGGACATAACGGGGCTTTCCGGTTTTGAAATTTAAGTTTACTATGACACCATACTGATCAAAGACCAGATCTTTCCAGGTCATGGTTGCTATCTCACCAATCCGAAATCCCCCTTCGTAAAGAGTCATTATAAGGGCACGGTCCCGGCTCCTCTGGCAGGCATTCATCATTGCTGATATCTCAGTTTTTGTCATGAGATCGCCGGCCTCTTTGGTCATGGTGTCCTTTTTTGGGATTTTGATTTTTATCAGTTTTCTCTCCGGAATTTCAGAATATTCGTTTTCTATCATCCAGGAGTAGAACTGTTTCAGAATGGCAATGAAGTCAAGGATTGTGTTGTGCTTGTAGGGTTTGCCTTTTGTGGATTTTCCTTTTTTCAGGGAGTCTATTCCGTCATAGAGATCTGCAATTGAGTTGTCTCTGAAAGGCCCTATGAATCTTCTCCATCCGATTAGGGTAAATACCAGTTTGTTTTCCCGGCCTGTTTTTATGTTGTCACAGGATCTCTTTTCGGCTATGAATTCTCTTATCAGCCGGACGTCATCATCAGACAATAGATCTGATAATAATCCTCTCTGAATAGACTTTGCAGAGTATTCAGGTTTGATTAAATGAAAACTAATGTCTTCTTTAGTGGGTGCTTGTTTAAGCATAAAATATTGTTGAAATTAGTATTATAAAAAGGGTTTGCCGGATTTGAACCTGACGGACGGATGCGAGAGGCAGGATTCGAACCTGCGAACTCCTACGAGAATAGGCCCTGAACCTATCGCCTTTGACCAGGCTTGGCAACTCTCGCACAATTACCTACATAAGTTGTAGCTTAAGCTAATTAAACCTTGGTTTTTTATTTTACGATAAAACCCCGATCTGCCCGGTAATAAGATATAAACCAAATAAAAAAAGTCACAAATAAAGTTAAAATTTCAGCAGATATAAAGGGCGCAGTGAACAAGAAAATAAAAATTAATATGAGAAATTATTCCTTTCCGGCAGGTTTCCTAAAACCGCTCTCCTGAACATGCCTCTTATATTCCATATCGCGAAGCTCATTCCTCTTGATTTTTCCTGAAATAGTCTTTGGAAGATCCTCTACAAACTCAATCATACGCGGATACTTATAAGGTGCGGTCGTTGTCTTGACATGCTTCTGGATCTCCTTAACCAGTACCTCAGAAGGATCATAACCATCCTTCAGTATAACAAAAGCCTTCACAACCAGACCTCTTATAGGATCAGGCGAACCGACAACAGCAACCTCCTTAACGGAAGGATGCTCCATAATGGCAGACTCAACTTCAAAAGGCCCGATCCTGTAACCGGAACTCTTAATTACATCATCATCACGGCCGACAAACCAGAAATACCCGTCAGAATCCATACATGCCTTATCTCCGGTATAATAATAATCACCTGAAAAAGCGGCCTCGTTCGCTTCATCATTGCCAAAGTACTCCATAAACATCCCGACAGGCCTCGGATTGATACAGACTGCAATCCTTCCGACATCACCCGGAGCAACCGTCTTACCATCCTCATCATGAAGCACAATATTCCATCCCGGAGACGGCCTGCCCATCGAACCGGGCTTCGTCTTCATGCACGGAAAAGTACCGATACAGAGCGTAAGTTCAGTCTGACCATACCCTTCGTAAATATCAAGACCTGTACCTTCCTTCCAGACCCTGATAACCTCAGGATTGAGAGGTTCGCCTGCACTTACACAGTGACGCAGAGGTGTCAGGTCAAACTTATCCAGATCAGCCATAATCAGCATACGGTAGATAGTCGGCGGGCAGCAAAACGTTGAAACCTCATACTTCTCCAGAATAGGCAGAATTTCGGTCGCGTTAAACTTACCCCTTATATCATATACAACACTGCATGCTCCCTGGATCCACGGCCCGAAGAACTTGCCCCAGGAAGACTTCGCCCATCCGGTATCTGACAGAGTCAGATGAACATCATTCTTCTTCAGATCAAGCCAGTACGCACCGGTTGTAATATGCCCGAGTGGAAGTGCCTGATCATGGAGCACCATCTTCGCCTCACCCGTAGTTCCGGATGTGAAATAGATCACCATAGGATCAGACGACCTCGTCTTCTCAAGACCCGTCACAACAAGTTTACCGGAAACAGGCGCAGGATAATCCAGCTCAACAAGATAACTCACCCAGCCCTCCTTCCGGCCGTCAACAACAAGCCTGGAGTTCAGAGACGGACATTCACGACAGATCTCCTCAATCTTAGGTGCATTCTCCATATCAGTGATCATCATCCTGATTCCGGCGGCATTGATCCGGTAGACAAGGTCCTTGGTAGTGAGCATAGTCGGGCACGGGACAAAGACCGCACCCAGTTTAATACATGCAACAGCGAAGAACCACCATTCAGGCACACGCGGAAGCATTATCGCAACCCGGTCACCCTTCTTAATGCCGTACTTAAGAAGCATATTCGCCGCCTCATTGGAACGGATCATAATATCCCTGAATGTGAAAATCTTCTCATACCCGCTCTGATTGACCCAGATCATCGCCTTCTTGTTCCGGTCAATCTTTGCCCAGGCATCAATAACATCAAAACCAAAATTGAAGAACTCCGGGACATCAATAGAGAAATTACTGCACAACTCCTCATAATCAGTCATATTCGGTTCATCAACCGGAATCTGGGAACGGAGATGAAGGAGATCATAAAGACTCTGACCGCCGCCGGGAATAACTGACCTTTCGGCCTCCCTGCCGCACGCCTGAGTAATCCATTCAGAACGCGAGACATTTCTGAGATCTGAGATATCGTCAATCTTCTTCACCAGATCATCATCCATAGTCACAGAAAATCGCACCATACCAGAATATTTGGTGGTGCAAGATATATAGATTATCTCACAAACAAACACCACGGAAGAAAAACTCGGGACAATAAAGCACATCTAAGTCCAGAGATATACAAAAAAAGAGAGATGATCACATTGCAATATCATATTAACCAGACAAACTATAATAAAAATAATAAATAATTCTCTGTCCTTTAAACCGGAACAACACAAATATCATATGAAATATCCAATATACAAAAAAATGAAACAGACCAGTAAAATGCGCAGGAGGTAAAAATTTGGGAAAAAACAGAATACTGGTTGTGGAAGATGAAATAATAATCGCAATGGAGATTAAGGCAACTCTGAAAAAACTGGGATATGAAGTGCCCGGAATTGCAACAAACGGAATTGATGCAATAGATCTCTGCAGAAAGACAGAACCTGATCTCGTCCTGATGGACATAAGGCTGAAAGGAGATATGGACGGAATCGAAGCCGCAGAAAAGATAATGGGGCTTTATGACACACCCATAATATTTCTAACCGGAAATTCAGACGAAGAGATCGTAAACAGAGCAATCGCAATAAACCCCGCAGGATTTTTAATAAAACCATACAGGGAAAGGGAACTCTTTGGCAATATCGAGATGGCAATCTACAAAAACAAGATAAAACAGTCAGTAGAAACTCCAAAAATAATTAAAACAGAAGAGATAACA
Source organism: Methanoplanus limicola DSM 2279 (assembly GCF_000243255.1). NCBI lineage: Archaea > Methanobacteriati > Methanobacteriota > Methanomicrobia > Methanomicrobiales > Methanomicrobiaceae > Methanoplanus > Methanoplanus limicola. Next base: position 450,655 of record NZ_CM001436.1, read on the forward strand.
GACATCATCAGATATTTCACATCACCTGTAATCTTTCTGGACAGCGAAGGCAGGATCTCAGAAGTCAGCAAAAAAGCTGCACTGATAATAGGAAAAAAACCTGAAGACCTGAAAGGAATACCTGCACAGGAGATATTTATACAGAAAAACAGCAGTGATGAAAATTCAGGACCGGAAAAAAATCTGACATATCCCCAGGAGATCAGAATCAAAACCTCAAGGGGGATAAAGAAGGCACTCCTCCTCACAGGATTTTATTATGACCGGACAAACGATAAGATACGCCAGTTCATAGAGATATCAGACAGAAGGAAATATCCGGAAGAGAAAGAGTCAAAAACAGAAATTATTCCCGACATACTGGACACAATAGACGATAGCGTATTTGTACTCACCAGAAACCTGAAAGTGCTGTACACCAACCGGAAATTTGACAAATTTGCAGATAATTTAAACGCAGGAAAAATACAGCCCGGAATGCCGGCATATGAAATACCGGGAATAAAATCAATAATAAACCCTGACGAATACGTGGAAACCATCAGGACAGGCAATACCTACTCCGGGAGACGAAGGATAAAGACCAGGACCGGATTCCTCCTGATGGAGATAATAATATATCCGGTCATAAAATCAGGCAGAGTCACAAGCCTGATTGTATACCTCAGAGATGCAACAAAAAAAGACGCAATACTAAATTATTCCGAAGAGATCGATAAAAATATTACAGAGATAGAGGAGAGCATCTCAAAGATAACAGCACTCCTCGATAAGGTAAACAGTCCGATATTAAATATAATCAATATCGCAAAGGGGGAATCCGGCCTTAAAATAACACAGATAATGGACAATGCCTCAGAGGCATCAGAGGCATTATCGGCAATTCAGCTCCAGACAGTCAGATACGAGGATGCAATGAATACAATGAGACATATGGGCAATAAAACACGGGAATGGGATGAAAAGAGAAATAGGTGAAATTACTCAGACAGAACTTCATATTAACGTAATTCCCGACAAATCCCCTCCAATGAACCATCTGACATCCAATTCACCCATTATCCAAAAAAGCCGGAATTTTGGTCATGAAAATACTTCACAACCGGCAATAACATCCACAAAATATGAACTACTGCTCTTTTCGGGCTTTTTTAAACTTCTGAAGCTCACCCTCTCTAAGCTCATTCCTCTTAATCTTACCGGAGAGAGTCTTTGGAAGCTCATCAACAAAATCAATCAGCCGCGGATATTTGTACGGTGCAGTTATCCTCTTGACAAACTTCTGAATGTCCCTGACAAGTTCATCTCCCGGTTCAAAGCCTTCATTTAACACAACAAAAGCTTTGACAACCATACCCCTGATACGGTCAGGGGAACCGACAACAGCCGACTCCTTCACTGCCGGATGTTCAAGGAGAGCCGACTCAACCTCAAAAGGTCCGATCCTGTAGCCGGAACTCTTAATGACATCATCATTTCTGCCGACAAACCAGAGATAGCCGTCATCATCCCTGTACGCCTTATCTCCGGTATAATAAAATCCGTTCACAAAAGACTCGGCATTTGCCTCATCATTGTCAAGATACTCCACCAAAAGACCGACAGGCTTTGGATTCAGAGATATGGCAATCCTGCCTTCCTCATAATTACCAACCGGTTTTCCATCGTCATCATGAAGTTCGATATTCCACCCGGGAGAAGGTTTACCCATAGAACCCGGCTTATTCTCCATACACGCAAAGGATGCAATGGCACAGCATGTCTCGGTCTGACCGTATCCCTCGTGTATTGTGAGGCCCGTACCCTCCTGCCAGACCCTGATAACTTCCGGATTTAAAGGTTCACCTGCACTGGTGCAGTGCCGGAGTTCAGAGAGATCGAACTTTGAGAGGTCCGCAAGTATGAGCATCCTGTATATAGTAGGCGGGCAGCAAAAGCTCGTAACCTCATATTTCTCAATAACAGGAAGAAGTTTTGTAGCCTCAAACTTACCCCTCACATCGATGATAAGAAGGCATGCCCCGGCAATCCACTGGCCGAATATCTTGCCCCACGCACATTTTGCCCACCCGGTGTCCGAAGATGTGAAATGAACGTCATTTGGTGTAAGATCATGCCACAGTTCCGCCGTAACCTTATGACCAAGGGGATAGCTGTTGTCATGAAGAACCATCTTTGCCTCACCTGTAGTTCCGGATGTGAAATAGATAAGCATTGGATCGTCAGAACGGGTTCTGTAATCAGCAGGCATACTGACAGATTTATGAGAAACAGGTGCAGGATAGAGAAGTTCAAACGGAAAGCTTGCCCAGCCCTCAAGTTCACCGTCTGCCAGAAATCTTGAACGGAGTGTAGGGCACTTGTCGCAGATCTCGTTTACCTTCGGTGCGTTCTCAAGATCAGTTATGACCATCCTGAACTTTCCGGCATTTATCCTGTACTTCAGGTCCTTTGGTGTAAGAAGGACAGGACAGGGGCATACAACAGCACCAAGTTTTATGATTGCAGTGACAAATATCCACCATTCCGGAATCCTCGGGAGCATGATAAGAACACGGTCACCCTTATTGATATTATATTTAAGAAAGATATTTGCGGCCTGGTTGGAGAGGTTCTTCAGATCCCTGAAAGAATACTTCTTCTCATGCCCTTCCTGGTCCACCCAGATCATTGCAAGCTTATTCCTGTCAGTCTCGGCCCAGTGATCGATTACATCATATCCAAAGTTGAAATATTCAGGGACCTCAATTTTATAATTTGCCTTTGTCTCATCATAATCCATCATATTATGAATTCCGGAAGTTTTTCTGTTTTTCCGGGAGTAGCTCTGTGATTCCGGATGTTTTTCACCGGACCTGGCCCTGGATACCTCGCTTTCCGATATTCTCCAGAGGCGTCCGACCTTCATACCCTTCATAGTGCCGTCCCTCAGCCAGGCATGAACAGTCCGCGCCTCCACTTTTAAATGGTCTGCAACCTCCTGCGGCGTATAGAATTTCTCATCATTGTAATCCATGTCATAAACATCTGCACCAATGTAATTTAATGTTTGTTTATGTATGTCGACCAGACATATCAATGCAGAATCCCGGCTGACAAATATCAGTCCACTTAAGTATCAGTCTGCCGCAGGTCACCCGGATATAAGAATCAGGAACTCAAACGACATTGCCATAAACTGACAGAGCAACAAGACAGACATAAAAATACATTGTCACTCATTTAAAACATCCGGAGATCACAAAAGAACACCACATATAACCGAAGAGCCAAAAAACCATAATCTCAGATAATATGTCATTTATCCGGCGATATTAAGCAGAAGCGGGGGACAGGCCGGCTGAGATGGCCACCCCATTTTTCCGGGTCAAAACAATTAATATTATGGTCTGATGCTTTCAATTGAGTAAGCAATGGCTGAGAAGAGTTACGACTCACTTAAGATTGAAAATATTGTTGCGTCCGGAGAAATCGCAAAAGAGATGGATTTGCAGTCAATTTCAGAGAACATTGATAATTGTGAGCTTAATACAAAGAGATTTCCAGGGGCTGTATTAAGGATAACTGTGCCAAAGATTGCGGCTCTTTTGTTCTCCTCCGGAAAAGTTGTTCTGACAGGGATAAGGAATAATGAAGACCTTGAAAAAGGGCTTGATATCATTATAAAATCACTGAAAGAGAACGGAGTAGATACATTTGACGTGCCCAATGTCAAGGTTACAAACATTGTATGCTCATATGACATGGGAAAACCGGTAAACCTGAACAGAATCGTTGTCACGCTGAACCTTGAGAACATTGAATATGAACCTGAACAGTTCCCCGGACTTGTTTACAGGATTGAAGAGCCAAAAATTGTTGCACTTATATTCTCATCCGGAAAGATAATCCTGACCGGCGGAAAGAATATGGAGGACATAAAGAGCGGCCTTGATGTTCTTGAATCAAAACTTGACAGCATAATGTAATGAAGAAGACAAAACCAATAATTTTCTTAGATCAAAAACCTGCATAAGAGCAGGACAATCGTACATTTTATTAAAATTCCGGAATAATACGGAATGATTTTAAAAGCTGCAGAAGCGCGGCTGTTCACTGTGACTTTTTTTTACACCACTGTAACTCACAATTAATAATTTGTAATTCACAATTCACAATCCACAATCCACAATTCACAATTCACAATTCACAATTCACAATTCACAATTCACAATTCACAATTCACAATTCACAATTCACAATTCACAATTCACAATTCACAATTCACAATTCACAATTCACAATTCACAATTCACAATTCACAATTCACAATTCACAATTCACAATTCACAATTCACATAAAAAAGGATCACCAGAAGCGGTGTGTTCTGATGTAGTTACGCTCAGCCTTTAAAATTTCCCTGTAAAAGTCATCACCTTTCGCCATTGTGGCAATGATTCCTGAGGCAGTATCCGGGCCGACACCACGTGCGGCAAGTGCAGTCACAGCCGTTTTTCCGCTGGATAAAACGATATTTGCATTTCTGATCATTTTTATCTCAACCGCACGCTCCTCCTTACTCTTGTTCTTCTTCTTTGCTATTGCAATCTGGTCATCCTCATACGGCTTTAATGCGGCAATAAGCCTTGCGCCGCAGAGAGGACAGACGATATCGTCAGGCACACGCCCGACAACGGTTTTACTCTTCCACTTCCGGCAGTTCATGCAGAATAGCAGGATGCTGTCATTCTCAATCCTCTTCTTTATAGTGCTGATGACCGCATGATCAGTTGATGGGGGCGGGATGAGATCACGCGAAGAGGTTATGCCCTCACTTCCGATGGCGCTTATCGGGGCGATGGTGACACCTGTTTCTCCGGACTGAACCCGTCTGGCAATCTCAGCCGCCTTTTCCACGTCCATCTTTAAAGAGAACAGCTCACGGAATGCCTCATCCGAGATGACAGTCTTATCAAAGAGATCCATAAGGCGATGTATGCTTATCTTCTCATAATCCGCGTCCGCATCTATAGCACCGAATTTTTTGGCAATCTGAACCAGCTTCCACTTAAAGAGGGAGGAACGTTTCAGGGAGAGTGAGAGAATGCCCTGTATATGAGCAGGTTCAAGGTTTTTTAAGGCCTCCATAACTGCCGTGGCAGTGATCTCTTTTGGCAGCCGGAAAGTCACCCTGTAGGCATCAACCTCAATGCCGACTGAAGAGCCGGACCTTGCCGAAAGGAGAACAGAGACCGCCCTTCCAAGCGCCTCATTTGCCTTATGACCGCCGCAGACATTCATAACAACACCTTCGTCAAAATGCTCAAGAACAATCAGATTATCTGAGGGAACAGGCGATCCTGCATGATCCATGCCGTCCATAAAACTCTCTGCAAAAGATATGGAAGCACCATCTGAGAGATAATCAGAGAAATTCCTCGTCCGCCTGAGCCTGCCGGTTTCCCGGGCAATCCCGTAAGGAACGGGGATCTGCTCACCTTCCCAGGACGGGAGTTCTCCTTTAAGTTTATGCGCAGGCTCAACCTTAATCATCCCGTCCTCAAGTACTATGACCTGCCACAACTGCCCCTTTGTGATGAAGACCGCCCCTGTGTATATGAAGCTTACAACAAAGGACTCATCAAGTGTCCCGACTATTCTTCTTGAGACGATGTCATAGACCTTCACCTTCTTCTCGTCATGGATCATTGAGAGATTCTGATAGAGGTATTTTCTGCACCGCCCTGTCCTCGCAACCATTCCCCCTTCAGGCCATATCAGGCGGTGCTCTGCCATCTGTAAAATAACCCTCTCAATGAGTCCGCCGGCATCCTGAAAGCAGGCAGAACCTGTGATGATCTCTTTCAGCCTCAGAACGCTGATTTCACCATATTCCACCGCAATTGCGGCAATCTGGTTGGCAAGCACATCCGAGGCATTCCTTGAGAGCAGAAGGTCCTCACACTCATTCTGAAGAGCACGGGTTGCTATTACACCGGATTCAAGGAGGTCGTCAAACCCTGTCGCAAGAATTGTCCCGTATGACATAGTATCGAGCCTGTGCCCGGCGCGTCCGACCCTCTGAAGAAGCCTTGAGATCTCTCTTGGAGAGCCGAACTGAATAACATGGCTGATATGGCCGATATCAAGCCCAAGCTCCATTGAGGAGGTGCATATGAGCGCTTTTAACTTTCCCTCCTTAAACCTGTCCTCAGCCTCAATCCTGACCTCCCTTGAGAGTGAACCATGATGGACATCGACATCACCACGCCCGAAGAGTTCATGACCGAGCGCCTCCGCAGTGACCCTTGTATTAACAAAGACAAGGGTCGAGTCCTCCCTCTCAATTGCCTTTTCCACAGCCTTTGACTGACTGGTAAAGCTCCCGCCGGCGTACCTCACATCAATTGAGAGCGATGGTGCGGCGGGGATATTTACAATCTCACAGGGCCGGTTTCCGGTCAGAAACGACGCAACATCACCCGGATTTCCAACAGTCGCAGACAGCCCGATCCTCTGAAAGTTCCCTGCATAGGGAATAAGCCTCTCAAGGGCGACTGATAACTGTGCACCGCGTTTGTTCCCCGCAAGTTCGTGTATCTCGTCAATGATTACATAACGGACATTTTTAAGGTGCTCACGGAGATTTTTGCCCATAAAAAGAGCCTGAAGGGTTTCAGGAGTCGTTATCAGAAGGTCGGGCGGTTTTTTTGACTGCTTTGTCCGTTCACTTGTGCTGGTATCGCCATGCCTGACACCAACAGTCAGGCCGAGTTCACTGCACCACCACTCAAGCCTGAAGAGGATATCACGGTTCAGTGAACGGAGAGGCGTTATGTATATAGCCTTAAAGCCGCCTCCACCAGTATGCAGAAGACTGCTGAATACAGGCAGCATTGCACTCTCTGTCTTGCCTGTGCCTGTCGGGGCAATGCACAGAGTATGATTTCCGGCAGAGATCGGAGGGATTGCCTTCTCCTGTGTATCTGACAGAGTATCAAATCCCCTCTTTACAAGGAGCTCAGCAATATTTCTATCAATAAGATCAGATGCCTCTCCCATCCCCTATCTCCTCAACTGTTCCAAGATATGTTCCGTCTGCAAGAAAAACTTCCGCAGTATCCGGGTCAACAGCCCTTGAGAAAGGGCCAAGTCCGCTCTTTGAAAGGCAGCTTACATCCATTCCGCCCGCAAGCTCAAAGAATGCCGGAACAAAGAGAACCCTCGTTCTGCCCTCAGGAGCACCCCCATCCAAAGAAAGCTGTCTGTTGTCTGTTTCATTCAGGAGATAGGCAGGGCCGGCACGGAGTGAGCAGCCGACCTGATCATAGAGGTATGCAACCGGATGGTGATGCCCGACCAGAATAAGACCGCCAAGAAGGGCAGGGTCGGGATATGTGTGGCCATGAAGATACCCTGTGCCGTCAATCACAACACCATTTTTAGGCAGTATCTCTTCAGGTTCCAGAAATCTCTCAATGCCAGCGTCATGATTTCCCGGAGTGAGCCGTATTACAGTTCTTCTGCGCAGGCCGGAGATTATCTTTGGCAGTTCAAAGTATTCCTGCTTCGTTGTCAGGGGAACCGACTGCTTGAAATCGCCGAGAAGCAGGAGCAGGTCAGGATCGGATGAGTCAATACAGTTGTAAAGCCTCTCAAGACGGCCCTCAGAGCCGCTTTTTATATAAACACCCCTCCGTGCAAGTTCCGCCTCAGCCCCGAAATGCGTGTCGGCAACAACCAGAACACGCATCCTGTTCTCAACGAGAACAGCCGGCCCTTCAGGCATGAAATGGGGTATCATGCATATCCCCCCTTGCAGTAAGACATAATTGCCTGCCCGGAATTCAGCATTACAATCACCACCAGACCTCCGGAAACCATAATTTCAGAGCAGTTTCAGATAACCGCCGGGCGGCATATAGCAGTCGCCCTCTTCAAGCATCTCTACAAGAATGGATTTTGTCTTCTCATCCGGAATTCCGGCAGACCTGCACTTCTCAAACAGTTCATCCATTAAAATTCCCTTCTTCCCACTTCCTGATTCTATAATCGGGATTATGACCCCGTCCCTCAGGGAGTCATCATCTGTAACAGAAGACTGTGCGGATGCACCATCAGCACTGCCGCCGGAAGGTGGTGCAGTTTTGGAACTGCCAGTCTCCTTAACTGTGTCAAGTATAAGTTTTGCCGAATTTAAAACCGGAATTATATCCCCGGATACCGGCTTTCCGGAGCCCTTAATTCTCTGCACAGTTCTCTTTGCAGTCTCTGTCACCAGAATATCCCTCACTCCGGAAGATATCTCTTTAACGGTATATGGTATAACAAGAGGACGCAGGCTGCCCTCGTAATATCCGGATGAGAGCGTGCCATATACCGAAATGAATGACGGGACCTTCAGGGAGAGCATCCCCTCTGCCATAGGGGAATTTTCCTGTGCGCTCACAATGAAAACCCCGGTTGCATCCGCAACCCTCATAAAAACCCTCTTCTGCATTTTATTCAAAGACCGCTCCGTCAGTGCACCGGATATGAATACATCACCCACAGGTTTTTTTCCGGACGGGATTTTCATAGCCCTCCCCTCCACAGAGACCTTTTCAAATTCACACGCAAACATATATTCAGGCGGTTCTGGCATAATTATCCATCCATAATCAGTATGGTGCAGCGCACCCGTAATGCCCCGGCTCATATTTCCGGGTGAATTACTTAAAGCCACATACTGAAAAATTATTTACTGAATAATAATTAGTTCTTCAGGGACAAATATAGTATAATGCAAAACTTTCCGGGATTATCCGGAAAGTCTGCTTAGTACTATGTAGTGCCACAAGAGTGCACGTTTTGTAATCATCTCCGTTTCACTCCGATGATTAAAAAACGTCAGGTTTTGCACTATAATTCTTACAGCATAGCAAAAACTTAGAACCGGCAGACGGACTAAGATAATATAAACCAAATACGGAAGTCTGACGCATGGATGAATCAAATACAATCTGGATAGAGAAATACAGGCCCAAAAGACTTGACGATGTCGTTGGCCAGAAAGAGATAGTCTCACGCCTCAAATCCTACGTGAAAACAAAAAGCCTGCCACACCTCCTCTTCACAGGGACAGCCGGAATTGGCAAGACCACCTCGGCTGTGGCACTTGCAAAGGAATTCTACGGAGAGCACTGGAATGTCAATTTCAGGGAGATGAACGCCTCGGACGAGAGGGGAATAGATGTTGTCAGAAATCAGATCAAGCAGTTTGCAAGAACAGCCCCGATAGGAGGCGCAGAGTTTAAGATACTCTTCCTTGACGAGGCTGACGCACTGACAAATGATGCACAGGCAGCACTCAGAAGGACGATGGAGAATTATGCAAGAACATGCCGCTTTATTCTCTCATGCAACTATTCATCCAAAATAATCGACCCGATACAGTCCCGGTGCGCAATATACCGGTTCAGACCACTTGACCGGGAAGCAATAACTGAAGAACTGATGCACATAGCCGAAAATGAAGGTCTGACACTCTCAGAAGACGCGATTAGCGCGATAATCTATGTCTCAGCCGGAGATATGAGAAAGGCCATCAATGCGCTCCAGGGTGCGGCAATAATAGACCCGGAGATCAAAGAGGAGATGATCTTTGAGATAACATCGACTGCAAAGCCGGATGAGATTCTGGAATTACTTGAAATTATAATTGAAGCTGACTTTGACGGAGCCGGGCATAAACTGGATGAACTGACAGTAAAGAGAGGTATTGCACCAAACGAGCTGATAAACCAGCTATACCGGACCATTGTCAGCCATAAGACAATCGGACGTGAGCTTAAGCTTGAGATGATCTCGCACCTTGGTGAGACAGATTTCAGGATAAGCGAGGGATCAGACCCGGGAATACAGATGGAAGCCCTCATTGCCAGATCAGTAATAAGTGCAAGAAAATGCGCCGGTAACTGAACTTTAAACAGAGATTATTCAGCATATCTATAGTAAGGGAGAATTTTTTTGGCAGAAGAGAATAGTGCAAATGTTACTGATAAGGCGGGAGACTGGACCCGCTTTTTAAAGAAGCACTACAAGGCGGAACTAAGTGAGATTGCCAGGGAATTCCCGCATAAGAGATCGGTAGTTATTGATTACCGGCAGCTTGAGAAATGGGGTAAGAAAGGACTTTCACTTGCAGATGAAATCCTGAAAAATCCCGGCAAGGTAATAGGCGATGTCAGGGACGCGATAAAGAACAACAACCTGATCTTTACAAAGGACGAGGAAGAGAAGGCAGACGAAGTAAATATCCGGTTCATCGGCCTGCCTAAAAAGATAGCAGCCAGAGAGATCAGGGCAAACCACATCAACACATTCATCTCAATTGAGGGAATTGTCAGGAAGGTAACCGAAGTCAGGCCGAGGCTCACATCAGCGGTATTCAGATGCCTCACCTGCGGAACTATGACTCCCCCTTACAAGCAGGGCTACGGAAAGTTTCAGGAGCCATACAGGCCATGTGAGCAGTGCGAGCGTGCAACAAAGATGGAGCTTGTCCCCTCCCTCTCAAAGTTCCTGGATGTACAGAAGGTGAGGATGCAGGAGTCTCCTGAGGGACTTAGGGGTGGTGAACAGCCTGAGACTATTGATGTCGACATAACAGATGACCTGGTTGCGATAGCAGCACCGGGGGACCGCATAGTCATCAACGGAATTTTAAGGTCAATTCAGCGTGTAACACACGGAAACAAGAGTTCACTCTTTGACATATATCTTGAGGCAAACTCCCTTGAGATGAGTGAGAAGGAGTTTGAGGAGGTGGCAATCTCCGAAGAGGATGAAGAGCATATAATGGAGCTGAGCCGGGATTCAGACCTGTATTATAAGTTTGCACACTCAATTGCACCTTCGATCTACGGTAACGATGAGGTAAAGGAGGCGATATCACTGATTCTCTTCGGAGGGATCATGAAGGAACTTCCGGACGGGAGCCACCTGAGGGGCGACATACACATGCTCCTTGTCGGAGATCCGGGTATTGCAAAGTCCCAGATGCTCCGTTATGTGATAAGGCTCTCACCGAGAGGAATTTATACGAGCGGAAAGTCATCCACATCTGCCGGACTGACTGCTACGGCGGTAAAGGACGAATTTGGTGACGGCCGGTGGACACTTGAGGCAGGTGCACTCGTCCTTGCGGATATGGGTATAGCCGCAGTGGATGAGATGGACAAGATGGCAAAGGATGACAGAAGCGCCCTGCACGAGGCGATGGAACAGCAGTCCATCTCTATAGCGAAGGCAGGAATTACGGCGACCTTAAGGTCACGCTGTGCCCTGCTTGGTGCGGCAAACCCGAAGATGGGGCGTTTTGATGAATTTGCGCCAATGTCTGAGCAGATCAATATGCCGCCATCCCTGCTCTCCCGTTTTGATCTCATATTTGTCATGAAGGACAAGCCGAACAACACGCTGGACCGTGCAATCGGAGAGCATATACTCAAAGCCCATGAAGTCGGAGAGCTTATTGAACATACCAAGAAAGAGGCGATTGAGGGTGTTGATGCGGAATACATCGAAAGAGCACTTGCTCCTGTGACACCGGATATCGACCCGGCTCTCTTCAGGAAATATATCGCATATTCCAAGAGAAACTGCTTCCCTCTGCTCTCAAAAGAGGCAAAGGAGAAGCTCATCGACTACTATCTCAGCCTGAGAGGATTTGCGGATGACAACAAACCTGTGCCTGTAACAGCAAGGCAGCTTGAAGCGCTTGTGAGGCTTTCTGAGGCAAGTGCAAGGGTGAGGCTCTCCAAAAAGATTGAGACCGAGGATGCCGAGAGGGTTATCAGGATTGTTGACCGGTGCTTAAGGGACGTGGCGTATGATCCCAATACCGAGAGTTTTGATATAGATAAGCTTGTCACAGGCATTCCAAAACAGCGCCGTGATATCATCCGTGAGATTAAGGAGACCATCAGGAACAATGCTGATGACAACGGTTATACACGCATTGAAGAGGTACAGGAGATTCTTCAGCAGAAGGGCCATAGTAAGGATGACATCAGAAAGAGGCTTGATGATCTCTTAAGAAGCGGAGAGGCAATGGAGCCGAGGCACGGTATAATTAAGCTGATCTAAAACCGGAAGGGTCAGACCCGGGCAGGAAAAAAACCCGGAAAAACCGGGAAAACCTTTTTTTAGACTCCACATTACTTTAAAAGATGACCACATCTGGTTTTACAATCCGGGGGAACTGCCAAAGGGGATCTCAATTGAGGATTTGCACAGCCCGCATTCATCTGTCTCAAGCGGAACAACAAAGAGAGAACTCATAGAACCTGAATCAATGAATATTCTAAAACAGGCCGGAAAGGGGAGAACAACAACCTACAGACTCAACTCCTGAATTAAAATTAGGTCATAACCTAATCATTGCAAAAATGATCCGATTAGGAGCAGATCATTGCAAAAATGATCCGATTAGGAGCAGATCATTGCAAAAATGATCCGATTATGATCCGGTTATGATCCATGACGAACCACAACAACCCGATATATCCCGTTACTATTTAATGCTGATAAACTGCAAAATATGATTATGGAGAAAAAAGCAAAAGCAGCATTTGAAGCCGGAATCAAACTCGGAGCACTCTACCACCAGTGGGTAGGCACACCAATCTCCCCGCAGACTGCCGGAAGCATTGAGAAGGCAATTGAAGGTGCTGTCGGACTTCAGCCCTATGTCGATGAAATATCAGTAAAAATCGACACCTCACAGATGGTTCTGAATACATTCGGGTACAGTGAGCTGTCCGGAAAGATGTTTGATGTTAAGATTAAGACAAAAGTCGGAAATGCAACATGCCATGCAGAACTGAAGTTGGAGGAAGACTACCCCATGATGAAGATCACTGAACTGATCTGAATCAAAACGATCTGAACTGATATTAACTGACCCCGGACTTAACAGAAACAACAGAAGAGACTGCCGGCTGATAATCCGGAACATAAAACCGGCAGAAAACCTCTCCGGCATAATTTTCCCACCACAATGATTCTGAAAGATATACCAATAACCGATGACCACATGCACATAGACCCGGTCAACGGAAAAGGAATAAAAGCTGCACTGGAATTTAAAAGATCAGGCGGCACACACATATTTCTCGTAACAAAACCGTCATGGTCCTTTGGAATTACCCCGCAGTCAGGGGAAGACTTCAGGCCCGTATTTGAAAAGACAATAAAACTTGCAGATGAGATAACAGAGAACGGAGTAAAGGCATTTCCGATTCTCGGAGTCCATCCGGCGGAGACAGGAAAACTGACAGCCGCCGGAATGACCGTTGATAAAGCTGCGGATGTGATGGCAGCCGGACTTACACTTGCGGCTGAATATGTCAGAGAAGGAAAAGCAGTGGCCTTAAAGAGTGGAAGACCGCACTATGAAGTAACTCCGGAAGTATGGGACGCCTCAAACAGGGTGCTTGCACATGCAATAGCTCTTGCAGAAGATGCAGACTGCGCGCTTCAGATACATGCCGAGACAGGCCCGTGTGGAGACGTCGCAGTGATGGCACAGAATTCCGGAATGGACATAAAAAGAATAGTCAAGCATTTCGGAATCCCGGAGACACCGCTCACACCGTCATTAATCGCAAAACATGAGGCAATACCGGACCTTGCCCGGCAGGGACGTCTCTTTACAATGGAGAGCGACTACATGGACGAGAACAGCCGGCCCGGCTCGGTAATCGGCCCAAAGTCAGTGCCGCGTTTTACACGAAAGCTCATCGAATCCGGAAAAATAACAGAAGAGCAGGCATATAAAATCCATAAAGACAACCCGGAGAAGATCTACGGCGTTGAGATCACTTTAGACTGAAATAACAGACATAATATCATTTAAACTCTTTTTTACGTGAAAAACAGAAGAATAACAGCGCAAATATTAAACACTGAACTTACAGTATACAATACCAAAAGCGCAGTCCGGAAAAACAACAACCGTCAGCTCCGGACTGCACCATCATTTCCTTTATTCAATAATACAGACAGATACTATTCATATGTACATGAAGATACACAGATCGCCGGGATGCGAAGAAGTCCTTGCAGCATGCGACTGTGAATTACTGAATACAACACTATCAGAGGATAAAATAGAGATTGAGATCAGCGAAAATTTTTACGGGAACGAAAAAGTCACCGCAGAAGAGTTTGAAAAGGCGCTGAAGAAGGCAACAAATGCCAACCTCATCGGAAAGAGAGTAATTGCAGTCGCAGTCAGATGCGGAATAATAGACGATGACTGCTGCATATACATAAAAGACATACCACACGTGCAAATCCTATGACTGAAGATATTGACATCAAACAGAACATCTGCCCGAAATGCGGAAAACCGACAAAAAAAGGCCTATGTCCGGAGTGCAGAATAGCTGAGACAGAATGGCTCGTCTGCGACAAAAGGGTTCAGTGCACCCAGTGTCCCACATGCAATTCGATTAAAAACGGAGCAATATGGTCAGACTGCAACATGGAAACGGAAGACCTTATTGCAGAGATTGCTCTCTCAGCAGTTCATCTGCATGAAAATATGAATGACTACAATATACAGCTCTCACACTTTGACCCAAGCCCGAACAGGACATCAGTAAAGATAAAAATCAGCGGGGAAATCTACGGCAGGCATGTGGAAGATGAATGCAGAACACTCATTGTATGGATCAAGGAACAGTGCGACAGGTGCAGCAGATATTCCGGAGGATATTATGCCGGAGTAATCCAGGTAAGGGCAGATGGCAGAAGGCCGGATGACCACGAAAGGGCAGTCACAGAAGAGATCGCAACCGAAATTGAGGACAGTGTCCAGAATGCAGGTGAAAGGCTTTCGTTCATCACCGAGACCAAGAATACAAAAGACGGGGTCGATATTGTCATAAGCAGCCACAATCTTGGTGAGAGCATCTCAAGGGAGATCAAAAAAAGGCTTGGCGGAAAGGTGACAAAACACCCGAAACTGATAGGTGAGAAGGACGGAAGACCGCTTTACAGGATAACATACTTAATAAGGCTTCCAAGATACCAGAAGGGTGAGATACTCTACTCAAAAGGGAAATACCTCGAAGTAAGGTATATCGAATCCGGACTCTTAAAGGTCTTTGATTTTGAGGACGGCATGCTCAAATCCCTGCGTGAGGATGAAGTTGAGAGATCGGTTGGAAATATCAGGGTAGTTGAAAATGCCCTTGTCACACATACCGAGGGGGACACAGCCGGAATTTTAGACCCGAAAAGTTATGAAAGCCGTGAGGTGCTTATACCAAAGTGGCTCCATATCAGAGAGGGATCAGAAATAAGAGTGATACGCGACCCTGAAAATGATCTATTGATCCCTGTCGGATGAATAATAATAATATAAGACAGAGGGATACATCCGCAAAAATGCAGGAAAACAGAGAATACCGGTCTTCCGGACCTGCCTGACAGACCACCATTGAAGGAAATAACAGAAGAACGGACATGAGATGCAGAATTGTTAAAACATCAGAACTGTCAGAAATTTCCGGATGGGAATGGGCAGAGAAGAGCCGGCGGCCCTATGTCAGAGGCGATACTGCATATGTGCCTGTCAGGGAAGGATATGCCGCTGATACAGAGATAAAAAAGCGTAAGAGATACAATGGCCCCGGATACCAGATGATCGGCGACATTGCCGTAATCCACGGGAGCAGGCCGACAGAATCCGGAATTTCAGAGATCAGGGAATGGAAAAACCCAAAAGGTATCATCCTCCTGAAGGGATTTAACAGCGGGAAGAGAATCCCGGATACTGAAATATTATACGGGGATTGCGGCGAAACCTGCCACAGGGAAGCCGGACATATATTTTACATCGACCCTTCAAAGGTAATGTTTGCAATGGGAAACCGGGACGAGAAGATAAGAATTGAAAACCTCGTCAGAAATTCCGGGAGAGAAGAACGTATCGGGGATATGTTCGCCGGAATCGGCTATTTTACAATCCCTGCCGGAAGGGCCGGCGGTATGGTTCATGCAATGGAGTTAAACCCGGACTCATACCATTTCCTGAATAAAAATATAACAGCAAACGGCCTTAAAAATAACATAACCGCGGACCTGGGCGATTGCAGAAACCTCCTCAGCGGAACTTACGACAGGGTAATTATGGGCCATTTTGACTCAGTAAATATGCTCAGAGACCTTATACCTCATATAGAAAAAGGCAGCATACTGCACCTGCACAGTATAGATTCTGTAGAGAATAAAATAAGGGAAATACTCAGCAGTGCGGGATATGGATGTAAAATAGAGGCAGTGAAAGTCAAGAAGTATTCGCCCGGAAGATGGCATATTGTCCAGGACGTAACGATTGCATAAAGGCAATATTACCGTCAGACCTGCCGGCAGGGTAAAGGATCAATAAAATCACCCATGAGCCAGCCGGTTCACAGATGATGAATGAAACGGTTATTGTTTCACAGGAGATCAGAAAGAGCCGGAAAAAACCCAGAGATTGGAGATGAGATATTATGACACTGAAGGGAAAAACAGTAATTCTCGGAATTACCGGAAGCATTGCAGCAGTTGAGGATATAAAACTTGCAAGGGCACTGAGACGGAGAGGTGCGGAGGTCAGGGCTGTCATGAGCAGGGCAGCATGCGGCATTGTACACCCCGATGCAGTGACATATGCATGCGATTATCCGGCAATCACCGAGATAACCGGACTTATTGAGCATGTGAAGTACTGCGGAATAGGCGGAAGTGCCGACCTCCTGCTCATAGCCCCTGCAACCGCCAACACAATCTGCAAGATAGCCGGCGGCATAGACGACACTCCGGTCACGACATTTGCAACAACAGCTATCGGGAGGGGAATGCCGGTTGTGATTGTCCCGGCAATGCATGAGAGCATGTACAGGCATCCGGCAGTTAAGGATTCAATAGAAAAACTGAAGAGCTGGGGCATATCCTTTGCAGAACCAAAACTTGAAGAGAACAAGGCAAAGCAGGCCTCAAACGAAGACATAATCCTTGAAGCTGAGAGGGCATGCAGCGGGATGCCGCTCGCCGGAAAGAGAGTGCTTGTAACCTCAGGTGCATGCGCAGAACCGCTCGATGATGTCAGAGTCCTGACTACAGGAGCAAGCGGTGCAATGGGAAGAGAGATTGCGCTTGAGGCATACAGGCTCGGTGCAGAGGTCACAATTGCCCATAAAAATGCTGAAATCCCGCTCATAAATAACATAAAAACGACAGATTCCGACTCCATGAGAGAGGCAGTCATAGATTATGCAGAAGATGAATTTCCGGACTACTACATAAGTGCCGCTGCAATCTCGGATTTCGCACCGGAAATTTACGGCGGGAAAATTCCGTCAGGTGAAGGTGTAACAGTAAAACTGCTCCCAAAGCCAAAAATCCTCGACAAAATGCTTAAACTTAAGGGCAGAAATCCGGATGCAAAAATTATAGCCTTCAAACTCGGCAGTGACGAAGAAGAGAAAGCAAAAGAGATGGTTAAAAAAGGCGTGTTCATGGTCGCAGTCAATACTCCGGATGTGATGGGAAGTGCCTCCGGCAGATACAGATTTGTTACAGAAGACGGCATAACAGATGCAGAGGGGCCAAAAGAGGAGATAGCAAAGGAGCTGTGGAAGGCAGTCCTTTAGCCCCGGAAATCTGACATATGACCAAAATATCCAGGGCATTCTCTCCGGGCCACATATCAGGTTATTTCTGCCCGAAAACCTGCAAAAACGGCGATAAAGGCAGTATAGGAGGAGGCATAGTCATCACCGAAGGTGTAACCTCCACTGTTTCGTATTCTGATAAGACATCTGTTGAGATCATAAGAAGGGGAAGAAGCGGTGAAATCCTTACAAAAATTATCGGGTCCCCTCCTATAGAATACGCTCTCAGCAGGATGAATGTCACCGCCCGCGTACAGACTGAATGCAGGCTGCCGCTTGGATCAGGGTTCGGCCTCAGTGCAGCTGCCCTGTTGGCGACAGTTTCAGCCGCAGACGACTGTTTTGAATGCGGATATTCCAGAGAAAAGATAGAAGCATTTGCATACGAAGCAGAAGTTTACTCATCATCCGGCCTTGGCGATGTTCCGGCATGCACAGGCGGGGGATACATATGCAGGAAGACACCTGGCTTAGACGGCGAGATCATCAGAAACTATGATGCAGGAGAAGAGATTGCCGCTGTAAGTTCAGGCCCGATCCCCACCGGAGAAATTATTAAAAATCCGCAGATTCTAAAGAGAGCAAAAGGAGCGTTCCCGTCCGGATGCCCGGAAAGCATTGAGGAATTTTTCCGGATGTCAAAACAGTTTGCCTTTAAATCCGGGATTCTAACGAAGGATGCAGAAGAGATTATCAGGGCGTGTGAGAGCGAATCGGTGCCTGCATCAATGACTATGCTTGGCAACGGGGTCTTCGCATACGGAAATTCAGCAAAGGAGATTCTCTCCTCTTTTGGTGAGGTGTACACCATGAAGATATCAGAATCAGGTTATTCCCTTTTGCAGTCCAAATGATAACCGGAACTTAAAAAACGGAAAAGATTAGTAATGATACCCAAAGATCATCCGAGATATAAGTCACTAATAAGAAGGGAAAGAATAGCAGATGCCGCACTTAAAGGCATAGTTGCAATGGAAGGTGTCGGGGCACACGGAAGGGGGGAGGCTTTTGACTACCTAATCGGTGAAAAGACGACAGATTCAGCACTCCTTGCAGAAAAAACGGCGGCGGCACTCTTTCTCAAGGCCAAAAATCCTGTAATGTCAGTCAACGGCAACACTGCTGCCCTTGCAGCAGAAGAGATAGCAGAACTTCAGAGAGCCTCCGGTGCAGCAGTCGAGGTTAACCTCTTTCACAGAACTGAAGAGAGAGTCCGGATGATAACAGAGCTTCTCGAAGATGCCGGGGCTGATGTTTTGAAAGGAGAGTTTGAGAGGCTCCTGCCGCTCTCGCATGACAGGGCATTATGCCTCAGGGACGGAATTTACAGCTGTGATGTCATACTTGTCCCGCTCGAAGACGGTGACAGATGTGAAGCACTTGTGAATATGGGCAAAACTGTGATAGCAATAGACTTAAATCCGCTCTCAAGGACAGCAAAGACTTCATCCCTCCCAATCATTGATGAACTGTCAAGGGCACTTGCAAATATGACAGAATTCTGCAAAACCCTCAGCGATGATGAGGCTGAGCAGCTTGTAGCAGGTTATAACAACAGATATTTTTTGGAGTCGGCGGTAAAAGATATAGTGGAGAATCTGTCCAATGCTCTGGATTGAAAAATACAGGCCCGAAAAATTTGAAGATATATATGGCCAGGAAGAAGTAATAAGCCATATTGAGGGATTTGGCAGGAGTAAAAATATACCACATATGCTGCTCTTCGGTCCGCATGGTACAGGAAAAACCTGCGCTGTGCAGTCTCTTGCAAAAGAGATCTATGGTGACTACTCAGATGAGAACCTGAGTGTAATCCAGGCAGGAATACTCTTCACACAGGGGAAAACCTGGCTTGAAAATGAAGAGAGATTCTCCCACCTGTATAAGAAGGAAGACAGCTTAATAAATAATTTTAAGCATATCGTCAAGTGGTATGCCTCCATGAGGCCCTTTGAGGCCGATTTTAAGATCCTTGCTTTTGAAGAGGCCGATATGCTCCCCTTCGCCGCACAGGCGGCACTCAGAAGGATTATGGAGAAATACAGCCGTACATGCAGATTCATTCTTCTGACAAGGCGTTCTTCCACTATAATTCCGGCAATATACTCCCGCTGCCTGCCCCTCTTCTTCAAACCACTCCCAAATGAGACTGTCGTTAGGATAATGAAAGAGATAATGAAGAAAGAAGAGATTTCCGGAGATAAAATTCCGGATGACGACCTTGACCTGATTGCAGAGTTTTCAAAAGGGGACTGCCGCAAGGCAATAACATACCTCCAGATAACAGCAGCAAAAAGTGATGAAGCAGACATAATTGAACTGTCAAGGTCTGAGATCTCATCGTTATCAGCCGCACTTTTTATGTCAATAAAGGCAGCAGATTTTGCAAAGTCAAAACAGACGGCAGAGATGATGATGATCGAATACGGACTCTCGGCGGGGGAAGTCATAAACGAGATCTCCAAAACTGCCAGAAGGGAATACAACGATCCAAGAATTGCGCTTATACTCGGAGATGCGGATTACAGCCTGACAGAGGCCGGGAACGAATATCTCCAGATAAATGCACTAATATCAAATATTATATCAGAGGTTTTCAATTGAAGAAGGTGTCCGAACATTACGACAGCGTGGCAACTGTCTATGACAACCACTACGACCAGTCACAGGGGCAGATCTATTACAACCATATATGTGAAAATATAATGCCCAATATCCCAAAAGGAGGAAAACTCCTGGACCTCGGATGCGGCACCGGATTATTCATGAGGAGGTATATTGCCCTTGGCGGCGAGGCAGTCGGGCTTGACATAAGCAGGGGAATGGTTATAAAGGGAAGTGAAAAATGCAGTGCTGATTTCATGACCGGAAATGCAGAAGTTCTGCCTTTCAGGGATGAAAGTTTTGATGCTGTTACAAGCCTTCTTGCTTTCTCATATCTTCAGAACCCGGAGGATATGCTTGAGGAGTCATTCCGAATCCTAAAGCCCGGAGGTTCAATCTCCATATGCACACTCGGGAAGAATGTCTTCACCACAATGGTGCCGGTTGCATACAGAATCGGTGAGAAGTTAAAGATAAAAAGGGTCGGGATGGCATACTTTGGTGAGCATTACTACCGCGAGGAGGAGCTTACGGCGCTTTTTGAGAAGATCGGATTTTCGGATATAAAGGTTGAGCGAAAGTCCTTCGCCCATGTGGACTTAAAACCGACCCTCTATTCATTCACAAAGAAACTTGAGCCTTTTGTCGAGGAGAAGATGCCATACCTCGCATTCAATATATGTGCTTCCGGTGTAAAACAATAGTATCCGGGCAGTTTTACAGTTGATATATTCCGGGCTGCATAAGCCATCTGTGACTGTCATAATTAAATATATGGCAGCAGTAAACTATTTTTAATGGCTTCAAAAACCTACCCCGGAAGGTGCCTAATCTCAAAGAATGACACAACAAAGAGAAAAGCCAAAACTGAGATATTAAGGGCGCTGAAAGAAGAGAGAGCCGAAGAGAAAACACCTCAGTCATGGCTCGTATTATTTAACGGAAGTGGCATGCCGGAGTTCTGGATCTATCTCCTTGTGGATAAAAAGGCAACCCTGGAGGATGTAGACAGAAAATTAAGGGATGTCTGGCTTGAATGCTGCGGTCACCTCTCATCTTTCACAATAGCCGGAAGGGAATATGAATCAAACCCGGAAGGATCATACCATGAAGACGCTAAGGGGATGGACATCAGGGTTGATAAGATATTCTGTGAAAATCTGACCGGAGAGCACATCTATGACTATGGAAGTTCAACATATCTGGACTTTAAGGTAATATCAAAACTCCCGTACAGCACAAAAAAGGGATATGATGTGGAGATTGTCGCAAGGAATAAGATGCCTGAGGCAGTCTGCTCAGTCTGCGGCAAAGAGGCAACGATAATCTGCCTGGAGTGCATGTATGACGGCTCAGACGAATATCTCTTCTGCGACGAGTGCTATGAAGATCACGAATGTGATGAAGGTATGCAGCTTCCGGTTGTGAACTCACCGCGCTGTGGAGTGTGTGGATATGAAGGTGGGCTTGATGATGATATGTGCTGACAGGCGCAGCAGTCATCCCTGAATTTTTTCCCGGGAGTTTCACCAGTTCTCCCGGATTTCAACATCAGATACAGTATTATCAGTAACGCTCTTTTAATTTCGAGATTACTCTCATTTTCTTCTCTACGGCTTCATCTGCCGCCTTTTCGACACGCTTTTTCATGTCGTCTCTGTCGCCCGGAATTTTGTCAACGGCTTTTTTGAGCGGAGTGTATGCCGATTCCCTGAATTCCGGTACGAAATCCTTCATCTCACCATTGAGAATTATCTTAGAGTCTGATGGCCCTTCAGTCGCATAGCCAATCCTTCTCATCTTCACACCGGTTGCCTGCACAGTCGAAATAATCTCATCAGCAGCCTCAGGCGGTGCAACCACCAAAAGGGCGTCAAGGGATACACCGAGATAGTCGATATCAAGGGCGTCAAGCATTTTAAGGACAGTCGGGTCAACGAGGTCCCTCAGATTGCTCTCCTCGATAACGATTCTGCACCGGGCTGTCTCTGCCATCTCATATACATCACCCCTAAGGCCGCCGTTTGTAACGTCGGTCATTGAATGAATTTCAGAGAGGACGTCACTCTTAAGGAGGGCCTCACATGCCTTTAAGAAGGAGAGATTGATGGTCTTTTCAACTACCTCAGGAAATCCTGAATAAATTGCAGCGGTTGCAATTGTCCCTCCGCCTGCACCCTCGGTCATGAGAAGGACATCACCCGGAACGGTGGATGATCTTGCAGTGAGATGATCAGAGACCCCGACAGCACCCACACAGCCGGTCATTCTGTCTCCAAGCACCATGTCGCCGCCGATTCTGAGTGTTGAGCCGCTTACGAGGGGGATATTCATCATCTCGCTCACAACCGAAATTCCGGCCGTGTAGTCAAAGATCTTTGAGACATCCCCGTCATCTGCTACGTGAATGTCGGATATCATCGCAACCGGTTTTGCGCCCATCACATAGACGTCACGCAGTGTCGCCCTTGTTACGTGAAATCCCGCAAGGAAAGGAAAATCGGAGAGCCTGGAGTGCATCCCGTCAACTGTGCTGATGATATACTTTCCGCCGGCGGTTACAACACCTGCATCGTCCATCTCGTCAACACCGACCTCTGCACCTGAATTTCCGATGATCTTCGGGAGCTGCCTGTGGGCAAAGAAGTCCCCTTCGCCCCTTGACCCAACACCAAATTCGCCCATCCCGACACCGGAGCGGTAATATTCAAAGAGATCACCTTTCAGTCCGGAGGAATTCTTTGCCTCGGTGATTACTGCTCTGGCAAAATTACGTGCATATTCATCTGAGCATGACTTGAATTTCAGTATATGTGCTGAAAGATTTTCGATTATTGTATTCTCATCCGCCCCTTCTGAGAGTTCTTTCCGGGCGAAATGCTCAACGTCCATAGTAGTGTTTTTTCAGCATAGCATAATAAATGGTCACAGATAATACAGCAGAGAGAGTTTGGATATGAATAATTATGACGAAATCCCTGCCGCATGCTCAATTGCAGGGTCGGACTCCGGCGGAGGCGCAGGCATTCAGGCAGATCTTAAGACATTTTTATCCCTCGGGGTGTGGGGCTGCACGGTTGTAACGGCGGTGACGGCCCAGAACAGCCGGGAGGTTACAGGAGTCTGGAGCATGCCCGCAGAGGCCGTAGGGATGCAGATCCGGGCAGTAAGGGATGATTTTCCGGTAAGAGCATATAAGACCGGGATGCTTCCGGACAGCGGGATAATAGAAGCGGTTTCTGATAATGTTTCAGGGGGTGTGCCCCTGATTATAGATCCGGTTATGGTATCGACAGGCGGCTCGCGGCTTATCGGGGAAGATGCGGTGATGGCGCTTATTGAGGTACTTATTCCGAAATCTGCGCTTGTAACACCAAATATCCCCGAGGCGGCTGTTCTTTCAGGCATTGATGAGATTTCCGGGATAAACGATATGGTTCACGCCGGAGAGCTTATCCTTGATCTGGGCGCAGGGGCGGTGCTCATCAAAGGCGGGCATCTGAAAGGGGATGTTTCAACCGACATTCTGGTTGAGAGGGAGAGGGTTACTGAGTTCTCAGCCCCAAGGCTGCCTGGTGATTTCCACGGGACGGGCTGCTGCCTCTCTTCCGCAATTGCGGCTTACATGGCCAGGGGTATGGAGCTGTCTGCTGCATGCAGGTCAGCCAGGGATTTCGTCAATTGTGCCATATCTGAACCTTTCAGGTCAGTATCAGGGAGAACTGTAATTAATCCAAAACTGCACACCAACACGGATAAATGCTGAATAAGGAACAATAATATTTAAACTCTGAAGGAATAATTTAAGCAAAAGGATTTAAATGCTGGATAATGTAGATAACGCAATTCTGAGTGAACTTGCAAAGGACGGAAGAACCTCCATGGCTGACCTTGGCAAAAAGCTCAGTATTGCTCCGTCAACGGTCTTTAAAAGGATTGAGAAGTTAAAATCAAGTGGAATTATACAGAGATTTACAATTGTAGTAAATCCGGAATTTTTCAGGCATTCCATAATTGTTTTCTTATCGATATCAGTAAACCCTATAGAAAAACCGGAGGTGGAGCATTTTCTGGTCAGGATGGACCATGTGCTTGAGGTTTATGAGACGCTTGAACCGAGCGATTTTCTTGCAAAAGTAAGGGTGCATGAGATTGCACAGCTGAAAAAAGATGTTTTAATTCCGCTTAGTGAACTTCCGGGTGTGAGGGATGTAAAGCCCATTTTAACGGTTAAGAAGGTTAAAGAACAGTTCTGGAATATTGAGGAGTACGATCTGCATGGAAATTGAAATTTTAAACCAAATACTTGCCCTTATAACACTGATTCTGGGTGCGGCTCTGATAATATATCTTTACGATGCGTATAAGGCTGTCAGACAGCAGAGCCTTCTGCTTCTGATGTACGGTCTGTTTATGCTTGTGATGGGAATTATCCTGACTGATGTTACTACGCTTCTGGCTAAGGATTTATTCTGGATATTCTGGTCTGAGATATTTTCACGCCTGCTTGTGATCATCGGAATCTGTACAATGATATATTCCATCCTGAGAGGTTAGATATATGGCTAAAACCGGTTCATTTGCGCGGGACTGGCAGTTAATCAAATTATCGAGGGATTTAAAGCCGCACAATATATCTGAAGAGGTTTTAAACCGGCTGATTGAGGATTCGGATGAGGAGACCGCTCAGAAGATTGAGAAAATAGTAGTTGATATAGGCAGGAGGGACGGGAAAAGTGTTCATGAACGCATGAGCACGAGTATGGACCCTGAAACTGTTATTGAAGGTCTTTTAATCGCATCCGGAATAATGTACGAGTCAGGAGGGAGCGGAAGGGATTTTGTGATAGAGATTGCCCTTGATGAGAAGAATATTATATCATCTTCCATTCAGAACCCTAAACTGAATATTGCATATATCACCGGTTTTGCAGCGGCACTTGCCCCCGGCAGAATTGAGAATGACAGTAAATCCATCAGGATATACCCAAAAGACATCTAAAAATACACAGATCTGCACACACGCAGACATGCGTGCACACAGAGATACAGATATAGATAAAGCGGAACCAACACATAAACACACATATATTTTAAAATAAAATATCTCTAATCAAATAAATTGAAATAATATTTCATAACCAAACACAAAGATGAATATTCCACACACAAAGAAAGAATATTTCCATTCTTCGCCTAAGTCCGCAAATTTGACAAAACATATATATGTTAAGTCATAGGATAACTATTTGTTAAAACAGGCATTGGATCGGTGATTCATGCATGTTTGCCGGAGATGTCCGAGAGTTTTTTAATTTACAGACTGTCGATATCTCCGGGAAATTGTTCTGTCCGGATTTTTGTCCGTGGCAGGATGTGAGGTGAACATTATGAGATTTATGAAAGATGAAGAGGCAGTATCACCGGTTATCGGTGTTATCCTCATGGTCGCAATTACCGTCATTCTGGCGGCAGTAATTGCAGTATTTGTCTTCGGCCTCGCCGGAGATTTAGAGAGCGGTGCACAGAAGGATGTGCAGTTGACAACAAGCACTAATGGAACAGGCTATGTATGGGTCACAGTCATATAAGTCACTTTTAGCGTGAAGTCATCAATATTTCATTTTTGAGTATTACTCCCCAATAATCCCACACCCCACAACAGATCGGAACCTTTATATACTTTCGCGCGCCGCTTCGCGGAACCTGGAAATATGAATCATCAGCAAAAAGATGATAACAATTCCCTGAGGAATTGGCAGGAGAAATTACTCCCTCCTGAAGTTATTATGGAAAAGGCACGCAGTAATGGATTTATTAAGAGAATGAGGAAATTAGATCCGACATATCTCTTATACGTCCTTATTTTTGGAATCAGTAGTCACTGTAAACCTACACTTGAAGAAATTCATCGTGACTATCAAGACCTGGGTGGGAAATCTGCAGGGACAAAAGAGATTAGATATCAGAGTTTTCACAATCGTTTTGACAGTAATATGGCTCTTTTCTTACGAGCGATGCTGGATCACTATATCAATATAACCTTTGCAGATTCACCTGCAAGATTAAAGGGTCCGGTTGGGATCCTGAAAGATATCTTGATACAGGACAGCAGCATCGTTCGATTGAGCAAAAAACTTGCAGAGGAATTTCCACCGGCAAGATCACGTAGTGAAGCTGCGGGATTGAAAATTCATGCAGTATATAGTGCTGTATCACATTCACTTAAATCATTTGAAATTACTGATGAAAAAACGCATGACTACAAGAAAATCAGGATTGATGGGAACATAAAAGACGTTCTTTTCCTTTTTGATTTAGGCTATTATTCGCATTATGTTTTGGCAAACATCAATGAAAGAGGAGGATTTTTTGTTAGTCGGGTCAAGAATTCAGCCAAACCAAAATTAAAAGAAATTGTATCAGAATCTAAGATTTTTGATAGTATTTTTGAAAAAGGAATGAATTTAGGAGACTTTCTTGAGAAAGTTCCAAAAAGCGATGAAATTGAGCTAATATGCACCTTTACTGGAAGAGATAAAGAAAAACCATGGGGCAAAAAAAGAATTAATGCAGATTTCAGAGTCGTCTGTTTCTGGGATGAAAATGACAAGATTTGGCATAATTATGTAACAAACTTACCTGGTGATGCTTACAAAAAGGACGAGATTTATCAGCTATATCGGTATCGATGGATAATTGAGCTGTTATTCAAGGAGATGAAAAGTGACTATGATCTTGGGAAATTTCTTTTAGCCAGGGAACCGCTTGCTCTGATCCATGTCTATTCTATGTTAATAAGGCTTGTTTTGAGCAGAAATCTGTACAAAAAAATGGTAGCATCACTTGATGAAGATGAAAAACCTCGTTATGGTCCATTGTTATGGTCTAAAGTTTTTGCAGAGAAAGCTCACGAGTTCCTGAGTATCATTGATCAGAGTATCTTTGGAAAAGAGAGTGTTGGTGAAAGATGGAAAAAATTGGAAGATTCATTGCGGCGACTTGCATGTAGCCGACATAAAGGATACGACCGAATTTCACTCAAATATGTTGGCTTTTAAAGAGTAGAAGTCAATCCAACAATATTTGAGTCGTTAGCCTTAGCGATAGCTGTATTCAAAAATTCTAAAAATACGTTTAATATGCCATTATTTTACATTTGACATAATACAGCTTAGAAAATGGCTTGAGATAGCAACATTTTACCTCTTATTTCCTAATCTGCGCGAAGTATCTTCTTTTAGAATTTCTAAATCCTGTTAATTTAATCGGAAAATATTACTAATTAATACGTACACTCAAAAATGTATGCAATTTTTCAGTCCAGATCCCTTAAACTGACTTATATGGGGTCACAGTTTTCTCAGGTAGTGATGTTAGTAAATTAACATATATCAATGCAAGCCAAGGTGGAAATACTACAGCACCAATATTAGGTACAGGAAGTGCAGGATCCATAACAGTTGGTGATTCTGCCAGCTCTGAGAAATTAAAATCAGGTGGAGAAATAATATTTACCGGAACATTTAACGATGGAACCAAACAGGTTATTGGAAAATCAACCTAAATTCCTTTTTTTAGATTAAATTAATATAATTAATTAGAATCTCAAGAGCCTCAAGTTCTCTTCTGCCGCCGCATTTCCTGACAAGTGATGCATGGTGGTTTATGAGCTCTAAGAGGTGTGGATCCCTGTTCATTACATATCTCGTTCCATGAACCGTTGCTTCAATTATAGATGAAAAACCGCGGTTTACAGGATGTATCCGGATGCTTCCGGTCTGTTCCCTTATCGGTGTAAGGTTTACAATCAGTGCCTCACCGGTGTCACGCTCAACCTCTGCTGAGAAGAGTATCCATGCCTCGGCATTTTTGAGATAGCAGAAATCTGTATCCTTCTCTTCACCGCTGTGAAGAGATCTATATCTGCATTTACCTCCCGCAAAAAAAGAGTCATCAATATCCCCAAAAGCGGTTTTTACATAGATGACCGGGTCATATATGAAATTTGCGACAACAATACCTTCACGGGCAATGTTTTCAGCCGTATGTGTGCCGTGGAAGAGCACCATCTTCAGACTGTCAGGTTTTTCAGGTTTTTCAGGTTTTTCCGGATTATCGCGGTTGATAATCCCAATAGGCGCAGCATTGAACTCACGCTCCGGCAGTCCGGCACCGGACTTATGTGCAGATGGTTCCCTGCGTGAAACTGTCGTTGCAATAATCTCGTTTATTCCGCCGCAGAGCAGTCCCATCTCCAGCCCTCCATAAGAGCGACAAAAATTCCGGCAATGACAATATCAGCAACAGAACCCGGATTGATACCTTTATCAAGGCAGTATATGTCAAAGTCCTCAGGGCTTAATACATCATTCACACTCACGGATTTATCTGCATTTATATTCCCTGAATCACTTAAGGATGCAGTTTTGGCCCTGAGACCGGAGAGAACCCCGGCAGCCATCTCCCTCGTCTGATCGGCAACCTCAGCCCCGTGCTTCTTTGCAACAAAAGTGTCATTTTCGGTGGCTAAAAGCTCAAGAAATGCCGGCCCTATTGCAGCACGCCCATGCCCGAACTCTTTTATCAGGTCCGCCGCTTTCCTGGTGAGTGAAAACCCGTTGATCCATTCTCCGGCAACCATATCACAGACAGAAGAGTACTCCATGACATCATACAGCGTCATACCCTTCTCACGAAGCTGCCGGATGGACTCAGGATCATTGACATCGATCTCATCATCAGACTCATTCATGCGGACAGCTGTAAGCCCGAATGCCTTATAGAAGAAGACCGCATCATCAACCGTTGTCTGCTTCACGCATTCAAAAGCTCCGGGAATGCCCCTGCCCTTTATCAGCGGAATTAAGAGTATAAATGCACCAAAATGTGTATTTCCGCCGGAATGCGAATTAGTGGCCCAAACAGCATCATAAATAAGCTCACCAATTCCCTTATCCGGATCACAGACCTCAGCCTCATCAAACACAGGCCCGGCAAATATAGCCGATGCTAAAAAATGCTCAAGCCAGGTGTCGTCATAGTCATGCTTCCGGTCAACATTACCCGGCTTGACCTCGGCGCAGACCTCAAGCATCATAGCAGTCTGCGCCATGCCGGCAAGGGTACTGCTCCGGTCAGAGCTTCCCGTCCGTCTTACTGTCATCATCAGATCCCCTCTCAGAAAAGATCTCCTTCATAATCTTCTCAGAGAGCCTGTGTTTGTAGCCCATATAATCAAAAAGGTTTATGCCCGCCTTCTTAAGCGAGATGTCCCTGAACATACAGGGCGTTGAACTCTTGCAGCACCATGCAAGGCTCCCAAAGCACGTAGTATCCCCATCCTCAAGCGGAGTGTTTTTGACAAGCGAAAGTTTGAGGTCATGATACTCCCTGGCAGTCATCCCGATTCTCTTCAGTGCCGGAAGAAGAGGGCACTGCTTAACCGGCATACAGCAGAATGTCAGGCTCCTTAGATCCCCGCCGCGGCATAACTGCTTAGGCGCATTGTACCAGCCCGTCTCATCAGCATACTTTGCAATGGCATTATCGAGATTTTTTAACGTCTCAGAATCCGCACGCCTTGCAAGTGAGATCAGGTCAGCACCATGCTGAAACATATCCTTTGCAGCCGGAAAGTCATTGATCGAATTATTGGCAATCAGTATTAACGGACAGCTGTTCCTTATCTGCTTCAGCTTACCAACGCCGAAATCCATCAGGTCAACATGGATTATATCGGCCCCGGCTTTCCAGATAAGCTTTGAAAGCTCTGAATCATCAGGATTTACACCGGCTCTTATCTTCACAGAAACCGTAACGCCGAGACTTTTCAGCGCCCTTATTGTATCACATAACTGATCTGTATTATTGAGGAGGTATTCACCGGAACAGGCACTGATCATGGCCTCCTGCCGGCAGTGTGCATCTATCTCGTAAATTACATCCTTACCCAGTGCAGAAGCAATGTGCACAAAAGATTCCGGTGAAGAACCGCGTAGGTTTACACCCGGAACTATACCGGAACCATTTAGTTTATCAGTCTGTGCCTTCAGTTCTGCAACAGGATCGTCATATACAAACTCCTTCCTGCCTTCCTCCAGAAGAACTGCACTTGCATTAATAGTCGGTTCATCAATAGAATAACCGCCGATGAATGCCATGCCGACATGCTCTTTTCTCTCAATGCAGTAATCCGCATCGACTATGCCGGCCATGGAGGAGAGTGCAACAGGCGTCTTCACAACCCTCTCATTTACCATCAGCTCATACCGGTCATAAGGATCCATCATTATCCCTTAACTTTTGTCATAGTATTTCTAATCTCTTTGGATAAGGATCAAAAGAGATGCAGAAATCATCACACAGGAGAGAATAGTGCCGTCTGAAAAAAACATAAAGCGGCAGATGCGCATCCTGGCAGAAAATAAGGAGTATAACTTCTGGCCGAAAAACTCCCATAATCTGCTCAAATATCCCAATTAGAGCCATGCAAAAGAGAACTCGCAATAATATCCGGAACCGGACCCACGGCCCAATCAATAATTCAGTTCTTTCATATGAGAACTTAAAACAGAACCGGTAATTATTTTTAATAAAATCGTTGTACATAGTATTATATGGTTAAGAAAGGTTTCTTACTAGTAGGCCATGGCAGCAAAAAGCCATACAATAAACAGTTAATCGAGAGCACAGCAGCAATAATCTCCGGTAAAGAAGACGGATATATCGTAAAGTCCGCATTTATGGAGAACAGCTCCCCGACAATTCAGGAGATGCTTGAAGAATTCAAAAAGGAAGAGATCGACACACTTGTTGTTGTACCGCTCTTCCTCGCAAGAGGCATCCACATAGACAAAGACATACCTGAAATTCTCGGAATTGAAGAAGGCGGGCACAAAGGTACATTTGAGACAGACGCAGGAGAAGTCCCGCTCGTCTTTGCCCAGCCAATCGGAGACAACCCGATGCTTGCAGATCTCATGATCGAGAGTGCAAACCTTGCATTAGAGAATTACCTGTAATTATTAACATGAATATTCTGGTGCTCGACACCATTCACGGCGGAGATGAGATATCCCGCCGCCTCATTTCTTTGGGCCATAACACCGACACTGTCGATGTTTACAGGCATAAATCCGGAATTTCAGAAGGCAGTGCCCTATTAAAAAACTATGACCTGACAGCCTCGCCTGTTCATCTTGACCCGGAATATCCTCTCCTGAAAAAAGAGTGCAGAATTATCTCACATCATCAGGCGGCCGCAATGATAATCGGAGATAAAAAGCCTGAACTTATGATAGAGATTACAGGTGCAAAGGGAAAGACAACAACCGCACATGCACTTGCCCATGTACTCAGAACACATAACAACAGACTGCTCCTGCATACATCAAAAGGAACAGTTGAATTTCCGGGCGGAAAAACACTCTGGAAGAAGAGCATAACCCCTGCATCGGTCATTGATGCAGCACTGTATGCCCATGAAAACGGTCTGTGGCTGATAGCCGAAGAGTCGCTCGGAGTTACAGGGGCAGGGGATATAGCCATTCTGACATCAAAGGAGGACTATCCGATAGCATCCGGAAAAAAGAGCGCCATTAAGGCAAAACTGGGATCTATGAAGAATTCCGGGACTGTAATCACCGCACCGGGAGAAGATCCGGGCGGAAACACCGGCGCATATCACTCAGAGGATATTACCGAAGTTAAAAACGGGGTCTGCCGCTATAGCTACAAAGGAATAAACGGCTCATTCAGAAACCCGCTGCTTGAGATTTCCGGATATAAAAAAGCCCTTCAGACAGCGGCAGCGACAGCCTGCATTCTTGGAATAGACCCTGCATGCCTGAAAGATTTTTTGGCGCTTGAAGGGAGGATGTCATCCGGAAAAAGGGGCAGCAACATAATTATAGACAATTCCAACAGCGGGGTCAATAAGCAGACAACTCTGGACGCTGTCAGGTATGCCAGAAAAGTCTCCCCAAAAGAGAATCTGACACTTGTTATAGGCCTTGAGGCGAATAATATATGCGAAGGTTTTCCCGCTGAAGATATACTGGACGCCATCAGGCAGTCGGGAGCTGACAAGGTCGTTCTCGCCGGAGAGGCAGCGCGGCTGAAGGAGGAGGCAGAGGGGCTGACAGGATATGTAACCCTCTCATCCGGACTGTCTGACGGGAGAGAAACTGCGGAAAAAATAACAGATGATGGCTTAATTGTCCTTTCTGTAAAAACATGGAGATGATATTATATGCATTACATTCAGCCAAGACCAAGTTCAATAGTTGCTGCGCTTTACACTGTAAGGGATCTCGGAGTTGACCTTGCCATACTGCATGGGCCGTCCGGATGCTCATTTAAGCACGCGAGACTTCTGGAAGAGGACGGACTGCGGGTGCTCACCACCTCGCTCGCAGACAATGAATTCATATTCGGCGGACAGAACATTCTCGAAGATGTCTTAAGATATGCAGAGTCTGAGTTTTCCCCGAAGAGAATAGCTGTTGTCGGCACATGCGTATCCATGATAATCGGCGAGGACATGCAGGCCGCCATCGAGGATTCCGGGATAAAAACCCCGGCAATAGCGATAGACATACATGCAGGATTCCGCGAGAATATAGACGGTGTAATCGCGGCACTTGAACCGGCGGCAGAGGCCGGATGGATTGATGCTGAAGAACTTGAGAGGCAGAAGTGGGTCTTAAAGGAGGCAAACCGGGTTGAAAAGGAGAGAGGCGCAGCATATAAGAAATATGTGCAGCCCTCAAGGGGCGACTTAAAGCACCTCGTTGCAGAGAGACTTGTGGAAACTGCCACCTCCGGAAAGAAGGGAGTTGCAGTCATGAACGCCAAGAAGGAGACCGCCTATATGTTTGCCGATGAACTTGTAGCCCTGCATGAGGTCTGCCCGGATGCAGATATAACCTATATAGTAAATCTTGAGGAGAGAGGACTTCCAAAGGTCAGGCAGGATGCTGAAAATGTCCTTAAGGGAATAAAAGATGCAGGTATTATTCCGGTACTGAAAGGCGCACTTGACGAGTACGGCGCAAACGGGGATATCCTTGGGGAAGCAATAAGGAAGCTGAAGCCGGACTTTGCCCTTATTGCCGGTGTGCCCCATGCTATACCTCCGGAATATCTAAAAGGAATAGAACTTTTTTCGGTTACAAACGGACCCAGGCAGGTTGAACCATTAAAGGACTTCGGCCATGAGCATGTCGTTGTAGAGATTGACCTTCACCCAAAGACACTCGGAGTAAAGAATATTGTACCGGGTGAGTTCGGGGATGTCTTAAGAAGCTTTAAGCGGAGCTGAAAAATGAGATCTATTCTGATAACCGGAGACAGATCAGGCAGCGGAAAGACGAGTATAACCCTGGCCATCTCAGCAATACTTGCAAGGGAATACAAAGTCCAGCCGTTTAAGGTTGCAATGGATTATATCGATCCGTCGTACCTGACCGGAGTTACGGGCAGGATGTGCAGAAACCTTGACAGCTTTGTGATGAATCCGGATGAGATCAGCGACAGTTTCACGCATGCCTGCAAAGGCGCAGACATCGCAGTCATTGAAGGCGTGAGGGGGCTGTACGAAGGCTCAGAGTCCCTTGCTGACACAGGCTCAACAGCAAGCATTGCCAAGATGCTCAATGTCAATGTAATTCTTGTAATCGATGCCAGAAGCATTACCAGAAGTGCAGCGGCGATTGTTATGGGCTTTATGGCTTTTGACCCGAAAGTCCGGATAAAAGGTGTAATTCTCAATCAGGTGATAAGCGAGAAGCATACCAGAAAGGCAAAGGAGGCAATTGAGAGCGCGACCGGAATTCCGGTTATAGGTGCCATCCCCAGAAAGGAGGAGATGAAGCTTACCATGCGTCACCTTGGCCTGATTCCGTATATGGAAGGCAGAACAAAGGATGAATTCACTGAAAAACTGAAGGCCGTAACTGACATCGTTGAAGAGCATGTGGATATGGATGCACTTCTCTCACTTACAAACGATGTAGATATTGAGAAGCCGGAGAAGACAATCTTTGAGATGGGCAAATCTCCGGATATCAAAATAGGAATTGCTCTTGACGAGGCGTTCAATTTCTACTACAACGACCTCTTTGACATACTAAAAGGACTAAATGCAGAGCCGGTATTCTTCAGCCCGGTTCATGACCGGCTGCCTGATGCAGAGGGCTATATATTCGGCGGCGGGTATCCGGAACTCTTTGCCGGAGAGCTTGAGGGAAATTATGCCATGAGAGAGGCAGTGAGGGAAGTCTCTGCAAACGGGACACCGATATATGCCGAATGCGGCGGGCTGATTTACCTGACTGAGAAGGTTGTTCTCAAAGCCGGCTGGAGCGACCTTAAAGAGGATGAAAGCTACTCAATGGCAGGGGTCTTTAAAGGCAGAACCGAAATGCCGGTCGGAAGAGTGGTCAGCTATGTTGAAGGTGTCTCTTCCGGAGGGCCGCTTGGAGATGGCCCCTTTAAGGGCCACGAGTTCCACCACACCGATGTCACACTTGACAGTGATACAAAGTACTCATATCTTCTCAGCCGCGGTAAGGGGATAAAAGGCAACAGGGACGGCGCTCTTGCGGACAATACCCTTGCATCATATACACACCTGCATCCTGCTGCGTCATATGATAAGATCAGCAGTTTTGTAAAAGCATGCAGAAATTTCCGGGATTAAAAGTAATTTAAACCCGGAAAATACTATTTTTGTCAGCCGTAAATGGAGCAGGAAGCTCCATACGTGGTCAGACAATATTATTTTTGCAGACCGTAAAATTCCGGTGCGTATCAAAAAAATATTACCTTCTACCGCCAAAGGATATTTTTATGATTATATACCTGAATGGTGAATTTGTACCTAAGGAAGAGGCAAAGGTCTCTGTCTTTGATCACGGTCTTCTCTACGGCGACGGTGTCTTTGAAGGAATAAGGGCATATAACGGGAGAGTCTTCAGGCTTGGTGAACATCTTGACAGGCTTTACGACTCAGCCAAAACTATAGACCTTAACATAGGAATGTCAAAAGAGGATATGGCAGAGGCAACTCTTGAGACATTACGCAGAAATGAACTTAAGGACGCATACATCAGGCTTGTAGTCACAAGGGGTGTCGGCGATCTCGGTCTTGATCCGCGCAAATGTGACAAGCCGACGATATTTATCATCGCAACCGGATGGGGGGCAATGTACGGGGACCTCTATGAAAAAGGCCTTACTGCGGTCACGGTTTCGGTCAGGAGAAATCCGGCAGACGCGCTCCCGCCTAATGTCAAGAGTCTCAACTATCTCAATAACATCCTTGCAAAGATTGAGGCAAATTACAAGGGCGGCGATGAGGCAATATTCTTTGACACAAACGGATACGTAGCCGAAGGTTCGGGTGACAACATATTTGTCGTCAAGAACGGCACAATATTCACTCCGCACACCCTGAACAACCTGAGAGGCATTACGCGCCTTGTTCTCCTTGAGATTGCAGGTGAGATGGGCATTCCGGTCAGAGAGCAGAACCTCGGATACTTTGACCTCTATTCAGCCGATGAAGTTCTCGTCACCGGATCAGCAGCAGAGATTGCTCCGGTCACAAAGATTGACGGAAGAAGCATCGGTTCAGGAAGACCCGGCCCGGTTGCTGCACAGCTCGTTGCCGCGTTCAGGACAAAAACTTCAGAAGAAGGAACAGAAATCTATCAGTAACCTGATTAAAGAGTTTCCGGACTCACCAAATATTTTAGAGATTTATTTTTGGAATAATTTCATTCCGGAGACTGAATTTAATATTAAGCCAAATAAACCAGAAATTGTCTGATCAGTCACCCGGATGAACGGGTAATAATGACCACTGAACTGCCACTGCTGCATACCGGAAAACGGGCAAATCACAGCAGAACGATTTCAAAAACTATATATCTGCATCATGCGTAGATAGTAAGGCAACGCTGATGACTCAACGGAGCACCATTGCTGCTATAGTGTAGGGGCCAATCATGCCGGCCTTTCACGCCGGCGACTGGGGTTCGAATCCCCATAGCAGCATAATACCTCGTGTCCAAATCCGACACACTCTTTTTATAAGACCAGATTTAACATTTGTTCATGCTTAAACAGGCATATCATAAAAATACCATAACCCATACAACAGAATATAACTACATATAGATCACACATCCAATTCAAATCCTAAAACACTATTTTAATCAGATAATACAGCAATTCAGGCATTTTAAAATTAGGGAATTTTGATATCTGCATCATCAGTGCAAAACATCATGAGGCCTCCACCCTGCCCCTGCTCTGTACGAAATGAATAGAATTCATAATCATATTATATACATAAGAGAGTATACTGCCATTACCACACCAGAACGGTTTTTTCTGTAATATGCAAATGATGAATCATACACCCACATATAACAGAGTAACAGCCTGAAAAAGATACATTACAATAATTAAAGTCTGAACTGCATAAATCACACATTAGAAGCTAAATACACCATATTATAAACAAAAGGGCAGTTACAGACCCTTAAAGACTACAAAAAAACGCGCCGGGCACGCACATTACTGAATCCGGATAATATGATACAGTGGCACAGAAAAAGATAAAGCAGACCAGCCATAAATTCACCAATAGATACAGGCAGGAAGAATGGAAGATAAACCAAAACCCAAAAAGACAGTCACCGGAGAGAAAGAGCCACCAAAAAAGAGAGAAGGTGTTACAGAGAAAGATAAACCAGAAGACAGCAGCCACATCCCAATAGTCGGCATAGGTGCATCAGCCGGAGGTCTTGAGGCCCTGGAACTGTTCCTTGGAAATATGCCGCCTGACTCAGGAATGGCATTCGCAATTGTCCAGCACCTTGACCCGACGCACAAAGGGATTATGCCCGAACTCCTCCAGCGTGTCACCAAAATGAAAGTCATTCAGGTTAAAGACAATATGCAGGTCCTGCCGGACCATGTCTATGTAATTCCGCCTAACAGCGATATGTCCATCCTTCATGGAGTGCTCTTCCTGCTGGATCCGGCAGCTCCCCGCGGACTGCGCCTCCCTATAGACTATTTTTTCCGTTCCCTTGCAGAGGACCGGCAGGACGGGAGCATCGGAGTTATCCTGTCAGGTATGGGCACAGACGGAACAACCGGTCTGCGTGCCATCAAGGAAAAGGCAGGAATAGCATTTGTACAGGAACCCGCCTCGGCAAAATTTGACGGCATGCCACGCAGTGCTATTAACGCCGGACTCGCAGATATTGTTGCTCCGCCGGAAGAACTGCCGGGGAAGATAATCGCGTACCTCCGCCATACACCCACCGTCACCCGGCCGGAACCCATCATTGAGGAAAAATCAATGAACTCTCTCTCCAAAGTATTTGTCCTGCTCCGGGAACATACAGGACATGATTTCACATATTACAAAAAAAGCTCGGTATATCGCCGGATTGAACGCCGCATGGCAATACACCAGATTGACAATGTAAATACCTATGTACGTTATCTCAGGGAAAACCCGTCTGAACTGGACCTCCTGTTTCATGAACTGCTGATTGGAGTAACCGGTTTTTTCAGGGACCCGCCGGTGTGGGAATACATTAAGGAGAACCTGATTCCTATACTGGTCAGAGAAAAACCCAAAGAGACAAAATTCAGGGCCTGGGTCGCAGGATGTTCAACAGGTGAGGAAGCCTACTCACTTGCAATAATATTCAGAGAGGCCATGGATAAGTTAAAACCGGGCAGAAATTATACCCTTCAGATCTTTGCTACCGATCTTGACAGTGATGCAATTGAAAAAGCCAGACAGGGATTCTTCCTTCCAAATATCTCAGGTGATGTTTCTCCGGAGCGTCTCAGCCGTTTCTTTGCCAAAGAGGGAAACGGTTACCGGATTAAAAAAGAGATCAGGGAGACAGTGATCTTTGCATCCCAGAACATCATTATGGACCCGCCATTTACAAATCTGGACATTTTAAGCTGCAGGAATCTCCTCATATATCTGGAACCAAAGCTTCAGAAAAAGATCATACCGCTCTTCTTCTATTCTCTAAAACCCGGTGGTGTATTATTACTTGGAAGTTCTGAAACAGTCGGACCTTCAGATATTTTTTCCACCATAGATAACAAATTCAGGCTCTATAAAAGAAAGGACACATATATCCTGCCCGGAATGGCTGAATTCCCCATAACATCCCCATCACATTCACGCGAACTTCAGCATATTGATCCGCCAATAAGGAAGGAGATCAATCTTCAGGCACTTGCAGAACAGCTGATCCTCCGCAATTATTCACCACCGGCGGTCCTGACAACTGAAAAAGGAGATATTCTCTACCTGAACGGACGCACAGGAAAATATATTGAACCTCCGGCAGGAAAGGCCAACTGGAACATATTTGCTATGGCACGCGATGGGCTGCGCTATGAGCTGTCCGGAACATTTCAGAAGGTAATCAGGGAACAGGGAACAATAACAGTAAGGAATATCCCGGTGCAGGGAGACAGAGAAGTGTACCCCACAGACTGCACGGTCCAGTATATAATAGATCCCGGTGCACTTGCAGGAATGATTCTCATCGTCTTTTCGGATGCCAAAGCCACCCCCAAGGTAAAAAAACCTGATAAAACCAGTTCCGCATCCGAATCAGATAACGAACGCATTAAAGAACTTGAGACAGAACTCCGGCGGAATTATGAGGAACTCAGGACCACCCGTGAGGAGATGCAGACATCACAGGAAGAACTGAAATCCGCCAATGAAGAGATGCAGTCAACAAACGAGGAGCTTCAGTCCACAAACGAGGAACTGACAACTTCCAGAGAGGAGATGCAGTCCATGAATGAGGAACTCCAGACTGTCAACGCAGAACTGCAGGGCAGGATAGAAGAATTTTCCCGGACGAACAATGACATGAAAAATCTGCTCAACAGCACAGAGATTGCAACAATATTCCTTGATGAAAATATGAACATCCGGCGGTTTACAATTCCTGCAACCCGGATAATCCACCTAATTCCGGGAGATGAAGGGCGGCCGGTAACAGATATCGCCTCTGACCTCATCTATCCTGATCTTGTAAAGGATGCAGAAGATGTGCTGGAAACCCTTATATATTCAGAAAAAGAGATCGCAACCCGTGATAACCGGTGGTTCAGGGTTAGGATCATGCCATACAGAACGCTTGATAATATAATAGAGGGACTTGTGGTAACCTTCGTTGAGATCACATCAGTCAAAAAGAAAGAATATGAACTCATCGCAGCAAGGGATTTAGCAGAGGGAATTATTGCAACTATCAGAGAACCTCTCCTTGTACTTGACAGTAATATGAAAATAATTGTTGCAAACCGCTCTTTTTATAAGATGTTCAATCTCCACAAAGAAGAGACTGAAGGGGAGTGCCTCTATTCCATAGGCGGCGGACAGTGGGACATTCCTGACCTTAGGGCCTTCCTTGAGACAGTCCTTCCTGAGGAAAAATCCTTTGATAATTATATCGTCAGGCACATACACCCTAAAACAGGTGAACGTATAATGGAACTCAATGCAAGGCAGATATTATCTGATGATCCCTCCTCTGAATTAATACTTCTTGCAATTGAAGATGTGACAGATCAAAAAGGGGGAAACATACATGAACCGGAAAGATGACACCGGAAGAGAGCAGGAAGTCCCCTGTGAGGAACATGCCGTTCTGCGCATAAAAGCCGAGGAAATCCTTAAGGAGAGAGCGCTGAACAGTTGGCAGGAGAGAAAAACTGCCGATGAACAGGCTCTGATACATGAACTGCAGGTGCACCAGATTGAACTTGAGATGCAGAATGAAGAGCTTAAACGTGCCCGTAATGAAGCCGATATACTACACCAGTACTTTAAACATTTCCTGAAAAACCCCATTTTTTGCTCAGAGTATTTCTGCCCAACTTGAGAAAGTTAAGTACTTCTCTATTTTAATGACAAACCGCATGGACTACTGCGCGTAATACTGCGCGTTTACCCCAATATCGCCAAATTCTTTTAGAATTTAGCCAGAATTTACCTTATTTTTTTGACGTACGCCTGATTTATGGTGGGGTTTATATACTCTAAAAACCTCTCATATGGCAAATAATTGTCAAAATATAGGCAAATCAGAGCTTAATAAAGAAAATAAGCTTGGAAACCTTGAACCGATATGCGCTCTTGTTGAGGGGAATGTAACCTTAACAGGTGGCAGAAACTATGATAGTCTAACGTTGATTCGGGGAGCTATCGCTACGGCATGTTCTAATAACTCAATATCTGGTTTTGCAAAAATGACGGAAGGACTACCGTCCCATACGACTTGTCTAAAAAAACTTCATGGCCTTAATATGGAGGAATTGACACTAAATACTCCAAAAATGCTTTTAAAAGCGGGAAAAGGAATCCTTAAGAAAGGTCAGGAGTATGATTTTGCAATTGATATAACGCTAATTCCATATTATGGGAAAAAGGATAAAAAAAATCCTAAATCTCCAATTGTAGGTGGAAAAAGAAAGGCATCGACAAATTATTTTGTTGGATACCTGACATTCTCGGTTGTAAATATGGATAAGCACCTTATACTTCAGGTTATTCCTTTGTTTAGAGATTCCACTAACCTCACCGCAATAAAGAATTGTGTTGATTTAATTTATGGATATGGATTCAAGATCAAATCTCTGATGCTTGACCGTGAGTTTTACTCTGCTGAAATCTTCAGTTACCTTAAGGAATCTGAAATTCCTCACATAGTGCCTGTTAAGAAGAACAGTGATGAACTCAAAAGGCAGCTGAAGGGAAAGAAATCAAAATCATTTGAATATGTTATAAACGCCAAATCGAAGAATAAGCTAAAATGTAAGGTGAAAATTGTTGATCGTGTCATTTACATGAAAGGTAAAAAGGGTAAAAAAGGTGCTCTTCATCGTGCTTTTGTTGTGTACAAAATTAATACTTCCCCAAAATCAATTAGTGAGCGATACAGGCATAGATTTGCCATTGAATCAACATATGTCATTAATAATAAATTCAAAGTAAGAACATCCACCAAAGATCATGTGGTGAGATTTTTTTATTATCTAATTGCATGCATAATTCAGAATTTTTGGGTTTTAACAAAATGGAAGCGATTTGCAAAGATTCAGAGAGGACCAAAAGTAATAGACAGGGACAAATTCCCCTTAAATCATTATCTTGCCATCATATTTGAAGAAAGTATGACTCATTTTCGTATATTAAGGATTGATGAAATTGCTATAAGCTGACATTCTGACATCTCAATGAACGGAATATGCAGCTGCGACCGATTTAGCGGTAGCTATCTATAATTTTGTAACTTTTTCACTGGAAACAATACAATTTCAATTCAAAGATACTCTTTTCAGATTGATCTCGATGAGAAATGGAAGAATTTAATGAGGCCTAAATGGGGATGAGTGATGTTAATCAAAATAGGTTTACAAAATGTGCCTTGTGACCTCTGTGCAAAAAAACGGAGAATTTAGGGCTAATACTGTGATTTGGACAATTTAAGAGAGTATTTTAAATTTAATATTGTAGGTTCGAACATATTAATGATCGTCTAAGTTTAAAGTACTGTACACTATAAATATGTTGACCTCTATGATTTTGCTCCTGTAGGCTACTTCACCATAGACCATAAAGGTACCATACTTGAGGTAAATCTGACCGGATGCAAACTCCTTGGTCACGAGAGACAGAAAACCATCGGCCACCGCCTTCAGTCTTATTTACTTCCGGAAAGTTTACCGGCATTCAGTTCATTCTGCCGGAATATAATCGAAAACGGGGTAAAACAGACATGCGAAGTGGAACTTCTCAGGGATAAGGAGAGACGCTTCTTTGCCCATGTGCAGGGAACAAAAATTCCGGAGAACGGGGAAGATTCAGCAGTGATCCGGATGACAATCTCAGACATCACAGAACGGAGAGAGATTGAAGAGAGGCTGAGTGAGAGCGAAAATAAGTACCGCAATCTTTTCCAGTCAATGTTAAACGGATTTGCGGTTCATGAGATCATCTGCAATGTAGAAGATATCCCATATGATTACAGATTTCTGGATATAAACCCCGCATTTGAGAGGATGACCGGACTTCCCCGTGAGCAGGTGATAGGCAGAACCGTTCTTCAGGTCCTGCCACAGACTGAAAAAGTCTGGATTGAACGGTACGGAAATGTAGCACTTACCGGAAAATCGGATCATTTTGAGGAGTTTAAGCAGGATTTAGGCAAATATTTTGAAGTAAATGTATACAGGAATTCTCCGAACCAGTTCACCACCATCTTTTCCGATATTACGGAGAGAAAAAATGCAGAAATGGCTCTTCACCTGGTTAACAGTAAACTCAACCTGCTCTCCAGCATCACCCGGCATGATATTCTGAATGGTATTACTGTTCTGCTTGGATATATTGAACTTGCAAGTGAAGAGCCACTGAACCCGGAAATTAAAGAATATCTCAAAATCCTCAATGAAACAACGAATACAATTCAGCACCAGATCGAATTTACCAAAGAATACCAGGAGATCGGTGTAAATGCAGCAGTCTGGCAGAATGTCACAAATGTGGTGGTGAAAGCCGGTTCAGCATTTAAACAGGATGAAGTAACTCTGAAGACAGCATGTAATGATGTCGAGATATTTGCAGATCCTCTTCTGCTGAAAGTATTCTATAATCTCTATGATAATGCATTCCGGTATGCTGCTCCGTTCACGACAATCACATTATCATGTTATGAGACGGAAGAAGGATTATATGTTGTATTCTCAGATGATGGTGCAGGAATACCGGCTGATGAACGGAAAAATCTCTTTAAACGTGGCTTTGGGAAGCACACAGGACTGGGACTGTTCCTCTCACGGGAGATCCTTTCCATTACCGGAATTACAATTACGGAGAACGGTGAACCGGGGAAGGGAGCAAGATTTGAGATGACTGTGCCAAAAGGTGCATACCGGTTCACCGGAGAACCAATAAGTAATTTCAGAAAAATGTAGATGAATTACAATTGTTATTTAAACTCTTAATGATATTCAGCCGGGCAGCGCTGCCTGCATCTCTTATAGTATAATCCCGGCAGGCAGTAAAGTAACAGGAAAAACCCCGGAATATATTAACGGAAATTACGGAGAAACCCAAATATCACGCAGAAAAGATAATTAAAAAAAAGTTATCCGGGATTATTTATTGATATG
This sequence comes from Methanoplanus limicola DSM 2279, assembly GCF_000243255.1. Classification (NCBI taxonomy): domain Archaea; kingdom Methanobacteriati; phylum Methanobacteriota; class Methanomicrobia; order Methanomicrobiales; family Methanomicrobiaceae; genus Methanoplanus; species Methanoplanus limicola. Next base: position 494,197 of record NZ_CM001436.1, read on the forward strand.
AACAACCTTTGCCGGCGGAAAACCGTTAAAATAAGTTGATGACGCATGTGAATATGCACCGATATTCTCAGAAAATACAAGGTCACCGATCTCAAGCTCAGGCAGTTCCGCAGAGAGTGTTATTGTATCAAATGCGTCACAGGTTGGCCCGAAAACTGCTGAAATCTGAGTTTCACCGTCCTTAAATGAGAGGACCGGATAATTGCAGTGGTCAAATACCTGCCCGGAGTAAGTGTGGTAAACACCGTCATTAATGTAATAGCAGGGCTTACCATCCCTAAATGCCTTCCCGATAACCTTTGCAACAAGAGAGCAGGCATTTGCCACAAGAAATCTGCCGGGTTCAGCCATAATCTGAATTTCCGGTGAAAAAAGCCGCTCAATCTCTTCATTCAGCTGGGTTGCAAGTGTCCGTATTGACTTAACATACGGATTATACTTTACAGGGAAACCTCCGCCAATATCCAGAAGCTTGATCTTTTCGCCTGTACGCAGTTCAAACTCCGTTAAAATCTCTGCCGAGAGTTCAAGGGCCAGAATATAATTTTCAAAGTTGGTACACTGGCTGCCTACATGAAAACTCAGCCCCTCGACTGTAAGGCCCATCTCAAAAGCTTCGACAATCAGGTCAACAGCATCACCCGGCTCAACTCCGAACTTTGAGGAAAGCTCCACAACCGAACCGGTATTTGGAACCCTCAACCGCAGAACAAGTCCGGCCTGAGGAGAATATTTTTTTATCTTCTTTAATTCCTCAATATTATCAAACGTTACAAGGGGCCGGTAACGATCAAGAGCCTCAAGAGTTTCTGTTGGTTTAATTGTATTTGCGTAGATGATATTCTGGTATATCCACTCAAGCTGCTCTTCCTCGGAGAGATGCTTTATATTTTCATATACAAGCATAAATTCCGGCATTGACGCAACATCAAAACTGCACCCCAAATCATAAAGTGTCTTTATAATCTCAGGATTTGAATTTGCTTTCACTGCATAATATACCTGGACATCCGGCATACGCTCTTTAAATTCACGGTAATTATCTCTTATCTGTTCATGATTAATAACAAATATTGGTGTGCCGTGTTCTTTAGCCAGATTCTGAAGCAGCTCTTTATTCTTAGAGCCAATGTGGTGTACGGGAATACTCTGCCCCTCAATTTCCATTTTATTCACTTCCTTTAACCTCCTGCTTCAAAAACAATGAAATTAATAACGAAGGCCGTTATCCGGCAGTTCAGAGATTCACCATCATTGTGCATTGCAGGGAGATTAGACGTTATTTTTGAATTGATTCCAAAATCCAGCCACCATACCGAATTATAACGGATTTATCCGGAGGATTTGTTATTCTGATAAATTATCAAAATAATAATTCATTCCAGACTTAAAAACTTTTAGAAAATTGACAAAATATAACATTTAAAACATACCGACAATAATATGACGAAAACCAACTAAAATAAATTAGCAAAATAATCAATTAAAACAGTCAGAATCAAACCATAAGCTGTAAACCAATATAAATTTTTAAAAAATATACTTTAAAAGTCATATTATAATTAACAGCAAAAATACGTTAAATTTCGCCATTTTTTATCATTTTTAACTCAAAATAGAGATATACAAATATATGAACAGGAACCTGCCGGCAGAGAAAATATATGAAAAATATACGGATTCAGCCAATATTCACCGCATAAAATAATATTCTAATATCATAATGCGCAGAATCTCTTCAGAAAAAAGAGCAGAATAAACCTTATTTACAGTGGCAGAATAGAGGTGCGGCATTATAACCGGCGAATCCGGAAATACTGCACACCAACCAGACATTTACCGAATCAAAACAATATAAAGTCACAATATTAAAATATAAGAACAATATTGCCCCAAAATAGAGAAATCACTGCATAAGACCAAAATTAAAATTTAAAACAATATTGCCCCAAAATAGAGAAATCACTGCATAAGACCAAAATTACATGATACTAACAATCACATATAGAATATATCTACAATTAACACAGAAGAGTATACTGTCACACAATGAACAGACAGAAGAAGGCGGCAGAATATCTTGATTTCAATCCGATTTTACAGAATATACGACACCGGAATGGAGATAGACCTGGATCTCCTGGAAGAAAAACTGGCCCGGACATTTTCAACAACAAGGACAAACTTTGTCAGAGTCAAACCAAAATCAATAATTCTTGAAAACAAGCCAATACTTATCAAAACAGACCCGATAGAGACTGAAATAGAGGGAAGAAGATATAAATTCGGAGTTTCAGCAAGAATATATGACATAGGTGCGTTCAGCATCTGCTTTATCTATGAAAACAGTGAAGGAAACTACAGTGATCTTGAGGAGACAGCGCTTCAGCTTGCAACCGGAGATCCACTGTCAAATCTCTTTTCAGATTACGTTAATCTGATAGGCAGCTCTTTAAAACCGCTTATAAAAGACTTCAGTTATGATACAGAATTTTATGAAGATTATACAATATATGCTACAGACACGGCAGAAATAACCGGAGACCCTGTAATTCTCCTCATGGGCGAAAGAGCGGACTATTCAGCACAGATGCGTGACGAAGTGACAAAGAACACGCAGAGTTATACAAAAGATGACCTTGCCATCCTCTCATGGGACTCAGCACTTTTGTGCAGCCCGGAAAATCCCCAGGACCTGATTGATCTGATTGAATTTGCAAATGTGCAGGTTTTAGAACTTCGATATTATGATATGGAGCTTAACAGGCAGATGGAAAAAATGTATGATAACATCAATCATGCTGACCGCCTCCCCAATTTTCTCAGGACAAGGAAGTACCACTCAATTATGTCAGAACTGATGGAGAGAAACGCCGAGATCTCAGAAGTCATTGAAAAGGTCAGAAATCTGATTAAGATAACAGAGAATGTCTATTACGCACAGATATATGAGACGACATTAAAAGTTGTAAGGTGCAGCCAGTGGACAGAGAGCGTCAGCAGAAAAACTGAGATAATACAGGATAACTACTCAATGCTCTCAGACGAGGTCAGAATCCAGCATTCAAATTTCCTGGAGTGGATTGTCATCATACTGATTGCAATGGAGCTTGTCCTTGGAGTATGGCATTATCTTCTGTAAGGAATATCTCCTGCCACCCGTTATCCCTTCAGAAGAGAGGAGAGGATCAGATCAGCATTATATACAGCCCATAACCAATAACATACAGGTATTTTGTAATATGACCGAAGACAGATATGCAGAATCTAACACAGGACTCTTATCCTATACCTGTGGCACTGCATTTTTCTTTGGTTTTTTTAGCTTATTCAGCTTTAGATAGGGCTCCGGATTAAAAATAAAATCCGGCAGCCCCTGTATTTTTCCGGTCATCATTCTCAAAATACCGTGAGGTTTCTACTATGTTTGGTATATCTGATCCCGGTATATGGGCAGGTTACCTGCTGTCATTTATCCTGACGGCAGGATGTATAGCGTACGGCATAATCAACTGGAAAAAAGGCTCTGAAGAGGAGAGAGAGAATGGCAGTTGACACCCTGACCTTTGCCGTAATCACACTCATCTATCTGGCAGCAGTGGTGTTTCTCGGCTACCTGGGATACCGGCAGACGAAGGGAAGCGATGATTTCCTCATTGCCGGAAGAAAGATAAATCCGGTCGTTCTGGCACTCTCCTATGGTGCAACATTCATAAGCACCTCTGCAATAGTAGGATTCGGAGGCATATCCGCCCAGCTTGGAATGGGCCTTGTCTGGCTGACCGTGCTCTGCATCGGTGTCGGAGTTCTTATCGCATTCATAATATTCGGGAAGAGAACAAGAAGCCTCGGACAGAAGACAGGTGCCCTTACGTACCCTGATCTGCTCGGTAAATGCTATAACTCAGTATTTATAAGGAAAGTTTCGGCACTCATAATTATTGTCAGTATGCCGATATACACAGCAGCCATTCTTATCGGGGGTGCAAGATTCATTGAGACGACACTGTCAGTACCCTATGACACCGCACTGCTCGCATTTGCAGCAATTGTTGCACTCTATGTAATACTTGGCGGACTTATTGCAGTCATGTACACAGACGCACTTCAGGGTGCCATCATGTTTGTCGGAATGACGATTCTTCTTATTCTGACATACATATACCTCGGCGGAGTGACTGCGGCAAACTCCGCACTTGATTCCTTCTCACCGCTTGTTCCGGAAGGGCTTGCAGCAGCAGGTATGACAGGATGGGCTTCCATGCCGGAATTTCTCTCACCCATATGGCTCACAATGATAACAACAATGGTCCTTGGTGTAGGAATCGGTGTCCTTGCCCAGCCCCAGCTTGCAGTCCGCTTTATGACAGTGAAGGACAACCGTTCAATTCACAGGGCTGTGATGATAGGAGGGCCGTTTGTGCTTATGATGACAGGTGTTGCATTCACCGTAGGACCTCTGACAAACGTCTGGTTTATGAAAAATTCCGGTATGCTTGCGGTTGACGCTGCCGGAGGAAATGTTGACAGCATAATTCCGCTGTACATCAACTCTGCAATGCCTGATCTCTTCATTGTAATCTTTATGCTCGCACTGCTGGCAGCGGCAATGTCAACATTAAGCTCACTCTTCCATACAATGGGAACAACAATAGGATATGACCTAAACCCCCTTGTAAAAGAGAACAAACCTTCAATGAAGGCAATCCAGATCGGAACTCTGGCAATGATCATCGTGAGCACAATTGTTGCATACGCACTTCCGGAGAACATCATAGCAAGGGCAACGGTCATATTCATGGGTCTCTGTGCAGCAGCATTCATTCCGGCATTTGCCCACGCACTGTACTCGGAAAAACCCTCAGTCTATGCAGCAAAGATAAGCATTACAGCAGGTGCTGTATCATGGTTTCTGTGGACCGCATTTGTCCATGTTAAGGAGTCATCTGTTCTTGGGATATCTGACGCACTCTTTGGGGTACAGTCAGTTCTTCCAATGCCGTGGGGAGTTGTAAACCCGATTGTAATCGCCCTTCCGGTATCAGCAATTGCACTCTTTGCAGCTTTAGTCATCGAGAAAAACAGAACTGACAGATTATGCGGGACAGCATAGCCCCGCTTTTTTTTCATAACCAAAAGTTCAGCATCCACACCCCGGATTATGATATTTGCAGAGCATTTCAGATCACTCTGAATATTTATCCGGCCAAAACCGAATGTATATTTATGCCACCGTTCTAATATCAGATTACAGGCTGATATACGATTATAGATAAACAATTATACAATTATTATGAGGTTAATGACATGACACTTGAGGAAATGGTCGAGATCGCATACCCGCAGCAGCCCCACTGTCCGACAATACTTCTTCTGGACACATCAGGCTCAATGAACATCAGTGGCAAAATTGATGACTTAAATTCCGGAATTAAGACCTTCAAAGAAGAGATCGAAAAAGACGACCTCGCAAGAAAGAGAATTGATCTTGCAGTGGTGGCATTCGGACAGTCTGTGCAGGTGGTTTCAGGCTTTAAGTCAATTGAGGAGTTCGAACCGGAAGTTCTCGTAGCAGACGGCTTAACCCCTATGGGAAGTGCGATTAAAAAAGCCGTTGAGATGCTTGAGGCAAGAAAGGACGAATACAAAAAGGAGGGTATTGATTATTACCGGCCATGGATATTCATGATAACAGACGGTGAACCGACTGACATGAAAGAGGGCGATGAACTCTGGAGCGAAACTCTGAATGCTGTCCACAACGGAGAGAAAGAAGGAAAATTCCTCTTCTTCACAGTAGGTGTAGATGAAGCTGATATGGAGACTTTAAAGATGATTGCCCCGCCTAACAGGCCACCGATCAAACTTAAGGAGAACCACTTCAATGAGATGTTCATCTGGCTGTCAAGAAGCCAGGCCAAAGTTTCGGCCTCGAAAGTCGGAGAACAGGTAGTCCTTGAAGACCCCTTTGACATGCTCAGCGGATGGGGAGAAATTCCCACAATATAACCATTTATGAAGAATGAAAATAATATGCTGCCGGAGAATATACCTTCTGTTTTCGGCGCAAGAGTAACCGGCCCGTCACATATAAAGAAAGGCATACCATGCCAGGACGCTATGGCTTTTGAGGCTATAAGAGAGTCAACAGCAGTAATAGCAGTCTCAGACGGCCTTGGCAGTGCAAAGTTTTCAGAGATCGGATCTGAAATTGCCGTCAGATCCGCAGGTAAAATGATAACTGATCTCTTCAGGGAGAAGATCGGTGATACAATCCTCGCCGATATAACCAAGAACAGGGAAATCATTGAAAATTCCTTCCTGCATGCAAGAGAATCCATCCGGAGATATGCAGAAGAGAACGGCCTCAAAACCGGAGAACTCGCCTGCACCCTGATGGTTGTGCTTATTGACCGGAATTATGTATCATGCGGACATGTCGGAGACGGCGCCATTGTAGGCATCAGAGAAGGAGAGCCGATAATAATCTCAGACCCCGGATATTCGGAGTACATAAACGAGACAACACCGATAACCTCTGAAAGATGGAAAGGTGATCTCAGGATAAAGGAGAACATACAGGGCATAGATTCAGTATCTGTATTCACTGACGGATGCCAGAGAGCCGTCCTCACAAAACCGGGCGGGAAATACCAGCCGCACATCCCTTTTTTCAACCCATTTAACCGATATATAAGCAGTATAACAGACTTTGATGAGGCATCAGATGACCTGAAAAATCTTCTTTTATCCGGAATGATGACAGAAAACTCCGAGGATGACAAGACATTTGTTGTCGGGGTTATAAACCGGAAAAACGATTAAAAGGCACCTTAAATGGATAAAACCTTTGTATATGACCGTAAAGGAATAAAATACACCCTCATCCGTCCGCCAAGGAAAGGCGGGGAAGGGGAGGTATTCAGATTATCTGAAAATCCTGCCCTCTGTGCAAAGATATACTACAGAAATGTAATTACAGAGGAGATCTGCGAGAAGATCACCTCAATGACTGACAACCCTCCCGCCGGCGATCTTACTGAACACAATAAAAAAACCCGTTCAGCATCAATAGCATGGCCTTTGAGCGAGCTGTATAAATATCCGGGCCGAAAAGATTTCTGCGGCTTTCTGATGCCGGTCATTGACACAGAACTCTTCAGAGAGGCACATATGTATTATGACCCTGAAGACCGGAGCAGATATCTGAGTGGATCATTTACATGGAAGTACCTCCTCACAGCAGCCTATAATATCGCCTGCACCGTCTCTGCAATACACAAAAGCGGGCACTGCATAGGAGATATGAGCGGCAGCAATATCCTTGTCGCAAGGACGGCTGCGATCTCTGTCATTGACTGCGACTCTTTTCAGATAGAGAATAAAAAGACCGGCAAAAAATTCTTCACAAAAGTCGCAACCGGAGATTATCTTGCACCTGAACTTATGGGCATAAATTTCCGCACTGAAAATATAGACAGGTATTATTCAGACCTCTTTTCACTCTCCATTCTCATATTCAAATTCCTGATGAACGGTGTTCATCCCTTTCAGGCGAGAGGGAAAGGAGTTGATGACTACCCGACAACCGAGCATAAGATAAAGAACGGAATATTTCCCTACCTGAGAAATGTCAGGCAGATATATCCGCCACTCTATGCCCCGCCTTATGCCATACTCCCGCCTGAGATAAGGGCACTGTTTGAGAGATGCTTCGTTAAAGGCATAGATAAGCCGTATATGCGCCCGGATGCAGAAGAATGGGTAAAAGTACTGCAGGATGAACTTTCCGGGCTGAAACAGTGCTGCAATAACCCAAACCACTGGCACTCCGGATATCTTCAGGTATGTCCCTGGTGTGAAATACTGAAGATTAAAAAGAAGGAATATTTCCCATATAACGGCCCAAAAGTTGTAAAACCCGAGTCAGGAGCAGTGGAAAACGGAGCCGGCAGAGAGAATCCGGCCGGTGAACCGGCAGAAAATATTAAAAAAAATCAGGAAAACGCAGCTGAAAAGAGAGAACCTGACAGGGCAAAAGATGAAAAGAGAACATATGCGACAGCAGCAGCAAAAGTTCCGGTAAGGAAAATACCTTCAGAAACAGGCATTCCTCCGGAAAAAGAAAAGAGAAAAACTGTTACATCCGGAGAAAAAGAAGGCAGGGTAGATTCGGATATAAACCCATCATCAGATCCGGAGAATAAAAGTACTCCAATATGCCCCCCTCCAAAAGCGGCAGATAATCCGGTCACAGATAATCCGGTCACAGGTAATCCGGTCACAGATAATCCAGCCACAGATAATCCGGTCACAGATAATCCGGTCACAGGTAATCCGGTCACAATTACATCCCGGATAAAGAATACAGCCATGCCCGATACAGGTAAAAATTCAGCTGCAATAAAAGATAATACAAATACGGCCGGAGATAGCAGACAGATAAAAGATATAAAATCCACATATCCGAAAACACCAGGGATAAATGCCGGGCCGATTACAAAAACTGAAAAAATAAAAACTGAAAAAAAGAAAGTTGGAAAAACGGAAGTTGGAAAAACGGAAGTTGGAAAAACGGAAACTCTCCCTGAAAAGAGAGAGACTGCTCTGTTAAAACCGGAGATCATACCGGGTGCAATTGATCTGAAATTTGACCCGGACTGTGACAATAAGGCAGAGATAGAGATAATAAACAGAAATGAAGAACCTCTTGAAATTACAGCAGAACCCCTCCACAGATGGATAATTCTTCCTGAGAAGGGTTTCACTGTCATAGACAGAAAAATTATTGAGATAACGGTTGACAGGTCACACTTTGAAGGCATAATTCCGGGCATAAAATACAAATCCTGGATAAGATTCAAAACACCGGCGGGACCTGAAAGGACTGAAATAAATGTCTCATTGCAGAAAAAACCCTTGCTGACCATAATTACGGATAAGAGGCTCATCTTCAGGGGCATTGAAAAGCCGGAGAAATACACTTCAGACGACAGTCAGAAGGAATATGCACAGAATATTGAGATAATCAATTCGGGAGAGAGAACACTTAAAGGTGAGATAACATCCGATAAAAACTGGATTGCCGCAGAACCGGAGAGTTTCTCCATAAAAGGAAAGCAGGAGATAAATATCACCATAATTCCGGAACATATGAGCGATAAAGCCATCCAGACCGGAAAAATAGCTGTAATATCAAACGGCGGCAGATGTGAGATACAGGTGATTGCATCACTGAGATGAATTCCGGGATAAGGCATACGTCCTGAAAATCAAAAGGCCGCCCGAAAGGCCGGACAGGAATATACCGGCATAAAGATCTAAAAATCTGAAAATACTTATATAATAGCCTCAAAACATAATTACACCAGAAATCCCGGCATTTCAGAAAAGAGATAAATTTCACCCTTACATCAGTTACGGTTACTGACCTGAGAAGAGAATTAAAAATGCGGACTCTATACACAGGTCAGAACTTTTTACTGCGGTACTTCAGCATCTGAGATACTCTTCTGTAATCATCATCAGACAACTGCCGTGCGGGTTTTCTGTTAATCATGCTCCACCTCCTTATAAATCATACAGATAATTCTCTCTTCTTTGGCCGGCATAAATCAGCCCCGAAGATAATTCAGAATCACGATAAAAACCAAAAATTACTCCATAAAATGTGATTTTTCCCAAACTGACCAACAAAGTTTCCGGGAATGAAAGGAACAGGTATATATTTATCAGAGACCGTAAAACATGACATTATGGCTAATGTAAAGACCGGAAAAGACTTCAAACCGGAAATTCAGTTTAAAAACTACAACCTGATCCTCACATCACTGACTGTGATATTTATAATCCTGTTATGTGCAGTATGGTTTGCATTTCCAATCTCAGAATTCCTGCCCGGAATGGCAGAGATATACATCGCGGCAATAATCATCCTCCCGCTTGTATTCGTTATATACTGGAACCCGCTTTACTACAGGTCAATTGTTTACAGACTTGACAATGAGGAGATGTCATGGAAGAGAGGTGTCTGGTTCAGGCAGACAGGCATAGTGCCGTACAACCGCATAACCAATGTAGATATTTCACAGGGGCCGCTGATGAGAATATATAATATCTCTGACCTTAAGATCCAGACTGCCGGTTATTCCGGGCAGAAAAATTCAGAGATAGCCATCAAAGGCATAGACAACCCTGAAGAGATACGTGACCTTATTCTGGACTATGTCAGAAACAGAAAGCCACAGACATCGGTAACCGGAGGGGAGGAGGAGAGAGGCGTCCATACAGATTACAATACAGGCAGCAGCACAACCGGCAGATATTCCGGTGAGAGTGACAGGGATTTAAACAGACAGATGCTGACTGAGCTTAAGGAGATAAAAAGACTGCTTGAAGAGAAGAGAGAAAGATAATATCCATCCGGAAATATCCGGCCCTTTTTTTATGTAAATCCGGCAGTAAATTCCGGAATAAAACTGATTATATGGAGAACATCAGCCATTGACCTTTTTATTCAGCATCAGGACATTCTCAACGCCATCCCTTGTATATATCATATCGTCAGAGAACTCCTTTACAAGATGAACACCAAGCCCGCCTATATCCCTCTCTTCAGCCGGAGAACCGGTATCAGGCACAGGGGCATCCTTAAGCGGGTTAAAAACCCGCCCCCTGTCACGGAACTCCATCTCAATTACCTCACCATTGAAGGTGCACCTGAATGAGAAAAAACCGCCCAGAATATAACCGTGGCTGACAATATTCTGGGTAATCTCCTCAAAGATAAGCTCTGCCCCCATAGATATCTTTTCAGGCACCAGAAGCATCAGAAGATAATCTGAAAAAGCCTCTGAAAGAGTGGACAGTTTATCCTCTGTCAGGGAATCCGTCCTGTAATAAAAAATTCTGCTCATATCATATCCACCTCTTGATTATATTTTTATTATTGCAATGATACACTGTATTTCCCGGATATCTTATAACACCTTCAGAATTACAAGCGTGATATCATCAAACTGTAATTCACCGGAAGAATGACTGCTGACAGATTCAGTTATTGAACCTGCAATCCTCTCCGGAGATTCATATCTGTTATTTAGAATGACCTCTTTTAACCTTTCCTCTCCAAACTCTTCATCATCACCGTTTATTGCCTCGGTAATGCCATCCGTAAAGTAAACTATCAGGTCTCCGGATGAGACATTAACCTCACCTGTGCCATACTCATTATCCTCAATAACACCAAGAGCCATCCCGGTCGGGTTGAGACGCAGGAATTCATCCCCGGAAGCTTTAAGGAGAAAAGGAGGGCAGTGGCCGGCATTTGCATAAACAATCCTGCCGGAACCGGGGTCAACAACCGAGTAGCAGAGCGTCACAAACATGCCGGACTCAGACTCACCTGAGATCATATTATTGGCACTCTCCAAAGCCCGCTTAACTGACCTGTGCCACCCTGCGCTTGCGTGCATAAGGGTCTTTGAGAGCATCATGAACAATGCCGCAGGCACACCCTTACCGGAAACGTCAGCGATTACAATGCCGGTACTGCCGCCGGCGCAGTCCACAAAGTCATAGAAATCCCCGCCTACCTCCTTTGCAGGAGTGTTCATGGCATAGAGGCTGAATCCCGGAATATCAGGCATCTTTTTGGGGAGGAAATCATTCTGGATCTCAGAGGCTATGTCAAGTTCGGCCTTATTCCTCGCAACCTCGGACCTGTAAAGATTCCTCTCCCCTTCAGTTTTTCTCTCAGTAAGGATATTACTGACAAGATACGAGAAGATGAACATACCTATTGCATTCGCAAGGATCATGGGTAGTGCCGCACGGCTTACAATCTCATACGCAACCTCAGGCGGACTTACAAGAAGGATGGTGATCAGCATATGAAAAGACTCCATAGCTACAGCAAAGGCAACCGCAATTTTAACCCCGGCAAAACGATCTTTAAGGAGGATATACAAAATTCCGGCAAAAACTCCGCTTAAGACTGTCGCAAGGCTGCATGGCAGGCAGGTCGGCCCGCCCATTGTAAACCTCTGCACACCACCGATAATACCCGCGCCAATACCGACATATGGTCCGCAGAAGAGACCGGCGGCCATCGGACCGAGATCACGGACATTCAGCGGTGCACCGAGCACCTCAACGCCGCCAAGGGTGCCGTAAACAGACAGCAGCCCGAAGAAGATAATAAGAACAGTCCGGTTCTTCCACGTAAACCTTCTCTCAAGAGCCTCAGTAAACCAGTGCGAACGGGTTACAAAGACAGAGAAAACTACAATTACACATATAAGACCAAAAAGGTCAAGAAACAGACTCAGTTCTCCGGCCATAAAAAAAATTTACATGCTGAATTATTCAAATTTCAGCAGGGCCTCTTTATCAGAATTACAGATATCAAATATACTGTCAAAACCTGATATCCTGAAGACATCACTTACAAAAGGCTTCAGACCCGACAGCTTTATCTCTCCGCCGAAAGGTTTTACCTTTTTTAACGCTGCAAGAAGAACTCTCAGCCCTGAACTGCTGATATAATCCACACCTTCCATATTCACAATAAATTTGTCAGAACCTGCCTCAATAAGAGATTTAAGCTTATCATCAAGGAGGGAGGAGTTTCTGGCATCAATACGGCCATTTACCAGAATAATATTTACTGAGCCGGATATTTTATTTTCAATCTCCATAGTTGATACAGTATTTCTACCATATCAGATAATATTTTTCTGGTTGACCTTCATAAATGTAAAACGGAATAACTGCCTCCCGCATGGACTTAATATTTATTATATACACCCGGAAAGGCAGGCGGCAGCATGGCCGGCATAACAGAAGAATAACCGCATTAAAAAGAGAGTATAAAGACCGGAGAGCAAATAATTGCAGATATTATCAATAAAGACAATCAGAGCAAAGAGAGAAGAACTTGAATCAGAATATGCTCTGCTGACCGAATTTCCGGAAGGAAAACTTGCAGAGATAATTGAAGATGTGGGATTTAAATGCACATTATGCGGGAAATGCTGCACAAAGGAGTTCAACGACCACGTATTCCTCCTCGACACGGACATCGACCGGGCAAAGAGAATAGATCCATCCTCAATAGTCCCTGCGCCTTATTTTGAACTCTGCGATCAGCACGGGAATTTCTATGTCTCCGGATATTCACTCAGATGCAGAGAAAACGGCGACTGCATATTTCTGAAAGAGAACAGGTGCACAATCTACAGTGACAGATTTTCAATATGCAGAGTATATCCGTTCATGCTTCACAGGGAGGAAGATGAAAACGGAGCATATGACTTCAGGCAGATCTCCGGATTAAACCTGCACGGCGAGTATAACCACCCGGTAAGCCGGGAGGAAGCAGAAGATATTGCCAAAAGGACGATAGCCTATGAGAAGGAATTTCTAAAAAAAGAGATTGCATTTTACAGTGCTGTACTTGAGTATTTTGATAAAAACGGTCTGAAACCTGTAAGAAGGATATACGACCGGAAGATGAAGGAATTCAATGATGATATTCCGGTTGTTGTCTATGTATTCAGCAAAGGGAATTTTGAGAGAAATACCGTTAAATTATCAGACTATACATCTGAGACCTGAATCAGAGATGATTACAGAGTCATGATTTACAGGGACATGATTTACAGGGACATGATTTACAGGGACATGATTTACAGGGACATGATTTACAGACAGGATAATTAATCCGAAGGTCAATTAATTACCCAATGGCTAAAAAGAAGTCAAAAAAGTCACCTATGTCAAAATATGTAGTGGCAATTGCAGTACTGCTCCTGTCACTTGCAGTCCTCACCGGGATCGGAAGCAAAACAGGATTAAATACAGCAGATTCCGGATTTATAGATGAAAATATCCCGGAGATCTCTGAATTTGAGAGATATATCGATATAATACTCTCCTTCATAAGAAATACCGGAAGCAAAAATCCTGCAGAAGAGACTGAGACAATAACTGCCGGCTCTTTTAACATCCAGGTATTCGGGCAGAGTAAGGCATCAGATGATGAAGTGATGACCACACTTGCCAGAATCATCCGGAACTTTGACATCATTGCCATTCAGGAGATAAGAGACAGTTCGGAAACAGCAGCACCCCTCCTGTTAGAGTATGTAAACTCTGACGGGTCAGATTACGGCATGTTTATCGGCGAACGGCTTGGCCGGACATCAAGCAAAGAGCAGTACGCCTTCATATACAACAGAAACACCATCAGGCCGGCAGGAGCACCTGTCACCTATCCTGACAGTACTGAAACAGATCTCTTCCACAGAGAGCCGTACATAATGCCCTTTGAGACCACAGGCGGGGACTTCACAGCAACCTATGCTGTAATCCATACAGACCCTGACGAGGCGGATGAAGAGATTCCGGCACTGATCCATGTCATGGATTATATGAAAGGGATACTTCCCGGAGATGACGCATTAATCCTCATGGGTGACCTCAACGCAGACTGCTCATACTTTGATGAGGATTCATATATCACGCTGAAATCAGAAAAATACAATTGGCTGATCGGCAACGGTGAGGACACCACCACCGGAAATACAGTCTGCACATATGACAGGATTATATTAAACGGCGGAGAGGATTACTACACAGGTGAGTCAGGAGTATTCAGGTTTGACACCATTTACGGACTCACCCGGGACGAATCACTGAAGGTATCCGACCATTACCCGGTTTATGCGAAATTTAAAATCTCCAGAGACGGGACAGTTCCTGCTGTAATCAGCACTCCCTCAGGCCCCTCAGACTCATGCAGCGGCGACAGCTGCATTCAGGAGTCCAAAATCATAATTACAGGGATAAACCCGGTTTCTGAAGAGGTAACCATACAGAATGCAGGGGATGAGGATAAACAGATCTCCGGATGGCGCCTCTCAGACAGCGGCAGTGAAAACTCATACATCTTCCCGCAGTACACGATAAGAGCCGGAGCATCAGTGACGATAACTCCGGATATGAACAGTACAGAAGAGAACATACTGGTCTGGCAGACCGGTGATGAGATCTGGGATGACAGCGGCGACTGCGCTTTTCTTTATGATGAGAACGGGAATCCGGCATCAGAGTTCTGCATCAGCATATGAAATGCCGCGTAACTTACAGGCGGGACCTTCACCGCCAAAATAAGATGCAGGCAGGCCGCGGGCAGGTCTCAGGGAATCCGGTAACGCCGTCTGCCACACGGCATCATAATCTTTTTTCAGTAATCAGGACCCCAGAATAACCTGATGAGAATTCCGGCACTAAAAGAGATCATACCCCGGATTCTATGCATAGACAAACTCCAGAGACAGACCATAATATCCCTGACATCCCTTTTAATCCTCACATTAACCGGATTCATATCAACAATCTACTTTGCCCATGTGCTCGGCGCAGAGGGACTTGGGGGTTATAAAATATTCCTTGCCTACCTTGCAGTATTCTCTCTCCTCTCCGAAGGCGGAATATCGGCCGCAATGATAAAAAGAATAAGCGAAGGTGGAGATTCCGGTTCATACTACTCGGCATCGCTCTTCCTGAGGGCCGTTCTGATAGCAGGAGTCATATCCGGAATTATAATCGCAAAACCGGCATTCATAGACCTGACAGAATCAGGACTCTATTACCTGCTCATCTTAGCCGTAATTTCGGGTGGGATATACAACCTCATAATCTCCGCCAACTATGGTGCAGGAATGGTTGGCATGAGCCAGATATCTGCTCTCGGAAATGAGACAGGCAGAATAACATCCCAGGTTTTAACGGTTTTTTTCGGATTCGGGTCTGCCGGACTTGCGGCCGGACATATAGCAGGGTTCATCACAGGGGCGGCCATCGCATTCCGCTACAGGACTGTCCGTCTGGCACGTTTTGGTATGGAGCACATAAGATCAATTTACACCTATGCAAAATGGTCCTTTCTCTCATGTGCAGGCACTACAATAACTGCTTATGCAGACACCATCCTTGTCGGGTACTTCCTTACAAATTACGAGGTTGGGATCTATGGCATCGCACTGCAGTTTTCAGCAATAGCAACACTTGCAGCCGCAGCAATGATAAACGCCCTCTTTCCGCAGTTAAGTCTGTGGCATAAGGAAGGAGAATACAGTATGATTGAAAATGCGGTCAAAAAATCACTCGCCTATGCGCTTATCCCGGCATTGCCGGCAGTCACCGGAGGCATTATCCTCAGCGATAACATCCTCTACTTCCTCTATGGCGCAGATTTTGCAGAGGGCGCAGCAGCGCTGCGGATAATACTTCCGGCACAGATATTCAGTATATTTTTACTGACCGGAATCATGTGTTTAAACGCATTCAACCGCCCAAAGGAGAGCTTCCGGGTTACAATATCGGCAGCAGCCTTAAACATCTGCTTAAACCTGCTGCTCATACCTCTCTTCGGTATAAACGGTTCTGCACTGGCATTTCTGGCAACAATGGCATTGTCTGCATTGTACTCAGCAGTATTGCTGAGAGATACACTGCCACTAAAGCCTGATATTCCGGTTGTAAAAGATATAATCACATCCTCTGCCATGATGGCAGTATTTATTCTGGCTCAAAGAGAGGTATTTGCCCCTGATTCCTGGCCAGTCCTGTTTGCAATAGTTATTTCAGGGGCATTGCTTTACTCCGGAATACTCTGTACGAAAAACCGGATGATAAAAGAGGATATTCAGGAGGTCCTGAAAAAATCCGGGATGATAAAAAGCTGAGAACACGCACCGGAATTATCAGAATAATATAATTCCGGACATTAAAACTGATCTACTGTTCAATACCGGAAATGCACTCTGCCGACAGTGATGCAAGTTCGGTCTTCTTCTCTATCTCCGCAACAGACTTAATCGCCTCAAGCACATGCACAGACTCTTCGAGAAATCCAAGAATGTCAGCCGGATAGAGATCTATACCATATTCGTCCTGCAAAACATCACCGATCTGATGGTGATCAAGCCCGGTCATCCTCAGCTCAATAATCGTCTTTGCAAACTTCTTCTCCGGACATCCGCATAAAGGACTGCCTTTGCAGTTGCAGTCAAGAAAGTCCCTGAAGATATTTAACAGCTGCTCCTTTAGTCTTTTGTCCATCCTGCGGTAATTCATACAGGACGTGACAGCCTCAAGAAAAGGGCCGGTGAATACTGACTCAGGCACCCTGTAACCGACAATATTCTGGAGATATTTAGCCCTTCTGAAACGGGCTTTTCGTGCAATCATAAAAAAATATATATTATATTTTAAGCTTCACCAAACTGCTCATCAAAGTTTTTGAGTGACTTTAAAGACTCAGCCATCTCATCAACTTCAATCAGCCAGTCGTCAAACATGGTCGGTTCTTCAAAGTCACCGCGGAGGTACTTGCCGCAGCATGAACCGCCGTCAAGAACCTTTGCACCGATGTCAGCGGCAATCTTCAGTGCAGCCTCAGGGTCTTCATCGGAGATGGCACGTCCCTCCTTTACAAGGTCCTTTATTTCCCCTTCACCGATTTCACCCCTGATATAATTCTTGCATGACATAAAGAGAACAAGGAAGCGCATCTGGACGCCGCCGAGAATATCGGTCAGTTCATCCTCAGGCAGATCTGCCATAATGATCTCCTCAACCTCATTTAACTTTGCAAGAGCCATATCCTGATTATAACTTCCATTCTGAACAAGTTTGATAATCTTCAGAACGGAGACATTGATGTCCTTTGTAAAGTTGTCAAGTGATGCAAGCCCCTCAGGCATCTCTTCGCTCTCCGGGTCGCCTTCAAAATCCATCTCCTTTAAAGTAAGAATCCAGTTGTCCCATCTCTCCTGTGTATAGAAATAATAGAGAACTGACTGCGGTTCACTCTTGTCTTTATCTTTCTTCTTTTTCCCTGCCATAATTACTTCACTATTTCTGATTCATATCATAAAAGGTATTTCTATTTTCACACATTCTCAGGAAGAAAAACCTGTTGCCAGTTAAGCCATCTGAAATAATCCGGCCCCGTTCTGACAGAAAAAGAGGCACTTCTCAGAGATTAACTGCCGGGAATTATTAAATTACCTGAAACTTAAGTACAGCGTACAAAATGAATAAAGCTGTAATGATCAGATACGGGGAGATATTCCTCAAAAGTGAATCAGTCCAGAGGCATTACCTCAGAATACTTGACAATAATATCAAAAACGCCCTCAAAACAGGTGGAATAGAGCACAGAATAGAGAGACACAGGGGCAGAATTTTAATCTACGGAGACAACCCTGAAGGAATTGTCAGCATAGTCACAAAAATATTCGGTGTCCTTGACGCCTGTATTGCTGAAGTTACAGAACCTGACAGGGAAATTCTCGAGAAAAAAGCTGCTGAGATCGCTGCAAAGTCATTAAGACCGGGAATGAGCTTTGCTGTAAGGCCAAAGAGGTCCAATATGAAAGGCTTTACAAGCCAGGAACTTGGTGCATCAACAGGCGACAGGATATGGGAACTTGTCCCTGACTTAACAGTTGACCTTAAAAATCCTGATTACGAGATATTTGTCGAGGCAAGAACAGAGGGCGGCCTTATATATGACAGAAGGATAAAAGGGCCGGCCGGACTTCCGGTTGGGACACAGGGGGAAGTCCTCTCGCTAATCTCCGCCGGGATCGACTCTCCGGTGGCCGCATGGCTTGTCATGAGAAGGGGATGCACATCCTCGTTCATATTCTTCAGGGGAAAAGGATACTTTGGCAGAGATACTGAAGATGCAATGCTTGAAAATATGAAAAATCTTTCACAGTGGTGTCCGGGCAGAAAGATCAGACTTTATTCCATAGATCTGGAGGATTTCTACACCGAAATTCTGGATAAGATAACACCAAGGTACCTCTGCCTTGTATGCAAGAGGTTTATGATGCACCTCTCATCACTCATCGCTGTCAGAAAAGGAATGTACGGCATTGTTATGGGCAACAACCTCGGACAGGTGGCCTCGCAGACACTTGCCAATATGGCGGTTACAGAAGAGATTGTCCCGCCCGGACTTCCGCTTCTTCAGCCTCTCCTGACGTGGGATAAAGAGGAGATCGTTGACCTTGCAAGAAAGATCGGCACATTCAGGGAATTCGCAGGCGATCTTGACTGCTCAGTCGTCCCCAAACATCCGGCAGTCTCAGCTACAATTGCCGACCTTAAAGCAGAAGAGGAGAAACTGTATTATGCCACCCTCACAGAAAAATGCATGGAGTCCTTAGAAGAGATAAAAATAATGAATGGAGAGATTATCGACTCAGATAACTGAGAGGCAATTATCCTCTGCAATCTCCCTGAAGGATGCTGCCACATGATCGGTCTGCTTCCTGGTAAGGCCGTATGTATTATACTTCCATACCCTTGTCGAACCGGGGATAACACCTGTAATACCCCTCTTTTTCAGTTCACTGGAGAAGAAATATCCCCTCTTTTTATGGTTCTGTGCCACTTTGTCAAACGATTCTATGGTATTTATTCTTGTGAGGGTATGCTCCCTTGGACTGTCGCTCTGGCAGACTGTGCCCTCTATCGAAGTTAAGGCATCTGTGATTATCCTGCTGTGCTCAACCTCACGATCCCACTCAGTAACACGCTTCTGAACCTCCGGAAAAGATGCTATAAGGCCCATGACTGTCACGCCCATAAGAGTGCAGCCCATCATCTCAACCTCCTTTATGCCAAATGTCCGGCCGGTTACATCACCTTTGGCAGTGATTGTCCGGAAGACAACATCAGCATACTCCTCATTTGCCGCAAGAACACCTGACGGCGCAGGTGCTGCCATGCTCTTGTGACCTGACCCGACTATGAAATCAACACCGAGAGCTTTTCCGTCAACGGGCATAACTCCGACAGAATAGGCACCATTCAGCAGGACAGGAATGTCGTACTGATGTGCGGCCTTTACAATGCCCTTTATGTCGTGAATATTGCCATACTGGTAGTCCACATGCTCGACATAGAGCAGAGGGGGCGTCTTACCAAATTTTGCAATGACTTCCTCAATCCTCTCAGCCGCATTGTCACCGGTTATATGATTATTCTCATCCTTTGGGATCTCACACGGAATACCCCCGGACTGCTCAACAGATACAAACTCGGTATAATGTGACAGTGCTGTAAGAATCACAGGGTCACCCTTCTGAACGAGTGAGCTGGCAACTGCCTGAAAACCACGCCTTGCTCCGGGGACTACCCTCAGCTGGTCCATATTGAGCCATTTTGCACAGTCTTCATGAAACTCTGCAATAGGCGGCTTTCTGATATAATCAAGCCTGAACGGCTTTAAGCAGTTGTCACAGACCGAATACCCGTCTGAATAGGCAATAACAGCCTTCTGTGCCTCATTTGTCAGCCGGCCACCGGCCTGAATCGGATCTATATTGATATATAATTCCTCAACTTCCCTCGTATCAATACTGCCTGTGCACTTCATTTTAAGATCTCCTGCTCAAGGATTGAAACCTGTTTTTTCAGCTTTTCTATCGTTTTTTCGGCCTTCTGCCTCTCTGCCTCGTCAAAATCATGATCAGGAGCAGTCTTCCTGAAAAGAGATCTGATATCGGTCAGAAGAAACAGAGCCTGAAATAATGCATCAACGGCTCTCTGCGACATAAATCCACCTGGTTAAACTAACTGCATATAATTGATTTTTGTCAATTAAAAAAGTGGCCTTATGAGGTATTTTATCAGAAAATTTATGACCAAAAATAAAACGATGAAATACTGTAAAAGATATAATTTTAATAAATGATTCCCGGATTTGGAAAATATGCCTCTATAAACAGAACGATACTCATCGGAATAATAATCGGGATTATTTCAGGATTTGGGGCATACCTGTTCTTTCAGGGATTAAAATACGGCTCTTTATTTGTTTCGGAATATCTTCTCGGATATCATATGCCGCATGAAGGCGAGACCATCCGGATAATATCACAATGGTCTCCTCCGGCGACAATATGGCTCATTCTTCCGGTAATATGCACAGGTGCACTGATTTCGGGGTATATTGTGTACCGCTTCGCGCCTGAGGCAGAAGGGCATGGCACTGACGCAGCAATTAAGGCCTTTCACAAAGGAAGCAAAGTCAGGTGGCGCGTCCCGGTTGTAAAGGCCATCGCCTCAATAATCACCATATCAAGCGGCGGAAGTGCCGGCAGGGAAGGTCCGACAGCACAGATCTCTGCAGGTTTTGGTTCAATTGCCGCAGATTTCCTGAACCTCTCTGAGAGGGAGAGAAGAATTGCTATCGCAACCGGAATTGGGGCAGGTATAGGTACAATATTTAAAGCACCTTTAGGCGGAGCAATTCTGGCGGCTGAAATCCTTTATACAAGAGACTTTGAGGCAGATGCCATACTTCCGGCATTCATAGCATCAATAACAGGATATACTATATTTGGCTTTTTTGAAGGCTACAATCCTGTATTCGGCGAGGCAAAACTCTTCTGGGAACCTTCCCAGATACCCCTTTTCCTTATTCTGGGAATTATCTGCGCGGCATTTGGAGTTGCATATATCAGAACATTTTACGGGACAAGGAAAATATTCAGTGATTTTTTCATAAAGCACAATCTGCCGCCGTACTTAAAACCGGTTTTTGGGGCACTCATTATTGCATTATTGGTCATTGCAATGGCGCACATATCTCCGGATGCGATGATAACAGGACTTGCAAGTCTTGGAACAGGATATGGCTTTCTTCAGATTGCAATGTACAACCTGCTGCCACTCTCTGTCCTTTTATTCCTGCCGTTTACAAAGATCATCACAACATCACTTACAATCGGTTCAGGCGGGAGTGGCGGAGTCTTCGCCCCGGGACTTGCTGTAGGTGGTGCAGCAGGTGGAGCTTTCGGACTTATTCTCAATCTGGTATTCCCTGAGATTGTTCCTGTGGCATCCGTTCCGGCATTTGTGATAGTCGGTATGATTGCACTCTTTGGCAGTATTGCAAATGCCCCAATCGCTGTGATGATCATGGTAACTGAGATGACAAGCGACTATTCTATACTTGTACCGGCTATGGGGGCTGTTGCGATCTCAACTATTCTGACAGGTGAGGATACAATATTTAAGGAACAGATTAGGACAAAGGCTGAATCAGAAGCACACAGAGAGGAATATCAGATAGAAATTCTTCAGAATATCAAAGCCTGTGAAGCAATGGTAAAACCCGAAGATCTTATAACCGTACATCCGGATGACTCATGCAGTGAAGTATACAGGATGATGAATGAAAACAGGCATACCGGATTTCCGGTAACAGAAAACGGTCTGCTGACAGGGATAATAACACACAGAGATATCTCTCCTGAGAACGGGAAAATCCCATGCACGGATGTCCGGGAGAGGATGAAAAATGATCTTATAACTCTTTATGAAGAATCCACACTTGATAACGCCCTGTACCTGATGATGAAAAACAGCATACATCATATACCGGTGGTGGATAAAAATAATGTAAAAGAGCTTAAGGGATTTATTACATCGACCAATATTATGCGGGCATATACTTCCGGAATGAGAGATATAAAAGTTGAATTGCAGAAAAAACAGCAACAATAAAAAAAAGGAATAAATTAAATCCCGGGTTTCCCTAACCTTTTTTCACCAGCATAATTCTAATTAAATATAATCAAAAGACAGATTTATTGAATCTGTCCACCTTATGATTGATTTTATGGAGGTAAAGAAATGGTAAAATGATAATAAGGGCCGGGGGATAATACGGCTCTTTTACCACAACCATCATTCAATAAAAATATATTATTTAATTGAATATATTGAAAATCTGGTCATCGCCTGTGTCACTAAGGCGCTTTCTCTCTGTTGGTTCTTCAACAAGTGCAAGAACCGGAAGATCAAGGTTTACACCAGGTTCATATCCAAACATCTCCTGCATTTCAACCTGTAGTGCGTGCATGTAGAGCGCATTTGGAATATCCATTGCACAAAGCTCTTCGCACTGACCACAGTTGACACATGAATCTGATACGTGGACATATCTGATCATATGGAACATAAATGGAGGTGGAACCTGGCCGGGTGTTACAAGGTATGGTTTCTTTGTTGAGCACTCAACACAGTAACAGATTGGACAGTTCTCAATGCACTGGTAGCATTTGATACAGCGTGAAGTCTCTTTCATAATGAAGCTCAGGCGGTCCTGGCCCTCGCCCATTGCTGCGAACTGCTCTTCCCTTGCTTTATCTGCAAGTTTGTACATTGCCTGCTCGATCTTGGCGCGGATTGCAACGAATTTTGGATCCGTTGGTGCGGTCTCAATTCCGCCTGAAACTTTGTTTATAAGTTCAGCGCCTTTGTCTGAGCATACTTCGATGAATGTTGCCTTGCCGGCTTTATCAGCTGGTACACCCCAGTTACCGCATGCAATATCACACTGGCGCGGGACCTTGGTCTTACAGCGCTGGCAGTTTGCACGGCGTCCGTATCCCTCTTCCTCAAGTTCGTCGATCTTTATGCCTTTGTGTTCACCGTCTTTTGTAACAATGATGAACTGGCCTTTGTCGATCTCTTCCTTTACAACATCGTCCGGGCTGACTCCGAACTTCTCTTCAATCATCTTTCTTCCTGCAACAGGACTGATTGAACCACCGCAGTTAAGACCGATTGTGTAGATGTTGTCGAGATTGATCTGCTGCCTCTTTGCAAGTTCATAGAGTGCCTTTGCATCGCAACCCTTCAGGGTTACTGCAAGCTTCATGTTCTTTGCACCGTCAAGGAACTTCTTGATCAGTTTTGGCATCAGAAGGGTACCACAGTGAAGTGAACCGCTGAGTCTCTCGATGTCTTCCGGATTTGTGATGAATGCAGGTTTTGCATCGTAAATATCGTAGCCCTTCTCGACTGCGAATACTGCATCAACAAGGCCGGTTTCAAGGGCGTTTTTAAGTATTGCTGTTACTGCACCGCCGCACTCTCCTTTCTCAAGGTAAGCGGCATCCTTTGCCCATGCAAGTAACATATCTCCATTTGCTACCATCTTCAGGCCTCCTGAATCTTTTCAACCTTTATGGCACATGCCTTGTACTCCGGAATCTTGGAGATTGGGTCAAGTGCATCGTTTGTAAGCCTGTTTACCGGGCATTCTGCGAAGTGGAACGGCATGAACATTACACCTTTCATAATGTCTTTTGTTACCTTTGCAGTTACCTCAACTTCACCACGTCTTGTGATTGCACGTACCTTCTCGCCGTATGCAATTCCAAGTTCCTTTGCATCTTCTGTGTTGATCTCAATCCATCCTGTCGGGACCTCATTGTCAAGTGTCGGTGAGTTTCTGGTCATTGTACCTGTATGCCAGTGCCAGATTGTCCTTCCGGTTGTGAAGATATACGGATATTCCTCATCAGGAACTTCTGCCGGTGGTTTCCACTCAATTGCTGTAAGAATTCCAAGACCGTCAGGTGTTGCAAATTTCTGGGTGTGCAGAATTGGTGTACCGGGGTGGTCAGCTTCAGGGCATGGCCAGTGGAGTGCCTCAGGCTTCTCAAGTCTTTCGTAGTTCATACCGTGGTATGATGGTGTGACTGCTGCAATCTCATTGAAGACATCCTCTGAGGTCTCCCATGCAAACTGGTCTGCATATCCCATTGCTCCTGCAACCTCTGCAATGATCTTCCAGTCAAGTTTTGCCTCTCCAGGTGGGTCCTGTGCCTTTCTCCATTTCTGGACACGGCGTTCGGTTGAGGTCTGGGTACCGTCTTTCTCTGCGTAGCAGGTTGCAGGCAGGACAACGTCGGCGATCTGGGCTGTCTCTGTAAGGAAGATATCCTGGACAACGAGGAATTCAAGTGACTCGAATGCATGCTTTGCATGGTCAATGTTTGGATCTGAGAGAAGCGGGTTCTCACCCATGATGTACATTGCCTTGAGTTCACCAGGGTTGTCAGACATGACGTTTACCATGGTGGTAACTTCGTATCCGTTCTCGGCAGGTGCAATTCCGTCAGGGAATCCCCATGCATCCTCGAACTTCTTGTGTGCTGCAGGGTCAATTACCTTCTGGTATCCTGTAAATACAACAGGGAGTGCTCCCATATCACAGGCACCCTGAACATTGTTCTGTCCACGGAGTGCGTTTACACCGGCTCCAGGCTTACCGAGGTTTCCGGTAACCATCTGCAGGTTTGCAGTTGACTTCACATTGTCAACACCGACTGTGTGCTGGGTGATACCCATGGAGTACAGGAGTGCTCCGCTCTCTGCCTTTGCATAGAGTTCTGCTGCCTCTCTGAGCTGGGCTGCAGGAATTCCGGAGATCTTCTCAACATTTTCCGGTGAGTACTCGTCCTTCATTACAAGGGCCTTAAGCTCCTCAAAGCCTGTTGTCCTGTTTGCAATGAACTCCTTGTCTTCCCATCCGTTCTTGATGATCTCATGCATGAAGCAGTTGAGGATTGCGACATCGCTTCCTGACTTAAACTGCATGTAGATGTCAGCCTGCTTTGCAGTAGGGGTGTACCTTGGATCTGCGTATATGAGCTTTGCACCATTCTTCTTTGCCATCATCACCCTGCGCCCGATAAGCGGGTGCTGCTCAAATGTGTTACTTCCGATGATGAAGATACACTTTGATTCAGCAATATCAGGAATGGAGTTTGTCATTGCACCTGATCCGAATACTGCTGCAAGTCCTGCAACTGTTGAGGAGTGGCAGAGACGTGCACAGTGGTCAATGTGCTTTGTCTTGAGTGCACCGCGTGCAAATTTCATGAGCGCGTAGTTGTCTTCATTGGAAGTACGTGCTGATGAGAGACATGCTGTCTCTTCCGGCTTGTAGCCCTTAAACTTCTCTGCAATGAGCTTGTATGCCTCATCCCAGGTAGCTTCAACGAATTTACCATCTTTCTTAATGAGCGGTGTTGTCAGCCTGTTTGGGCTGTTCACAAACTCATAAGCATATGTGCCCTTTGGACAGGTTTTACCTTCATTCACGGGTGAGCGCTGATACGCTGTAGAACCCACGACCTTACCGTCTTTAACGGCAAGATTGAAAGTACAACCTGTTCCGCAGTAGGGACATGTTGTCTGAACAAACTTGAGATCCATAATCTAACCTCTTACAAAGAAAGAGTCGGAATGATAGTATTAATTCATTTTCATTTACATTTGATAAATGAGCATTATCAGTGGGTCTGAAATGAGATCATAATTCTAAAAATATTACAGGCACATTTAACCATAATCATATGGAAACCAATTTATCTTAACACAATAGCACAGATTCACCTAATTATACCCTAACATGATGCAAACAGACAATCCGCGCTCAAAAAATGACTGAATTTAAAAAAAATTAAATATTTATAACAAATCAGTACTTTTTGATTAAGCGTACTGCTATAACAGATATAGTCACCGCATACATAATCTGCATAATGATTCCGGTTGTAAACTCACTGTAGGGATTGAAGATAAGCACTGCATAAAGAGGAGCCATTATCGCAACAATATCTTTTTTATCTCTCAGAAATGCAACAATACCAAGAATAAAAGATGATATCACGCACCCGGCAACGCCCGAATAAGTTAAAATACCGCCGACAGCCACAGAGATTGCAATACCTCCAAAGGATAATGCCGCAACAACCGCCACAGTATATTTAAAATAAGTATCTACAGCATTCTTCAGTTTACCTGTCATATTGATAGTATTAGAAAGATAAAGCTAAAAGTTAAGCGGAAACGAATCCGGGAAGTAAAATAATACCAGTACTTTAAACTTAGACGATCATTAATATGTTCGAACCTACAATATTAAATTTAAAATGCTCTATTAAATTGCCCAAATCGCAGTATTGGCCCTAAATTCTCCGTTTTTTTGCACAGAGGTCACAAGGCACATTTTGTAAACCTATTTTGATTAACATCACTCATCCCCATTTAGGCCTCATTACATTCTTCCATTTCTCATCGAGATCAATCTGAAAAGAGTATCTTTGAATTGAAATTGTGTTGTTTCCAGTGAAAAAGTTACAAAATTATAGATAGCTACCGCTAAATCGGTCGCAGCTGCATATTCCGTTCATTGAGATGTCAGAATGTCAGCTTATAGCAATTTCATCAATCCTTAATATACGAAAATGAGTCATACTTTCTTCAAATATGATGGCAAGATAATGATTTAAGGGGAATTTGTCCCTGTCTATTACTTTTGGTCCTCTCTGAATCTTTGCAAATCGCTCCCATTTTGTTAAAACCCAAAAATTCTGAATTATGCATGCAATTAGATAATAAAAAAATCTCACCACATGATCTTTGGTGGATGTTCTTACTTTGAATTTATTATTAATGACATATGTTGATTCAATGGCAAATCTATGCCTGTATCGCTCACTAATTGATTGTGGGGAAGTATTAATTTTGTACACAACAAAAGCACGATGAAGAGCACCTTTTTTACCCTTTTTACCTTTCATGTAAATGACACGATCAACAATTTTCACCTTACATTTTAGCTTATTCTTCGATTTGGCGTTTATAACATATTCAAATGATTTTGATTTCTTTCCCTTCAGCTGCCTTTTGAGTTCATCACTGTTCTTCTTAACAGGCACTATGTGAGGAATTTCAGATTCCTTAAGGTAACTGAAGATTTCAGCAGAGTAAAACTCACGGTCAAGCATCAGAGATTTGATCTTGAATCCATATCCATAAATTAAATCAACACAATTCTTTATTGCGGTGAGGTTAGTGGAATCTCTAAACAAAGGAATAACCTGAAGTATAAGGTGCTTATCCATATTTACAACCGAGAATGTCAGGTATCCAACAAAATAATTTGTCGATGCCTTTCTTTTTCCACCTACAATTGGAGATTTAGGATTTTTTTATCCTTTTTCCCATAATATGGAATTAGCGTTATATCAATTGCAAAATCATACTTCTGACCTTTCTTAAGGATTCCTTTTCCCGCTTTTAAAAGCATTTTTGGAGTATTTAGTGTCAATTCCTCCATATTAAGGCCATGAAGTTTTTTAGACAAGTCGTATGGGACGGTAGTCCTTCCGTCATTTTTGCAAAACCGGATATTGAGTTATTAGAACATGCCGTAGCGATAGCTCCCCGAATCAACGTTAGACTATCATAGTTTCTGCCACCTGTTAAGGTTACATTCCCCTCAACAAGAGCGCATATCGGTTCAAGGTTTCCAAGCTTATTTTCTTTATTAAGCTCCGATTTGCCTATATTTTGACAATTATTTGCCATATGAGGGGTTTTTGAGAGTATATAAACCCCACCATAAATCAGGCGTACGTCAAAAAAATAAGGTGAATTCTGGCTAAATTCTAAAAGAATTTGGCGATATTGGGGTAAACGCGCAGTAGTCCATGCGGTTTGTCATTAAAATAGAGAAGTACTTAACTTTCTCAAGTTGGGCAGAAATACTCTGAGCAAAAAATGGGGTTTTTCAGGAAATGTTTAAAGTACTGTAATACAGTAAATTGAAAATTTTTTCTGAAGTTAATTCGCTTCCTTTTTATCGATTTTGCGAATAATTACTGCATTGATTACAGGATCTCCGACCAGGACATATCTCTTGATAACCTGCCCGTAAACCTCTACAATGTCATCCTTGTTTATGTCCTCCGAAACCCCGGTGAACATTTTTACCGAAATCTCCCCTGTCCGGTCTGCAACAAGAAACTGAGGCCTGTTAAGTGACTTAAACATCGCCCTCTCAGTGACACCCTCAATTCTGACGATGTTTCCTATTGAGGACTCATTGATTGTCTTAATCCTGACAGGTTTCGCCTCTGCCTCATATACAGGCGCGAGATCATTGTACTCCGTAGCACTCATATAACTAAGAATCAGCGGAATTACAAATAATGCTGCAATAACGGGAATTCCCCATAATAATGACCTGTAATCTCCTGTAAGAATTACATAGACCAAAAAAA
Organism: Methanoplanus limicola DSM 2279; assembly: GCF_000243255.1. Lineage (NCBI taxonomy): Archaea > Methanobacteriati > Methanobacteriota > Methanomicrobia > Methanomicrobiales > Methanomicrobiaceae > Methanoplanus > Methanoplanus limicola. The sequence goes on from NZ_CM001436.1 coordinate 523,155, forward strand.
AGAATGCAAAAAATCCCACCACCCCGATATTGATGGCCGAGATATTTACATTCGTATTTTTAATTTTCATTTAAAACCGTTTATTTGGCTGCTTCAATATCTTTTCTGAATGCAATCCAGTAGATGACACCAACAAAGAGCATACCGCCGACGATGTTTCCGATTGTGACGACGATGATGTTGTTTGTCCACATTGTTACCCAGCTAAGGTTTGCAAGTTTTGCACCGACTGCTGCTGCCTGGTCTGCACTGAGATATGGAGCGGTCAGAATTCCGGCAGGGATGAAGTACATGTTTGCTACACAGTGCTCAAATCCTGTTGCAACGAAGGCCATGATTGGGAACCAGATACCGACAATCTTACCGATTGCATCATCTGCACAAATTCCGAGAAGAATTGCAAGGTTGACGAGCCAGTTACAACAGATTGCCTTAAGGAAGCATGACCATGTTGCTGCAAGGCCGATATAACTTGTCTTTCCTGCTGCAATGCTTACTGCTGTCACACCAAAGGCAGTTGCTGATCCGACACCAGCTGCACTCCATGATGTGAGCGGACCGTATGCCATAAAGTAAGCGAATACGAGTGAACCGATAAGGTTACCTATGTAAACCCATATCCAGAGATTAAGAACTGAACCCCAGCTGACCCTGTGGATAAAGGCAGCCATAGGTGCAAACATTGCGTCTCCGGTAAAGAGTTCTGCACCGGTAAGCACGATGATTATAAGTCCGACAGGGAACACGGCACCAAGAACTAACTTTGCAATACCTGCTCCGAGGAAGCCTGCAGTGCCAGTATAACATACTGTTGCAAGTGCTGCTCCCATTGCGATATATGCTCCGGCCATAAAGCCACGTAGAAGCATATTCTGCATGGAAAGACCTACTTTTGCCTTTCCTGCATCTCCTGTTTTAGCAACTATTGTTGCTGGGGGATGAAAAACCATTACATTTCCTCCAAATTGTTATGCCTGATTGAAATAACAAACGTACCTCACATTTCGTAGGCAGATAAGAATCAATTTAGGATGATATTAAAATCTTTCCAATTTATCCGGAGTATTTGATGTATAATGCCCAAATCAGAATATTGAACCAGCCCAACACTCGCCGAAAACATATTTACATTTTAAATAGGTAAATCATATTTGATTAATGAAAAAGTAAAACACGCATTATCATACAAATATTTCAGATAAAAAAGCTGAGGTGTGGATAATTAAAAAAACAGCACCGCAGTCAATAATTATAGACATCCGGACACAAACAGGTAATAATTAACATCAATTATAATGATAAAAGCAGTCACTACAGCAGGTATGATACCGGGGCATGAGAGTTTAAAGATAACAGGTGCGCCTTTTTCAGCATAAGTCAATAATTAACAGCAAAAATGGGTATTTATATCAAAAACGTATAAATTACATCATAATATGAGGGATGTAAAGATTCCGCCAATGCTGATTCAGCTGATTGATTCAGGAATATCCGGCATTGACGGGAAAATCTTTGAAAATGCAGATAAATGTCCGGAATGTGCAGGAAAGCTGATCACGCATGACTTCAGAAGGAAAAAATTTGCGACAAGAATTTACAGAGAACAGAGAAATCCGGTATATGTCAAAGTTAAACGGTTCAGATGCAGAGAATGCGGCAGACTGGTTTACGCCGATGAACCATTTTATCCGAAAATCAGGACAGGCGCACCGGTTGTGGACTTCTGCCTCGCAAACAGTGAAAGATATTCATATGCTCATATTTCAAGAATCCTTAAGCACCTGCATATTTATGCCAGCCCTTCATCTGTCAGAAACTGTGCATCAGCAGACCTGAATATGCCTCCCGCAGTGGAGATGCATGGTGTATTCTTCCCGGCATCTCTGTTAAATCTTGCAGATGTCGGCTTTCCTGACAATTCAGGCATGGGAATGCCGGCAATTATGCAGATGATCTCAGAGAGGCATTTTTAAAAAAAAGAGGGGTCACCCCGTCAGCTGCCGGATTCCTTAAGCGGTTCCGCATCATAGGGGCAGAATATCTCATCACCGGATGTCCGGTAACCACAGAGAGGGCATACCTTCTCCTTTCTCTTCCCCCCGCCAAAAAAGGGTATCAGCGGGATAAAAAGAAACATAAAGAAGAACGGGAATCCGAGGTACAGCAATAAAATACTGATCCCCAGCGACCCCGCCAGAAGTATAAGGCTTAAAACTCCCCTCTGCGTAGCGCCACCTCCCTGACGGCAAAGGCAGGCAGCGCATCAGAGAAGCTCTCTGACTCTTTCCGGAAGTCAAGGCCGCCAAACTCCTTTACGATGATATGTGACCCGATTCCGGCTGCAATTATCGAGTCGCACCCTGTCTTATCCATCACATCCCTTATTGAAGAGCCGATTATCTCCATCTGCATACTATAAAATTCACGTGCAATATCAAGCGCGCCCTCCTCTCCAATCTCACAGAGATCTGAGCATACTACCCTTGCAAGCCGCCGGAGTGAGGAGTTGTAGTCCCTGCCTGCACCATCTGCCGCAGGAGAGGTATAGCCGGCCTCAGAGATGTTTCCAAGGACCAGATGAGCATCTGCACTCTGTGCGAAATATTCACTGCTCACAGGTGTATTTATGCCGTTTACAGATGCAGACCTGATTACAGCCGGAACTGTTGTCCGGAGGGTCCCCGAATATACAAGATAACCTGCCCTGAGCCTGTCGAGATCAGTCATGCCTCTGAGTGTTTCAAATGAGTTCAGAGGAATTATATCCACAGTCGTGCTGCCCATGTCCACAAGAAGGGATGAGGGATACTTCTCCCGCAGATAATCGGCAGAAGCAAGCCAGTTCGCAGCCGCAAGTGAGCAATCAGGTCCGGTGTGGAACTGCCCGTCCATCCCGTAAAAATATGAGTCAGGCACTGCATCCCTGACAGATTTTACGATATATTCTATCCCTTCGTTCTTATCCGAAAATCCGTCCGCGAGCTCACCGCTCATCACAACAGCCGCAGTTTTTCCGGAATATACCTTCAGCAGTTCGGTTAACGGAGAATCCTGCCACATAGGACAGTAGTGAATTACGACATCCCTGCCGTCCACAATCTTCAGGTTTGCACCGCCTACGTCAATGCCGATAACAGAATCAGGATTCATACCGCCTTTCAAAGCCTCTTCACCCCGCCTTTTGTGTCAAAGGAAACCCTTCCGTTCAGGTGCACCTCTTCAGGCACATTGCCCTTTGATGACTCCACGAGAATATCAGCTATCTCCTCCTCCATAACCGCCGCTATGCCGACAAGGCTCGTTGTCGGTCTCGGATTTACATCAACAACATAGACCTTATCAGCAACCACAACGTCAATTCCGGTATAGCCCTGACACCCAAGGACATTGAGTGTCTTTACTGCCGTATCTATTATCTCATCCGCCCTTGGGTGCTCCACAGGTGTTTCACCGCCGAGGTACCGGTAATGCCCGTCCTCTGTTCGCTCGATGTACTGCCTGTTCAGTGCAAGGACAAGCGGCGGCCTTCCGCTGTATGAATTGCAGGTATCGCCTACAAGCCGGCTTCCCACAAGGCTGACGCTGATATGTTCACCTTCAATATACTCCTGGCCGAATTCATCATCACCAGGAATACCGTCTGAAAGGCGCATATTCTGACCGTCAACACCTTTGACCTTCTTTATGATGCGCACACCGGAGTCAACTTCGCGCGGGACAGCTATACCGTGCATTGTGAGTATATCCCCGGTTCTCCTCTTATTGGAGCAGATAGTGATATTCAGGCTGCCGCAGCCGAGGCTTCTGGTATTGTCCTCAAGAATCTTTGTAAATCTGCCCAAGAGATCGTCAGGTGCAACCACAATACCGACATCACAGAGAGGTGCAAGGCGCTTTAATTCTTCAGAAAAATCACCGCCTTCAGGGGAAAAAACCTCATATCCGCATCTCTCAAAACTCTCAGAGAGTACTTTAAGCATAGCAGCACCCTCAGGTGCAAGGTCAGGTTCATTGAATACCGTATATTCGGCAACGAGGGCCTTCATTGAATAATTATTTCGGCTAAAATAAAATTAGGATGACGATCCTTGCCGGAGTTATGCCGGCTGACCCGGAGGCTATAGATCCTTACTTTTTTTCAGGTCATCAATCGCCTTTTTCATCCGGTTCTCTTTGGAATCCTTCTTTTTCACTGGCTGGGTTGCAGCCTTTTTATTATAATACTCAAGATCACAGTTTTCAGATTTAAGCCTGTCAACTTTTGCCGTGAGCCATTCAACCTCTCTTCTTCCCTTACCGCATTCAGAGAAGAGATAGCCGAGGATGAATGAGACTGCCGACATTATAACCGCAAGAATGCCAAGAACAATAAACTGAATGTTGCAGCTGCTGTAATCCGGAATAATGCCTGAGGCAGCATTTACACCACCGGAAGGATTATCCACAGCAGAGGTGTCGGAGGTTTTGGAGTTATCTGCCGTATCAGATATTCCGGAACTGTTCCCGCCGGACTGTGTACCCGGTGAAGTGACGGCTGACGGAGTCAGAACCGGATATTCACCACCGTAACTCTTTCCAGAGGCAAATCCACTGTAATCAAGAGTCAGAACATTATTATCCTCATTGCTCTCTGCAAGAATACCTGTGCAGTCGCCCGTTATTTTTATAAGAGACCCTTCACCGACCATTTCCACAGGAATATTATAAGTGGACTGAACCGACTCTCCGGGATTTAAGGAGATTTCAATCCCATCAGTCACATTTTGCCCGCCCACCTCAAGCATCAGCATTGCAGATGGTATCACAGCGCCGCCGGTGTTCTCAACAGTATAATAGAGAGTAACAAAAGAGGGGAATTTCTCATTGTAAGAGACCTCCGCACCTGCTATCGAAATATCCGGGAGAGATGAAGGCGCATTGACCATAATCTCAGCCACCTGCCAGTCATCTGGAGAAGTAAGCCCTACACCGCGCTTGTCCCGGACATAATATGCCGGAGAAAATTTCCATAATCCGGATTTTTCCGGGGTGAAAGGCGCCCTCACCCTAAATTTACTTCCGGGTTCAATTACCTCGTTTATATACGAACCGCCAACTGCGATCTCTTCACCGTCAGGAGATGTAGCCATGAAATAAAGACCGTTTGGCAGAGTAACCGTAAGCGGATTGGGCATCTCTGCACTATATTCCAGATAGTAAGAGAGAAGTATGCTATCTCCGGGTTCCGGTTTATCACTGTCGCCTGATATTGTGAAATCCTTTAGTGTGAGCCGGTGATCTGACACCAGAGTATCTTCCTGGCTGAAATATACCATATCCTCTGCTGAGGCAGAGAATACAGAGGTAAAAATGGCCAGGATAATTATTGAAAAATATAATATCTTTTTTTCCGGGAGGAACATCAGCAGACTCCTCATTATATTTCGTTTTTGTCTGATAAAGAACTAATCATTATTTATTTAAGACAGGAATTATATCACGAATAAGAATAATTTCCGGCAGCCGCAGCCGGATCTATACTGCCGCCAGGCGATCTGAACACAACATTATCAAAAGGAAAAAAAGCCTTAAAACCATTCATTTAATATTTCAGTGGCCGCAATTAAAAACGGGTTATGAAGCCGAAAATTTTACTTACAAACGATGACGGAGTTACATCAACAGGGCTTTGGGCTGCATATGATGCACTCTCTGAATTTGCCGAGGTGATCGTTGCCGCACCATCAACACAGCAGAGTGCTGTGGGTAGATCTATATCCATATTTGAGCCGATAAGAGTAAACAGGATTACAATAAACGGAAATGAGGCATATTCTGTCGGCGGCAAACCGACCGATTCGGTCATAATCGGACTGTATGCACTGAAAATAAAACCCGACCTTGTAGTATCCGGAGTCAACATTGGTGAAAACCTCTCCTTTGAGTCTGTAATGACCTCCGGAACAGTAGGCGCTGCACTTGAAGCGGCAAATCATAACTATCCGGCTGTTGCCTTCTCACTTCAGGTCGAGGACCAGGCTGACAAATTTGATGACCCGGGATTTTATTCAAAGAACTTTGAAAATGCAAAGAATGTCATAAAAACGGTCTGCAAAAAACTCTTAAATGAAGGATTCCCGGAAGGTGCCGATGTAATCAACGTCAATATCCCAAGCGAGATAAAAGGCGGATATGAAATTACAAGGCTTGCAGAGAAACTCTTTGAGACCGGAGTTGAGAAGAGGCTTGACCCGAGGGGCAAACCCTATTTCTGGATAAACGGACCGCTGTATGAGGTGGCAGAGGAAGGAACCGATGTTCATGCGGTATCAAACGGAAATATATCAATAACGCCGCTCACCCTCGACTGTACATCATACAGAAGTATGGAAGATATGAAGAATAATTTTAAATTATAATTTTTTTTACGGAAAAACAGAGAGAAATTATTTTATTCCGAAAGAATTTCACGGAATTTTTCAGCTACCGCAGGATCCTTCTCCTGAGAAAGCGCTTTTCTTATCTCTTCAATCGCTGTAGGGCTGCCTGATTTTTTTATTGAGAGGGCAGTAATTCTTCTGACATAGTCATTTTCATCTCTCAAAAGAGGAATCAGAGCAATTCCCACCTCAGGAATTCCAAATTCACCGAGGCTTTTTGCCGACATATACCTCACATGATCCTTTTCATCCCTAATTCCGGCGAGCAGGGGACTGATTGATCTCTCATCAGCTATCATACCAAGGGCTTCAGCCGCACGATATCTGACAATCCAGTCTTTATCATCAAGAAGAGGAATCAGACTCAAAACTGACTTTGATCCAAGCCCTGCAAGATTTTCAGCCGCCCTTTTTCTGGTATCCTTTGATGGATTCCTGAGGAGTTCGACATTGAGAATAATCTGATCCTGTACTGACATTACATTAATTATTGAACTGCTGATTATAAAATGATCCTGTTAAGGCAGAATTCTGCCGAATTATCATAATTCCCCGCAGATATGACGAACGATTATGCACACCACAATAGATCAGAATATGAAATTATTTTGATATTTTCCGGCATCCCTGAAAAATATAGATGATATTTTGGATAATAGCAGATATTACGACCTTATTTTAGCCCACCAGGAAATAAATCATCAAATCCCTCCATGAACCTGTCTATATCGGCTTCATCATAAGGGCCGGATTCATATCCGGTAAATACAGAGAGAACGCCGTTGAATGTTGAGGCAGTGAGGAGAAAACCGGGAGGATAGCAGACAACCGGAAGAAAACATAAATCCTCCGGACTGAGAAGTGTACCGTTCTTTCCCGGAATATTGCTGAATTTTTCGCCGGAAATTACACCAATATTGGATAAAACAGGATTTTTGAGGTCTGAATCACGATATGTTGAGATCATGCCGTCAAAGAACTCTTTTATCCGCGGTATGCCTTCGTTATAGAGATTTCTGTAGAAGAGGACTGAACCAAGCCCCAGATTACTATTTTTCCTCTCTTTTGTTGCTGCAATTATACCAGGCAGAATATCTTCAATACCAAAATATCTGCTGGTAACTGCAGAAATTTCATACGCAGCCGAGAGGTTTGCCGGTGAGCAGTTCTCAATATCCGGAATATACCTCCTGAGATCGGCAGAGGTCAGCATGGCATTCTTCCGGTTGTCATCCACAGGGTCATCTCTGACCTTACAAAGCGCCAGGAAAAATACGGCTATCAAAAGGTCGTTTACTGTCCCGCCATACCTCCTGCATACCTCCTTTGCCTCTGAGAGCCTCTCATGATCAAAGTCCCTCCTCGCCATTCTCCTCTCCCCACGCCCGTGGTACAGAAAAGGGAAATTCCAGGTGTCGGTAATCTTTTCCTCTTCTGTCAGTGCCTCTTTTAAGACGGAATCAGGATACATATCATAGATCCGGGATAAAGAACGGTCAGGAGACTGAATTTCCGGTATGAATCCGGAATTGTCATACAAATTCCTGTACACTGTAAATATGTATTCCGATATATCAACCAGACCGCGTGCGTCCATCGCACCGTGATGGCATGTCACTGTGATCAGGTCACTTCCGGGATATTCTGTTCTGAAAAGGTCAACCCTGATCTGCGGGCCGGATCTGACATCAAGAGGCTTTGGCGGTATCTTATATGGTATTTCTTCAGGGTTGCAGTCTTTGTGAAATACAAATGCATCCGGATATCTTTCAGGCCCTGTTCTCTCCCAGAAGCACCGGTTCTCCGATTCCACAAACTTTGCAGAGAGAAACGGCACAGACCCAAGTGTGAGGATAACTGATCTCCTGAGAATTTCCTCATCCATCATGCCGGAGTAACGCACCATGAGGTGCATTGTCGGATCATAAATCCTCTCAAAGAAGACATTGAATACATCAAAAGGTTCTGCGGTAAAACGGCAGTTTTGCCCGGAATCTGAATCCGGTCCAGGTTCAGAATTCAGACCGGAATTATCTTTATCCTGTGCAGGCATGTTAAGAAAATAATGAACTGTATCAGATAAAGAGATTATCAAAAAGGGATACGCCCAGTACGGAATTCGAATCCGTGTCGCAGCCGTGACAGGGCTGCATGATAGGCCACTACACTAACTGGGCAGACTTATGCTTAAAATCAGCATAATATATTGAACATAAGAGTTATTTAAACATTTGATCTGGCATTGCTCCGGTCGCAGAAGGAATATGACCGGAAGAGGACAGAGATGCAGGGTAAAATGAAATATAATATTTAAATTTCAGTTCTCTTCAGAAATTCTGAAAAATATTCCGCGGTTCTCCCTTTTTTCTCTGATTCTTCCCTCTTCAATCAGAAGCTGGATATACTTGTTCACCTCATTTTTGTGCATCCCGAGAACGGATGAAAGGTCACCGGCAGTGCAGGGCCTGCGCCTTATCGTCTGCATGATCTGCTCCACTGCATCGCCGGAAAAACTGCCTATACCAGACCTTGACGATGGTCTGCCTGTTATCTCCGTTCCTTCGTAACCAAGACCTGCCGCAAATCTCTCCATCTCTTCAGGAGTTGCCGCCCTGATCCAGTCAACCACTCCGGGACGGTCAAGAGTATTGAGCTGAACCCTGTCAGGCGCAATCCTGTGCACTGCCTCCGACAGAGCAGCAAGTTCTTCTTCAGTATCGTTCAGTCCCGGAACAACAAATATTTCAAGCCAGATCTCACCGGAAAACTCCTTTCTAAGTTCTGCAAGCCCAAAGATTATCTCATCAATCACTACTGAACTACACGGACGGTCAATCTTCATAAACCCTGCCTCTGTCGCAGAGTCAAGCGAAGGGATAATCACATCCATATCCATGACCTCATCCCGGACACTCTTATCTGAAAAAAGACCGCCATTGGTTAGAAGAGCGATTCTGTAACCCGGAAATTTACTCTTTATGTAACGGCAGATCTCACCTGTACCGCTGTGAAGCGTCGGCTCACCTGAGCCGGAAAATGTGATATAGTCAAGCCTGGGAGAAGCTGAAAGGTACGAGTCAAGCTCTTCTGTAACTTCTGCGGTGGGGACATACTCGCGCCTCTTTGCAGTAAGGGAGGTGGTCCTGCCGCATTCACAGTATATACAGTTGTAGTTGCATGTCTTCGGCGGTACAAGGTCTATCCCAAGAGATATTCCAAGCCTTCGCGAAGGAACAGGCCCGAAGAGATGCCTGTAATTATTAGCATTATTTGTATCGTTATTCATATGCACCGGCAGGGATCAATATTCACAATTGATGATAATTAAAGCATCCAAAATATCACATCACCAAAAAGGCCCTGATGACGGATGAAGCAGAGAGATGTATCACAGGAACTATCCATAAACAGAAAAATCTGACTTTACACAGATTACAGACGTAATGCAGATGCATAGATCAGAAATTAAAGAGACTTTAAAATCCGGAGAAAATCTGCAAAAATCGTGACAAAAAATATAATACGCCCAGTACGGAATTCGAATCCGTGTCGCAGCCGTGACAGGGCTGCATGATAGGCCACTACACTAACTGGGCAGTAAAGTAATTTTACCATACTAGATTGTCACAATAAACATTTTAACCCTTCGGTTTGGATATTTGTAAAGAATCAGGGAAAATGAAGAGATATTCAACGGTGCACACTCAGGAGAAATTCCGGCAGGAAACAAAACCGGTAATGAACAGGAAAAAAAGAAAATATTCACGGGCATTTCAGACAGAATAAAATAATAATAGTGAAAATACTGCATAATGGAAGATGACGAGTCATACAGGCGCGCAAAGGAGAAGGTACAGGAGCTGAAGGGTTTTTATTCACATCTCTCAGCATACATCCTCGTGAACATCATACTTATTCTGATAAATCTGATAACATCCCCGCAGTCACTCTGGTTCTACTGGATAACTCTCTTCTGGGGGATAGGTATACTGGTTCATGCATGGAACACATTTGGACACTGTAAAATCCTCGATAAGAACTGGGAAGATAAAAAAATAAAGGAATACATGGATAAGGAGAAGAAGAACTGAAAGGAATATTCAGAGGCAAATCAGATTATAATTAACAGAATATGAAGAATAATGAGATAATGATCAACTTTTAGCTGAAGGGAATACCGGAAAACTTCAGATTAACCTTCATCCGTCTCCGGAAAAATAATAAGGAACTTTTTTTGCAGTCATCCGGGAACTTATCCGGGCGTCCGGATTATCATAACCGGATAAATCAGTATAAAGGTAAATATTCACAGTTAAAACTTAAGAGAAATAATAAAACAAAAAGGGTTACGCCCAGTACGGAATTCGAATCCGTGTCGCAGCCGTGACAGGGCTGCATGATAGGCCACTACACTAACTGGGCAAAATTCAGACTCTTTGACTCACCAAAAAGGTGAGTCCCGCCTCCCGGATTCGAACCGGGGACATCGCGGTAGCCGCGCAGTTACTCCTTTCGTCAGAGTAAACCAAACTACAGCCGCGCACTCTACCAGTCTGAGTTAAGGCGGGCATGGTGCTCTACAATATACGCCAGTCTGACGTTTAAACATTTCCTTTTTGATTTGTTAGAGAGTTCCGGGGAGAACCTGCCGAAAACATACTGAAAAATAGTAAAACATCCTTAGAATTAGAAAAAAAGCCCAAAATACAGACATTAAGAAACAACAATAACACGAAAGGAAAAATTAACCCGGAAAAAATATTCAAAGAAAAACGCCTGAATCAGAAAAGCGCAGAGAAGAGATCAGCCATACACAACCCATCCACCAGGTACACAAAACCACATTAAGAGCAAAAAATGCAGGTCCTAAGAATCACCTCCCATCATGAGAGTGAGAGAGAGAGAGAGAGATTACCAGAAATACGCCAGGCAGGGAAACGTGCAGAATATTCATTCAAAACCTTTGAGATCCTGAAAAAAGACCCGATAAAAAAACTCATCTGAAGAGAATAAGCGATAGAAAATAAAAATTAATCTGCCGGAAATAGAAAGTTAAAAAAATATTCAGATGGCCGTCTCCTGGCCACCCTCAAATGCTGCTTTGATCTGAGACTGAAGCTGTTCAAACTTCGTCTGAAGAGCCTTCTCCTGCTTGTCAAGTGATTTTACCCTGAGCTCAAGTGTCTCGATCTTTTCAGCAAGATCCTCAGTTACTTTCGGCTTATCCTTCTGCATCATAACAGAACCCACCATAACAAAGACTTCAGCATCTTCAGAGACAGTCCTGAGTTCCTCTTCAGCTTTCTTTGCCTCTTTTACAGACATCTCATAGTTCATCTTCTGCTGCATGATTGTCTGGAGCTGCTGCTGCACCTGCTGGAGCATTGCAATCTGATTCTGCATTTTTGGTGAAATATTATTCATGAATCAATTACCTCTTTCATCTCGTTCGCAATATTAATTAGTCTCAGCCACGTATTAAGAGCCGCTCTCATAGCGTGTATATCCTTTGCAGAGATCCTCAGAAGAACCTCAGTATCACTATTCAGAATAACCTCTGCAAAAGATCTCCCGGACTCATCATCCGCTTCAGGCAGGACAGATTCATATATCAGCCCTGCATCTGAAGTCTGAAAAGAAAATACAGCCTCATGAATCATATCTGATTTTAAGGACATACCTTCTCCTCTGCGGACCGTCAAAGATAAGCTTTGACTCCCCGCAGTCAGACATTACAGTATTCATGTGCGGACTCAGAATCTCATACAGGGCATGGTTGCCGGTCCGGATACCGTAAACAAGCTCACCTTCCCTCACCTCTTTACTGACAGATGAAAAAAAGATCTCCGCTTTCAGTTCAGAATCCGAATAAAAATTTATTGAAAAATTCCGCCCTGATCCTGACACAATCAAAACGTCTTCATCAATTGAGATTATATCGCCAATTCCTGACTTTCCTCTCGGAGTATAATGACAGCCAAGAGAGAAAGCAAGATCCTTTGAAAAAGTCCTGATCCCCGGATTAGGTTTCCGGGATGTAGTAACTTCCATTATCTGGCTTTTATTTTCTTTATTGCTGCACCGCGCTCCTTAAAGAGAATACGGTGACCACAGTAGGGACATCTGACATTGACGTCGATCTCAACCTTCTGCTTGCATCTGGCGCACTTATATCCGGCCATGAAATATCAGCTACCTTTATTCCTTAATCAGTGAGCGCTCAATTGTACGGAGTGCCACCTTAAGGTTAGGTGTCTGCGGGACATATGCTCCGCCTGCGAACTTGTTTCCGCACTTGCGGCATTCCCAGATACCAGTACCTTTACGCTTTACTGCAATGGTCTCGCATTTCGGGCAGACATGCTTTGCCTTTGCGACCTTTTCAATCTGGTTGACACGCTTTCTGATAAAACGGCCGTACCTTGGTCCATATCTTCCTGCACTACCACTGATTCTTCCTTTTGCTCTTTGTTTTCCTGCTTTAGCCATTTTTACAATTCCCTGAAATTTTGGTCTGTATATATTACTCTTTCAACCTTATTAATACTGACATTATCTTTTTCAGGCCTGGTCAAGGATCTTAACCTCACCGTCGCCCTTTGTCAGCCGGTTTATCATATTATAGAACTCTTCCTGAATCCCTGCCGGAATTGTGCATACGCACACCCAGGAGCCGTCATTCTGCCACTCTTCCCTCTCAACCGTTGTTCCGGATGAGATCTCACCATATGCTTTTGGCGCATAGTCAGCCGGAATTTTTACAGCAAACTTAATCTCTGCAAATTTAATCGGAAGAATGGGCCTTAAGGCCTTAACAACGCTCTTAACCTGTTCATCGAGATGCTTAAAAGGATCAACTGATATTTTTGCCTCCTCCATAGCCATCTCAATTCTTTTGGGGGGATGCGGAAGTTTGTTCTGTGGATTAATTGCATTGCGGGAGATGAAATTGACGATCTGTTTTCTTTTATCCTCAACCATCTGCTTTCTCTGCTCTGCTGTAAGGTGAATCTCACCTTTGTGAATGATCCTTCTTGCAACAGTCTCAAAATCCGTAGAATCAAAAACCTTCTTCAGATTCTCTTCAGAGGCTTTCTCTGCTTTTGACGAGTTTTCAAAGATAAAAAGCGCAGCAACTGCATCCTCAATATCAATATCCGTCCCGTGCCGGATATCTGCCACAAGGTCGGGATCGACAAGTATCTCAAACTTCTCACCATGGCTCTCAAGCCTTGCGACAACTGCCTTATCAAGAGGGATCATATCATCACTACTCCTTTAATTTACTCCTCAGTTTCTTCTTCAGAAGATGCTATGGATGCCTCAAATTCATCAACATAAATTTTGACATCCTCTTTGGTCATCTTCTCAAACAGCTGATTTTCAAGCTTTACAACGCCCATCTCTACATTATTGACATCAAAACGGCCCTCAGTCGCAGCATGAAGCGCCTTCAGTCCCATAGGAATTGCATTCTGAATAGTCATTGACTCGTCATACTCCTCTTCAAAGACCTTCATCACAGCCGGACGCCCGGTTCCGATTGCCGTTGCCTTGTACTCAAGGAGAGTCCCTGAAGGATCAGTCTCAAAAAGCCTTGGAGTATCCTCACTGATACCTGCAATAAGAAGCGCAGTACCATACGGCCTTGCGCCGCCATACTGTGTAAGTGTCTGCATATGGTCACAGAGTTTCTTTGAGAGGGTTTCAATGTCGATGGATTCGTTATATGTCACCCTGTTGATCTGTGATTCAACCCTTGCCCTGTCAACAAGCGCCCTTGCATCACCCACAAGTCCGGATGAAGCAACCGCGATATGCTCATCTATCATGAAAATCTTCTCAATTGAAGTCTGTTCAAGAAGTTTTGAGCTAATCCTCTTATCAACAATAAGTACAATTCCGTCCGAGCATTTGATACCCACAGCAGTTGTTCCTCTCTTAACCGCCTCACGTGCATATTCTACCTGGTATAACCTTCCGTCAGGGCTGAAAACAGTAATTGCCCTGTCATATCCACCCATCTGAGCATTCATTGGCTGCATAATATCTCCTCAATATCTTCTCTTGTAAAATACAATATCTTCTGGTGTTTAATTCCTTTTTGATGTAAATCAACCTTTTCCTGTGACCGGAAAGAATATACAAATTCCTCGCCGCCGATAGTGATGCCACAATCATTTCCCGGAGGAGGAGGCACAGGTATCTTTCTCTTAAGGGCGGCAATCGTTCCGGAGACTGAAACAGACCTCAGTGCAGATACAGCACCCGACTCTGCGGTGACAAACGAAAGTGCAGTCTCAAGCTTTCTTTCCTGTCCTCTGCGGCATCTGACTATAATATACCCGGCTTCTGAATATACAACCGACATATTAATCTCAGCCGCTCCTGCATCACCGAAAAGTCCTGCCAGAATCTCCTGGAGGAGATAATAGACAGTTTTTCCGTCAGGAACTGCACCATGGGGCACAACCCTTGCAAGAATGTACCTCTTCTTCTCTCTCATAGTCGGAGGGACAGGTTTCATGCAGAGATCACCTCTACACTCTCCGCCGGATTTAAAATCCTTTCAACAGACGTGAGAGACTGCCTCACCTCATCCGTAGTCATGCCAAAGAGTGAACAGATATTCTCCACTTCACGGATACCTTTCATCTCCGGATATGAACGGGCGCCGGATGAGACAGAGAGCATAAAGCCGTATTTCCGTGAAAATTTCAGTATGTCCCCATACATCGTCAGTGTCTTCTGCCTTAAAAATCCGGATTTTCTGATTATTGCAGACAGGTCAATATCCACTGCCACACCCTTCTCAGCAGCATATCTTGCAGATACATCATCAAAAGATCTCCTCTCGCATCTCTCAATTCCTTTTAAAATATTTACCTTCCCGGATGAGATGACGGATCTGTTAAAAGAGGCATCACCTGCATATGCGGCAATGATATCACAACCCCTGCACTCCTTCTTCAGGATTTTCCGGAAGTCGTTAAACCCGGAAGAGCAGATAAGGCAGCCTTTCAGGAGAGATACACCGTAAAACTCCCCTGAAGTTTCACAGTCCATACAGACCAGACGCCCGTACCCGAGATAACGGCCCTCAAGCGCCATCCTGCGGACACTCGAATCTCCGGAAGGGTACGGATATACGCAGGCGTCAGAATATAACATACAATAAGAGATCCTTAAAAAAAGAAAAAATTATTTCCCTTTGTTCTCGTTGGAACGGATACTCGGGCGGGTCTTTTCAGTTCCCTTGCCTCTTTTACCCATTCCACGTCCCTTAACACCGGCGCTGGTCTTACCACGCTCAGCACGTCCCCTGTGAACAGAGTCTGCCATCCATGAGAGATGCGGATCGTTTTTGATCGCCGGGTGATGTCCGTCAACAAGAATGACTTCATACCACTTTGCTCTTCCGTCCTGACCTACCCAGTAGGAGTTGAGAACTTCCATGTTGACATAGCGGACCGATGCACGCTCTTCAGCGATTCTCTGGATGCTCTTGCCGGCAGTGCGGCGGCGCATACCCATACGGTTAGTACGGCGTCCGCGGATATAACGCGGAACTCTGCGGCCACCACGGCGTACCTTCACACGGACTACGATGATACCCTGCTTTGCACGGTACCCAAGAGTGCGTGCACGGTCAATCCTGGTTGGGCGGTTAATACGAACGATACTGCCTTCTCTGCGCCAGTCCTGCATCCTGTGCCAGAGAAGATCTTTAACTTCCGATTTGTCCGGACGCTTCCATGCGTCACGAACGTATGAATACATAGATTTTGACATTTGTCATCACCTTAAAGGTTCAGCCCAAATTTTATGGGCCACATCCCTTTCTCCTGATGGGACTAATCCAACAGTTCTTTACAAGTTTGTCCGGGAGAGTATTAAAGTAATGGGCAGAGCGCCGGAAAATTCCCGGACTGCAAAAACAGCAGATCTTCACCGGCCCGAAAAAAAGCAGTATTGTAATCCGGAAAAAAGGGCAGGATTACATATATCTGCCGGATTCAGCCCTTAATCTTCTCAATTACGTGAACGTCCTCAATTCCGGTTTCAGGATACTGTCCGTCCTCATCTTTTTCAGCGGATTTTACCATATCCCAGACTGTCAGAAGCGCGACTGAAACTCCGGTGAGGGCCTCCATCTCAATACCAGTCCGTCCGAATGTCTTTGCAGTGCACTTCGCCTCGATATAGCTCTCATCCTCACCAAATTCAAAATCAACCGAGACCGAGCTTACCGGAATCGGGTGGCACATAGGAATCAGGTTTGATGTATGCTTGGCCGCCATAATACCGGCGACCCTTGCTGTGGCAAGGACATTGCCCTTTATGACATCCCCGTTCTTTATAGCATCAAGAGTTTCAGGCCGGAGGTATATCCTGCCGCCGGCTGTTGCCTGCCTTGATACGTCCTTCTTCTCCGATATATCGACCATGCTTGCACGATCGTTTTCTATGTGTGTAAATTCAGGCATAGTTTAAATCTCCATATTCATTATTTCCGGTATTTTATCAATAATATCGGATGCTAAAAGTCCGTTTTGGTATAGCCCGGCGGCCTTCTCTCCTGCCGCCCCGTTTATCCACGCCGAAATGCACGCTGCATCAAAAGCACTCATACGGCTGAAGAGTGCACCTGTAAGACCGGCAAGGACATCCCCTGTGCCGCCTTTTGTCATAGCCGGAGAGCCGGTCCGGTTGAAACGGACAGACCCTCCGTCTGATATTACATCAGTTGCACCTTTAAGAAGTACTGTGAGCCTGCCATCTGCACTTCCGGCGAAATTCCGGACTGACATCCCCCTGGCATAGAGATCCTTCGGGGGAAGACTTCCGGAAATTCTCTTAAATTCTCCAGAATGAGGAGTGATTATGGTTTCATTGCCAAATGGCAGAGGATAATTTAAGGCATCGGCATCAAAGACGACTTTTCTGAAATACGGCGCAATCTCCCGGATTACATCATGACTCTCATTCCCAAGCCCGCAGCCGCAGACAACGCAGTCGGAACTTTCGCCAAGGGAGATAAGTTCCTCCGTATGCTCCCCTGAAATTATCCCGCCGCTCAGAGGGCTGACAATCAGATCAGGGTAATGCATCATGCATGGTGTCGCAACACGGACTATATCGGCCCCGCCCCTTAAAGCGGAGAGAGCTGCAAGGTACGGCGCACCCTGGTACGGGCCGCCGCCGATTATCAGCACCTTCCCGCCCGCACCCTTATGTGAACCGCTCTTCTTCGCCGGAACCATAGTCAGATCGCCGGGACCTGTGTATATCTCGGCATCAAGCGGGATGCCTATATCCACAAACTCAGATTCAGGACTTTTGGGCAGGTGAAACCCGATTGTCCGGTCAGCATTAAACCCTTCAGTCGGAATATCGGCAGAGATTTTAACTGCACCCACCGAATCCGCAAGCCTGACCATCGAGAGATAAGGTTCCACAAGACCCTTTCTGGCCCCCGTGCCAAGCATAGCATCGACAATAACATCGGCTTTTGAAAAGAGTGACTCAGCCGCAATCAGGTCACCCGGGCATCTGATCCTGTGAACAGACACATCACAGTATAAAAGCGTCCTCAGGTTTGCCTCAGCATCAGGAGTCATATCTCCGAAACTGTAATACAGCAGATCCACATCGCAGACATTCTGAAGATATCGTGCGGCGACAAAACCGTCCCCGCCGTTGTTCCCGCTGCCGCACAGAATAAGAACCTTTTCGGGAGCATATTCCATAACAACCCCGGCAAGGCTCTTTCCGGCACTCTCCATCAGCTGAGAACCGGACACACCAAGAGCCATCGCATTTTTATCAATCGCCCTCATTCTTCCGGGGGAGACGACTCCCGTCCGCCTGAAATCCCTTAAACTGCCGTTGCTGTGCAGATCTTCTATCGAATCACTTCCAGCCTCATCCTCTAAAACCATACCTGCACTCCAAAAGTATCATAAAAAAATTCAATGAAAATATGACGATAAACACCATAAAATCAGATCATCATCACCTTCTCCGGACCGCCATTATTACTCCATCACAACCATTTTTCCGCCATCCTCACCAACCATTATACAATGGGTCTATACAGGGATGCACAGGAAGCGGCAGAAAAAATAAAAGAGGCTGAATCAGCCACAATAATATCACATATAGACGCTGACGGCATTGCAAGCGAGGCTGTGATGCGCCAGGCGATATCACGCGAAGCCATTGATGTCAAATCAGTATTTGTAAGGCAGCTCGAACCGCTTACGATGAAGCATGTGCCCGAAGACGACAGCCTGAAGATCTTCATCGATCTCGGCGCAGGGCAGCAGAACCTCCTTGAAGAGAGAGGCCTGTCAGAAAATGAAGTGATAATCATCGACCACCACATATCACAGGATACGGATACACCGTACTTCCAGGTCAACGGCTTAAATTACGGCTATGAAAAGCTCTCAGCCGCCGGAATAGGTTACTTCGTCGCAAAGAAGATAGACGACAGCAATACAGATCTTGCAAAGATTGCAGTAGTCGGCAATGTGGGCGATATGATGGCAAGGGAGCACTGCGGCCTCATCGGACCTGCAAGAGAAATTGTTGAAGACGGAGTAATGCACGGAAATATAATTGTTAAGGAAAATGAGCTTAACTGCTATGGGATATCCACAAGGCCGCTTCATTTCTGCCTGTCATACTCAGACGACCCGTATATCCCCGGCATCACCAACAATGCACGCGAGGCTGAAAACCTGCTCAGGTATGATGCAGGGATAGATATTAAGAAGAGAAACGGGAAATGGCTCGTCTGGGAGGACTTAAATCCGGAAGAGAAGCGAAGCATCATTTCAAGGCTTGCCCTGAGACTTTATAACGCCGGTGAACCGACAGACAGGCTGATGGCCGAGCATTACATATTCCCGGACGAGTTCAGATATTCTCCGCTCAGAAACGCCTCTGAGTTTGCGACCATGCTAAACGCCTGCGGAAGGTGGATAAAACCAAAGACCGGCAGTGCAGTATGCTGCGGTGACCGGGGAGAAGCCTACAGGGAGAGCGAGTACATGCTCAGGCACCACAGGAAGATAATCCGTGAGATGATGGAGTATATCATTGACAACGGAGTCACTGAACTCTCGCACCTCCAGTACCTCCATGTCGAGGACAAATTTCCGGATACGATAGTCGGCATAGGCGCAGGAATGGCACTTTCAAAACTTAACTGGCGCCTTCCGATAATGATTCTCTGCTACCTCAGGGACGAAAATGAGGAGGGGAAGGATTATGACGATGTCGTGAAGGTGTCCATGCGCACCAATGAGAGGATGGTCAGGGAAGGGGTCGATCTCCAGGCAGCACTCCAGATCGCATCAGAGAAAGTCGGCGGCGGAGGCGGAGGGCATAAAATAGCTGCCGGCGCATATATACCAAGAAGTGCAGAAGGGGAATTTGCAGAAAATGTCAATAGAATCCTCAGAGAACAGTCATCTTAAAAGGGCAAGAACAATCGCCTCATTCCAGTTCGGACGGGGCGCAGGAGAAGCGCTTTTTCCTGATGAATGCACATTTAAGCTTTCATCAACGAAGAGGATACGCTACGTAATGCTGAATAAAGAGAGGCTTGCCACGGTCAGGGCCGGAGACGGCAGGCTGACTCTGAGCAGGGAAGGAGCAAAGAGGCTGTACAGCTTTCTTGATGCACCTTCATGCAGGGTAACTGTCCTCACAGAAATTGAGGAGTTCATCATTAAAGGCAAAAATGCAATGGCAAAGCATGTGATCTCTGCCGATCCCGGCATACGGTCCGGAGATGAAGTGCTCGTCTGCAATGAGGAAGGTCAGTTCCTCGGCACAGGTAGCGCAATACTCTGCGGAAAAGAGATGGCTGCATTCAACTACGGCGTTGCCGTACAGATAAGAAAAGGAAACTGATTATTATGATACCAGGTGTAAATCCAAGACAGATGAAGGCAATGATGAAGAAACTCGGCATGAAATCCGAAGATATTGAAGGTGTCGAGAAGGTTGTCATATACACAAAATCAGGCAATTACGTCTTTGACAATGCTGAGATCGTTGCAACAACAATGCAGGGTATGACAACATACCAGATCAACGGCGAGCCAAGGTTTGAAGAGGGCGAGGCTGAAATTCCGGACGAGGACATCGCACTTGTAAGCGAACAGGCACAGGTTAGCAGAGAGGAAGCTAAAGAGGCCTTAAAAGCAGCAGGCGGCGACATCGCCGAGGCAATAATCAAACTCTCAGAATAAGGCGCCGATATAACATTAAATGATAGAAGAAAACGACCGCATACTTCTATGCGGGAGAAAAAGAGAGTACTTCGTCACCGCAGGAGAGGGCAGGTTTTCAACAGACAAGGGAATTCTGGAGCTTTCAGAACTTGTCGGAAAAAATGCAGGAGATGAGATAAAGACACATCTCGGTGACCCCTTCAGGATTAAGATCCCGCGTCCGACCGACTTCTTCTCTTATGCAAAACGGACAGGCGCCCCAATGCTTCCAAAAGACATCGGGCTTGTCATTGCATATACCGGAATGAACCATAAGGACAGGGTGCTTGATGCCGGAACGGGAAGTGCAATTGCAGCCATCTACTTTGGCGGAATTGCAGAGAGCGTCGTTACATGGGAGCAGAGAGAGGAGTTCGCCTCCGTATGCAGGAAGAACATAAACGATGCAGGACTTTGCAATGTCGAGGTCAAAACCGGAGATGTGCTTGAGGAGAAAGGAGTTTTTGACATAGTTCATCATGACCTCACCATAACTCCGGAGCATATCGTCCATGCCTTTGAATGTTTAAAACCGGGCGGGTACCTTGCAGCATATACACCGTTTCTTGAGCATACATTCACAGTGATTGATACAGCAGAAGATCTCTTCACGGAAGTTGTATGCCACGAGACGATAGGGCGCGAACTTACACGGACAAAGAGAGGCACAAGACCGTCAACAAGGGTCTGCCATTCCGGCTACATCACAGTCTGCCGGAAGTAAATTTACTTTTTTTAAGCGATTCAAAGAACTTTCCCGCCATTATCTGATAAAATGGCCAGGAATATCTGCCGGTTATTCCGCAGTTGCCGATTCCCGTGATCTCAGGATATGGCGGTTTGATTGAGAACAATATTTACCCGATGGGGTTTTACGAATAACTGAAAGGCGCATGCATCACATAATCTCAATCAAGGATTTTGGAAGGGAGGAGATAGACTCCCTTCTGGACAAAGCGGAAGAGATCCGGAATAAGGGTATATATAAGAGAACCCTTGAAGGAAAAATTGCCGCAATGCTGTTTTTTGAACCGAGCACAAGAACAAGGATGTCCTTCACATCGGCTTTAAACCGGTTGGGCGGGGTCGCAATAACGGTTGACAGCGTTGAGGGAAGTTCGATATCAAAGGGTGAGACGCTCTCCGATACAATAAGGGTTGTCAGCAGTTATGTTGATGTGATTATCCTCAGGCATCCAAAAGAAGGTGCGGCCAGGATGGCATCTGAGTTCTCATCCGTCCCCGTAATCAATGCAGGGGACGGTGCAGGCCAGCACCCCTCACAGACTCTTTTAGACCTCTATACAATCAGGGAGAATATGCCGCTTGACGGTATTGATGTCGGCCTTCTCGGGGACTTAAGATACGGACGAACGGCTCATTCACTCGCCTGTGCACTCACAAATTACGATGCCGTCCTGCATACTATAGCACCCCCCGGACTTGAGATGCCCGATAGCCTGATGAACGACCTGAGAGAGAAGGGACTTGAGATCATTGAGCACGAGAACCTTGAATCTGCGGTTAAGGAGCTTGATGTCCTCTATGCCACACGGATACAGCGTGAGAGATTCCCGGACTCGGCAAGTTTTTCAAGTATTGCAAATTCATACAGGATTACTCCGGAAATTCTTGAGGGTGTGAGAGACAGTCTGATCCTGATGCACCCACTCCCCCGTGCA
The DNA here is from genome assembly GCF_000243255.1 of Methanoplanus limicola DSM 2279. Lineage (NCBI taxonomy): Archaea > Methanobacteriati > Methanobacteriota > Methanomicrobia > Methanomicrobiales > Methanomicrobiaceae > Methanoplanus > Methanoplanus limicola. The sequence continues at coordinate 545,544 of NZ_CM001436.1, forward strand.
GGCGAGATAGACCCTGCGGTTGACAGCCTCCCTTATGCAAAATATTTCAGGCAGGCCGAGAACGGGATTCCGGTAAGGATGGCCATGCTCGAGGAGACGATATTATGAGCGAAAAAGCGCCTGAAGAAGGCCTTATGATAAGTCCGATCCGTAACGGAACTGTAATAGACCACATCTCTCCCGGAGAGGCGTTTCATGTACTAAGAATTCTTGGCATAACCGGCACAACAGAGGAATGCCTCTCCATTGCAACCAATGTGGAGAGCAGACTTTCGGGCTTAAAGGATATAGTCAAGATCTCAAACCGGGAACTTAAGAAGGAAGAGGTTGACAGAATTGCACTTATTGCGCCAAAAGCTACAATAAATATTATAAGAGATTTCGGAGTTGCTGAGAAACTTACCGTACAGATTCCAAAAAGGCTTACAGGCGTTATAAAATGTCCAAATCCCGGATGTATCTCAAATTCAGACGAACCTATTTTAAGCAAGTTTAAGGTTGAGGGCGGAACTCTCAGATGCCACTACTGTGACAATGTGATCACAAGGGATATTGCATATTATATTATTTAATTTTACATATTTTTTATGAACCTGCAATACTCTTCAAACGCCGTTTTTCTTGTTACAACATCCATATAACCATCAGATTCTATCCATTTCATCAGCTCTGCAGCGCGCAGCACTGCCCATGGATGAGTCATACCAAACGTAGGACTATATTCTATGGTCCCTTTGATGTAACGATTTACGATCATGGCAGCAGAAAGCCCACGACTTTAGTCGTGGGATGAATGCGTCTATATCACGACAATAACTATATATTCTTACCTCTAGATAATTATACTGTTGGCAAAAAAAGAACGCTGGACTCATGCGAATACCTGCGTATATAATATTGGGTATCATATTATTTGGTGTCCTAAATATAGGCGAAATGTCCTACAACCAGATGTTGCAGTAAGGTTGAAAGAGTTATTGCATGAAAAGGCATCTGATATTGATGTGATAATTGAAGTTATGGAAATCATGCCGGACCACCTACATTTATTTGTTAAAACAAAACCAACTGCAAGCCCACATTGGGTTATTCAGCAATTTAAAGGTTATACTTCAAGAATTTTAAGACAGGAGTTTAGCACATTGAGAACCCGTCTTCCAACATTATGGACCAGAAGTTATTATTGTGAGAGTTGTGGTCATATTTCAGACGAAATTGTAAAAAAATACATCGAAGATCAAAAAAAGAACTAATTATGATTCTGACCTATAAAATCCGTCACAATCAGGACTTCACTGAAGACCTAAAAAAAGCCTTTAAAGTAGCGGAGTTTGCAGTCAGGAATCCAAAGTGCAGGTCTTCTAAAGCAGTTAAAGATATTGGATTAAAATCAGCAATATCTAACCAAATATTGCGGAAATATGGTAACCAGAAAAAGATTAAACGAGTACATAATGTAAATTTAGTTATTCCAAATCAATCAATCAGAGTCGATAAAGATAATCGGATTATCAAAATAGTTCCATTAAAATTAACATTGAATTATCAATTCCCTGATTTTGAGAAAATAAATCAAATTGAAATTGATAAAGAGTTTGCTTATATATCGTGCACCGTCAAAGAAGAGTCCGAGATGATACCCTCTGCATTTATAGGGGTTGATCGGAACACTACGGGCCATATTGCTGTATTGGCAAATCCAGATACTGGAAAAATTGAAAAGCTTGGTAAAAAAGCACTTCATATCCACAATAAATATTCTGCAATTCGTAAACGACTTCAAAGACAGGGAAAATTCAGACAATTGAAGAAGATAAAGGATAAAGAATCCCGAATTGTCAAAGATTTAAACCATAAAATAAGTCGCAGGATTGTTAATATTGCTAAAGAACAAAATGCAGGTCTTGTATTTGAAGATTTAAAAGGGATTCGTAACTCCCGGAAACAGAGTAAATCGTTTAAATACGCCTTGAACAGTTGGTCATTTTATCAACTACAGTTATTTGTAGAATATAAGGCTAAGCTGCTTGGCGTTCCGGTGTATTATATAGATCCTGCATATACATCTCAAAACTGTTCAATTTGTGGTAAAATAGGAATTCGTAACGGAAAAGAGTTTAAGTGTCCACATTGTGGCCACGTTGATCATGCTGATGTAAATGCTGCATTCAACATAGCAAATCGTCAAAAAAGCATGGTTGATCGTGTACAGAAAGAGATGTACACGATGGGAGCACTGATACCCCACGACGCAATGTTTGAAGAATGTCAAACAACGTCAGAACCCCACGTGCTTTAGCCGTGGGAGTATGTCAGTGTCTGGTAATCATAATCTTTAAAATCCCTTGCCTGCCGGATAAAATCACGGGGATCAATCTGATCTTTCTGTGAGACCGGGATCCCGTCAAGCTTCATAGATGCTCCTGCGGCAGTCATTATGTCCTGACAGGCAAGAAGCCCCGCACGATCTGCTGTGAATTCACTCATGCGTGACCAGTAGAGCAGGGCAACCTGAGCAGTAGTAGTGATAAGAGAACCAATCCCAAGCGTTACGTCACTGAAAACACCTCCCATCAGCATCAGGATTTTAGCAGTCTGCCGGTAGAGCATATGGCAGCTCCTGGCGTGTCCCATCTCATGACCGATGATGAAGAGAAGTTGGCACAGTCGGAGCTTTTAGTGATACATAAGCGGGAGACTGATTTTTCAGACAGTTCCACTCCATCAAAACTATTATTACCCTTTATATATCCATATGTTAGTATGTCATCCATAACAGTAAGTCTTTCAGAAGAAGCATATGGCAGGCTTAATAAATGGAAAAAAACTGAGGATGAGAGCTATTCAAGTATTATTCTACGATTAATCCCGGAAGTCAGAACATCAGAGGAATTTCGTAAGGCCCTTGACAGAATAGGTTCTATTTCCGATGAAGATGCTGATATAATGGCAAAGAGCGTAGATGAGGATTAAATGATCATCCTTGACAGTACTTTTTTAATTGATTTAATCAGAAGTCAAAACAGTGTCAAACATAAAAGGGCCATGGCATTCCTTGATGATATTCTAAACGGGGAAAAAACGGTAAGTACTACCTTTATAAATATTTACGAACTTTACAAGGGAGCATATAAAACAGTAAATACTCCGGATTCCATAAATAAAATAAATGAAATATTAAAGCTTATTGTGGTAATTGATCATTCTGATGATTACTACGTCAGATTTGGAGAACTTTCAGCTGAGCTTGAGAAAAGAGGGACGCCAATCGGAAAATATGACGAAATTGTTGCCGCAATTGTTCTCCAGCACGGAGCAAAACTTGTTACCAATAACACAAAAGACTTTGCAAGGATAATCCCACGTTCAGAAATAATTAACCATTAGAGGCTGTTGCGCAGTTATTTTCCAATGAACAATGAGGTAAATTAGCCCAATAAATGAGCGATTAATACTTGATTTCAGCTAATATACTTCAAATAATTTATACAATTGTCCACAGAATTTCATTCGTGCAACAGCCTAATTGACTGTTGTATAATTTCATCGCATTAAGTATCAACCATCACCCAATGTTACAATTTATATGGATGCTTTTGATCTGATCCGGGTGGTGATTCCGGACAGGAAAACACCCATCTATCCAATATAAATACAATACAGGCATTATTTTCATTATGTTAGATGATTTCCCAGAAAAGTTAAAGTCATTCATCCTCAGTCCGGCTGAGGCATTCAGAAAAGTTAAGGATGGAGATACCGGAGAGGCCCTCGTGTATTATGTCGTGCTTCTCGTCATATACTCGGTTTTATCCGGAATTGTAAACTACTTCAGGATTGACCCGATAATGGAGGCGCTCTACTCAACAGTTCCTGCCGGAACGGTTGCAATCTTTGACATAATGTCCATTATATACGGAATTGTCGGAGGAATTGTCGGATTTTTCATAATAGGCATCATAATTCACCTCTTTGTCCTTATTGTGGGTGGAAAGATGGGTCTTGAGCAGACATTCAAATCTGTTGCATATGCCTCAACACCGGGATTTTTACTTGGATGGATACCTGTAATCGGAATATTATTTGCACTCTATGGAATAATCGTTCAGATAATCGGTATCAGGGAGCTCCAGGAAGTTTCAACCGGAAGAGCAACCCTTGCTGTAATGCTCCCGGTGATAATACTCTTCGGACTGATCTTTATTGCGATATTCTTCTTCCTCTTCGCAGTTGTTGCTGCTACAGGCATGGCAGCGTAAGGCAAAAGAAGAAAATAAGTGGATTTATCCCCACAAAATCTATTTTTTATTCACAATTCTGCCTTTATTGTCAATCTCGCCGTTCCAGATCCTTGTGCTTGAGATCCATTTTCCGTCATCAGCAAGAACGCAGGTTATCTGGTGAAGGTCAACCTTCTTTTGCCCCTTCTCCTTTCTGATCTGATTGATCTCAACTCCGGTCTTAAAGGTCTCCTCACTGACAACAAGGGCATCAAAGTCAGACTCAAGGGCCGAACCAAACCTGTCATTTAAGACCTCAATCTCATACCTGCCACTGTAACCGGCAGAGTTAAGAAATTCCGTAAGTTCAGACTTACGGACCTCAAAAGGCCTTATAGGGTGTGACTTCCTGTTTGCAAAACCATCAGCCGTAAGTCCGACTGTCACAAAACCATTCCTTCCGGCGATCTCAAAAGACCTCTTCAGCAGTTTCTTATGACCATCGTGAAGGGGATCAAAAGTTCCTCCTACCATAACCTTCATTGAACCATAAGGTCAACTTATACACTATTATGAGTAGTGATACTCCGAAAAACTCCACTGAATTTGTGGCCGGCAATGCCACAATTGTAGGAGACGTCAACCTTGGGAAGAAAACCGGGATATGGTTCGGCGCAGTCCTCAGGGCAGACAATGATTCAATAACAGTCGGTGACGGATCAAACATACAGGACAACTGCGTGGTCCATGTATCAGATAAACACCCCGTAACAATAGGAAAAGACGTATCAATAGGCCACGGAGCAATAGTCCACGGCTGTACAATCAAAGACAGAGTCCTTGTGGGAATGGGGGCGATAATCCTCAACGGCGCAGAGATAGGTGAAGACACAATAATAGGCGCAGGTGCAGTTGTAACCGAGAATAAGGTAATTCCGCCGGGATCACTTGTAATGGGAGTTCCCGGAAAGGTAATCAAAGAGCTGACAGAAGAGCAGAAAATAAGCATTGAGAGGAATGCAGAGATTTACAGAGGTCTTGCAGAGAGGTACGCCAATGAATGAAGTTGCTGTCATAGGTGCAGGTGTTGCAGGCATACAGGCAGCCCTTGACCTTGCTAACCACGGGATAAAAGTCCACCTCATAGAGCGTGAGCCTACAATCGGAGGACACATGGCTCAGCTCGACAAGACTTTTCCAACAAATGACTGTTCCATGTGCATACTCTCGCCAAAGATGGTGGATGCAGAGAGAAATGAGAATATCGTCCTGCATACAATGACCGAGGTGGATTTCCTCGAAGGTGAGGCCGGAAATTTCAACCTAACCCTTGTAAGGCACCCGCGTTACATTGACCCTGTAAAATGCACAGGCTGCGGCGACTGCATGGAGGCATGCCCTGTTGAGGTTTACAACCGGTATGATGCAGGCATAGGTGTCAGAAAGGCCATATACAAACCACATTCACAGGCAGTCCCGAATATCGTTGTCAGGGATGCTGAACACTGCATAGAATGCGGCATGTGTTATGATGTATGCGGCCCGGAAGCTGTCCTTCACACCGATGAGGACAAAAAAGAGGAGTTCACCATCAATGTCTCCGCAATCGTTGTCGCAACCGGATTTGAGACCTTCAATCCGGTTGAAAAAGGGTCACTTAGATACCTTAAAATCCCGGATGTGATCACAAGCCTTGAATTTGAGAGGATGATCTGTGCCAGCGGGCCGACAGGTGGAAAGCTCAGGAAACTCTCAGACGGAAGAACACCCGAATCAATAGTATTCATACAGTGTGTGGGATCGAGGGACATGCAGCTGAGAAGGCCGTACTGTTCATGTGTCTGCTGCATGTACGCAATAAAGAACGCAATTCTTCTGAAAGAGAAAAATTCGTCGCTCGACATAAAAATGCTCTACATGGACATCAGGGCATACGGCAAAGGCTATGAAGAGTATTACGAGCGGGCAAAGCAGCTTGGAATTGAGTTCATACGCGGAATACCTGGTGAGATTATAGACGACCCAAAAGGTGAGATCACAATACCGGTTGAGAATACCGAAACCGGAGACATCCTGCAACTAAAACCCGACCTGGCAGTGCTCTCAGTAGGAATGCAGCCGGCAAAGGGTGCTGAGAGACTTGCAGACATACTCGGCCTGAAGAAAGATGAGAGCGGATTCTTCGCCGCTCCTGACCTGAAGTTAAATCCGGTTATATCAAACAGACCAGGCATATATATAGCAGGCACGGCACTCTCACCAAAAGATATACCTGACAGTGTCATGCAGGGTGAAGCCGCCGCAATGAAGGCATTTATTGATGCCATTAAGGCATAATTTTTTAGATATTTTATGACAGAAAGAACAATATTCTGGGATTATGCCAGCAGGAGCATTTCCCTTATAGATCAGACACTACTTCCGGCAGAATACAGATTTAAAAAATGCAGCACTGTTGAGCAGCTTGCAGAGGCCATAAGAAGGCTCGAAGTAAGGGGCGCACCGGCACTTGGCGTTGCCGGAGGTCTTGGCATTGCCCTTTCAGCAGCAGTATCTGAGAGCACAGATAAGACCGGAATGTTAACAGGTCTAAGAAGAGATGCAGAACTCCTGAAAGCCACAAGGCCGACAGCAGTAAACCTCGCATGGGGCATTGAGAGGGTGCTTAAGACGGCAGAAGGCTGCGGTAACCCTGAAGAGATAAAAGAGGTCACCCTGAGAGAAGCAGAGGCGGTCGGAGACGAAGATGCCGCCATGTGCAGGATGATAGGAGAAAACGGTGCAGAACTTCTCCCTGACAGGTGCACCGTCCTTACACACTGCAATGCCGGTGCACTGGCATGCTCAGAATGGGGCACAGCACTCGGAGTAATAAGATCAGCCTGCAAAGCCGGAAAGGAAGTCTCGGTTATATCATGTGAGACAAGGCCCTTAAACCAGGGTTCACGCCTCACAGCATTTGAACTCTCACGTGACGGAATTCCGGTAAAGACAATCACAGACTCATCCGCAGCAATGCTTATGAGAAAGGGCCTGATCGATGCAGTGATCGTTGGCGCCGACCGGATAACCGATGACGCGGTCTTCAACAAGACAGGCACATATATGCATGCGGTCTGTGCAAAGCACCACAACATTCCTTTCTACGTTGCCGCACCATACTCCACATTTGACCCGGAACTCTCGGAAGCCGATGTTGAGATTGAACTGAGATCAAGGGACGAACTTGCATTCTGCGGCGATAAGATGCTCATGCCCGATGGCGTTGAAGCATTAAACTACGCCTTTGACCCGACACCTATGGACCTGATTACGGCTGTCATCACGGAGAAAGGAGTATTTAAACCACCTTTTGACAGAAATGAAGCTCTGCCAGGACGAAGAGATATTTAAACCAATAAAAACCAGTTTTTTGTAAATATGTTATCCGACATTTCAATATGGCAGAATCTGATGATAATGATAGGTGAGGCCACAATCATAATAATTGTCGGAATGTTTCTCCTCTCATTTCTTGTTGTGGCAATCTCATTTTACTCAATAAAGAACGGCCAGTTCTATTTCCCTACAATTCTTAAGCCCGGACTTGTGATGACAGAAGGGTTTGCAAAGGGGATATGCAGGTTCTTCGGGCTTGACGACCAGGAGCTCGTCACTTTCTTCATAAGACTCCACAACAAGATGAACACAGTTCCATTCTCAAAAATACCATATAACAAAAGGGCAATATTTCTCCCACAGTGTCTGAGAAATGCACAGTGCCCTGCACACCTGACGCCCGAAGGGCTTGTCTGCCGGAGATGTGGCAGGTGTGAAATAGGAGCACATATAGACGAACTGGAAAACCTCGGCTATATGGTATGGATTGCTCCGGGATCGACCCTCATAAAGAGAATGGTAAAAAAATACAGGCCGGAAGGAATAATCGGCGTAGGATGCCTCATGGAAGTCAAAGAGGGTCTTGAGCTTACCGATAAAATGTCAATTGTCGGTATGGGAGTATTAACCGCAACAGACGGGTGTGTTGAGACTACTATGAACTGGAATGACCTCCTTGAAGTCGCTCTTCTCAGCAGCCCGGAGTAGCCTCTTCAGGAAAATCATTATTGGCAGCAGCATCGGCTCTCAGCACTTTAACCTGCCTGCCGAATAATTTCCCGGACTTTACTTTTCCATACACAAAAAGTGTTCCTTCGCATTTTACATCACCCACTTCAATTCCGGGTCTGAGAATCACATCACCGCCGGCATTTATCGAAGATATCCTGGCCCTGTCGCATACTGTAACACTGCCGGAGGCATTGACAGGGCCTTTAATCTCAGTACCTGAGCCGATCACAGCTTCACGGCATGTTACCCGTGAGCCTACCGTAGAATTGGGGCCAAGCTCAAGCCTTCCGTCCACAACAAGTATCCCCCAGAAATGAGTGCAGGGTGGGACAATAAAATCGCCGTTAATCTTAACATTGCCCTCAAAATATGTCCCTTTTGGTGCGATGTAAGTATTTCCGTCCCGGTAAATCTTCATTGATTAAAATGGTTTCTCAATTTGTATTAATATTACCCTATGAGAAGAGCAGAAAGAATGAAAATCACCACCGCAAGAAACATTCCGTTCTTTAAAATTCCGGTTGCGCCCGATCTTTTTAAAGTGCCGGAGTCGTCACCTGACATAACGCCCTTAACTGCACCTGCCATAATCACAGCATCGGCAACCAGAATCAGAAGGATATAATATAATCCCCACCACCTGAAGACCGGCATCAGACTGATAATTACTGCGATCAGAGCGAAAACAAACGCCAGAACGGATGATTTATAAATTCCGGTGTACATCGGAAGCGTCTTTACACCGCCGGCTCTGTCACCCTCGACATCCTCAGCGTCCTTAAGTATCTCCCTTGACAGAATCGCAAAGAAGGTAATAAGGGCTACAGGGAAATTGTTGATGAGGCCGGAAAGCCCATACAGTGCGCCCCCGAAGAGAAATATGCTTGCAGAGAGATAGGAGACCGAGATATTCCCTGCAAACGGAACTCCTTTAAGCTTCATTGCATAGAGAACAAGAAGAAGAGAATTTACAGAGGCTATTATCAGGCAGAGAAATCCTGCAAAGAACGAGATTGAGATTCCTGCTGCAAAGAGAACTGCGCTGTATAAGAGAGCACCCTTCGGACTGACGCTTCCGGACGGAATCGGCCTCTCAGGGCGGTTGACTGCATCAATCTCCCGGTCATAATAATCATTGATGACATTGCCCGCAGCAGTAATCATAGCTACAACAGGAATCAGTATAAGGTATTCAGCCGGACTGTCACCCGGAATTGTGCCCTTTGCAATTATTATGCCGAGAAGAACCGCAAAACCGGCAAAGAGCGAGTTTACCGGCCTTGTGATTTTTATATAACCTCTGTTCATTTTGTTCTATAGTAATAAGGGGGAATTCAGATTAATGTAACTTCTTTTTAGTCTGTCACATGAGCCTGTGATCGTTTTTGTCCGTTAACCAGGAGCTGAAAAATAATCACAAAAATGTCTTTAGAAAGCAATAAGGTAATAATTACGGGCTTGAGGGGATTCGAACCCCTGACTTTTAGCTTAGGAGGCTAACGCCATATCCAGGCTAGGCCACAAACCCACAGAAATAAAGCACACCCTGTGCCAATATAGATTGTACAGGATAAGGTATAAGATTTCCTAATTATAAGTTTTTAGGATATAATGGATCTTGTTGAAGTAACAGAGGGCACCACAAAATTTCTGGTGCCGAAACAGGACAATACTGAGAAATTTCCGCCCGGAACAGCGCCTGTTTTCTTCAACAGGCGCATGGAAATTAACAGAGACATAACCGTTTTACTTATGAAATGCCTCAGCCCGTCCACATATCTTGACGCAATGGGCGCAACTGGTGTGCGTGGTTTCCGCGCAGCCCATGAATGCGGCATTGAGACCACAATAAACGAGAAGGACTCTGATGCAGTCGCACTTCTTGAATATAACAGTGAGACATACTGCCGGAATATTGAGGTAGTTCATTCGGACGCGAAGGTTATAATGAACGAGAGGCGGTTTGATGCAGTCGATGTCGATCCCTTCGGTTCTCCTGCGCCTTTTCTGGACTCAGCTTCAGGATGTGCAAAGAGGTTTTTATTTGCCACAGCGACCGATACCGCACCGTTATGCGGAGCGCACCTTAAGGCAGGAATACGCAGGTATGCCGCAAGGCCGCTGAATACTGATTACCACAGTGAAGTTGGCCTCAGGATTCTTCTCGGTTATGCCTTAAGGGAGGCGGCAAAGTATGACAGGGGCATTGAACCTTTATTCTCCTTTGCAAGGGAGCATTTTGTAAGAATCCACCTTAAGATGACAAACGGAGCAGGAAGGGCAGATAAAGCGCTTGAAAATCTGGGATATATCCACCAGTGCCCAAAGTGCCCGTACAGGGAGGAGGAGAAGGCAGTATTGCCGGAGAGAAGAACCTGCCCGGACTGCGGAGCAAGACTCACCCCCGCCGGTCCGCTATGGCTTGGTGCCGTGTCAGATACCGGAATTATCCGGCAGATGACGGAAATTCTGCCTGAGACTGAGTTAGGCTCTAAAAACCAGATAGAAAAACTGCTAAATACCTGCATGAATGAACTGCCTTCATCGACATTTTACGACTACCACAGGCTTGCAAAGACCTGGAGGGTATCGCCAAAGGCCATTGATACCGTCATTGAGGAACTCATAAATTCCGGTTGGAAAGCCTCAAGAGTTCATTACGCAGGCACCGGAATAAAGACGGATGCTCCTTTAAAGGAGATTAAAGAGATATTGTGCCGGAGATAAAAATTCATTTACCAATACCCCCATATCTTAAATAGGCAGTTCAATAATATTATAGACAGTAATATTACAGAAACAAAAAAATATTCATTTTGCTTATATTCATATATACAGGCAGAGACTGATCGCTTAATTTACATAAGGGGCGGATATTAAGCAGATCAGATAATTCTGTAAAATTAAGGACGGGGATTTCAATAAACAGGATATATTCAGATAATGCCGGATTAAAAGAGGTATTAATCGTAGAGAACGATGATGTAATTGCCTCCCTTATTGAGAGATTTCTCAACCAGAAGGATTATCTTGTAATTGATAAGGTTTCAAAAGGTGAGGATGCCATTAAGAAAGCAATCAGGCATCTGCCGAAGATTATTATAATGGATGTAAATCTTGATGGGAATATAAACGGAATTACAGCGACAAAATATATCACATCACTCTTCAATATCCCGGTAATTTTCATCTCCGGAGATAACATCATGAAACTACCGGATGATGTTGCATCAGCAGGTGCTGCATGCCTCCTCTCAAAGCCGTTCGGTGCCGGAGATCTCTGCGTCAATATTGAGATTGCACTTAAAAATGATGCACTGCTGAAAAAATCCAATAATTTTGCGTATAACAAGACCGGAATTCTGGCATGCCAGTCTATATCAGAACTTGACGCCTATTTCCTGCTGGATGATATGGGCAGAATAATATTTATGAATCCCTATGCGGAGCACCTGATTAATCAGGATGAGAGCCGGGTGCTGATGAATTCGATAAATAAATTCATTCTCTTCTATGACACAAAAACGCATGAGCCGATACTGGATACATATATGAATGTGGTCAGGGAGAGTATACTCTTTGGCGGAAAGACAAATATCGCTATTAAGACAACCAAAAACGGATATAAACACGCCAGTGTGAGATCTATGGTGGTCAATGATCCGTTTGGGAATAAGGTAGGGACATTTTTTAAAATCCACTTCAAGTCAAAAGGCGAGATTGACGTAACCGGTTCTAAGAAACGCTGACCACCTGACAATTCTCAGTTTCCGGCAGGAAGGTCCTATCATAATCCAGGGATAGTTCAGAGATAATACGCCGCCGGAGAAATATCCGGACGGGATGATACCCATCCGGAAATCACCAGGTTAAAATATAATATTTTCTTTCCCGACCACTTATGCCCTTGTTACAACAGTAAGTATATCCCCGTCACAGAGTTCATGCGGAAGACCTACACGCTGGGCATCGTGCTTTACTGAGTCACCCCATACCTTGGCATACCTGAACTTCTCCACAAAATCCCGGTGGAGTTTGTTGCATACCGATTCTACGGTTGCCGGTTCTCTGATAATTAAAGGCTCTTCCATATCTGCCTTTCCTCCTACCGGTTTTAAGTAGATCCTGATAAAGCCGAGGTTGTCATAGATCGAATCCTTCAATTCTTCGACATTATATCCGCTGTGGGCTGAGATCATAACCGGCGGAAGGCCAAACCTCTCTGTGACGTCTGCGTCAATCTCCTTTCTGGTCTCAGCGTCAACGAGATCGATCTTATTGATTGAGAAGAAGGCGGGGATATAGACGCGGTTGCCAAACATGGCATCTATGAAGTCGTCCTGATCTACACTGCCTCTGACAAGTACGTCAGCATTCATTATCTTGTTCTCTGCAAGGATTGCCCTGATTTCACCAAGGTCAAGATCGGAGTTGCCCACCGAGTTGAACCTGATTCCACCGCTTGAGGTCTTTTTGATTGTAATATCAGGTTTTTCCTTGTTGAGTCTTATCCCTGCATCATACAGTTCCTTTATAAGGACATTGACATGCTTTTCATTGTACACATCGCCGAGAAGAAGGATTAGATCTGCACCTCTTACAACCGCAATTACCTCTTTTCCGCGGCCTTTGCCCATCGCAGCACCGGCGATAAGTCCGGGGATATCAAGAATCTGAATATTTGCCCCTTTATGCTCCATCGCACCCGGAATTACGGAAACTGTGGTGAAGGCGTAACCCGCGGTTTCACTCTCAGTGCCTGTAAGTTTGTTCAGGAGTGTTGACTTTCCGACTGAAGGAAAACCAACCAGGACGACTGTACCGTCACCTGATTTCTTTACATTATATCCTTCGCCGCCTCCGGACGATGCCATTGCCCTTGTGACGGCATCATCCCTGAGCCGTGCAACCTTTGCCTTCAGGCGGCCGATATGGTGTGATGTCGCTTTATTGTATTTTGTATTTTTAATTTCATCCTCTATTTCCCGTATCTGCTCCTCAATTGAAGACATAATTCTGGTTATTATGGGACAGGAAAATACTTAATAGGATGGATGAAGGATGCAGTTATTTACCGGAGATGTGATGAGGCCACATGACAAATGCGGGCAATATAGACCAAAATTTAAATAAATTGATTAAATTGGGCTTTTCCGCCAGGCAGCATAATTTTTGGTTTTATGAGATATATCGGAGGTTGTGGTGCGCTGTTATGAATGTGGATGACAAAAAATAATATGCTACCAAAAAAAAGGGCTGTATAAACTATCTGACGGAATCATCATATTCCGGTTAAGAACTTAGTGCCATTGAAATGAATCATATGTTCAGGGCTGTCAGAGATCCAGACCTCAGTCTCCCAGGCGATATCTGATATATACCGTCTGAATGTCTTCTGATCAGGAAAAGCTGTCATGTATATCTTCAGGCTGTCATGACCAGTTAATGCTTCATCTATCTCGGTTATCCTCTTGGGCGTCATTGGTCCGTGTGAAGTGACAGCCTCAATTAAGAATAACAGATTCCTCTTCTCTTCATAATATACGACATCGGGGAGATTTTCATGTTTTTTTACAGGGAATTTCAGTCTCCGGATCAGAACTTCATTCAGATAAAGCATTTTATCCGAAGTGTCACCGACATAGAGAAGTTCTGCATCGCTGAAAAATTCCGGCTTTAACTTCTGAATGATATCAATCTGAAGCTGATTGTGTTTTCCGGGAGAAAACTTCAGTTCCACACCCTCAGTGTTTACCGTTAACTGGTGCTTTCGTCTTCTTTTATTATAGGCATCAACAAGACTGCCATTATTTAAGATGAAGTCATCCACAGAAGTCTCAAATTCATCTGTACCATAACTATGAAGAACATTCAGCAGATCTCTGGTTGCGGCATAATCTGTCTTTGGGCTGTTTGTCGGTCTTTTTGGGTCATCAATATTTTTAATCAGCAGACCGGCCTGTTCAAACTGATGAATTGTCTGTCTTCTGATAGTTTCTCTTGAATTTTCTGCATAATCTACATTATAATTTTCCCGGATGAAATTCATAATATCATGAATTATTATTGATCTCTGAACGGCTTTGCCCCAGTCTGATCCCTCTTTCAAACCAACAATTGCAAGAAGGGTAAGTGCAGATCTATCATTTAACTGTGCCTTTGGAATACCCAGTTTATTCAGTATCTCAAGTGCTTCATCAGTCTTTGCCATTGTATTAACTCCTGTATTTCAGGCATTTAATCAGATCATTATCAATACCAAGGATATTTCCAACAATCTCATCCGGATTTGCGGATGAAACCTCCGTTAAATCCCGGAATTTTGATCCTATATCAGTTATAAAAGAGATATCCGGAACTGGAAGAATATTAATTTCTGACGCATTCACCTGGGTATTCCCGTTCATTGCCCTGAAATAGAGATCTATTAATTTTGTATTCAGGAAGGCAGTCAGGCCGAATGTCTCATCCTCAGAGAGAAAACCTTTTGGCCGGTGAATGTAATTCAGATGGTTTTCAAAACCGATCATCTCATAATTACTGAAATCTTCTTTGAGGAAAGGTGTTGCAGAGAGACGCCTCTTCTGTTCTTTGGAAGTAAAACGCTTAATCAGGACGTAATTTTTCACAGGCAGAAGAATACCGGCAGTTGTTGAATTTACCTCAATGGCACAGGGTTTTTTTAACCCTTCAACAGGCCAGATTATCTCTTTGCCCTGAAAATTCTGCATCCAGAGAAGAGGGGCATCTTTACCTTCAGAATAATTATCCCTCAGATTTTCTTTTGTCCTGAAATCAACCACAGGGCCGGTTGACATCCTAAGCCCGAAATCACTCAGGGTGTATTTCCATGAATCCACAAGTTCAATTATCTTCAGTTCTGTTTCTGAAGTTGGAATCCGGATAATGTTTTCATCAGCTCTGTTAAAGATCAAATCTCTGTAAGGCACTTCTATCTGATGACCGTCAGTGAAGAGATTGTCATATGAACTGCTTATAAGGGAGGAAGGGCACATTTCAGCCTTTGTTTTAACTGCATGAACTATTACATTCTCCTGAAGAATGGAATCATTCAAAAACCGGTTTTTTCTTGACTCAAAATTATGTATCCGATCAATGCAGGTGTATTTAATAAACCAGTTCCTGACCTTTCTGTAATATAACCCTGAGCAGAAGCTTCTGGGTGTAATAAATACAATATCTCCGGAATCTTTCACCATATGGGCTGAAAGAGCCATGAAAAGACCATAAATATTCGGCTGACCTGACAGGAAATCCTTCATTATAAGAGCCTGAGAGGACTGTTTATTAATCTTGTAATATGGTGGATTGGAGATTACTGCATCGTAGCAGAAGAGATCTTTTTCCCGGAACAAAGAGCCTTTTTCAAGATATTGCTCATTATGAAGTATAAAATCCTCATCAATGATATTAAACTGAAATCTGTGTCCTTCTGCCTGCAAAAAGTTCCGGCAGTTCTCCATAACCTGTTTCAAAGATGGAATTACCAGAGGATCACACTCAAAGGCATCAACCCTGATATTCATCGGACTTTCTGCTTCATTCAGTATTCTCTGGCATACTGCTGAGAGCAGGTTTCCGGTTCCGGCTCCAGGGTCCATAAGAGAAAATTCAGCCATATCAGAGTTGTTATCACAACCGGAAATATTGCTTTTACCGGGATTAATATTGATAAATCCGGCCATGAACACTGCCGTCTCTTTGGGGGTGAAGATCTGTCCTATCTTCTTCCTCTCATCTATTGAAATTCCGGCTGAATGCTTTAAAGATAGATCTATAGCCAGATCAATCAGACTGAAAGAATCCTGATTATCATCCGGAACAGTTAAACCTGAATTTTTAAATCCTTCAGCCGGAGAATTCAGAGAGGACATCTGTATTAATATTGTACTCCGTTTTTAAAGATATTGGGTGTCGGGGAAAAAGAAATATTCCCAACACCCCATAAAACATAGGTAATATTGCAGATCAGATAAATTAACAAAGCAACACCTAAAAAATATATTAATTGGTATTCATCAGTGCAATTGCAGACATTAAATCATCCTGAAATGTCTAAAAGCTTCAATTATCAAGTCTCTTTTTTCCGGGGGGCATGAATATTTCCTTTTATTTGAGTCAATTCTATTTGGTGCCTTCCTTAATTCCAAACCTACATCCTCTTTAATGTTCGCAATCCAACATGTTTTAACGGAAATTCCATAATTTTTTTTAACCCAATCCATAATTTGCTTATATGTTGCCATAATTATTACAAAAACATGCTATAATATATAATTATTCATCACAGGCGGCACAGTCGGGTTTTCAGTGATGCCTAAACATAAAACTAATTTCTCTGGCCCTAAATCAATAAAAAAGGGACCTGTAAATATGAACAATCTCCCATCACTGGATTTTCAGACAGTGCCCCACTGGAACAACCAGATCAGAAAACAAATGCCACATGATAATCCGTTTCCCGCCATTAACTTTGGACAATGATCATTCTGACAACAGGGATTCCTTTCCGGTAAGTTTTGCCTCATCAGACTGCTGAATTAAAAACTGCCCGGACCAAAGATCAAACTCCAGGAAATACTAATATAAATTAATATCCAATGTTGAATTCACAACAAAAACTGAGAACTTTGCAGCAAAAATACAATGAAACCAGATGAGGAGAGAGAAATGGAGACTATCATAAAGGGTGAAATGATTAAGTGGGCAAGAGAAAGGGCCGGACTGTCCATAGAAGAACTGGCAGAGAAACTTAAAACGAACACAGATAAAGTCAAAAAATGGGAATCCGGAGAGCTTGCAATAACAGTAGCAAAAGCCAGATCCCTCTCAAAGATATCACTCGTCCCCTATGGTCTCCTATTTGCAGACAATCCCCCGGAAGATGAACTTCCAATAGCAGATTTCAGGACACACGGTCTGGAAGACATAATAATACCAAGCGCCGAACTTCTTGAGACCATAAGCGATGCCAGACTTAAACAGGAGTGGTATCGTGATTACCTAATCGCAGAAGATTCAGAACCCCTAAAATATATCGGGAAATATGACATAAATTCAGATCCAGAACTAACTGCAAAGAATATTAAGAAAATTCTCAGAATTGATGAGGACGAATATCTGAAGTGCCGTGACTGGGAAAGGGCATTTGGTTACCTCCTAAACCATGCTGAGGATGCAGGAATTACCGTAATCGTCAACAGTTCACTCAAAAACAATACCCGCCGCCCCCTGGACGAAGAAGAATTCCGGGGATTTGTACTCTCAGACAGATATGCACCAATTATCTTCATTAACGGCAGGGATGCAAAACCCGCCCGGACATTCACCCTGATCCATGAGATAGCGCACCTGTTAATAGGAGTCAGCGGAGTTCTGGACAATACACTTGAAATTAACCATTCAGTCCCACAGGAGAGATGGTGTAACCAGGTTGCTGCTGAGTTCCTTACACCAAAAGAACGGTTCATAAGTATCTGGAATAAAAAAGAGAGCATAGATAAAAATCTGGACAATATACGGCTCAGGCTTAAAGTCAGCAGGCTCGTATGTGTCTACCGTGCTTATCAACTGAACTTAATAAGCTGTGACGAGAAGCAGAAGTTATACTCAGAGGAAATAACCCGCATTGAGGCAATGAAAGAAAAGAGAAGGGAAGAGCATGGCGGACCAGACCCATATCTGCTGAGGAGGTTTAAAACCGGAAGAAACCTTGCTCTGGCTGTAATATCGGAAGTAAATTCCAACCGGATGCTCTACCGTGATGCCTTCAGGCTGCTCGGTATAAGAAATGCAGAGAGCCTTAAGGAATTTTCAGGAAGGCTGGGATATTGAATATGAAGTATCTGCTGGATTCAAATGTATTCATCGAAGCGAAGAACAGATACTATTCATTTAAAATTGCTCCGGGATTCTGGAACTGGCTGGAAATATTTACAGAAGAACAGTCTTTCCTGACAATACGCGAAGTCAGAAATGAGATCACTGAAAATGATGATGAATTGAAGGAATGGATCTCAGAATTTCCTTTAAACTGCTTTATTGAAGCAGACCGGGAGATTCAGGATAAAATGAGAGAAGTTACAAATTACGTAACAAACAACAGGAGATTCAGCCGCGAGAACAAAAACTTCTTCCTCTCAAGGGCCGATCCCTGGCTGATTGCTACTGCAATGACCGGCGATTATGCTGTTGTAACCCATGAAGCAAAAGCAGGGCCGGGAACAAAAAAAGTGAAAATACCGAATATATCTGAGACATTTAATGTCGAGTACATAACAATATTTGACCTTATGAAAATTCAGAAAGTCAGCCTGAAAATATAAATTACTACTCATTTATACCATCAGGAAACAGAACACCTGAAAAATTACAAACACACAGAAAACCTATTTATTGCCAACCAGAATCTTAGCAAAACATAAATCCACCCGGAAAATTAACAGATAAGTACTGCCAAAAAATAGAGAAGATGTTATTACCGGAAAAATCGACATTTAATAAATAAAAACCAAATAACGTAAAACCGGATAAAAGGGACCAGTAAAAAATTATCCGGGGATTTTTAAGGGTGCTTAAGTGAAACAGGTATTGTGGTGGCTTATAGCCGGTTCTAAAGGAGGAATAAACCGTGCCAGAATCATCATTGCCCTGCATAAAAGGCCATACAATGCCAACCAGCTGACACAGACACTTAGTCTGGACTATAAGACCATCCGCCACCATTTAGACGTCCTGAAAAAAAACAACCTCATCACACAGGTAGGAGAGGGATATGGCACCATGTATTTTCTGTCAGAAGGATTAAACAAAAAATATGATGAGTTCATAGAAATCTGGAGACAAATTGATATTCCGGATGATAATTTGGGAGAAACAGAGTAATGAAAAATAACAGTATCATCTTAATAATTACCATCTCAGTGATTGCAATTCTGGTTGCAGGGTTTACCATTCCTTCATTTATTAAGATGCCCCACCATGAAGCCAGTGAAAATCCGGAACAGCCGCAAAACACCGGAAACATGGAACCCCCAATAAAGGAAGAAAATATCCAGATAAAAACACTGATCTCATTCATAAACCTCGGTCTGATAATCCCGCTCTTCATCATCTACGCCGGGATATACAGAAAAATAAAGAGTTCATTCACCCTTGGACTCATAGCAGTTATCATATCCCTGGGCATGTATGCCGTCACATCAAACCCGATAATCGTAACCCTCCTTGGCGGAATTCCGGGCTATGTAGGAATATTCCAGATAATCCCGGACCTCTGTGCAACAGCAGCCCTCTTAATCCTCATCAGAATCAGCCTTGAATAATCCTTTTTTTGCCGTTCTTTTTTATCACCCCATACGTAAATTTGGGTATGATTTGGGTGTAATCCGGAAGTGATTCCGGCATTTGGTTATCACTACTCCAAAGTACAACTCTATGCAGAGGAGAGAGAGATGAAATATCATAAGGGAATTATTGCACTCATCGTTGCAATGGCCATAATGGCCCTCTTTGCCGGATGTATATCGCAGACAGATTCAGGACAGACAGAATCACCATCAGCAGAAGAGACAGATACCGGTTCTGTTCCCTTAAGTACTGCTTCAAAGAATACCGCCCCGGCAGGAAAGACGACATACACCATAGTTGATACAGGGCAGACAAAATTCTTCAATAACATTGAAGAGATCACATGTCCGGCTGAAGGAGAGGCATTCTACGGACAGGATTCCCAGTATTCGGGCAATCAGCCGGCTTACGAGACCAGCAGTGACGGCCTTACAGTATATGACTTAAATACAGGGCTGACATGGCAGAGGACACCTGAAAATACCGGCCTGAACTATGAAGAGGCTTATGATTACTGCGAATCCTTAGAACTTGGCGGATATGACGACTGGCGTATGCCAACAACGAAAGAACTCTTCTCCATAAGCGATTTCTCAGAAGGATGGCCTTATCTGGACACAGAATATTTTGACTTGGCAGATTCAGGGGAAGTCAGCAAGGACGAGCAGTACTGGACAGAACCCTACGTCGGCACAACAGTTGAAGGCGGCACAGATGCAGCTTTCGGTGTCAATCACGGAACAGGACATATCAAAGCCTATCCGGCTAAAGTTTCAGGCCGGATGGGCAACCACGTCAGAGCAGTCCGCGGATATTCATACGGAGTAAATGATTTCACAGACGATGGTGACGGCACCATCACAGACAGTGCAACAGGACTTATGTGGCAGCAGGCAGACATCGGCAGCGGTATGGACTGGGACAGTGCACTGGTCTATGCAGAAGATCTGACACTGGCAGGATATGATGACTGGCGTCTGCCAAATGTTAAAGAACTACAGAGCATCGTTGATTACGCCCATTCACCAAGTGCCGCTGATGCAGCAGACTTAGGTCCTGCTATTGACACAGACTTCTTTACAGTAACCAAACTTCCGGCTGGAACAACCAACTATGACCCTGATTACGGCTACTACTGGACAAGCACAAGTGCCTACTTCAACAAACAGGATCCCGGATACTACTACGCCTGGTATGTGGCAATCGGAACTGCGGTAGGCAATAGTGGTACTGACTCTCACGGTGCCGGTGCTGTCAGGTTTGACACAAAAGTTGAGGACGGACCACTGGGTGAAGGAGGAGAGCGTTATTATAACTACGTCCTTTGCGTGAGGGACACTTAAGTCAGAGAATACTCACTTTGCAGGATAGTTATCAGTTTCCCCAATCCCTTCTGAGAGATTACCATCATTAATTTCTCTTTTTATACAGGAAATAATCTGCCTTAAGGACTCAGATTTTAAGGCAAAATCAGCATTCATTTCTTAAGTGCTGAACCTTTAACAGTAAACGAACCGCCGTGAAGGTTTATCCACTTCGTTTCAACAACTCCGATATGCTGACCGCAGGTACAGTAAACGTCATCACCTCTCCTGACAGAATGATTGGATGATATCCGGGTATGCCAGCAGTGAAGCAGTCTGCCCTTGCCAATCTTTTGGTACCGGAATAGTTTTTTCCCGCAGGCAGCACAACAGACTGTAATCATTGATGATATAATATTTGCAGAAGAGGAATGTTATGGCTTGTCATCCGGAATTTTACAGATCACCGGAAACTTATGCAACAACCGGTAAACAGATCAGAGATTTATCAGGATATCCAGCAGATATATACAATTACAGGTGGAGGGTATTAAATTGTCAAAATAAGACATAGATATATTATAACCAAAGATGACAGATCAAGAAACATTACTTTTGCTATTTCAGGATTCTGCAATAATTGATGAAATAATCGAAGATCACGGACTCGCAAAACTGATGACATAATCTGATTACGATGAACCATTATCAAAAACTGAAGCGCCCAAATACTACAAAAAGCTGAAAAACTGACAGACAAATATTTATCCTGTGAAATTCTGCAATATAATATTAGAACGATCAGACCTTACGGTTGAGAGGATTAAATCAGGGAAAAAGGAGAAATCATGACCACAATAGACATAAACTTCACAAAATACGAAGAGAGCGTTGAGATGAAGAGAAAAGATATCGAATTTACCTTAAACTTTGAGGGTGCAATTCCGGCAAGAAAGGACATTCTGGATGAAATATCGCTCTGCTACGGAGCACCACAGGAACTTGTGGCACTCGACAAACTAAGGACAGTCAGGGGAAAGAAGCAGGCTAACGGAAAGGCAAGGATTTACCCGGACTCACAGACAATGAAGCGGTGTGAGAAGAAACCCAGGAAATAAACCTTCAAAAATATTTTTTTTACTCCTTTACTGACTAATCAGCCACATGCAGCAGGACATAGATTATCACAGTAATCTTCTGTCATATCCCTGCCGGACATCTGTTGATTATTCATCCCAGTAAATGCTGTTTTTCAGATTTACAGCAACATTTGAGTTTTTTTAGATTTGCAGCGACATTAGAGTTTTTTTCAGCAGAATACTGCAATCATGAAGATCTTTTTGCGGGGCTAAAAACCAGTAACACAGAGGAATAGATTGATGAGGAGAGAAGCATCTTCATAAGATGCTCGACACTGCGATAATTCCCACCCGTTATTCCGGTAAAATCCTAATCTCCTATGAAACAGGGCACTGCTTCATTCATTATCTGTGAGCCATTGCTCATGAATGACTCCTATGAAACAATACACTGTTTCATTCATCATCTGTGAACCGGCTGGTTCATGAGGGACTTTTTTTTCTGCACAATATCATGTTATTTCCGGAAGAATGTGTGACGGATAAGAATGACCAACTTTCACAACCGTACCTGAGGCATTAAGATATGGGATTACAGAACCATAGGGATATTCTCCTTTATATCTCCAAATCTGCACCTGATATAATGGTTCACCCCGATCTTCAGTTATGCAGACTCCGGACACTTTATAATCAAGACCTCCTATTGAATCAATAACCCCTCCGTCTGCAAGTGCAAGCGATACTACCTCATCCTCTGTCAGGTCCATACCGGGATAATCTTTCGGGATGCATACATCAGCAGGACATGTTCCCCTGCCTACAGTCGTGGTGTAATAACTGCCATTATATTCAAAATATTTGCTCCTGTAGTGCATATTAGCATATTCCGTCTCTTCAGGTTTCAGGTAAGCCCTGCCGTGTCCGCCGCCGTACTCATTATAAAATGCCCTGTAAATGAGCGGATTTTCCTCAAACAGTGAATCATTGTAAGAAAGACGGGTAATATCATAAAGCTCAAGGTTCATTGTAATTTCATTGTCATTGGTATAATCAGAGATCATTGAGTATCCTCCTGCACTGACATTGTCAATTGTCAGAATTTCACAAAAACATAAACATGGTTCGATTTTTTCATTGTTATCATCCGGAAACGGAGAGTAGTCCGGACCCCGGATTAGAGCAATATCCTTCTGCTGCTCCGCAGTTGGTCTCGTCCCTTTCCACCATGCTCCTGTTTCCGGATACCAGCCGTAACCCTGTTCTGCAAGTACTTCAGTAATATTCTCATCATCCATCCCCTGAACTTTTAGATCACTGATAAGTTTTTCAACCGGAGGAACGTAGTTATTTAAGGCTTCAACATCCTCAGGAGTTGCAGGATATATCCCTTTATCAGACAGTTCACTCAGATTATTGTCTGATACGGATAACGGATCATCACCGGGATTTTGGTCAGGAACTTCAGCAGCACTATCTGTACATCCGGCAGTACAGACCACAATCAGAAACACAATTAAGATTACAGTTAATCTAAACATTTCCGGAACTGTTCTAAGCATATTATATTTCATCTTTTACCTCTTTGACATTTTAGAACCAGAAAAACAGCCAGTGGCAGAGACATGAACACTATTGATCCCATACCGGATTCTGCTGCTCTGCCAGCTTCCGGGGAACCATATCCGGCAGACTCGTTATCAGTCATATTTCCGGATAAATCAGGTTCTGTCAGTCCTGAGATATCAGTGAAATAAAGGTCACCACCGAATGTCGTCCAGGCCACTATATCCCCGTCAACGGAGCAGTCATACTGGGCGAAATTCTGCGGACATATGTGATATTCCTCTCCGTTCTTCAGGTCATACATATAAATCTGTGAATAACCGGACCGGCAGTCTTCCCAGAAAATCCGGTCTTTAAATACCTGAGGACTGGCATAATCAACATAAGGGCCGGATGCAATCAGCGTTTGATTACCGGAATCAGGATCTGTATAATACATATAGAGATCAGAAGTTCCGGCATCTCCGTGAACTACTTCTGTCAGATTTGAAGAGAAATCCGGTCTGCGGTTATTTTTGTAACTATAGGATAACTCCCATGCAGATGTGACATCCGGATTTAGCAGTGAGTAGTTGTCTGCCGCCTCACTGCTTATTCTCTTAAGAGGTACAGAATAGAGTAACAGTTCATAGGGATTTGGATCTCCCGGATCATAGTACGCCGGTGACGTCCTGTCCTCATACCAGAAGACAGTGTCATTTTCAATCCACGGAAAACCACTACGGGATACGCTTTTGTAAACCGGAACTGACTTATCTGAGGATATGTTGTACAGATATATATTCCCCCTTGAGAGAAGTCTTAAGGGTGGTTTTCCCCGGATAATCCCGTACCTCTTCCACTCAGGATAATTTCCATAAGGATCGTCCTTAAAGTCAGTATAGACAATATAATCCCCAAAGACATAAGGGTCGTATGAATGCCCCTCGGAGAACATGACCGGTTCTCCGGCGGAGACAGTCGGAAAAGAGAGAATAAGTATAACCACTGAAAATGCCGGGATTATAATTTTAAAGAGATGTTTTTTCTCCGGAACTTTGCCTGACACGGCAGCTACCCCTGTACTTATTAAAATTCCCACCATGAAAAATATCCTGCAGATTATTACTTCTAAAATATTATGCTAAGATACCTTAAAGACCTCTCACCATACCATTGAACAGTCACGAAAATAAAAGATCCAACATGAAATGCGTTACATGACATAACATCATTAACTTTTTTCCAGTCACAGACGATAGTTCAATGGTATGGTGAGAGGGACATATATATTATAACTTACATAACTGAAGATTAAGGCCTTAAAAGGCAAAAATAAAAATTCATCAGCCAATAAAACAGACAGGGTATTTGACTTTTTATTAAGGGGTATATTGGGGTGTTTAGAACTGAAGGGGAGTAAAATATCTATGTTAAATTCAGGTTACTGCTTTTACCTGTCTGCTTTGACTGTAGTATTCCTGCTGATCTTCATCTCAGTGATGTCATATATAGTAACAGAATTCTATATGATCAGCAATTCCACCCTGAATTTGATATTTTTCATTGCACCGGTAATGGCAGTATATTTCGGAATGAATGGTAATGTACCAGAACCTGATGAAAAGTATTCAGGTAAATATCCAGGTAGCGGACCTGAAGAATACCAGGTGCTGATTCTTGCTTTTGTCATTCCGTTTCTTACATATTACATAATTGTCCCGTTTATTCCGGTAGCTTTAGCCTGTCTCGCGGATGAAATGATGTACTCCTCAAATTCTGAGATAATTTTTTCATATCTTCAGAATCACAGAGATAAGATTTTCCCGGCACTGGCAATTGGAATTGCAGGGACAGGAGGAGTATTAAAGAAAAGAAAAACGGTATTGTCCGTCTGCTGCCTAATATTAAGCCCGTTTGTGATGGCCATGAATATGATGCATTCACTTTAGCCAAAAGAGATAAGAGTTCAAATATGATCTGGTTTTTATTGCTGATTCTTCTGCCTTCAATATTGTCACTGGTGCTCTATTACGCCCTGATGAATTTCAGGCGAACCATCAGGATTACAGTTGCAGTTTTCCTGCAATTACTGGTTTTACCGGCAGCACTTATTGTAATTTCAGATTATGAAAACATTCCGTTTATTCCGGTAATTACCTGGTTTACACTCATAGCATTCACTGTTGCCTGTTCAGTATCAATATCAATGGCCATATTTGACAATATATTATCCAAAAAAGGTGAGACAATAGCAGCATTCCTTGTCCCGTTTGTATCATTCCCTTTCATCATAACAATGGTAATTGTTCCGGAAATGATTGCAGGACAGCATTTTCCGCCGGATTTCTTCGGACAGAGGCTTTTTTTAACCGGCTGGTTTTTAGATCTGATAACTGACAGTTCACAGTTCATAGCCGGAGAAGAGAGCATAACTGCTCTTGTTATACTTCATTTCGGCTTTTTTGCAGAGATATTAATTGTCATGATAATAATATTCGGGTTTTTTAAACTGATAACAGACTGCTATAAGAATCTGTAAAGCACAGTCAGATTTTCATTTAAAAAGAGAAAGAACAGGAGGGTGTTTCATCCGGAATATTGTATAATTTAAATTACTGCCGGTATTTTGCAGAAGATACGCCTGCAACTATCCTGCTGCCGTTCCTTTCTTAATACTTCCCATAAAGTGATCTGTCAATTACGAAACAGGCAATCTGAAGTGTTATAGGGATTTTTTTGCATCACGCCATATGGATATGCCTGTTGCTCCAAGAATTCCACAGATTACCGGGACATAGCTAAACCCTGGCAGAGATTGATTTTCAGGTTCCGGAATAGCGGAAGGGTCATATGTGAATAAGATTACATCCTGAACTGACCAGACAACCCTGTTGCCGGAGACATCTATTGCCCATCCTCCTTCCCCGGCAGAATTTATAACCATATCATCTCCGGTTGTCATATTCAGCAGATGGTTCTGCCGGTCCGGTACATCAGTACTCCAGAAGCCAAAATTTGTAAAGACCAGAATATCTCCGGATGCTGAAAAACTCCCGGCATTATCCCTGACCCTTGCAATTTCCTCTGTTGTTTTACTGCCGGTGTCATATTTCATAACAGAAGAGTGTGAACTGTTGGTTGTATAATCCGCCCATATGACAGTATTGTCATGCAGCAGGAATTCATCACGAAATCCAGTCAGATCAGATACAATATCTGTCTTTCCGGTGCTGATATTGTATATGTACAGATCATTTACCGGTGAATCCGGGTTTTCTGTCCCCTCCCAGGCTACGGTTCCCCCGTCCACACGGCATGTTCCGGTAAAGACTGTTTTTTCCGAAATTTTCTCCGGTTCTCCTTTTTTAAGCTCCAGAAGATAGACATCGTTATGATCCGTCCATGCTGCAAATTCTCCGGAAATATCAGGATAACGGGGGGCACCCATCTCAGTTGGAATCAGCTGAATCTCATCTGAGGAGATGTTATAGATGTAAAGGTCCCATATACGTGTATCAGCAAATTCATTCTCCCATTCAAGCCAGATTACATTGCCATCGGAAATTTTCGGAGAATAGAGTTCATAAAAACCGCCGCCTGAGATTTTAACGCTTTTATTCTCCACAAGATTGTGGAGTATGAGTTTTTTATACTCACTCCAGATCACATAATCACCGTCAATACCGCAGTACCGCGGGGGGCTGTCTGTCCCAATTATACCAGTAGTGCCCGGTGCTGTATCATATGCTGATCCGGACTGAACCATTAAAGAGAGGATTGTCAGGGACAATATGAAGTAAAACAAGATACTGGCAGGAAAATCACCATAGTTGCAGCGTCCACCACGCCCGGCATTAGAATGCTTCATGCAGATGAAATAGGGAATGCAGCACACCATATATACAACAATCTGATTTCAACCTATAAATATACCTCTGACCATTCTATCGAACAACTCTGACATATCATATATAGTTCAATGGTATGGTGAGAGGCATTTATATAGTCCCGAAATAAATCCATTAATCAGGGATAAAAGTCATGCGGGGACCCGGGAGAATTAAATTTTTAAAATTAACAGGGATACTGGCTCTTGCTGTTTCAGTGACACTAATTACAGGATGCACGGAATACAACGCAGATGCCAACAACACAGACAATTCTGACGCCATAGTGCAGCTCCCAACCAAAGAACAATTAATAATTAACTATTCAGAGATACCGATATCACAATCAGCAGAGGAACTCCTGACAACAAACGGGTCTTATGTTGCTAAGACAGCTTTAAAGGAGAAAAAAACAGAGCAGCTCATTAAAGCCGGAGGGAAAATACGCTCAGTTGATTTCATTTTTACCCCATGTCCCAAATATCCGGCATTCTGCCTTTCGTCATATCCACGGCTGATCATAGATTACAGCGGTCTTACATATTTTGTCAGTGTAAATGAGTCCTCCGGAGAAGTGGCTGGAGACGGAATTATTATGCCACAGGATATAGAGGGATATTCAAAAGCTACCTTCGGAGATGAGACATACTTCTTCAACGGAACGAAAATCATTCTGGCCCAGAATGAGACAGACTTCATCTTTCCTGATACAGTCAAAGGGGATATACTCAGCCCGGAATCATCCGGATATGTAAATAATATCAAAGAGGCGGATTTTACAGTAAAGGAAAATATTACATCCGATATTACGGCAGTCATAGCTTTGGCCATAAACAACAGCAAGTTTAAAAACCTGATTAATGCCGGATTTAAACCGGAATTCGCAGCGGAAACGGAAGATGAGGCATACAAAAAAAGAATTCTTGTCGTCCTGACTTTAAGATACGGCGATATGTCATTTGCATTTGCCGCCAATGACAGAGAAGACTTTGTGCGGTATGAATACCCGGAAAATGTATCTTACAGTTATTCAGACCAGAACCACCGTTATACGGCAAATCATGACAACCGGATGGAGAACTGGTGGATATTTGACAAAGAGAAAAATGAGGTTGTTATGATCTTTAACAGGACTGAAGTCAGGTACCTTAACACTGCCGGGATATGATATCCATGAAGCAAAAACGATTATTTCAGATTCAGGATTTTTGAGAGGTAATTTCATGAAGAAACTAACAATTATAAAACTGATATTATTGTCTGCCCTTGTAATGGCTATTACTGCCACATGCGGATGCACAGATAACACAAAAACAGAAGTATATGACGAAAACGGCAACTGGATCATTCTTCCGGAGGACAACCGTACAGATGGTCCCAAAGGTACACATTCAGAAGCTGATTTTTCAGAAGGTAAATATGACGGCCTTACAATTCATACATCCCCAAAATCACTCATAGCAACAGAAGGAGGCAGTGCCACAATAGAGGTCACGTTTTTAAACAAAGGTGATTTGCCTCTTAAAATTGGAAATTACTCCCCAAAGTTTCTGATTAAAGACCCAAGTGACATCTCCCTGCCGTTTGGAATTATTAAGAGATATTCAAATGGGAGTGATACAGTCGGGATAAAACCCGGTGAAAACCTCACTTATGAGATCATATGGGACCTGACTGATGAATACGGAAGAAACGTTTCTCCCGGATTATACGTCCTTGAAATGCCGGATGTGATGGTCTGGGACGGCATAACTGAAGAGAAATTTACAGGTGTACTTGGAAAGGCAATATCTGAAGTCATGGTTAAACCGGACGGTGAAATTATGAATGAAATAATTCCGGTTGATACCAAAAGAGAAGATGAAGATATAACGATTACTTTTGAGAAAATTGATGCCAGGCCCACCGGTACAGACCTGCTTTTTTCCGTTCTTCCAAAAAATCCGGTGTATAACATAACCAATGAAGGAGGAGAAGTCCGGACATATACCTATTCACCGGACGATAAAATCAGTGGATTTTACAGTATTGACGGCGGGAAGGAAAAATATCTCTGGAATGCCGAATTATCGGGAATGAACGGAGAGCTAAGGACTTTTACCTGCACAGTTGAACCACTCTCAGTAACGTATGAAAATATCTCTGTGAATATAACCAGCTTTGGTCCGGTGGGCGGGGAATGGAATTTTAAAAAGGAAATATAAGGGTTATAAAATATGATTGTTGGAAAATACCCGGTTATTTTGATTTCAGTATCTCTGCTAATGACGATAATATGCCTGCCGGTATCAGGGGATATTATCACCCCAACCAAAACAGAAGTTTTCTTTGAAAAAAACGGTCAGCCGTATAATGATTCTGTCGAATTTACAGTAAGATGCTACGGCTATACCTTTTATCCGGGATCAGAGGAATTTACGGATTACATAAACGGGAATTATGAAAAGAAAGAACCGGGAACATACAACATGACTGAGGTCTTTTCATACTCCGCAACTGCCGGACATTACGGCGATGCGATATATGAACCGTTTTACCTGAACTACCGGGTAATTGATCACTGTACACTCTGTGGAGAGACAAGCGGCAAAAAATTTGTCATTGAATATATTGGAGACAGTCCAATTCCGGACTGCAAAAGAGCAGAGTATCGTGTAATCCGGGATTATGATTCTGATGTCTGCCACATGGAAACAGACAGTGCATATACCTGCTTTGAAGAGGAAGAGAGGCTGAAATGCCAAAAAGCCGACCTGTGCGATAAATACCTGGTAATTTATGATGACACCCGGATTTACCCCGATGATACGAGAACCATGGAGGCTGACGGTGTCACTATGGTTCTCACAAAAGAATACCTCAGGTGTACTGACGAGGCATACAGCCTTGATCTCAACTGCACCGATCTCTTAAAGACGGTTCCATGTGAGGACTACTGCGATCCTGAAGGTCATCCGATTGACAGGGAATGCAGCCTGCATTACACAATCCCGACTGATGAAAACGGCAATATAGTTGAGACGGATACGAAGCAGGAATCCGGCATACCAGAGACAATTACAGAAAATGGTGCTGCAAAGCAGAATGTCAGAAACGAAACGGCTCTAAACGAGACATCATCCCTAAACCCCGGTAAAGGTGCAGACAATAATCTCTTTACAGTCATTATGAAATTTTTAGGGCTGATTAAATGAGCAGCAAACAGATAACAATTCTGATTATGGCAGGGATTATCCTTATAGCTCTGACTTTGCCGGCATCTGCGGATAGAATAATGCCGACCTCAACCAAAGTCTTCTTTGAAAAGAACGGAGAGCCTTACAACGGCACTGTCAGTTTCACGGTTACCTGCTATGGTTACATTGTGGACGACACAGACCCGAATTTCAAATATTACTGGCGTGGAAATTACCAGAGAAGAGAACCGGGGACATACAACCAGACTGAAGTATTCTCATACTCCGCAACCGTTGACCATTACGGTGATGAGATATTTGAACCGTTTTACTTAAATTACCGGATCATTGATTACTGCACACTTTCCGGAGAAGCAGAGGGGAAAAAGTTTGTAATTGAAAATGCAGGGGTAAGCCCGATTCCGGACTGCAAAATGAGAGAGAAATTTGTCAGTTTTCCAAAGGAGAAAAGCTCAGACGTATGCTACATCAGCACCAGTCAGTCAGACAGATGTCAGGAGGAGGAGAACGAATTAAAGGAAAAAGAGCATGAATTATGCGACAGATATCTTGAAGTTTTTGATAAAAAAAAGAAATACCCAAAAGACACCGGGACCTTTAAACGCGACGGAGTTACAATGGTGATCACAGAAGAGTGCAGAAAATGCCATGAAGAAGCAGAAGCCATTGATCTAAACTGCACTGTATTTGACGATGAAGTTTCATGCAGTGATTACTGTGACCCTGACGGAAATCCTCTTCTAAGATACTGTAACCTGCATTACACCATTCCAACGGACGAAAATGGTAACATAATTGAGATGGATACAAAACAGGAATCCGATAAATCTGAAACGATAACAGAACCGGATACAGCATTAAAAGACGTAATAAACGAAACGGCTGAAAACGATACGTCATCTCAAAACACCCGCACAGATGCAGATGACAGTTTCTTTACAGCAATTATGAAATTTTTTGGGCTGATTAAATGAACAGCAAAGCAATAGTTATCCTGATACTGGCCGGATTTATCTTTCTGGCACTGATATTACCGGCATCTGCGGACATAACACAGCCTACCGAAACTAAGATTTTCTTCGAGAAAGACGGAGAACCATACAACAAGTCAGTTACTTATACCGTAAAATGCTACGGCTACATTCTCAAAGTGAGAACCCAGGAATGGAAAGATTATCTAAGTGGAAATTATGAGAAAAGAGAAACGGGAACATACAATATGACAGAAGTATTCTCATATTCCGCTACAGTAGATAATTACGGAGACTCCATCTACGAGCCGTTTTACTATAATCACAGGGTAATTGACCACTGTACACTATGCGGAAAAGCCGGCGGTGTGGAATTTACAATCGAAAATATAGGTGATATTCCAAATCCGGACTGCAATTACCTGGAGTACAATGTTTACAGGGATTACCATTCAGGAGAATACGGGCCGTGCCTGATGACGACTGACGAATCTGATGCCTGCAATAAAGAGCAATCAAGGCTAATATCCGAAGGATATGACTTATGCAGAGAATATTTTGAAGAATATGATGAAAATAAGATTTATCCTGAAGGTACAAGAACATTTGAGATGAATAACACAACCATGGTCTGGACTGAAGAATACTATGCATGTAATGAAGAAGTACGCAATATTGATCTTAACTGTTCAGATTTACTTGAGACTGTACCATGTGAAGACTATTGTAATCCGGAAGGTCAGCCAATAAGAAAAGAAGGCAGCCTGCACTACACCATTCCTACAGACGAGGATGGCAATATAATAAAACATAATACAGAAAAAGAAACTCAGTTTGCAGCAGAAGAGAAGATAAAACCGGAAAATATCAAAATTTTAACGGCTGATAATATAACTTCATCTCAAAATCTCCGGAATGATACAGATGACAGTTTCTTTACAGCCATTCTGAAATTTTTGGGCCTGAGGAACTAATGTCCCGGAAAAGATGGAATAAATCAAACCGGTTACCCATACGAAAAGACAAACCAATGACCAACAAACCTGCATATGACTTACGAATCCTTATTCCTTGAATCCCTCATCTTTACGTGGATTATGGAAATCCCGCTGATGTACGCCATAATCCGCATTGCAGAAAGAACAGATCTCCTGAAGAGAACAATTAGCGGTAGAAAATACAGAGAAGATGCAGACAATTGCACAGACTGTGGAGATGCAGATAAAAAAACAGATGGAGAAAACGGTGGAAAGAAAGCTGACCGGAAGGACAATCTTAATGTTAATGGTAAGGAAAACCTGAAAGAGAAGATTTCCGAGCCGGATATTTTTGCAGCCGGAATTTTGATGACGGCACTGACTCTGCCATACCTCTGGTTTATAATGCCGGTTTATCTTGATATGTCATGGTATCCGGTCAATGGTGAGATTATTGTTGCCGCTGTGGAGTCAGTGATAATCTGGTATATGCTTAAAATCAGGCTGTATCAGGCCGTGATCATTGCCATCATTGTCAATTCTGTTTCTTACGGGCTTGGACTTCTCATCTGACAGGTCACAAAAGTCCTGATTAAAAAAGTGCAACAGGATGACAGTGTAAGACTGATATTAAATTAATCAGGAATGTTCTGAAAACTGAATTTTGGAACATTCAAATTCAAATGCCATATTTATAAAATCGATGTCAAAAATATCTTAAATAACGGGAAGACAAAATCCAGACAGAATAATATCAGCAAGAGAAGGATAATCGTCTCACAAAATCTCACACCATCTTTCCATGCAGATTCCGGGTTGAAAAATCCTCCCTTTTTTTGATCTGCCTGAATAATTAGCAGAAAAAATATCAGACAGATGTTAATAACACCATAAAACTGCCGCACCTCAATATTCCGAATATAAATACAGAGAATAACGGCCCGGAATTATAACCACCATGCGCCCACCGGGACAGTCAGACGGAACTGAAAATTTCAGCCCTGCAAAGAGAGTCACAATGTAAAGCAACGGCTAAATAGACAAATCCACCAAATACAATTTTTTAGGATTTTACTTTCACCCTGCGCCCGAATGTTATTATATACCCTGTTATTAACCTCATAATAAGGAAGATAAACCTGGGCGGAAAACTTCTGCCGGAAACAGAACTGATAACTCCTGATAATAATCATACCAGGTGTTTTTTGTTAAATCCGGCACCAAACCGTCAGGCGGGATCTGATAAGGAGAACCTGAGAAGAGAGATTTTCCACGACAACTGAAAATACATTAGCTTAGGCTCTCAAAAAAAATCAGAATCCAAAAAATCCGGAAATTCCCGAATCACAGATCCCAACTTCCAAAAAATGACGGCAAAACAGGCCGGACAGAAGAACGGTGATAAAATGAGATTAAAATATCAAAGACACAGAGAACCGGAGAAAAAAATCAGCAGAAGATGCAGGATTAATATAAAAGGTGTTAACAAGATAAACAGCAGCCCGGAAAAAACTCTTAGGACAGTAAAATTCCACCAGACTGCTAACAGTTATTACCCGGACACTGATATAACAATTACTAATTTCTCAACAGAAATTTCCGGGGCTAAATTCCCAAAAAATGCTGCAATTTCCAAAAAAATGGTGATGCCTGCATGAACTTTGAGGATGCAAAGAGAAGAAAGGAGGAGATCAGGGAGAATATAAATCTTCTTTTCCTGCCGGAAGATGTGGTCGAACTAAGGGCATTATCCGATTTCAAGACATACAGCGGCTACTTTAAGGACCATGACAAGCTATCAGACGAAGCCTTCAGACTTGACATATCCGGAGAAAACGGTATTTATGTAACCTTAAACGAGGTAAACCCGGTTCTATATTCAAGAAGGGCAGACAGAATCAGGCAGCTCACAAAAAAAGATGCAGCAACCTCGGATGCCGACATAATCAGAAGGCGTTTTCTTCCGGTGGACATCGATCCCGTCCGCCCGTCAGGCGTATCATCCTCAGATGATGAACATAACTATGCACTTAAAATGGCAGAGAAAATTGCAGCTTTCTTAAGTGAGCTGGGATTTCCAGAACCAATATCCGCCGATTCCGGAAACGGTGCACACCTCCTGTACAGAATTGACCTCAAAAACAGCGGTGATGCAACTATCCTCATTAAACACTGCCTTGAAACACTTGATGCCCTCTTCTCAGACGAAAAAGCCGTTGTTGATAAGGGCAATTACAACGCCTCACGAATCTGGAAATTATACGGGACACACGCCCGGAAAGGTGACAGCACAGAGATTCGTCCCCACCGGAGATCGGGCATAATTTCAGCCGCTGATAATCAGGAGACCGTCCCAAAAAAACTTCTCATAAAACTTGCAGAGGCAATTCCGGGCAGAAACAGAAAGGAGATCCCGCCGGCCGCCAATTCAGAAATTACAAGGGAGGGGAATGGAGCAAACCCAATCACAGTTCCGGGCGGAAAAATACCCCTTGCAGACTGGCTGTCAGCACATAACATAAAGGTCCGGTCAGAAAAGCCCTGGCAGGACGGGACTTTGTATATCCTTGAAGAATGCCCGTTCTCTTCAGCCCATAAAGACGGGGCATTTGCAATCCAGTTTGAAAACGGTGCAGTTTTTGCCGGATGCCACCACAATTCCTGCGGTGCAGGCAGGCAGAGATGGCAGGAATTACGGGCGATGTATGAAGGAGAGAAGACTTCCGGCAGGAAAACGGTTAAGGAGCAGAATGACAACCGGAAGACAGTAATATCCTCTCTTTCCGGCGGGAATGATAAACTCCCGGAGATAATTCCCGAAGAAAACAGCGATAGCAATCAGGATGACAAATCATTAAATGACATTGACACAACCTCCGCCCAAAATTCCGCCATCGAAATTCTCAAAAACGGCGACCCGCTTAAATTCATCCTCGACACCTTTGAGAAGAACCACGTAGGAGACAGAGTTGTCGCCGAGTGTATGGCAATGTCAGTTGCCTCCCAGTCGGTTTATAACACAAGCGGTCTTCATGTATCTGTCTCCGGAAATTCCGGGAAAGGCAAGACCCATGCCTGCAAAACAATGCTAAAACTCTTACCTGAGGATTTTAAACTCTCCGGAACTGTAAGCGACAAGGCCCTCTATTATAACCCAAATTTAAAGGCAGGAACCATCTTCTGGTTTGACGACACAGCCCTGTCAGATGATTTCCAGGAGATAATTAAAAATTCCACCTCAAACTTCACAGAAAGCATTGAACATATGACCCTCACAACCGAAAGAAAGCTGAAAATATGCAGAATTCCTGAGAGGTGTGTCTGGTGGCTCTCAAAAGTTGAGGATGCCGGTGATGATCAGGTGTTAAACCGGATGCTTACCGTCTGGATTGACGATTCACACCGGCAGGATGAGGATGTTCTTAAGCACATTAAAAGAAGTGAAGCTGAGGGCATACCAGAAACTGCCGAACACGAAGGCATCCCGGTATGCAGGGAGATCTGGCGTATCTTAAAAGAGAGGCAGGTATATGTCAGAATACCATTTGCAGAGAGAATAAGATTTTCAGATGTTCACAACCGGAGAAATCCAACAATGCTCTTTGATCTGATAAAATCACATGCCCTGCTCTTCTCAATGCAGAGGGAGACCCCAAAGGAAGATCCGGATGTGAAATATATTGATGCGGATGAGTCGGACTTTTATGCCGCCCTGAAACTCTATAAAAAGATCAGCCGGGATAACGGAGATATGTCATCAAACCTTACAAAGAACGAAGCCAACACACTGGCAGTTATGGAGAAGATGGAGTGGAACTTCGTCACAGTCGGAATGATCCAGGAGGCGCTCGGCTTCTCCTATTACCAGGTCAGAAGAGTCTTTCATGGTTATTCAGCAAGAGGTCTGAAATATGCCGGGCTTTTAGAGAAGTGCCCCGCCATATCACTGGATGAGATGGTATATCCTGAGGAATGTGAATTTGGCACTGCACGAAAGAAGGTCAGAAGGTACTCATTTAATTATCAGACCTACCGTGAGTGGATAACTTCACCCAATATCTCCCTTGATGGTGACGGGCGGAATTCCGGAGGAGACATTAATAATAACAGACAGGGTACAATATCCAAAAATCCCTGAAGGGGAGATGGCATGACTCTTAAATACCTCCGGTTTCTGCCCTTCCCACCCATCTCATCATGGTTCATATTTGCGGATTTGCATCATGTTGGCAGCGTATTTTCAGCAGAGAACTGCAATCAGAAAAAGCTGTTTAAATCTGCCAAAGCTGGATCTGAAAGAGTATTTGAATTTTATACCGGCAAAAATAATCTTTTGCAGCAGATCCCGGATAACACAGAAGAGAGGGTAAAAAAGTTATTCATTATAACCTGCTTCCCCGCTTTTTCTTTCTGCAGCAAACAAAGAGAAAAAATGGCTATTATTCATTTAAATCAACATTTATATGATTATATCAGTTCTTCTCTTTGCAGACTTCATCCTGAAACTGTACGCAGACATACCGCATGTTGCAAACATCCCGTATTGCAGGTATAAACTATACCAGGTAAACGACCTGCCAAAAGATATTCCGGAATTTATTTAAATCAGTTTTTACAAAGATAATTAGTTCAAATTAAATTGTTCTAAATAAAAATAATTTAACTTGGGCTCGACGTCACGAAAAGGACGTGAAATTTATGTTTAGATTTGATAAAGAACAGACAGTGCTGGATTTTAACGGCATAAAATTAGGCGGACAGCCCGGAGAATACCCGCGTGTGCTCAGTGCATCAATCTTCTACAACAAACAGGAGATTGTCCTTGATGATCACACAGGTAAGATTGATAAGGAAAAAGCAGAAGCACTCTGGCAGAGAACACAGGAACTCTATGATCTCACCGGAAATCCATTCTTCTGCCAGATAATCTCAGAACATGCAGAAGCTTTTGAAAGCTACATCAGGTGGTTTGACAGCATAGACAGCAAAACTCCCTTCCTGATGGATTCATCAGATCCGGCAGCCCTTGTGCATGCCACAAAATTTGTCGATGAAGTGGGACTCTCTGACAGAGCCA
The DNA here is from genome assembly GCF_000243255.1 of Methanoplanus limicola DSM 2279. Lineage (NCBI taxonomy): Archaea > Methanobacteriati > Methanobacteriota > Methanomicrobia > Methanomicrobiales > Methanomicrobiaceae > Methanoplanus > Methanoplanus limicola. The sequence continues at coordinate 583,284 of NZ_CM001436.1, forward strand.
TTTATAATTCAATAAACGGTTCAATCACCCAGGAGAACATTGATGTCCTCAAAGAAAGTGATGTGAATTCTGCAATCGTTCTGGCATTCAATCCCGGAGAAGCAACCGTAATCGGGAAGGAGAAAGTCTTAAAGGAAGGCGGAGTAGCCGGACAGGAGAAGAGTATGCTCCAGATCGCAGATGAATGCGGCATTACACGCCCGATTCTTGATACAGCTGCAACTCCTCTTGGACTGGGGTCCGGAGCATCATTCCGTCACATCCTCGCCTGCAAGGCAATACACGGACTCCCGTGCGGAGGGGCATATCATAACATGACCGTTTCATGGACATGGCTCAAACGCTGGCGCAAGAACGGACTATCCGACATATATGAAGGAAAAGAAGCACTCGCCGAGCAGATGTACCACCATTACTTTGGAGGAATTGATGGCATCAGGCAGGCTGCATGGTCATCACCTGATATTGGATGCAATATCATCGCAATGACACTTGGGGCCGATCTCATCATGTACGGCCCTATTGAAAGCATGGAGCCGATGGCGACCACTGCCGCATTCTGTGACATAGTACTTGCCGAGACATGGCAGGAACTTGGCGGGGAAGTCATGGATGAGAACCATCCGATTCACAGAATGATCTAAAGTAAAGCAAAAAGAGGAATCTTATGGCTTTACCACGCTCTCTCCACAAATATGTGAAATTCCTGGAGTATTCCGCCAGTGCCCAAAATGACGGGACACCCAGAAAATATCATAAAAATTCATACAAAGCCAATACAGAAAACAGTCTTCATCAGAAGATCAAAGAACTTGCCGGAATCGGCATTACATCTCTTTATGTCTCTGAAAATGCCTGTTCATGGATAGGATACATTCACAGTCCTCCTGTGGCATACCCCGCACAGATAGGAAATATACCCTGCTTCAGAAGTGACGAAAACTGCATATCGCTCTTTACAATAAAAAGCAGAGCCGCAGAAAAAGACTCATCAATAGGTATTATCAGCAGCAGATATATCAAAACTCTCTCCGGTACATGCCAAAAAATCAGCGAAGACGCTGCAAAAGAAATTGCCGGATATATCTCCGGCAATGATAGAGAATTTAACCTCAGCAGTCTGAAATAGACATTTCCAAAAACAGAATATGCGGACAGTTTTTTCTGCACTGTGGAGCAGTACATACAAAAAAATAAATTCATGTCAACTTCGAACTAACAACGTACACCATTACAGATAATAACAAATACACTTTTTTCAATGCTGTCATGCCGCTCCGCCGGTCAATGCAATTCATAACCCGGTAATGCAGAACTATTCTATTAACACCGGAAACGGCATCCGGATTCTAAAGCATCCGTACATGAAGAAGCGCTACAGAATCATCTTATTGTCTGAATACTGCCACATAGGATAGCGCAGAGTTAGAAAAAAGCGGAACAAAACTGAAATTCAGAGAGGTTATTCAAAGCAACCCAAATAATTTCAGAGTCAGATATTACTGCACCAAAATATGAAATATGTTATTGTAATTAGCGTAAATCCTTACGGAAGTTAAGCTAATCACAGAAAAAAAAGAGCCGGGTTATTCCGGTTAAACAGGAGTAAATAAATGACAGAAGAACTATTCGAGCATGTAAGTGAAGAGCTTCATCATGTACATGATGATATTGAGCACGTAGGAAGAGACATTGAAGAGCTTAACAGCCACATTAAAAACCTTGACGAGCACCTCCATCACCTGATGAAAGAGATGAACAGAAAAGAGGTCCTGTAAGTTATCCCAGCCGTCCAATCCACATATAATATAATTATAAAATAATTGGCATCTCAGGGGAAAATAAACCTTCATCTTCCATAAGATGACATTATTTCCGGGGATAATATGGACATGGCATCCGGAAATAATTCCGGGCCGGAATACTCCCCTGATAATTTTCCCCGGAATTATATTGTAAATGACACTTATAGCAGAAATCAGTTAATTATCCCTGACAGCATCCGGCTCAGTTCTCTTTGCCATGTCATAAGCCGCCGAGGCATCATCATATCTTCCCAGATGAATGAGCGCCTTTCCTTTCTTAGAGTATGCAGCGGCGTAATCAGGATTTAAAGCAATTGCCTGATCATATACCGATATCGCTTCTTCATACCGGCCGGTTTTTCCAATGGCATCGCCTTTCTGATAGTAGAATGTGGCATTATCCGGAACTATGCCCAGTGCCAGATCATACGCTTTAACTGCATCATCATAACGGCCAAGTTCAGTGAGAACCGCTCCTCTTAAGCATTGAACTTCAGAATTTCCGGAATCTATAGCAACTGATCTGTCCAGTGCAATAATTGCCTCGTCATAACGGCCAAGTTCATTAAGGGCAAAACCTTTGTTATACTGTGCTTCAGCATCATCAGGATTAATACTGACTGAATTCTCGACTGCCTTAAGGGCTTTGTCATACTGTCCGAGATTATTTAAGGCAAAACCTTTATTAAACCAGAGATCGGCATCTTTCGGGTTTAGACTTAATGACCGGTCAAATGCTGCCATGGCTTCCTCATAACGGCCAAGTTCAAAGAGAGTGAGTGCTCTGTTGTTGTGGTACAGGGAATTTTCAGGGATAATTTCAGCTGCCATATCATAGGAAGCCAGGGCTTCATCATGGCGTCCGGCCTCATACAGGGCGTTTCCACGGTTGTAATACGCCTCTGCATAGTCAGATCTTATGCTTATTGCTTTATCAAAAGCTAAAACTGCGTCATCATACTGCCCAAGTGAAGACAGTGAAAGACCTTTATTATTGTATCCTTCTGCAAAATCCGTTCCGGCAGCTATGGCACTCTCAAACGCTGCAAGGGCCTCTTCATACCTTCCGGACTTTGACAGAACATTTCCTTTGTTATTGTAGGCTTCGGCAAGCCGGCTGTCAATTCCGGTTGCCTTATCGTATGCCTCTATTGCCTCGTCAGGACAACCCAGTTTATAGAGGGCATTTCCACGGTTGTAATGTGCATCAGCATCACCCGGAGTTATGGCAACTGCCTTATTATATGCCTCTGCTGCCTTGTCATACTTTAAAAGACCATAATACGCATTTCCTCTGCAATAGTGTATTTCAGGATATTCTGATTCAGATACAGACTCATATGCTTTCAAGGCCTCTTCAAACTTTCCGGAATCAACCAGCCGGTTTCCTTTCTCAAATGCCTCTTCCGGTGATTTTATTCTGTCTAAAATGCCCATACCATCTCTCCTGAATAATATGTGCATCTAAAGGCAAAAAATGAATGTTTTGACAACCGGAAATATGCTGCTTTCAGATAATGATTCAGTAAGGGAGCATTTACAGCAGTTTTATGAATATGGAAGAATTCAACAGATTTAAATGCATATGCCGGATTCACATATAATAATTTAAATCAGGGATTGCTGACTTCAGAATACAGAGGATATATCCAAATCAGGGAACACAAACCTGAGAATACGGTCCGGAAATCTTTTCTGATAAATTATTGCTGCATAGAGATCAATATATGTAAAAAAAGAGATAATTAGTATTTATTCTTTCAGGCAGGACTGGACAATTTACCCATAAAGAGAATATTTCCATCATCCGTATCCTCAATCATGAAGATGAACGGATGATCTGCCATGAATACCGGAACAGGCTCTTCATCCATCACTGCCGTAAGCCTCATCACAACCGCAGTTGCGGCGGCGGCTTCAGTTCCCTCCTCATTTACATCAACATATGCCTTATGGATAACATCGCTGATAGAGAGGCTCTTTGTCCCGTCCATTCCGGAAAAATCAGCTTTATCTGAAAATGCAACGGGCATTCCCATATCTGCAAGTGTGTCTGAAAGAGAATATTCGGTCTCAAGCTTAAACTTAGGGAAGAATACTTTCACCTCCTTTTCTGCAATGGCTGCTTTAAGATCTGTGAGTCTGTCAGAATCAAGACCCTCTTCAAATGTTCTCAGGTCATCTCCCTTTGGCAGGATTACATACATGGCAAGTTCTCTGCCGGATTCATGATCATAGGGCATCTTAAGCATCTGGAGATCATCATTTTCCATATAGCCAAATACTGCATCCTCATCTGTCCTCTGCATCATATCAACCGTTACAGACTTTCCGGAAGCGGTTGTGAAAGCGGCCTCATGGGTATTGTTTACATCAAACTGCTTTACCCAGTCACCTTTGAAATATACCGCATTGGTGATTACAAGCCGGGTCATTGGGTCAATCATGCCCTGCGGGATTAAGTCTTTAATTTTCTCATGAGTCTCATCTTCTGCCCACTTATTAATTGCAAGTCTTGACTCTTCAGGCTGATTTATGAAGTCAAGGTTTGTTGTGTCAGCCGAGTAATAGTCCTTCGCAGTTTTGATATAATCATCCAGAAATGAGTAGGTCTTCTCAGCCCAGAGTGCATTGGCAACACTCAGTTCATACTCAGGATCTCCGGCATTAATTCCGGAATTAATCTCTAAAAATCCGTCCCTTAAATCCTGGATTTCTGCGGGAAAGTGAAACACGGAATTTATCTCAGCCGCAGTATCCCCTTTTGCCCCCTCATATACTAGTGCAAAAGCTGATGATATGGAATAAGGCGAGAAGAAGATGTTTTCATCCTGACTGCTGACGCCTGCCAGTTTCTGATAGAGGTCAAATGCAAAGATGCTGTTTGCATCCACCACTTCACCGGCAGATTTGGTGATATCTTCGGGCGTTACTGTCGATGCCGGGGTTGATGCCGGCGATGGAGTCTCTGCTGCTGTGCCGTCATCACCGGAATCGTTCACTCCTGTGCAGCCCGAAAAAGCAGCACAGAGAATAAGTAAAATTCCGGCTGAAAAAGCCACAATATTCTTTCTGTCCATACCTGATTTATGGTCATAAGCCATATTTAATCTGGCGTTGACTTCGGAATTTTTCGCAGCTAATAAAAATTGAACTTTGCAGGCATCAGTTTATATTCACTGAAATTCACCGATATGCCACAAATTTCCGGAATAAATACATTACAGCTTCTCATTCAGGATACGCTTCATCCGCCTGAATAACACCATATTATTTTCAAGAATTTCCGGGTTGAGTTTGCCCAGAATTTCAAAGGAACGCTTATTCTTCTGATAGACATTTGAGCACCCCAAAGTTGCATTTTTCAGGTCATTCTGGATTTCGTGTCGGTTTCGCTGTTCAATATTATGTAAAGAAGGAAGAGAAGATTTACGGAGACAGTTTCCATAATATCTTATAAGGGAATCAGGATCAGCTGCAATCCAGGTTTCCATACAGGTAGTCATTAAAAACACCTGATCATCTTCACACTCATCCGGTTTTTCCCATCCGTCACGCTTCATAAGATGAACCCATGTATCTTCCGGATTGCTGACCGGTTCTTCACTGTCAACCAGCATTGCGACATAATCAGCATTATTTGAACTGTTAGCGGTTTTAAAATCCCGGTACGCAGAATCACGAGGACCACATGCAATAAGCTGAGGCATCCTGCCTTTAAAACCTGATGACTCCAGAAGTCTGCTAAATCCCTCACGGCAGCGGCTGTGCAGTTCTTTTGAATCTCCACCACCTTCAATGTAGATCTTCGTTTTCAAAAGCGCGTGCCTCCAATCTCACCTCTGAGCCATAGTTCACCCAAACGGTAGTTATCCAGCCATCCTTTAAGATCATCAGATTTAAGCCGTTTCATCTCGGTTTTACCATTCCTTTTCTCACATACAAGAACAGATTCAGGTGTTTCCGTCAGGGCGTCCACAAGCATATCAGAATGGGTCGTAACTATAAGCTGACAACGCTCTGATGCCGAGATCATCAGATCTGCCAGATGGGGCAGGACGTCCGGATGCAGGCCAAGTTCAGGCTCTTCAATACATACCAGAGACGGAGGACTGGGATGGCAGAGAATTGCAACCAGACAGAGATAGCGTAATGTGCCGTCAGACAAACGGGTTGCCGGAATACTAAACTGTTCTTCTTCAAGATAGAGCTGCACCCACCCGCCGTTGATCTGAACATTGAAATCCTGAATGTCAGGATAGAGATAATTAAGTGCATCTAGAATGTCAGTTTTTGCACGGGGATTAAAACGGAGTGAATTCAGTACAAGAGCAAGATTTTCACATGACTCTAAAAGGTATTCTGTAGGGAGATCAGCTTTTTGTGGCTGCCTTGGTGAAGTGTACCTTCCAAAAGTCCACTCGCGGTAAAGACGCGTAGAATCATAGATTTCAGTAATATCAGCAAGTATCGGATAACAATCAGGATCTTTAACCTGTGACAGAATAGATTTCTCCGGATCGATTTTCTCTCTTTGGAGTTGCCTCTCATCATCATTATTTATGGATTCTGAACTGACTCCGGCCCGATATTGTGGCTTGCCCCTTAACCTGATATAGCCGTTTTTATTCATATAATAAAACACCGGCTCACTATACCCTGAAAATGGCTTATTATTCTCAATGCATTCAGTTGTTAATTCAAAACGCATACCATGTTCAACAAATGAAAAAATATGCCTGACTGGCATCTCATGATGATTTAAATTTATTATTACCTCAATTGAGGCTTCAGGATTCGTGGATCCCTTCCAGAGCCAGTCACGAACCCCACCCGCCTCTTTTACAGGTGCTGAGAGATCTCTTGGTGCAGCACGCAAAAGGCCAATTACTTCAAGAAAATTCGATTTGCCGGAACCATTTGGACCGATAAGAACATTCAGAGGGCCTAAAGGAACAGACTTCGTTTCAGGCCCAAAAGACAGTATATTTTTCAGCCGAATTTCTTTAAGCACCGGTTCATTCATTAATGATAATTGATTCTCTTTGATAATTAATTTTACATTGTCAATGCTGCATATAATGATTCTCCGGAATAAAATCCCACAATGAATTCATATCAAAAAAATAGTAATGATTAATCCTTATCCTGGAATATGATACCTTACAGGCCCTGCATCCTCAACCTTCAGTGTTCTGCCGGAAAATTCCTTCCCGTTTGTCCCGTGAATCGCATTTTCAGCCTCTTCAATGGTTGAATATTCAACAAAAGCAAACCCCTCCTGTGGCTTAATCTTAACGCTCATGATATCTCCGAATTCAGCAAACAGATCTTCAATTTCCTCTTCAGTAACATAATGAGCCAGATTTCCGACATATACCTTATGACTTTCCATAGTTCTCACCACAACTGCTAAAAATATTTAAGCAAAAGAATAATACCACAATCTTTGGGAGAATCTGCCAGAGCTTCCAGCACAGACAGTGTCCGCAGAATTATTGGTTATTCATCGTCAACGGAGCTATTCTGAATATCCTTATTGAAATATTTTTGCTTGGCTTTAAACATCGCATACATAATCTCCGGCCCGCAGACAGAAAAGAGAGAGAAGGACTCCGGGGACATAATTATCCGAAACAACTCCCGGCAATACGGAAAAACAACCAGAAAAATCAATAAATATATATCCGGACAGAATGAGGATATATATTAATGAACGAACAGCCTGCCCGCCAGAAGATGTCCGTAAAGGAACTGATGATAGTCATAGTCATCTCACTCGGATCATTTATGGCGGGACTTGATGCCACAATAGTCAATATTGCTCTTCCCTCAATAGCAAAAGCATTTGATGTTTCAACAGTGACGGCCTCCTGGGTTCTGAATGCCTACCTGATAATCCTTGTCAGCCTGCTGCTTGCCGCAGCCCGCCTTGGTGACATAAAGGGGTACCGGAAAGTGTTCCTGGCAGGTTTTGCTGTATTTACCGTTGGATCTGCATTATGCGGATTTGCCTCCTCCATTGACATGCTGATAATATCACGTATGCTTCAGGCAATAGGAGGAGCGATAATAGCTGCACTTGGAGCAGTGATGGTCACAAGCTACCTTGCACCATCACTTCGTGGGCAGGCACTCGGCATTGTTGCCATGTTTACCATGCTTGGAGCAGCACTTGGTCCTGTCATGGGTGGATTTTTAACAAGTGCATTTTCCTGGAGCTTCATATTCTTCGTCAATCTTCCGGTGGGAATCATCGCCATTCTGCTGGGACTGCATACTCTGCCCCGGCAAAATCCGGTCTCGCCAGGAGGTAAAATTGACATTCCAGGAGTGGCACTTGTCTTTATTGCATTAAGTACTCTTATATATGGATTAACCTCCCTTCAGGGAACAGATTCAACGGGAGGAATTCCGGCCCTGATTATATCTGTAATATTCTGGATCATATTCTGGTTCAGGGAAAAGAGAGCGGAGGAACCGTTGATAAATACCGGTCTCTTCTCCAACAGGGCATTTACCATTCAGAATATAAGTGTCATGCTCATACAGATGGCAATGGCAGGAGTGATGATCCTTATGCCGTTCTTCCTGGAGCTGGTAAAGGACCTGCCGACTGACAATGCAGGAACAGTCCTTCTTGCTCTCCCAATCGGAATGATCCTCACATCACCCATTGCCGGCAGATTCTCAGATGTGTTAGGCACAAAAAAACCTATAATCGCCGGATTCGTAGTCTGTGCCATCTCACTCCTGCTACTCTCAACAATCAGCCAGAATACCAGTGTAGGCCATGTGGTCATATACCTCTTCCTTCTTGGAGCAGGAACAGGAATTGCATATGCACCTCTTAACAGTGCCGTCATGGGGGAATCGCCGGAAAAAGAGAGGGGAACAACCTCCGGCATGATAAAGATGATGACAAATCTTGGTTCATCACTTGGGGTTGCTCTTGTCATGCTGGTTGCCACCGCAGCACTCGGTCCTAAACTGGCAAAGGAGTCTGTACACAACCTCCCGGTCTCAGATCTTGCCGGTGCATTTGATGTTGCATTCCTCTTCTTAATGGGAATTGAGATCCTCGGCATTGTGCTGATGCTCTTTGTAAGAGAGAAAAATAATGATTTTAGCACTGACGGTGAACCTGTAGCCGGTTTCTGACCGGAAATCCGGACATTATTGTCCTGAATATTTGCTGAATAAACGGATAAGAACAACCTGAAGATGAATTGTCAGTAAAAAAACCGGCATAAGGATTACACTATGTGCACCATCCTGCCCGGAAACTGAAAAATGAACGGTTAAAAGAAACAGATGAGAGAACCATCACGTTTAGAAAGGGCCAAAGCACGGATACAGGCACTCATGGAAAAACCGGCGCCGGGTGACAAAATCGCCCGGTTCACCCATGTATTCCTTGCACTTGTAATTATTACCAATACGATTGCCGTAGTTATATTCACAATCCCTTCAGTAGAGGTATCCTTCTCTTCCGGATTAAACCTGATAATCACCTTCTGTCTGCTGGTGTTCACCATTGAATATATTCTCAGGATATGGTCCTGCACCAGTGCACCAACTATAACCGGGAGATTTTCAGAACGGCTCCGTTATGCAACAGGATTTTATCAGATTATTGATCTTATCTCCATCATACCGCTTATATTTCCGGTATTTTTCCCTACTGATTTTGCCCTTTTGCGTGGATTCAGGCTGATATCAATCTTCAAGCTGGGCCGCTATGCCCGCAATTCAACTTCGCTTGCCCTGCTAAAGCGGGTCGTTATCAAAAAGAGGGAAATCTTCACCATCATGATCTTCTTCCTGGTCTTTGTCATTTTATTCTCATCAACGATTATGTACCTGGTGGAGAACCACGCCCAGCCGGATAAATTCTCCAGCATTCCGGCAGCAATTTGGTGGGCGATGATGACAGTGACAACGGTAGGTTATGGCGACATATACCCAATAACTCCGCTTGGAAAGACAATTGGATCATTTATCACCCTTGCAGGTGTCCTGCTACTTGCCCTGCCGTCCGCAATTCTGGCTACCGGGTTTATCGAAGAGAGGCAGAAGAATAACGGAGATAGACCTGATAATTCAGAGGATAATTTAGAGAAATCAGGACAGATGATGGACCTGCTGGAGAGGGCCGCCGGACTTAGGGAGAAGGGTATAATCACTGATGAGGAATATTCAGAGATTAAAGCCGGAATTATCTCAGAGAAACTATAAGAGAAAAGAATAGATAAATGCAGTTGCCTGATGCACTCATATCTCTTTTATATTATAGGTATAACATTTCTCCGCAGGAGAGATGCCCTTTTTCAGTTTTTCGACATACTGCCCGCAGTTGCTTCCAATGCTGTTCTCCCCCGACTTACCGGCACTTAAAATAACATCGTATCCTGCATTAAGAAAAGAATCCATTACAGGCAATGGCGTTTTTCATTTTTTGTATAACCTCTGCTGAAACACAGCTACATATCAGAAATTGTTATGATATTTTACATCAACTGTTAATCCATGAAAAATAAAACTCATTTCTCAGGGCTGTCTCCCTTTTCACTGGCAGTTATTGCCGTAATTCTGTCAGCTCTGTTTATAGCCGGACTGTCGCTTGCAGGAGGCTATGCAATGGATAAAAATGCCCCTGCAAAATCCGGGGACCAGGTAAGTGTATATTATTCGCTCTCTTTTCCCGGAGGTGCTGTATTTGAATCAAATGTAAATGACACACCCCTTAATTTTACACTCGGAAGCGGAGCTATGATCTCCGGATTTGACAGGGCAATCAGGGGAATGGTTCCGGGTGAGACAAAAACGGTCATTTTAACTCCGGATGAGGCTTACGGCGAGAAAAATGAGAGTCTTGTAAAGAAAATTCCATTAAATGAGGCGATTGATTTAGTAAACGGAATGAACAGGGAAAATATCACAATATCATTCATTCCTGGTTATCCCTGTCCGATGATCGAATATAAACTTCCGGAAGGGAAATACATGAGATACGTATTTACCAATATAACGGAAGATTCGGTGACTGTTGACACAAACAGGCCGCTTGTTGGAAAAGATCTCCGGTTTACAATTACTCTTGATTCCGTCATTAAAAGGGCATGATGAATATAATTCAACCCTTTTAATGTTATCAGCCCAAAATTTTCTCTTCAATGTTTTATAATTACTTTCCCTCAGGCATCCCGCATTGAAATTGTGAGTATCATACCCCAGATATATTTTGCATACGAGATAAATCAAAACAGATTATATCCACCTATAAAAAAGTGCACCGTTTCATCATCATTTGTGAACCAGGTGGTTCATGGATGACTTTTTTTTAATAGTCAGGCTCTCCGGCAAACTGTGTGAGTGTGCTGAACATGCAGTCCTGAAAAACCGGATTAATTATTTTGAGACCAGAACCGGTTTTTCCGGAAATATATTAATAATATCAGTACTAAAAGGAGAATAAGGCTTACCGGGTCCAGGTTGATAAAAACAAAATTCGGGATGGAGGAATCAGGAATGGAAAAAAGAAAGGATAGGAGGATATTCTCCAGAAAATCCTCATTTGAGGGATTTCTTATCATTATGTTGTTATTCATATCATGCAGCACAATGACAGTTTCAGGGGCATCATGGATAACAGAGTCCGGTTATATTTCTGAACAATCCGGATGGCCAAATGAAGTATTTGCACCTTATATTGACACAACACTCTGGAGTACCAGTGCCGGAGGTTACTATGACCTGAAAAATGCATATCTTTCTACCGGGCAGAAATATTATACCCTGGCATTTATTGTGAGTGACGGAAATGCCAATCCGACATGGGGGGGATATACCAGTCTTGGAATGGATTCAGACCACTTTGTAGATAAAATAAATTATATCCGCTCAGTAGGCGGTGATGTTGCGATATCCTTTGGCGGGGCAAGCGGAGTTGAAATTGCATTAAACAATACCAATGTTGATACCCTGACATCGAAATACCAGCAGGTAATTGACAAATACAATCCAACATGGATTGATTTTGATATTGAAGGAACCGCAGTTGGTGACAGACCTTCCATAGGAAGAAGGAGTATAGCTATTAAAAGATTACAGGATAATAATCCCGGACTTAGAATCGGATTCTGCCTCCCTGTAACTCCTACAGGACTTGATGCATTTGGACTTAATGTAATTGACAATGCTACCGAAAACGGCGTCGAAATTGACATTGTAAATCTTATGGTTATGGATTACTATGATGCAGCTGTCCATGGAAAAATGGGTGATGCTGCAATTTCAGCAACTGAAGGAGCTTATAGCCAGCTAAAAGAACGAAATGTATCTGCAACGCTGGGTATGACACCAATGATAGGGCAGAATGATGCTGCCCAGGAAATATTTACCATTGATAATGCAAATCAGGTTGAAAAATGGGCCGAATCAAAAGACTGGGTTACAATGCTTGGCATGTGGTCAATAAACAGGGATAACAACGGCAGTGAGGGTACTGCAATATACCAGTGGTCACAACTGGACCAGGAAAACTTTGAGTTCACAGATATATTCAAAAAATTTACGACCGGATTTACATCAGCACAACTACTTATTCCGGACATCAGCATCCCTTTAAACTCCACATATGTAATTCCTGTTATGGTCTCCGGGATAACTAATGCAAAGGAGGTCTCATGTTCATTAAAATGGGATTCTTCAGTCATAACGGTTAATAAAGTTAAGGCAAACAATACAGTATTTCTTGGATCTTCAATCACACTTAACCTTACAGAAGAGCGGGCGGATCTGATTCTTGTCAATACAAATTCAATGACAGATACAGACCTGAATGCCTTATTTGACATCTCAGTAGTCCCAAGAGGAAACAGCGGAGATTCAGCCATGATATCAACATTTAATGCAACATGGACTGATACGAATATGGCAGAATACAATCTTGAATGTATTAACGGAACTATCAGTTTTTTTGGGGTTAAAGGCGATTTCAATGGCAACGGAGTTGTTGATATTGGCGATGTATCTAAAGTTGCATATATGGTTGCCAGACTGACATCAAAGAACATGGCCGCAGATTTTAACAATGACGGAGATGTTGATACAGGAGATGCTGCCAGAATCTCATGGTATTTTGTGGGAAAAATTAACAGCCTATAATATATTCTTTTTTGAATCTGCCAATCCCTCCGCAAAGGTCAGGAATTATATTCTCCCTAAAAGGACCTATGAATTTTCTCCAACGGACAAGTGTGTAAACTCCTATGAAAAACTTTGATTTTTCATCCACCATCTGTGAACCCGCAGGCTCATGTGTGACTATTTTGTTTACTCGTGTGGAGATAATATCACAGGCTCTCTTTTCAGCTATGAATTCTCTTATCAGCCGGACGTCATCATCGGTCAGATTTTCTGCTAACAGTCCTTTCTGAATGAACCTTCCGGAGTATTCAGACTTGATTGTATGAAAACTACTGTCTTCCCTGGGGTGGGTGCTTGTTTAAGTATAAGGAATTGTTCAGTTTAGTATTATAAAAAGAGTGTGTCGGATTTGGACACGATGTCTCAATGCTGATATGGGGATTTGAACCCCAGTCGCAGGAGTGAGAGTCCTGCATGATTGGCCGAACTACACTATATCAGCAATACTTGTGCCTCTAAAGATTATCCTGACAGATATTTAAGAATTATCATTTCAATCCGGAAAAACTACAATTATGATTCAAAAAATGATGATTAACCGCTATCAAAAGGAAAATCATGCCATATAACGCAGGATGTGAGACCCTGACAGCCAAAAGTGCGCAGTAACAACACTGTCATCCCTAAAACCATAAACATCCCTAAAACCATAATCATCCACAAAATCATAACCAACACCAAATAATCATAACCAACACCAAATAATCAATATTGCCGATAAGAAAATCTGAAGGCTCAGCCTCTCACAAACTCCTCATATCAAATACCCACCTTGAAATTCCGGGTGCGACATTTCCGCAGGCAGAATAACTCTCAACTTCCAGCCCGCAACTTTCTGCAAAGCCTATAAAATCCTCCACCTGATTCTCCGGACTGAAAGAATAAAAATGAATATAACCGCCACTTTTTAAAATTCCGCTGAGAAGAGCCAGAATATCATCCATACCATATGGCGCAGGTGCGATAATCCTGTCAAACAGACATCCCGGCGTAGTTTCAGAGATATTACCGGATGCAGATTCCAAAAGAGAGCCAAAGAGAGAGCCACAGCTCCGGACATCGCCGCATATGACATCCAGACTCTCACAAACAGAATTCAGGCGCACATTTTCCCGCATATAACCGCAGGCCTTCCTGTTCATCTCCATAGCAATGACATTTCCCCCTCTTTTCGCCGCAGGAACTGCAAAAGGCCCGACACCTGCAAAGGGCACAAATACAGACTCGCCTTTCTTAACAAGAGAAACAACCCTCATCCTCTCAGAAGAGAGCCTTCCGGTGAAGAAAGAATCCTTAAGATCAAACCTGTAGGAAAAGCCATACTCACGGTGAACTGTCTCAGTCCCTCCGCCACAGATAATATCAAAATCAAAAGTCCTGAAATCACCTGAAAGAACTGAGCGCTTATTAAGAACAGTCCGGACATTCTTCCGGGAATCACAGACAGCCCCGGCAATGCAGCCGGCATAAGGCTCTGCACATTCCGGAAGCGAGAGCACCGCAATATCGCCAACGACATCAAAACGGCCTGAAATCCCTTCCAGAACCTCATCCGGCACCTTACCTTTCAGCCGGGATTTAAAATCCATCAGAAAAATATTCTACCCTATTGTATTGATTTATTTCCCATCACACAGAGAATACCGGCAATCAGTCAGAAGATAGGAGCAAAACCCCAAAAAAAGAGCATCAATAACCGAAAATTATGAGATAAATCCGGATAAAAAACCAGAATTTCCGATTATAAATCCTTCTCAAACATCAGATAATGTGACCGGGAAAAGCCCATCCTCCCGTATACCTCAATAGCATCTTTATTACCATCATCAACATACAGCCGGATTCCGCATACCTTACCTTCAGAACCGGAAATTCCGGCAATAAACTCATAAATCTTCTTAAATATCCCCATCTTCCGGAACTCTTCCCTCACATAAACACTCTGAATCCACCAGAAATCCGCAGACCTCCAGTCACTCCACTCATAAGTTATCATGCACTGTCCGGCAATCTCACCACCGCACCCGGCAACAATATAAAATCCACGGTTCTTATCCTCAAAAAGACCCACCACACCCTTTAATACAGTATCCGGGTCCAGCACCAGCCTTTCAGTCTCATATGCCATCCGGATGTTATTCCCGGAAATATCAGCTGCATCCTCCGGTTTTGCTTTCCTGACAGTAATATTCATATTAATCCTGCTATAATATGAAACAGAATTACATTTTACAATAACGAAAGATCAGATCATCCCCCCGGAGATTGCATCAAAACAGATAAAAGTAATAAAAAAACTGCCGAATGATAAAATATATAACAAAAATAAAAAATATATCAGTACGTACTAAATAGATTAAAATATACATTACTTCGGCAAAGACTATATTTAGATCAGACGACATTATTCTGATGAAGAAAGATCAGACCTTTAACAAAGGTATAATGCTTGTAGCAGTTCTTGGAATTGTAGCAGCATTCGCTCTTGTCTGCGGCTGTACAGGAAGCTCAGACACAACGGCAGCATCTGGCACAGAACAGAGTACTGATATCAGAACAATCTCAGTCACAGGTTCAACAACAGTTCTTCCTGCTGCACAGGCAGCAGCCGAATCCTATATGAGAGAGAACAAAAACGCTGACATCATGGTCAGCGGCGGCGGATCAAGTGTAGGAGTACAGGCAGTAGGCGAAGGAACGGCTGACATCGGAATGGCTTCAAGAGAACTGAAAAATTCAGAGAAGGAAAAATACCCAAACCTTGTCCAGCACGTAATCGCACGTGACGGAATTGCCCTTATCATATACAAGGACAACCCCGTAGAGAGCCTCACAATCGATCAGGTCAAATCGATCTACAAAGGAGAGGTCACAAACTGGAATGAAGTCGGCGGAGATGACATGGAAATTGTAGTAGTCGGCCGTGACAGTTCATCAGGAACAAGAGAATACTTCTTTGAATCTGTAATGAACAAAGAGGACTTTGTTGCAACACAGATGGAAAAGAACTCAAACGGTGCTGTTCAGCAGTCAGTCGCACACACACCGGGCGCAATCGGATATGTAGGACTCGGATATATTGACGATTCAATTAAAGCAGTAAATATTGACACCAATGGAAACGTAGTTGTCCCGACAATAGATAATGTCGTCAAAGGCACCTATCCTATTGCAAGATCACTTAACATGTTTACCAGCGGAGAAGCAACAGGTCTTTCCAAAGATTACATCAACTTTATCCTGAGCAGTGAAGGACAGGCAATAGTTGAAGAAGAAGGATTTGTAAGCGTAAAGTAAACTAAAAACATCACAAACATTTTTTTTAAATTTATTCAGAACACCAGATTTCCCGTAAAAAATAACGGAGAAATACAATGCGCATTACAATTGGCAAAAAAATTTTTATAATAATGCTCCTTGTTTCTGTTCTTCCACTCATAACCCTCGGATACTTTTCAGGCCTGAATGCAGGACAGGTAGGTTATGACGCCGCAGACGATGCAAGATGGATGGGTACATTTGCACTCAGGGACAGCACAGAAGCGCTCGAAGAACTCGGCGTAGCAATGATCGAACAGAAGGCGGAGGACGTCTCAAAACAGATCGAAATCTACCTTAATGCACACCCGGATGCAACACTGACAGAACTTCAGTCTGACAGTTACTTTAAGTCAATTGCAAGCCAGAAGATCGGCGGTACAGGATATACATTCCTATATGAAAAAGATACAGGGATTACACGTTTCCACCCGGACGAACGCTTTGTAAACTATGACATGAAAGGGTTAAAAGAAACACTTCCGGAATTCTGGGAGACATTCAGACCGACCCTCAGCGGGAGCACAGTCGGCGGCTACTATGACTGGATAAACCCTGACGGAGTGGGAGAAAGAAAGTTCATGTACCTCACACCTGTCAGAGGAACACCCTACATGATCGGTGCAACGGTGTACACAGAAGAGTTCTCAGAACCTGTAAAGACAATCGATGAAACAATTAACAGGGAAATTGACTACACCATCTCAAAAATAAAAGAATCTACAGAAAGCCTCAGTATGCAGAATACAATTCTGATAATCACACTCGTTACAATATTTGCAGCACTACTCGTAAGCTTTCTCTTTGCACAGAGCATCACAAAACCCATAAGAAAACTGACAGAAGTCGCTGACAGGGTCAGCATGGGAGAACTCGAAGATACAGAAATTGAGATCAAATCAGATGATGAAATCGGAGACCTCGCCGAATCATTCGGAAGAATGGTTGTAAGTCTCAGGTATTACATGGACAAGCTGAACTCAAAGTGAAAAAGTGATTTAAATGAATGCAGTAGCATATGACAAATACCAGAAGATGATCCTTAATGTGCTTATGAGAAAGATGGGGCCGGCAGCAAACGATTTTGCAGTCGATCTCGGGAACAATGTAGGCATCCCCTTCCATAAAGCAGCACCTGATAATGTATCACGCTTTGCTGAGAGAATTGAAGTTGATGCAACCAGATTTGTCTCTGAAAAAGATGCAAAGTTTATGGCAAATGTAATCCGGAAACTTAAGTAAATTTTTCCGGAAAAATCCAGTTTTCAGAATTTATTTTACCCAAAAACAGTGCACCAAATATTATCTTCCTGCACAGAGAAAGTGGGGGCAGCCTTAAAAACAGGAAGAGATATTATTAATAATAAACTAAATACTCAGGCAGGCAATATGGAAAAGAAAATTATCAGGATTATCAACAATATTGAGACAGCAGTATATCTATGTCTCCTCGTTCTCCTCACAATAGTGATAGTCTTTTCACTCCTGGAACTGGCATATACACTTATGGCAGGCCTGGTTTCCGGCGATTTCATGCAGTTAAGCCCGAAAGAGATATTAGCTTTCTTCGATTTCTTCCTCCTGGTCCTGATTGGCATTGAACTTATGGAGACGATAAAGTCTTACCTTGAAACAAGGAGAATACAGGTGGAGATAGTCCTGATACTTGCAATTATTGCAGTAGCAAGAAAAATAATTGTAGTGGACACTGAGATAACAGGCGCTCTTATGCTAATGTCAATAGGAGTTATCATATTCTCACTTACAGCCGGATATTATCTTATTAAAAAAGGAAATTCATTAAAAATAGAGAATAAATAACGCACAAATAATAATTTAATATCAAATGATGGAAATACCCCGGAACAGTCCGCAAAACCCATTAAAAATATTATTTTAAAATTTATTATCAGCAGTAATCACTGCCGGCCGTAAGCATCATCAAACCGCACTATATCATCCTCTTCAAGATATTCTCCGATCTGAACCTCAATTACTTCCAGGGGAATCATGCCCGGATTTCTGAGCCTGTGCATAAACCCGGCGGGAACAAATGTACTCTCGCCATGCGTAAGCGTCCGCACCTCCTCACCAAGTGTAATCTCCGCACACCCGCTCGCAACAACCCAGTGCTCACTCCTGTGATGGTGCTTCTGCAGGGAGAGCACGCTTCCGGAATTGACCGTAACACGCTTGATCTTATAGAAATTCTTCTCTTCAAGAGTTGTATATGAACCCCAGGGCCGAAATACCGTCTTGTGTATCTTTGCAATATCATCGCCCTTCTCAAGATAGAAATTCACAAGCTCCTTAACAGACTCTGTATCGTCCAGATTACAGACTAAAACCGCATCTCCGGAGTCAATTACGGCAATATTCTCAACCCCCAAAAGAGCTATCTTTCTGCCCCCCGAAGAGACAAAATTGTTCTGCGATCTCACGAACAGGGCATCGCCGCAGTTGCCTGATTCGTCTTTATCACCAACAGCATACATGGACCTGAAACTGCCGAGATCATTCCACGAAAGATTAAGTGGCACAACAGCAACCTTATCCGACTTTTCAAGAATGCCATAATCCATAGAGATTCCGTCAATATTGTGATAATTCAGACTTCCGGAGAAGAATTCATCATAAATATCTTTCCGGAATTTCATAACCTCGCCAAAGAATACCTTTGTCGACAGCAGAAACATACCGCTGTTCCAGAGATATCCTTCATCAAGGTACTTCTGTGCAGTCTCCGCGTCAGGCTTTTCCTTAAACTCATCCACAAAATAACCGTTCTTAACCGGAACTCCGGCTTTGACATACCCATAACCTGTCTGCGGGCTGTCAGGCTTTATCCCGAATACAACAAGGCAGTCCTCAGCCAGACCTTCTGATGATGAAATCACATCAGAGGCCGCAGCATCAAGCATATGATCACTGGGGAATACAGCGGCAGTGCAGTCTCCGGACTCATCATATAACACTTTCATCCCCCACATCACAGCCGGAAGAGTATTTTTACCTACAGGCTCTTTTAGAACATGCTCCCGCGGTATGGAATATCCAAGCTCCTTAATCTGGTTTATTACATGATATTCATACGGCTCACCTGTAACAACGACAATCTCATCGGGAGATGAGAGCTTTAATGAGCGCAGATATGTCTCCTGAAAGAGCGAGTGCCCGTTCATCTTCAGAAACTGCTTGGGATACTTCTCCCTTGACAAAGGCCAGAGCCTCGTGCCGACACCGCCGGCAAGGATGATTGATTTCATGGATATAACTCATTAAAAAATTGATACTACAGCTAAAAAAAGATATCCGGAAGAGAGAGCACAGGTAAAATCAGAAGGCAAAATCTTATTGCTGTATAATGCTTTAAAAATTATTACCCATATGCCAAAAAAATCAGTGATTGCTATCGTATTTACCATCGCTCTCCTCTTCCTGCTGACCGCAGCTTCAGGGTGCACTACAGGAGGAACAGGCAGCGAAGAAGATAACGGAATTTACAGCCGGACATTCAGCAGCACAGTCACTCTGCCACAGCAGCATTACAGGCCGGACGGCACATGCTACTGGGTTTCAGACATCATGGTCACAAATAACGGCTTAAAGGATGAGAAGAATGTAGTTGTCAGATGCAGTCTTAAAGAGGCTGATTCCGGAACAGTCTCCGATACAGAGACCAGATATTTTGAACTCTTCCCGGCAGGTGAGAATAAAGGTTTCACAGTCGAACTTGACGGTGACTGCGGTAAAAACTACGGAATAGGAGTTAATATTAAAACGGAGGATTCATGAAAATAACAGGCGTTATCGCAAGTCCAAGGGGAAAGAAAGGAAATACATACCCCCTGCTAATAGCAGCACTGACCGGAGCGGAAGATGAAGGGGCAGAGACAGAAATAATCAATATTGCAAAATCAGATATCAATTACTGCACAGGATGCTTAAAATGCTTCAAATCAGGAAAGTGCATCTATGATGATGATTTTGAAAAGGTATTCTCTAAACTTATGGAGAGTGACGGCATAATATTTGCATCTCCGAATTACATCAACTCAGTCACCGGACAGATGAAGACCTTCTTTGACAGAATGGCGGATGCCATACACTGCCAGATGTTTGAAGGAAAATACGGATTTTCCATCAGCACGGCCGGAGGTTCAGGTGCAGGCGAAGTTTCGGAATATATGAACCAGACACTCCGGGTGCTTGGAGCAGATACAACAGGCCATATAGGAATGGACATTGCAGAGGCAGAGGAGGGATTTAAACCCTGGGAAGAGAGAGCATATGAAGAAGGGCAAAAACTTGCATCTGCAATAAAAAATAATGATAAATATCCGGAACAGGAGGAGTTCCATAAATATATGCAGGAGAGAATGGAGAACCTCATTCTTGCAAACAAGAAGGAATGGAAACACGAATACAAACACCTGAAGAAAAAGAAGGGGGAATAATCCGGAATTTTATGCCAGCCGGAGACTGAACAGTCATTAAATTTTAAACTCAGACTGAATTATCCTTCAGCCTTAAGAGACCATCCTTAATCTTCTTTTCAAGGTTTGAAAGATGGGTGCCGGACCAGTATAATTTCCGGCAGAACGGGCACCAGCAGAAACTGAGATCTCTTCTGCCTGAAGGGGCATAATCCGCACCTTCGATCTCTTCAGGGCTGGCAGGCCTGAGCAGTGTGTTGCAGAGGGTGCACCTCTTCATCTGAACCTTAAGGTCTCCGGATATCAGGCCTTCACCGATGATCTGGCTGAGCTGACTGAATATATCATCCGATTTAATGTGAACCGCAGAAATGCCCTTTCCCCTCTCAGCAAGTTCACGGTCCCTTGTCAGAAGAATTCTGCCCTCCTCTTTTGCAATTTCCAGGAGGATACTGTCCTCTCTGTTGTTCCCCGGAATTAATACATCAGCAGATTTTGTGTCATATCCTGTAAAACGCAGATATTTTGTGAGGGTTCCAAGCATTCTGTCGGTCAGGAATTTTGTGCAGAAATCATCCCTGCCAAAGCGGCAGTTTTCTGCTCCGCATGGATCTGTGGCAGGATAACTGCTCTCATTCATAGCCAAAATTCCGGATTAAACAAAAACTGGAATTTTTTCACCGCATGCGCCGCACTCATCGCCGTCAAGATGAACAAACCTGTCCATAAATCCAACCCTTTCTATCAGCAGTGAACCGCAGTTGTGGCAGTATGTATTTGTATATTCATGCCCTGCGACATTGCCGATATATGGATATCTAATCCCGCCTTCTTTTGCACATCGGTAAATCTTCTCAAGGCTGGCAAGAGGTGTAGCCGGGATGTCAGTCATGTTGTAATCCGGATGAAACCTTGTGAAGTGAACGGGGGTGTCTTCACCGAGATTTTCATATATCCACTTTATCATTGCCCGGATCTCATCCTCAGAATCGTTCAGTCCCGGAATTACAAGGTTTACGACCTCAATGTGCATCCCGGCCTCCTTTGCGATTATAGTTGCGTCAAGGACAGGCTGAAGCCTTGCAGAACAGACTTTCCTGTAAAAATCATCAGTGAACGCTTTAATATCAACCCTGAAGGCATCAAGCATGCCGGAAAGTTCAGCAAGGCCCTCTCCGGTGATATATCCGTTTGTGACATAAATGGTCCTGAGGCCCTTCTTTTTGGCAATAATACCCATATCAAGGCAATATTCATGCCAGATTGTGGGTTCGTTGTATGTCCATGCAATGGATGAGCAGTCATGCGCAAGTGCCCGCCTGACACCCTCTTCAGGATCAATGACCCTGAGATAATCGGCAGTTTTTACATCAACCTGAGATATACGCCAGTTCTGGCAGTGCCTGCACCTGAAGTTGCACCCGACTCCGCCAAGAGAGTACACCTGAGTTCCCGGAAGGAAATGGTTAAGCGGCTTTTTTTCAATAGGGTCTACAGCCTCTGCCACGACCTTCGCATAACTTTCAGCGTACAGTGTTCCTTCCCTGTTAACCCTGACCGAGCAGATACCCGACTTGCCATCCCGGATTTTACACCTGTGCGGGCAGAGATGGCATATAACAGTGCCATCCCCCTCCCTTCCGTAAAGATTTGCCTCACGCATTCAGTCTCACCCCTTAATTATATCAGTGCCGAAAATACGCTCGTCATACCAATATATCTTTTGATGATATTATCAAAATGGCCGGAGAGGAGAGAATAAAGAGAACCGGAAATGTACATTTTAAAAAACATATATGCTATTGAGGACAATATTTAGAATCAGAATGAAAACCATTGTTCTTTCTGTAGGGGGGTCAATAATTGTCCCTTCACTTGAATCAAATAAAATTGGCGAATTCGCTTCCGTTTTAAAATCGCTCTCAGAAAAATTCAGAATTTTTGTCGTCATAGGGGGAGGGGGAGAGGCCAGAAGGTACATTTCTGTTGCGCGATCCCTCGACATTGATGAGGCGACGTGCGATGAACTTGGCATTATGGTTACAAGGATAAACGCATCACTTCTGTCATGGGCACTTGGGGATTATGCACACCCGGCAATTGCAGACAATTACAATGATGCGCTTGCATATTCAAAGACTGCCAAAATTGTCATTATGGGAGGAATAACTCCAGGACAGACGACTGATGCTGTATCAGCTGTCCTTGCAGAGCGCTCAGGTGCAAATCTCTTAGTAAATGTCACATCAATAGACGGAATATATTCTGATGATCCAAAGAAGGACATTGAAGCTGTAAAATTCGACTCAATGACACATGAAGAACTTGTTGAGATTGTATCATCCGGAAGAATGAATGCAGGCTCAAACAATATCATTGACCTTGTGGCAGCCAAAATTGTGCAGAGAAGTGAAATACCACTCCTTGTAACAGACGGAAGGGATCCGGAAGCGTTTAAATCCGCAATAATGAATGGAACCGGTGCAGGAACAATTGTCAGCAGTGACAGAAAAATGCCAAAACTTCTGTAGCCGGAAGATAAGTGGAAGCAAAAGCTGCCCGAGAGTCACTGCGCTTTTTGGCACTCCCGGAACCGATATACCGGAAAAATCTCTTTTTATTCTGTTTGTGCAGATTTTCAGACAATATTACATCACCACACAAAAAAGCTACATAAACTGTTTAAATCAGGTAAAATGCCCTAAAATGGAATATTTCCCAGACATACGGAAGAACAGGCCCTGCAACGAAATTGAGAGCCAAATCGGCAGACATTAATACGCAAACGTTCAATATATGTTGTCCCACGGGGTAGTAGGGTAGCCTGGTCCATCCTAGAGCGTTTGGGACGCTTTGACGGCAGTTCGAATCTGCCCTACCCCATAATGATGAAAGATACTGCATGCAGGATCTTTTCTGTTCTTTTAAATCAATATATCAGAGAGGATACCAACCTTAATTTCCTTGAATTTGACAATCCTTTCCAGATTCTCATAATGACCATTCTTAGTGCACAGACTACCGACAGGACAGTCAATTCGGTTAAAGGCAGACTTTTTGAGGCTTATCCCGATCCGCATTCAATGGCAGATGCCGAGATCTCCAAAATCGAGGAGATTATAAGGCCTACCGGATTTTACAGGGCAAAATCAAAGAATATCAGGGGCGCATCTGAGATGCTTGTCAGGGAATATGACGGAGTTGTCCCGGACAGTATGGAAGAACTGATAAAACTTCCCGGTGTAGGCAGGAAAACCGCAAATATTGTTCTGAACCACGCCTATGGAATAGATGCCGGAATCGCGGTTGACACTCATGTAAAGCGGGTGTCATACCGGCTGGGTATGACGGACAACACTGATCCTGACAAGATTGAGAGAGATCTCACAGCCCTCTACCCTCAGGAAGTGTGGGGAAAGATGAACTTCCTGCTCATATCACACGGAAGAGCGGTCTGCGATGCAAAAAAACCTGCCTGTGAGAGATGCTGCATAAAAGATTATTGCAGATATTACAGTAATAATAATTTTTTCGGATGATAAGTAGTTCCAATAAAAAAAGATGTGGGATTTTAAGTTAAATCCACGCTTTGCTCATTATTTTTCCGATTTTACCTACTGCTGACCCATGTAGGCATCAATTCTGTCTTTGACATTCTCTTCAAGATTCCTGTACCAGAATGCGTAGTCATAGCGGTGATAAACACCTTCCGGATAGGAACCGATGTCCAGATTTTCTCCTTCAGGAATCATTGTTGTCAGTGCCATCGTCTCCATATCAATCTGTGCATCAGAGTAATTCGGGACCTCACGCAGGAACTCTCCGGTAGAGTCATTGTAAAACCTTGCAGCTATGTTCCCGGATGCCGGGGCATATGTATCATCAGTCTTCCAGTTCAGTGGGTTGATACAGTGTGCACCCTCCATAAGCATAGGGCCACCAACTGAAGTTGGAGACTGAGTATTATATGTAATTACAACTCCGGTGTCGTTCGCACCTTCTGCTGCTGTAAGACCGGCTTTTGCCAGATCATCATCAGTTACGGTATAGCCGATGAGATAGGCTGCAACCATCCGGCTGCGGAGTTCCTCATCATCACCGAAGCGGTTCTTAATAAGCTCTATGAGTGCCATTGTCCCCTGGCTGTGACCTGCAATGATAAAAGGACGGCCTTCATTGAGATTATTGATATAATAATCAAAGGCATCTGAAACATCGGCAGCACCCTGTTTAAATTCTTTTGTATCGGTTGCAAGCATATCTCCCGACATCTGGACACCGGTTGACATCTGACGGTAGTAAGGGGCAAAGACGTTTGCACCCGGTTCATAAACACTTGCCTGTGCCTCTAAAATACCCTGAGCAAGTGCCCTGTCCACATCGTCAGTTATAAGCATTGAACCGGATGAATTACTGCTGACCGTCGGATAGACATAAAAGACATCCACTTCCTTTTCTGCGGCCGGCAGAGAGAGCCAGTTGTATGAATCGCTGTAATCAACGCTGTTATCCGGAGGGAGAACAACAGCATTCTCTTCACTATCACCTGCCTGAGCAGGACTTTCATTACCAACGCAGCCGGCCGTTAAAATGAGGCATACACTCACAAATACAAACAGAAGAAGAGCTAAAAACGAACTGTTTGATAAAACAGACATTTTGCCCTGAGTTTTCACCATAATATTATATTATTCCTGTTCTGTATTATAAACAGATTTCTATTTAGCTGATTTCAGGAAAAAACGAGAATCATAATTTTAAATTGTACATCATCCCTCTCTTCAGGACAATTTAGATTTAAAAGAATCACGCCATATTTTTCCGGATATGAAATGTATGTAAGCGAATTATATATCAAAGATACAGAAAAAAAACTATTTTAATTTTAGATTACATGTACGTCGCAATCACCAGATATACCATACCTGATACAAATGCCGCAGCAGGAATTGTGAGAATCCATGCAGCAACAATCTCCCTGACAATTCCCCATTTTACAGCTGAGGAATACCCTCTTGATGCTCCGGCACCCATAATTGCGCCTGACATTGCATGGGTTGTTGATACAGGCACACCAAAAGAGGTCATAAGTGAGAGAACGGCACCACCGGCAGCGGATGCGGCAAATCCCTGATATGGCCTGATTTTTGTGATACGGTTTGCCATCTTCTCAACAACGCGCCATCCTCCAAGCAGTGTTCCAAGAGATATCATCAGGCAGGAGGATATAATAACCCAGAAAGGCACTTCAAATTCCGTCATAAAACCACCGGCAAGCAGCATAGCCGTAATCATTCCCATCGCGTTCTGGGCATCATTTGCACCATGCCCGACTGCCTGAAGTGCTCCTGCAAAAATCTGAAGCGGTTTAAAAGCCTGATTTAACTTACCGGGATTTGACTTCTGAAAGAGGCGCATAATAATAAGCCCCAGAAGCAGTGCAGATATAAGCCCAAGCATAGGGGAGACGATAATGAAGACAACTACAGCTAAAATCCCTTTGACCTGGACGACATCAAATATTATCAGAAGGGGCACCGTGAATGTAATTCCGGCAAGGAAAGCCGGAATAAGATATAAGCGCCAGTTTTCTTTTTTATACATACAGACCGCAGAGAAGAGAAAGGCGAAGAATGTACCGCCCAAAAGCATGTAAAAGAGAAGAGCTTCGGCAG
This sequence comes from Methanoplanus limicola DSM 2279, assembly GCF_000243255.1. Classification (NCBI taxonomy): domain Archaea; kingdom Methanobacteriati; phylum Methanobacteriota; class Methanomicrobia; order Methanomicrobiales; family Methanomicrobiaceae; genus Methanoplanus; species Methanoplanus limicola. The sequence continues at coordinate 609,729 of NZ_CM001436.1, forward strand.
TTCCGGAAGCCGGCCACAATATTGCGCCAAGACCGCCGCTTGCAATGCCCGCACCAAGAAGACCGCCGATCAGTGCATGACTGCTGGATACAGGGATACCAAAGTATGATGCTGAAAAAACCCAGATGACAGCACCAGACATTGCACCTAAAAGGAGCTGACTGGTCATAAATGAAGGGTCAACAATGCCTTTGCCAATCATGGCCGCAATTGCGGTTGTGAAAACAAGAGGCCCGACAAGGTTGAAAAAAGCTGCCATTAAAACAGCTTTTAAGGGCGAAAGCGCCTTTGTTGCAACAATTGTTGCAATGGAATTTGCAGCATCATTTAGCCCGTTTACAAAATTAAAGAGATATGCCAGGATTATGCCGGCTACGATTATCAGAAATTCCATGAATCTGTTTCAACCTCTAAGAGTGCTTAATCGCTATATCGCCGATAACATTCGCCGCTTCTTCACAGAGATCAGTTGCAATCTCAAGAGTTTCATATATTTCCTTGAGTTTGATAATCCTTATTGCATCATCGCTTAAGAACAACTCACGCAGTGCCCGGTCAAGGATCTCGTCTGCAAGATTTTCAAGACGGTTTATCTCTATACACTTCTCTTCTATGAAATCCGGCTTTTTGAGGTCCCTTAGAGCAGCGGTAACAAGAACCAGCTCCTCAGCCTGCAGATGAATAAGCTTTGACATCTCAACCATATAATTATCAGTCTTTTTGATGTTATATGTGTAAAGCTGCCTTGCAATATCGTCAATATGGTCCAGAATATCATCGAGAACCTTCGCAAGTTTTGAGATCTCTTCCGGTTCAATGGGGGTGATGAAAGTCTTGTTTAATATCTGATATATTGTATGAGTAATATCATCGCCCTCATTTTCATAAGCTTTCATCTTATGACAGTCATTCATCGGGTCATTGAAGTTCTGAATCATTGAACATAAATGAACAGATGCCTTTTTGAGAACTTCTGCCTGTTCTTCAAAAAGATCGAAAAAAACTTTATCCTGAGGTATTATCCAGTCTCTTAGGCCCAACCTTTTTCACCAATTAAAATTGGTCTGCGGATTACATTAACATTTACTAATGACACCGGGGGAAAACGGGTAAATCATAAATGTAACTAATGAGAATTAATTGACAAGACACACGCCCGGGAGATTTAAAAACATGATCTGCCCTTTATTTATCCGCCAAAAATTCCCTGCGGATACTATAGTATAATGCAGATACTTTCCTGAATTATCCGGTAAGTTTGCTGAGACTATGAAGTGCACTATAAATGCCGGTAACGGATTACAATTATATCTCATTGAATACATTTACAGATCAACCGAGGCTGACATACTCCCACGACTAAAGCACGTGGGGTTCTGACGTTTGACATTCTTCAAACATTGCGTCGTGGGGTATCAGTGCTCCCATCGTGTACATCTCTTTCTGTACACGATCAACCATGCTTTTTTGACGATTTGCTATGTTGAATGCAGCATTTACATCAGCATGATCAACGTGGCCACAATGTGGACACTTAAACTCTTTTCCGTTACGAATTCCTATTTTACCACAAATTGAACAGTTTTGAGATGTATATGCAGGATCTATATAATACACCGGAACGCCAAGCAGCTTAGCCTTATATTCTACAAATAACTGTAGTTGATAAAATGACCAACTGTTCAAGGCGTATTTAAACGATTTACTCTGTTTCCGGGAGTTACGAATCCCTTTTAAATCTTCAAATACAAGACCTGCATTTTGTTCTTTAGCAATATTAACAATCCTGCGACTTATTTTATGGTTTAAATCTTTGACAATTCGGGATTCTTTATCCTTTATCTTCTTCAATTGTCTGAATTTTCCCTGTCTTTGAAGTCGTTTACGAATTGCAGAATATTTATTGTGGATATGAAGTGCTTTTTTACCAAGCTTTTCAATTTTTCCAGTATCTGGATTTGCCAATACAGCAATATGGCCCGTAGTGTTCCGATCAACCCCTATAAATGCAGAGGGTATCATCTCGGAATCTTCTTTGACGGTGCACGATATATAAGCAAACTCTTTATCAATTTCAATTTGATTTATTTTCTCAAAATCAGGGAATTGATAATTCAATGTTAATTTTAATGGGACTATTTTGATAATCCGATTATCTTTATCGACTCTGATTGATTGATTTGGAATAACTAAATTTACATTATGTACTCGTTTAATCTTTTTCTGGTTACCATATTTCCGCAATATTTGGTTAGATATTGCTGATTTTAATCCAATATCTTTAACTGCTTTAGAAGACCTGCACTTTGGATTCCTGACTGCAAACTCCGCTACTTTAAAGGCTTTTTTTAGGTCTTCAGTGAAGTCCTGATTGTGACGGATTTTATAGGTCAGAATCATAATTAGTTCTTTTTTGATCTTCGATGTATTTTTTTACAATTTCGTCTGAAATATGACCACAACTCTCACAATAATAACTTCTGGTCCATAATGTTGGAAGACGGGTTCTCAATGTGCTAAACTCCTGTCTTAAAATTCTTGAAGTATAACCTTTAAATTGCTGAATAACCCAATGTGGGCTTGCAGTTGGTTTTGTTTTAACAAATAAATGTAGGTGGTCCGGCATGATTTCCATAACTTCAATTATCACATCAATATCAGATGCCTTTTCATGCAATAACTCTTTCAACCTTACTGCAACATCTGGTTGTAAGACATTTCGCCTATATTTAGGACACCAAATAATATGATACCCAATATTATATACGCAGGTATTCGCATGAGTCCAGCGTTCTTTTTTTGCCAACAGTATAATTATCTAGGGGTAAGAATATATAGTTATTGTCGTGATATAGACGCATTCATCCCACGACTAAAGTCGTGGGCTTTCTGCTGCCATGATCGTAAAACTCAAATTTGCCGTCATCTGATCTGAAGACATCCATATACTCACCTTCGGAGATGATACCGTCCGGAGTCCAGGGAACCGTCATCTCTTCTTTATCTTCAGCTGGAGTTTTTGCGGCTGTGGTCTGCACTGCTGTTGGCTGTACTGTCCCCTGATCTTCACTGACCTGCCCCTCTTCTGTACATCCGCTGATGCATACAGAGAAGAGAAGAAGTGACAGAACTGTCATAATTACAATTACCCCTTTCATAATCTAAGATACACTGATGGAATCATAATACTATCTCCGGCTTTAATTCATATACTGTTTTTTTCAGCCGGAAAGGCGTCCGGGTGAACAGGGATTAAAAAAATTGAGTTAATTTGATTGAAGTTGTATGAAGTGAGATTAATCTTAAAGACCGCCTGTCTTCCCGGCAATGTAATAGGCAATCTTTGAAACATCACCTATATCCACAAATCCATTGAAGTTGAAGTCAGCACCCGGATCTTCAGGAACTATCTTTACAAGCATATATGCCACCTTTGAAGCGTCGCCTATATCAACCACGCCGTTGTGGTTGAAGTCACCTTTTGGATAAACAATAATATATTCAGTCTTTGTCTCCGTGTCAGCCCCTGCATCGTTTGAAACGGTCAGATTTACAGTATAATTTCCGGCTGAGCTGTATGTGTACACCGGATTCCGGATGGTGGATAATCCTCCGTCACCAAACGACCAGTTCCATGATTCCGGACTGCCTGTAGAGAGATCACTGAAATTAACTGCCAGAGGTGATGTCCCTTTTGTCTTATCTGCTGAAAAATCTGCATCAGGGCTTATCATGCCAGATTCAGGAGCAATTTTTACTACCCAGCCATCATAGTCACCATGGTTTCCACTTACATCCCCATCATTTGATTCTGTATAGCCGGCTACTATATATCCGCCATCGTCTGTCTTCCGGATACACTTTGCATAGTCATAATCCGAACCGCCAAGACAGCGCTGCCACTCAATAAATCCAAGGAAGTCCACTTTAACAACCCAGGCGTCATATCCGCCATGATTTCCGGTGACATCACCATCAATGGATAAAGTTTCATTAGACATGGTTTCTCCGGCTAATATATAACCACCATCAACAGACTGCTGTATACTGTATGCACTATCAGAGGCCACCCCTCCCAGACAGCGCTGCCACTCAGAATAACCATCTGAATCCATTTTGACAGCCCAGAAGTCTAATGCACCATGCCCGAATACATCACCATCGTATGTGTAGGATTCTCCGGCGGTTATGTAGCCGCCATCGTCTGTCTGTATTATGCTGCTTGCCGATTCACCATAAGAACCGCCGATGCATCTCTGCCACTGAAGATTTCCTGCTGAGTCCAGTTTCACTGTCCAGGCATCACATACTCCAAGGCATCCGCTTACATCACCGTCATTTGATCCTGTAAAACCGGTTATTATGTAGCAGCCATCGTCTGTCTGCGTTATGCTGTAGGCATAGTCTGCGCCTGATCCGCCAAGACAGCGCTGCCACTGCAGAATTCCTGCGGAGTCAAGTTTCACCACCCAGAAATCACCCAATCCATGATTTCCTGTGACATCGCCGTCTTCTGAGTAGGTCACTCCGGCGATGATGAACCCTCCGTCGCCTGTCCCGCAGAGGCTATATGATTCATCATAATTCCAGCCGCCAAGGCAGTGCTGCCACTGAAGATTTCCGCCGGAGTCAAGTTTCACAACCCAGAAATCGCTTACTTCCTGAAATTCACTGATATCTTCGTCATTTGATACGTGACTGTTAATCACGGTCCCTTCCGGGATTTTACCCCCGTGGTGTCCGCTGACATCTCCATCATCTGATGTTGTAGAACCGGTTATTATGTATCCGCCATCGCCTGTCTGCTTTATGTCATATCCCCTCTCCGCACCTGTTCCTCCAAGACAACGCTGCCACTGAAGAGTTCCGCCGGAGTCAAGTTTCACTACCCATACATCATGTCCTCCATGATTTCCGCTTACATCGCCGTTGCTTGAATTGGTAAATCCTGTTGCGATGTAGCCCCCGTCTCCCGTCTGCTCTATGCTGTACAGATGATCAATGCCGGTACCACCAAGACAGAGCTGCCATTGCACACCGGGGAATTCCGTCTTTTTCTTAGCTGAAGGAACTTCTTCTATAAAACTGTTCAAAGTACCTCTGAGGTTGTCCTTCCTCAGTAATCTCCATGATGAATCGGTTTCACTTCCGGCAGTTGCATTTGAGATGTAAACCGGAAGCATATCAGCCGGAACTGTTGCAGCCCGGCCATAATTAAGAACCCTGCTTTCATTTCCTGTAACAGTACAGATAAAGACTTCCGGTTTGTATGTAACATTGTGATATGTTTTAACGTCAATATCGACAGAGAAGTTGTATTCAGCTCCGGATGAGAGACTGTTCACATCAAAAACAAACTGGTCCCTCTCTTTACCGAATTCCCACGTAACAGGGGCATTGCAATTAATAGAATAAGGTATTTTTGAAGTCGTTACATTTCCGGAATCAGGGTAACTTATTCTTCCCCAGCATTCAGTAAAACTGAGATTAGCAAATACTACTGAGAATTCAAAATGCTGTACGCCTGACTCCTCAAAGAATGTCCTGTTAAATGTTCTTGATATGGTAAACTGAAGTTCCATCTCATCTGTCTTTGAAGACTGCGCAGATGTACTCAGGACCTCCCCGACCCCAATATTAAATGACTCAGGGAACTTCCAGCAAATCCTGTCGCCTGTTATTGAGGCATAATCAGGCCAGGCATATCCGGTAATATATTCCGAAAATCCAGGAATATCCATTGAGAATTCCGGGCGTACAAGAACTCTTTCTGAATTATTGTCTTCATCTGAATCTTTTGTACTGAGGTCCCCGGCATAGAATATTTCTTCATTTACAATGGAGAGAAAATAATTATAAACCCCTGTATAACTTCCGGCAGAAATTATATCTCCTTCACTATCCACCACAAGATTCTGGTTGAGGTAAAAAGTTGCCTGACAGGGTTCAGGTGCTGTTACAATAATATAATCTGTTTTTGTCTCTGTGTCAGCCCCTGCATCGTTTGAAACGGTCAGATTTACAGTATAATTTCCGGCTGAGCTGTATGTGTACACCGGATTCCGGATGGTGGATAATCCTCCGTCACCAAACGACCAGTTCCATGATGTTGTGTTATTTTTTGAGAGGTCAGTGAAATTAACTGTCAGGGGTGATGTCCCTGTTGTCTTATCTGCTGAAAAATCGGCATCAGGTTTTTTTACGTCAGATTCAGGAGCAGATTTAACCACCCAGAAATCACCGCTCCCATGGCTACCGCTTACATCACCATCGTTTGAGAAGGTAACACCTGCTGTTATGTAAATCCCGTCACTGATCTGCACTATACTGCGTAGAGAATCTCCCTCTGATCCCCCAAGGCAGCGCTGCCACTCAGGAGTTCCGCCGGAGTCAAGTTTCACTACCCAGCCATCCCATTTGCCATGTTTTCCGCTGACATCTCCATCGTCAGAATGTGTTTCTCCGGCGATTAAGTATCCGCCACCTTCTGCCAGTTCTATACTGTAGGCAGTGTCCCCGCTGGTTCCGCCGAGGCATTGCTGCCACTGAAGGGTTCCGCCGGAGTTAAGTTTCACAACCCAGGCATCACCGCTGCCGTGGTTGCCGCTGGCATCTCCATCGTTTGAGGAGGTCCCTCCGGCGATTATGTATCCGCCATCGCCCGTTTTCTGTATGCTGTATGCTTTGTCACCACCTGCACCTCCAAGACAGTGCTGCCACTGAAGAGTTCCTCCGGAGTTAAGTTTCACAACCCAGGCATCACCGCCGCCGTGGTTACCGCCGGCATTTCCATCATTTGAGAAAGTTTCTCCGGTGATTATGTACCCGCCATCGCCAGTCTCCCGGACACACCTTGCGCAGTCATAATCTGAACCGCCGAGGCATTGCTGCCACTCAAGGGTTCCGTTTCTATCCAGTTTTACTATCCAGGCATCTCCGCCGCCATGGTTACCACTGACATTGCCATCGTTTGAGTAGGTCTCTCCGGCGATTATATATCCTCCGTCACTGCTCTGCTGTATGCTGTATGCAGTATCATCACCGGAACCGCCAAGGCACTGCTGCCACTCAATATCCCTGTCCAAATCGACTTTTACCACCCATGCATCGCCGCCGCCATGGTTACCGCCGGCATCACCGTTGTCAGATGTGGTCCTTCCTGCAAGTGAATAACCTCCGTCATTAGTCTGTATTATGCTCGATGCAGAGTCATCACCGGTCCCGCCCAGGCATTGCTGCCACTCAAAAATTCCGCCGGAGTCAAGTTTCACTACCCAGGCATCGGTCCATCCGCCATGGTGACCGCTGACATCTCCATCGGATGAGTAGGCATATCCGGCGATTATGTATCCGCCATCGCCCGTTTTCTGTATGCTGTTTAATAATTCAGTCATTGAGCCGCCCAGACAGCGCTGCCAGTCTAAGGCAGGACCTTCAGGAACAGCGTCTGGCTGAATTGACGTGGAGTATAATTCAGCATAAGAAGAAGGAAATGCAGATTCCTGAGCAGAAGCAATACCAAAAACGGCAGATAAAGCCATAAATATGATGAAACACACAAGTGCTTTCATTTACAATCACCAAACCCTGAACACATGATTTTGTTTCTGCCGGAAATTTTTAAAGTCCGTATTTACGGCATTCAGCAACCATCAATATGTCTAAATAGCAGGCATTGTTTTAATATTAAATATTACTTTCCATAATGGAAATAGATCGACTTCTCCCCCGCAAATTCAGTTATCTGTAAAAGTTCCTTAAAAAATGATTTATAATGTTAATCTGCCTCATTTATCTGATGCAGGTTCTTGCCGGAGGTATAATATCAGAATATCTTCCGGTTACAGGTAATAGTCATCCCTGTTTCTGCCCATTATAATCCTGACAATAACTATCACTGCAACAATGAGGGCAACTGCCGCGATAATCCAGATGTATATGCCGTTATCGTCACCATCGCTGCCGGTGGCGTTAAAACTGCCGGCAGAAACCGGCTTTTCCGTATATCCGGCAGCCGGTTTAACTGTTGTTTCTGCTACGCTGCCGGTTCCGGAATCACCTCCGGAGGTATCAGATGTATATGATCCTGCCGGAACGAACCCTTCGGGAATTGCAGGTGTTGTTTTTGGACTTACAGCCTCAGGTGTCGGCGTTGGTGTAGGGGTGTAATCGTCATAGACTGTGAAGGTTGTATTGGTTATAAAGGCATAATCCGGAGGATTCTTTGAGTCTTTCTGATTGAAGAAATACTCTACCGTCCATGTCCCTCTCCACGGGATCATATCAGCTTTTGCACCGGCTACGAGGCTGCTGATATTAACTGAGTAATACCCCATACCGCCGTCATTGAAGAGTCCGCCTTCGTCATCTCCGGGTGGCGTATAAAAAACATCCCTGCCGGGCCGGATGTAGATCTCCTTGCCGTGCGGAGTTTTAAGGGTGCAGATGTAATCCGATGCAGCGCCCCATTCGTCGGTGTCTGATTCAGGGACTATTTTTATCCATGAGATATGGTAATACTGAAAATCTGCCGGGTATTCATCTTTAAGTCCGGATATGTCACCGGGAGTATAACCCCATGCTGTGCCGGATTCAAGATACTCAGCAGGGTAGGCAGATGCCACACCCGCAAATAAAGCGATGAACATAGCAACAGCCACAACAGCAGCCACAATTCCGGCATGAAGGATATTTGTGACTGTATCAGTTGTGGCAGCTGACGGATTTTGTCCGCTGAAATTCCAGTTACACCTATTGGAATCAAATCTACCGGGAGCAGGGTTATCAGGATTAATGTCACGGGAGTTTAAGGCACAGGAATCCGGAAGAGTTAATGTTAATCCGGAGGGCTTCTTCCCCGGAGTTTTATTATATGTCAGAATATTACCTCCATTTAATGTTACATCTACAGAGTGAGAGGATATTATTTAAATATAAGCAGGGGGGGATCGGGAAATGATAAAATAATGAGTTCTTTTCAGAGCTTATGTCCGGTGATTAAAGCCTCATTTTAAATCTGACACTATTTATTAATTGTAAACTCATATATTAAATAAGAAAATAATAGCGGAAAATGGGTCAATATGAGAAATTTAAGTTCAAATATCAGTGACAAAGCTAATCTTATCTGGTCAATTGCAGACAAACTGACCGGAGCATACAAACCACACGAATACGGAGAGGTTATTCTTCCTCTGACTGTAATAAGACGTTTTGACTGCGTTCTTGCGGACACGAAGGATGCAGTTCTTGCAGAAGACGAGAAGATGAAGACTGTTGCAATGAAGGATGAATTTCTTAAGAGGAAATCCGGCTACTCATTTTATAATACAAGCAGATTTACTTTTCAGAGACTGCTTGATGATCCGGATAACATCGAGGCGAACTTTAAAAATTATCTGAACGGTTTTTCTCCGAATGTTCAGGAGATTATTGAGAAGTTTAAGTTTGACGGACACATTACAACGATGGCGAAGAAGGGCATTCTGTATAATGTCTTAAAGGAGTACACAACGCCGAAAGGAAACCTTCACCCGTCAAAAATATCCAATCTGGAGATGGGATACATCTTTGAGGAGATTATCAGGCGTTTTTCAGAGTCACACAATGAGGATGCCGGACAGCACTACACCCCGCGTGAAGTCATTGAACTGATGGTAAACATTCTGTTTATTGATGACAGTGATGTCCTGTCCGGAAATAACATCAAAAAAACACTGTATGATCCGGCATGCGGTACAGGCGGTATGCTTTCAGTCGCTTCCGAATATCTGCACAGGATGAATTCCGGGGCAGAACTTATCGGGTTTGGTCAGGAGCTTAATGATCATACATTTGCTATCTGCAAGGCTGATATTCTGATTAAGGGCGGAGGTGCAGAACAGATTAAAAACGGAAATACGTTATCTGATGACCAGTGTGCAGATATGCAGTTTGACTATATCCTCTCAAATCCGCCTTTTGGCAGGGAGTGGAAGAATGAGAAGAGTGCGATTGAGAAAGAGGCAAAACAGGGCTTTGCCGGAAGGTTTGGTCCGGGAACGCCTGCAATCGGTGACAGCCAGATGCTATTTCTGTTAACGGCAATATCGAAGATGAAGGATTCAGGATCAAGGGTTGCTATTATTCATAACGGTTCTCCGCTCTTTACCGGAGATGCGGGTTCAGGCCCGTCTGAGATAAGGAGATATATCTTAGAGCATGATCTCCTGGATGCTATAATTGCTCTTCCGAATGACATATTCTACAATACCGGAATTGCGACCTATATCTGGGTATTATCCAACAAAAAACCGGAGAAAAGGAGAGGAAAGGTTCAGTTAATCAATGCCAATCATATGTTTGTCAAACGCAGGAAATCACTTGGCAATAAGAGAAACGACATCTCCCCACAAGCAATTGCTGAAATCACCCGGATTTACGGTGAGTTTAAGGAGAATGACATAAGCAAAATATTCAGTAACGAGGATTTTGGTTACCACAAAATAACGGTTGAACGCCCGCTTCTGGACGAGAACAATAAACCTGTTCTCTCAAAAGGAAAACCAAAACCCGACTCATCAAAGCGAGATACAGAGAACATTCCCCTGAGTGAAGACATCAACAAATACTTCGGGCGTGAAGTCCTCCCTTTCGCACCGGACGCATGGATTGACGAAAAGAAGACAAAAGTCGGCTATGAGATCTCCTTCACCCGCTATTTCTACAAGTACACCCCTCCACGACCAAGCAAGGAGATCATGGACGAAATCTTAACCCTTGAACAGGAACTTGAAGGCAGCCTCACGGAGATTTTCCGGAAATGACACCTGAAGATATTCCAGACTCCGATTCTGGTTATGATTCATATTCCGGTTATGATTCTGATTACAATTCTGAATCACTTTCTGCCCCTCATTTCCTCCCATCAGACGACATTCACCAGAATGTCCGCAGGAATGTCATTTCGGCATATAAACAAATATCCACAATAATTTCAATTCGGAACGCACTGCGTTCCAAATTAGATCACTCTTATATAGTACTTTCAATTCGAGACGCACTGCGTCTCGAATTCAAAACACCCAATTTCCGGCAGCCAATACAGATTCCAGAGACAGAGACAAAGACAAAGACAAAAACAAAAACAAAAACAGACGAATCACATCCTCACCAATATCCTTACCCTCACTCACATCTTCATCAAAAGATCTCTGGTGGTATCTAATGAGAACAATGAAAGATTCCGGTATTGAGTGGATAGGCAAAATCCCGGAAGACTGGAATGTCTTTACACTGAAAAGAGTTTTCTCTGAAAGAAATGGTGGTGCTTGGGGAGAAGAAGCAAAAGGTAATGATGGTGATTTAATTTGCATTAGAGTTGCAGATTTTAATTTTTCAAATTTGAAAATCTCTATAAAAAACGAATACACAAAAAGAAATTATCCTAAAAACATTATAGACAAGTTACTGCTTAAACCTGGAGATATTCTAATTGAAAAATCGGGTGGTGGAGACTTAACTCCAGTAGGACGTGTTGTAATATTTCTTGAAGACTTTCCTGCAATTTATGCAAATTTTATTGAAAAGCTCAAAGTAAATAGAGAACATTACCCAATGTATGTTGAGTACTTATTATCAACATTATATAATACAACAATATCATTAAAATACATCAAACAAACAACCGGCATTCAAAATTTAGATATATCTGCATTTTTATCTAAAGAAAATGTGGCTCTGCCAAACATAAATGAACAAACCCGCATCGCCTCATTCCTCGACAAAAAATGTGCCGCGATTGACTCTGCAATCGAAAATCAGCGGGCATCTATTGATAAGCTGAAGGAATACCGGCAGTCGGTGATAACTGAGGCTGTGACAAAGGGCCTGAATCCGGATGTGCCTATGAAGGATTCCGGTGTTGAATGGATTGGTGAGATTCCGGAAGGGTGGGATGTAACAAAAGTATCAATGCTCTACAATGTAGTTTTAGGGAAGATGCTTAGCAATAATCCTTCAGATGAATCTGATACTTTGGAAAATTATCTGTGTGCGGCTAACTTAAAATGGGACGGAATACGGGTTGATGAAGTTAAGCGAATGTGGTTTTCTAAGACTGAAAAATCTCGTTATCTATTAAATAAAGGGGATATTGTCGTTACTGAAGGTGGGGATATTGGTGTCTCATCAGAATATCTTGGAGAAGCAAGTCCTTGTTATATTCAAAATGCTGTCCATAAAGTAACTGCAAAAGACAAGAATGCAAGCAATAAATTATTTTACTATTGGATGGGTGCTGTAAAAAATTCAGGATACTTAGATTTAATCTGCAATAAGGCAACCATTGCTCATTATACAAAAGAAAAATTATGCACAACTCCTGTTTTAGCTATTCCTATAAAAGAACAAACCGAAATCACCGGATATCTTGATGAAAAATGCACTGCTATTGATGAAGCAGTGTCCGGGAAGGAGAAACTTATTGAGAAACTTGAGGAGTATAAGAAATCGCTGATATATGAGGCAGTAACCGGAAAGATTGAAATTGCAGAGATTTCAACATAAAATCTGAAAAATTCAGGTCAAAGCCAAGTTAAATCCAGATTAATTTTATTTTAAATCCGGGTTGAAAAATCTGATCTCTATTTTTACCATGTTCCGTATGGTTCAATGTCACGCCCAGATTGGTACATATTTCATATATCTTGGTGCTGTGTCGGGGTCAAAGGGTTTTATGAGGTCATTGGCAAGGGCGTCTTTAATGAGACGGGAAACTGCGGAATTCTTTGAGTTAGAAAGACCAAAACGTTCACGCAGGGATTTATTGGTCATATAATCATTGCTGACCTGCTTTAAACATGCGTGCATATAGCAGGCCCACAACCTCTCTTCATGAGTCATCTTATTGTAAGGGATGTGGCTGTACATCGTTACTCTGGTAAACTCGTCATACTCCTCAATCTTAGGCACCGGGAGCTGTGAGAACTCACAAAGAGAAACCACTTTGTCCCATCCGCTTCCACGCTCTTCACAAAAACCAACTCTTCGCATCAGGGAAGACATTATCTCATTGCGTGACCTTGGAGGATTGTCAATAATACGCCAGACATCAACAAGCGGTGCCCCCGGATTGGTGATCTCAATACGGCTTTCAAATATCTCAATCATAGGGCCTGCACCGGTTATTGATAAGTCCTGATGAATAAGTGCATTTGCAATAAGTTCACGGACTGCATCCATCGGATAAGAAGAGACAGTTCTTCTCATACCTGACACAATAACTTCACCCATCGGCAAAAGCCCGCTTATGTATGTAATAAGACCTTCAAAGCCTGAAGCATAGCCCTTTGATTCCTCATACTCACGGATTGCTTCAATCCGGCTGCTGCCCCTGTACTGAATAACCCGAATACTCTTTCTGAAAATCCCCGGAAAATAGGACAGTTTCCGGGCAAACATGATCGCACCAAGATTTGTTATTGAATACAGACCGTTGTCCTCCAAAATAACAATACGCTCCTCTGCAAGATAATGAACAATCTGATCAATCTCAGTTGGAAGAGGCATTTTGACCAGATCAAAATATGTGGTATAATCCAGACACCTGACAACATCCTCCTTCTTTAGATTCTGCTTTGCAGTCAGCAGTTCATAATCTGAGTTATTAATCCTGTTCCAGAGCCTTGTTTCCATTGCAGGATAGGATTTTAATGGCTTTTTGTAACTGCCTACACGGATATAAGCATTATTTTTAAACGTAACCGGTCTGGATATTGCCTTTCGGATGGTAAGAAGGACAACGTTTTTGCCGTCAACATCAGCCTTCTGAAACTCAAAATCCGCGTTATCACTCAGCATATGCCGGAGCCAGTTTTCAAGCTCTTCATTGCCGACCTTATAACTCCGGTAATCAAAAGTTGTCCCCACAATCCCGTGTGTATCGTCACTGACACCCCAGATCAAATAAGCTGAGTTTTTATCATGATATGTTGCCGAATTTCCAAGTGCACTGATATATTCTCCAATATCTTCATGACTGGCATTGTTCTGCTTAAACTCAACCCATTCGGTTTCAGTTGGAAGTCCTGCAAGTTCTTTGACCAAACGACTCAGATTCATATGTCCTTCACCCGGATTCTTTACAATACATATCTATCTTTTACCAGATAGTATTTTTCCTGAAAACATCAGAAATGCAAGTTAAATGCAACTTAAATTAAATTCATAAAAATTAGTATTTTAGTTAATAATGGCTACAATGACAGTATAATTAAAAATATTTTTGGAACATATTTTACTTTTGCAAGTTAAATGCAACTTAAATGCAGATTAAACAGGCGAGAACAGGCACTTCATGTAACCGACAGGTGAAAATAACCAAAATGACCATTAAATTCCGGATTTTAACAAAAATTCAGATCTGAATAATGGAAAATACAGGTGAATTCCAGACAATGTGCAGGAGAAATGCAAGTTAAATTAAACTCAGGAAAACGTCTGCTTCGAGATATAAAAGACATATGGAAGATTCATGCAAATATTTTTTCAGGACTGATTTTACTTTTGCAAGTTAAATGCAAGTTAAATGCAGATTAAACAGGCGAGAACAGACACTTCATGTAACCGGCAGGTGAAAATAACCAAAATGACCTTTAAATTCCGGATTTTAACAAAAATTCAGATCTGAATAATGGAAAATACAGGTGAATTCCAGACAATGTGCAGGAGAAATGCAATTTAAATTAAACTCAGGAAAATGCCTGCTTTGAGATATAAAAGACATATTGGAGATTTAAGCAATTATTTTATCTGGACCGATTTTACTTTTGCAAGTTAAATTCAACTTAAGAGGCTGTTGCACAGTTATTTTCCTGTAGACAATAAGATAATTTCATTTGACGAACGGGAATTTTTTGACAAGTTTTGATCAATACATACAAACAATTTATTCATTTGTCCACTATATTTTATTCACGCAACAGCCTCTTAAATTAAGATTAAACACAGGTTCGTACAGATGCTAATGATGGCAGAACTGTGATAAGCGCTCACTGAAGAACCGTACAAAACAACATCGTCTTTCACATATGGTCTGATATATGGACTCAGACTTCCTTAAAACATCGTCACGTATGCTGACATATGAACCGCTCATCCGTATTACCTCCAAAAATTTCATCTCCGTACCCGATACCGGCGTTAAAAACCTGAATCTGATACTGTTATCTGATATTTACTCTGTATGTCTGAGATCATAAAAAAAGAGTACTAATGTTTCATAGGAGATATTTCGGACAAAACAGCGGAGACATCAGGAACACTGAATATATCAAAAGACAAATAAATCATATTTTAATCATTGATGAATAATAGTTCAACATACGGGGATTTTAAGCAGATGGCAGCCGGAGATTACACAGAAAAACAGTTTGAGACCGATATAGAATATTCACTATGCACAGACGGCGGTTATGTCAGGGGAAACCCGGAACAGTTCAACCGCACTCTTGCACTTGACACAGAAACCCTCCTTACATTCATAAAGACAACACAGCCAAAGGAATGGAAGAAATACACAAGTATCTACGGCAGTGAGAGTGAAAAGGCATTCCTTGAGAGATTCACAAGGGAAACTGCAAGAACAGGCATAATCCGGGTACTCAGGCAGGGAATAAACGACAGGGGATGCAGATTCAGGGTAATCTACCGGAAGCCGGAGACCGCAATCAACGAAGAGTCAAAAGAACGCTACGAACAGAATATCCTCCACTGCACAAGACAGCTCCATTACTCACCTGCAAATGAGAACAGTCTTGACATTGTGCTTTTCGTAAACGGAATTCCGGTTGTGTCAATCGAACTCAAAAACCAGTTCACCGGCCAGA
Source organism: Methanoplanus limicola DSM 2279 (assembly GCF_000243255.1). Classification (NCBI taxonomy): domain Archaea; kingdom Methanobacteriati; phylum Methanobacteriota; class Methanomicrobia; order Methanomicrobiales; family Methanomicrobiaceae; genus Methanoplanus; species Methanoplanus limicola. Next base: position 625,595 of record NZ_CM001436.1, read on the forward strand.
ATGCTGCAAACGCAATCGGGCAGTACAGATTTGACAGAAACTCCCGCGACCCTATCTTTGAATTCAAACAGAGAATTATTGTCCACTTCGCAATCGATCTCTGCAACGTCTATATGACCACCCGCCTAAACGGGGCAAAAACAAAATTCATACCCTTCAATCAGGGATCAAACGGAGCAGGCGAGGTAGGAGGAGCGGGAAACCCTCTCACCTATGACAGATACCAGACATCATATCTCTGGGAGAAAGTCCTCACAAAAGACTGCCTCCTTGAAATCCTGCACAAATACCTCCATATTAAAACCGAAACTGTAACCGACAGCAACGGAAAGACAGAGATAAAAGAGACCCTTATATTCCCAAGATACCATCAGCTTGACGTTGTAACAAAACTCCTGTCAGATGTAAAAGAGAATGGTGCAGGCAAAAACTACCTCATACAGCACAGTGCCGGGAGCGGAAAGTCAAACTCCATCGCATGGCTCGCACACCGGCTCTCAGGGCTGCATGACAGTTCAGACGAAAAAATCTTCAAATCGACAATAGTCGTCACCGACAGAAAAGTCCTCGACAGCCAGCTCCAGGATACAATATATCAGTTCGACCATGTCCAAGGTGTTGTTGTAAAAATAGACAAAAACTCAAAACAGCTTAGAGATGCAATCAACTCAGGTGCAGGAATAATCATCACAACGCTTCAGAAATTTCCGGTAATCTTTAAGGAAATAAGATCAGAAAACAGAAATTTTGCGGTAATCGTGGATGAAGCACATTCGTCACAGACCGGAGAAGCGGCAAAAAAGCTCAAAACGGCCCTTGCAGACACAGAAGAGATCCTTGAGGAGTATGCAAAAGCCGAACTCGAAGAAGAGGAGAAACGCCCGGACGAAGAAGATAAGTTGGTCGCCGAAATTGCAGCACAGGGACAGCATAAAAACCTCTCATTCTTTGCCTTCACAGCAACACCAAAAGACAAAACACTCCAGATGTTTGGAGTCAGACAGCCGGACGGCACTTACAGGGCATATCACATCTACTCAATGCGTCAGGCCATTGAAGAGGGATTCATCCTTGACGTACTGAAAAACTACATGACATACAGCATGTACTACCGGATAATCAAAAACATACCCGATGACCCGGAGCTTGACACAGCCGCAGGAATAAAGGCGATAAGACGTTATGAAAGCCTTCACCCCCACAACCTCGCCCAAAAGACCGCCATCATGGTTGAGCACTTCAGAAACCGGACTAAAAACCAGATCGGAGGCAGGGCAAAGGCAATGGTCGTCACACCGTCACGCCTTCACGCAGTCAGATACTGCTTTGAGTTTAAGCGGTACATCAAAGACAAAGGTTACACAGACCTTGATGTTTTAGTCGCCTTCTCCGGTGAAATAACCGATGACGGGACGACATGGACCGAAGAGAAGATTAACAGAACAAAATCCGGTGAACAGATTAAGGAGAAACAGCTCCCGAAAGAGTTCCATGAAAATTTCAATATCCTCATAGTAGCTGAGAAATACCAGACCGGATTTGACGAACCTTATCTCCACACAATGTTTGTCGATAAAAAACTCAGCGGAGTAAAAGCAGTTCAGACACTCTCACGGATAAACAGAACTGCCGAAGGCAAAGAGAGCACATTTGTCCTTGACTTTGTAAACTCCGCAGAAGATATTCAGAAGGCATTTCAGCAGTATTACGAAGCAACCATCCTTGCCGAAGAGACAGACCCCAATGTATTATACGACCTTAAATACACCCTTGACGACTTCCGGGTTTACAGAGAGCCAGAGATAAACTCCTTTGCTGAAATCTTCTTTGCAGATAAAGAGGAAATGGGAAGACTCTCAGCAACGCTCCGGCCTGCAATGGACAGGTTCGCTGCAAAGTCTCCGGAGGACCGTGAAACATTCAGAACAACACTCTCGCGTTTCATCCGGATATATGGGTTCATCACACAGGTATGCAGGATGTTTGACCCGGATTTGCACAAATTCAGTGCATATGCAAAATTCCTCTCAACCGTACTTCCAAAGGGAGAAAAAGTTACTGTGGACCTGGACGATAAAATTCTTCTGCAGTACTACAGGCTTGAAAAGAACTTTGCAGGGTCAATCGTCATGGACAGGCATGACGACTATTCCATCGATCCAATCAAAGGAGAGGCCGGAGCAAAAAAAGAGAAGAAAGACACGCTCACAAAACTTCTTGACCGGATAAATGAAAAGTTCGGCACAGACTTTACCGAGATGGATAAGGTTCTCTTACAGATTGAAAATGATATCCGGGCCGAAGAGAGCCTTGTCAATTTTGCACAGAACAATGATGAGCGTGTCTTCAGACCGGTCTTTGAAAAAGTGTTCAAAGATATAGCAATTCAGAGGTATGAGCAGAATGATGAATTTTTCATCCGCATGTTCAATGATTCTTCATTTATGCAGTACACAATGGACCTGATGCGTTCAGACATATACAGAAAGATCAGGACCGCACAGGTGTGACACTGCTTTTACATAATTTCAAAAAGTAAAAAGGGCACTACGGAAAATCTAAAATTATCACACATCAATTAGAATAATATGGCGCAGAGTGCAAACCCTCAGACGCAGAGGAAGACAATAACCATCAGCATAGATACCTTTAACCGCATTAAAGCAAGAAAAGGTGAAAATGACACTTATGATGACGTCATATGCAGATTCATTGCAGAACCACGTGAACCTGATGAAATAGATGAGTATCTTGAGGAACTAAAGAAAAACAGGAAAGAATATAAACGAATTGCAGGTTACGTCAAAGAAGAAATTAAAGAAGCAGAAGGAGAATAACTTGCCCATAATGGATACAAGTTTTATAATCGACATTTTAGAAGGTGATAATGAAGCCAATGAAAAATATGAGGGGCTATTAAGAAGTAATACAGAACTTTTCAGCACAGTATTTACTAACATTGAATTATATCAGGGAATTGGAAACAAATCCGGTAAACCCAAAGATGATTATGAAAAACTGCAAAAATTCCTGAGTATGATCAATACCATAGGCTACGAACCCGAAGACAGTGACATTTGTGCAGCATACTGTTACAAACTCATGTGCCGGAAGAACAGTCCCGTCCGGAAACTAAGAGGGTATGATATAGCCATTGCGGCAATAGCACACCGCACCGGCCAGGCAGTAATCACAAGGGATAATCATTTCAAAAGCCGCTACAACGTCCCTGTAATATCATACTGAATCAGTCGTAAAGAGTCATCTGCGCAGATAACACAACACCTCAGCCGCCATTTTTGCAGCAGTTACCATTCTGACGAACTGAAAAATAAAAGTAAATCAAATAAACCACAGAAAATTATTATTTAACCAGATAATGAAATATGCGGAGAAATACTTAAAATGAGTGGACTGGGCGGGAATTGAACCCGCGGCCTCTACCATGCCAAGGTAGCGATCTTCCCCTGATCTACCAGCCCGCAATTTTAATATTGCCTAATAGAATGTGTGCTTTAAACAGATATACTTTGTTTTTTTACCGGAGATTTATCACCTGAAACCTGGCCGGGAAATGTTACATTTACGGGCCGTTAACAGAATACCAACGGAATGATAACGGGAGATAAACAGAATAATAACGGGAGATAAACAGAATGATAGCGGGAGATAAACAGAATGATAGCTGGAGATAAACAGAATAATAGCGGGAAAAAAAGGACGATAAAGGAAAATAATAAAATAAGATCTCCGGATTAGATACATAACCAAAACCCTCCGGAAAGAATAGGGAAATAATAAACCTGAACCGGATAAAACTTCTATATGAGAGAAATTTTCAGAAAGACCTCCCATATGGCATTTGGTCTTCTCATCACCGCATTCATATTCTTATCCCCGCATGACCTTGCCGTGCAGGTTATGACAGCAGTTGTTTTTGTATCTGTCGCAATTGCGGATGCGATATCAAAAGGCTACAATATCCCGCTTTTCTCAGCGATAGTAAACAGGATGGAGAGGGATGTCAATGTTCCCGGTAAAGGTGCAATAGTATTTTTCATAAGCGCCCTTCTCTGCACAGTAATATTCTCCAATGATTACGCCGCAATCGCCATCCTGGTACTCTCGGTAACTGACGGAATTTCAACAATAGTCGGGACAAAAGCCGGCAGACACAGACTATACAAAAAGAAATCCTGGGAAGGGACAGCAGCCGGACTTATAGCCGGATTTATTGTCCTTCTGCCATTCTTAACACCGGCAACAGCAGTTATTCTTGCCATAGCAGGTTCGGCTGCCGAACTGCTCTCACCAATAGATGACAACCTGACAGTGCCTTTTGTGGTATGCATCGTACTGTATGCACTTCAGTTTATCTGAACTGAAAATCACAGGGAAAGATTATATTCTCTCATTTCAATAGAAAGACAATATGAAAGTAACTGGTTTTGTGGGAAGCCCAAGGAAGAATGGAAACACAGCCGCACTGGTATTCAAAGTGCTTGAAGGTGCTGAAAAGGCAGGTGCAGAGACCGAACTTGTATATCTCTGCGATTATGACTTCAAAGACTGCCAGGGATGTATGCACTGCAAGTCGAGCGACAGTTGCAGGCTTGAAGACGGAATGCAGGAGTTATATGACAAAATCAGATTCTCAGATGCCATAGTATTCGGCACTCCGGTTTACTTCTCCCAGATGTCAGGACTGATGAAAAATTTCATCGACAGAATGTATGCACTAATCGACAGGGAATACAACTCAAGAATAGATGCCGGAATAAAATACTCAGTTGTCATGACACAGGGCAACCCCAACAGGGCAGCATTCAGGGACATTACAAAAACCTTTGACTTTGCAATGCACTTCTTTGAAGGTGTGAATTCCGGCTGGGTTGTCGCAGGCGGACTTGCGAAGCCAAAAGACGTCCTCGAACAGGAGGATATACTTGACGAAGCGTTTGAAACCGGAATAAAACTTGCAGGTCAGAATAACAGTGAAGAAACAGGGATTTAAAAGTAAATTCCGGACATCACCACATCAAAAAATATATCTTTTTTTGCAAAGCCTCCTTTGGCCCTTTACATCACAAAACAAACGGATAAACCGGCACTGAATCCTTCAGCCGGAGAGGGAAACAAGAGACATATCAGACACATTATAAAATAATCACTCAGATAATACAAAACTTTACAAAGCAAACAAATCAACACATTATAAAATAATCACTCAGATAATACAAAACTTTACAAAGCAAACAAATCAACACATTATAATTTACAAAATAAATATTCCAGACAGAAAAAATTATTATAAAACCAGCACAAAAAGCATCAATTTAAAAATTAAAGAGTCTAAAGCAGAAATAACGTACAAGAAAAAAATAGTCATACATAAATATCATAATATCAACCATAAAATAAGGTGATTTATGACCGGAAAAATAATTGAATTAATAGATAAACTTGTAGAATTAAAATCAGGCGGCAATCCCACAGTCGCCAATACAACAAGAACAAAGCTTCTCCTTAAGGGAATAAATCCAAAAAAGTACGACAGAAATTCAGTAGATGACCCTGAAGTCATTGATAAAATAAAATCTGTAGCAAAAGAGATGGGAATTGTATTATAAAGGGATTATCATGAAAACTTCAACAGCATACTCTATAAAAACCGACATCAATGATGCATCTGAGGAGATTAAATCCAAATTTGCAGGAATAAACCCAAAGATGGTTATTTTCTTCTCATCATCAGTTTACCCTGCAAAAGATACCGCCAGACTTATGAAGGAGAAATTTCCGGACGCAACTGTAATAGGATGTACAACATCAGGTGAGATTATAAGCAGCGGAATGCTAAAAAACTCCATCGTTGCAATGGCATTTCCTGAAGAAATGATCTCAGACATCGCCCTTGAAATAGTCAAAAATCCGGGCGACACCAAAAACACTGAAAAAGCGTTTGAATCCTTCGGCAGGCACTTTGGAAAACCAATGTCAGACCTCGAATTTGAGGATTACGTCGGCATCATTCTCGCCGACGGCCTGAGCAATTCCGAAGAAAAAGTTATGGACAAAATAGGTGATCTCACAAATATAACCTTTATAGGCGGATCTGCCGGAGATGACCTGAAATTTGAGAAAACCTGCATCTTCGCAGACAAAGAGACCTTCACAGATGCAGTACTGCTTGCAGTAATTAAACCCGCAAACGGATTTGACATAATAAAAACCCAGAGTTTTTCCGCTCTTGATAAAAAAATGACTGCTACAAAGGTAGATGAAGAGAACAGGACAGTCATAGAGTTCAACGGCAGGCCGGCTGCTGAAGAGTATGCATCACAGCTCGGTGTGGATACAAAAAAACTTCCCGAACAGTTCATGACGCACCCCCTCGGTGTAATTACGGATGACGACATATTTGTCAGAAGCCCGCAGCAGGTTGCCGGCAGTGCAGTGAAATTCTACTGCAACATCATCGAGGGAATGGAACTGAACATTCTCAAATCCGATGACATAGTAGAGAGCACAAGAAAGGATGTAAATGAGAAACTGTCAGAACTGAAAGAGATTTCGGGCCTGATTAACTTCAACTGCATCTTAAGAACCCTCGAACTGGAATCCAAAAACCAGACTGAAGAGTATGCTGAAATATTTGAAAACATCCCTGCAATCGGATTCAGCACATATGGCGAGGAGTACATCGGTCACATAAACCAGACAGCAACAATGCTTGTATTTAAGTAAAACAACCCCACTCATTCTTTTTTCAGAGATAATCCGGACAAAAAGAGTATAATTACCCGTATTTCCGGGCATAAACCGGAATTATTCAGAACAGCAGGACCATATAGACAAGAACTGTTGTCAGCAGTGAGAGAAAAAGAATTATCACCGCAACCGGAATTAAAAGACCGATCATAGCCCCTGCCGAACTTGCAAGCTGAGAGATCTTATGAGAACCAAATACTCTCACACCATCACACCAGGCAGTTGAAACGGCAACCTCAGACGGCGCAAGATCATCTGTCGCTCCCCTTACAGCATCGAGAATATAATCTGAGAAGTCTTCAAGAGGGACAGCACCGCCAACAGGATTTTTTCCGGAGATTATATTGACAACATGGGTGTCAGTTGTCATAACCTCACAGGCACCGGCATCCGTCTCACCGACAACAAGATCAATTATCCTCTCCCTAAGCCCGCTCACCATATTATTCCCGTCAAAGAGAAGATAAACCGAAATTTCCCCGCCGGAACGGACAGCAAATGCCTGAACCCCGAGGTCACCAAATCCACGTTCCCGCCCGAAAGGAAGTTTTACAGTGAAAATTCCGGTTTCAAAGCTGAAAGTATCCATCCCATGCATACTCCCGGAGGCAACCTCTGCCGTACGCATATACTCTATAGCCTTCCTTGAACCTGAATGAACAGCCGGGGCAATATCCTTCATGCTGTTATGACCATCAACAAAGGCGGTATTCTTAAAATACCTCCGCCCGCCCTCCATAATTGCAAGACCGACTGAGAAGTCGAGATCATCGGTAACCTCAGGAGAACGTGAGGCGATAATCAGAAGAGAATCTCCAAAAACCTGGGCGGTTGCATGAACAGGCTTTTCATCGAAATGAACCATCCGGCTTGCCTTTCCGGAGAAGACAAGATCCTTTCTCGTACTTTCAACCGCATCAGCAATCTTTAAAATCTCATCCGGAGATACAGGATTGAAGTCATGCGTAGCCGCCCCGTGCGGAACAAGAGTATCTCTCCCAAGAAGGGCATTCAGCTGAAAAGGAAGGTTGCTCCCGCCGATCTCACCAAGAGGGCCGGGATGGACATTCGGCACTGTAAAGATTATCTCATCCTTACCCTCCCTTTTAAAAAAGAGAGTTACCTGCGGGACAAAGACCTCCTCACCAAGCTCGGTAAATATCGCATCAAGGGCTTTGGAACCGTCATTAACATGCGCCATAAAGGCATTTGCCATTCCAAGCGCACTCACACCAAAATTTATCTTAAGAGGCCTTTCAATGAGCCAGACGATGAGAAACATACCGCCACCGAAGAATAACTGAAGCAGGAATGTAAAGATAAAGAACTCATCCGGAAAAAATATCGTGCCTGTAAATCCGGCAAAGAGGCTCTGTGAAAATGCCGGGAAGAATACATGGGAGAACCTGCTGTCGGCGAGGACAAGGAGGGTAATTATCCTTAAAGAAAATACAGCGGCAATTGATATCGCAAAGAAAAATTCAAGGTCATCCCAGAATATTGTAAGCGGAAGAAAAGAAAATATAATACTCACACCGACGCATAAGGCTGAAAGGAGAGCAGACCAGTCACGGCTTATCTTTCGGCCATAGGAAGAGAGTAAAAAATTGGTCATGAAAACCGAGAAAATTCCCGGCAGTGTGAAGCATGCTATCCCAAAGAAAGGCAGGACAAAGTTCTCACTCTTCATAGTGAATATGCCGGCGTATCCGAGCAGGTCGATGCAGATTCCGGCAAGTACAATAAATAATACAGACTTTTTCCAGTCCTGCGGTGTGACAATGAGGCGTGACAGCCCCTCAAGCATGCTCTCCTGTGAACTTCCCATAATATCCCTGATTATCAGAATTGCTTCCACAAATTAAATAAATTGTCAAAGTAATCTAATTGTATGAATAAGGAGGAGACATGGAAGAAAAAAGCCTGTTTAAGTATCTCATAATTGCAGTTGTCCTTCTTGCAGTATCAGCACTTGGCAATATCATCCTCTATACATCATTTATTGATGAACAGGATAAAGCGCTCAGATGTACAGTATCCGGAAATACGATTGAGGATAAAAAAGAGGACATTCCAAAGGAACTGTCATATCTCGATTACTCCGGCACTATGATGGAAGGTGCAGACCTCTCAAATGCCGCGGGCTATAAAGCAGTCTTTACCGGAACTGACCTCAGAAATGCTGACCTGCACGGTGCAAGATTTACACTTGCAGACTTCTCAGGTGCAGACCTGTCAAATGCGGATTTAATAGGTACAAAATTTGATTACGCCAACCTTAAAGGTGCAAATCTTAAGAATGCAGATTTAAGATATGCAGATCTCAGGGGCGCAGAGCTTGACAACGCAGACCTTACAGGCGCTATCATTGAAGGAGCGGATATACGCTGGGTAACAGGCAATTATACAAAGTAAAAACTGAAATTAAGCATAATTCCGGCATAATTTATCATCCGGAAAAAAATATTAATATGATTTATTCTTCCTTTCTCTTCTTCCCGCCCTCAACAGACTTTATTGAATCCATGCTGTAGTCTCCGGCTTCAGTCGTTGTTCCTTTCATAATATACGCAGGAATAGCTATAATTCCGGTGAGGAAAGCCGCGGCAACCACAATGATCAGGATTACAACCAATGCAATAAATACACCGAAAAGTATAGATTCAAGGAAATAAAGGACGACCAGAAGGGCCAGAATCACCAGAAAGGCGATGAGGAGAATTCCTCCTGCCCTTGAAGCTCCCGTATTCTTCTCCATAGACACACCCTTAGATATTAAATCCAAATCCGCCGCTGTCGCCGGATGAATTACTGGTCTGCGGAATGAAAGGAGTCAGCGCATTTGCAAGCTGCGGCAGAGTCATCGACTGGATGTAAACCCTGCCCGGCCCTGTAAGCGTTGTCACAAAGAAGCCCTCCCCTCCGAAGAGTGCGGTCTTTACGCCGCCCGCCGCCTGAATGTCATACTGGACAGTTGGCTCCCATCCGACCACATGGGCGGTTGAAACTTTATACACCTGCCCGGCTTTAAGGTCAATTTCAACTATATCTCCTGCTGCGTGGCAGAATACAAGCCCGCTGCCGGAGAGGTGCTCAAGGATGAGGCCCTCCCCGCCGAAGAAGGTTGAACCAAGCTTCTTCTGGAATGCGATCTCCCATTTTACGCTCTCTTCCGCACAGAGAAATGCGTCCTTCTGGACAATGAGGTCGCCGTCACCCATATCACGGGTGATGATCTTACCCGGGCAGTTGCCTCCGAAAGCGACATTGCCGGGGCCGCCCGTGCTTGTGAAATGAGAGACCATGAAGGACTCACCGGCGAGCTTTCGCTTAATGCCCGTAAAAAGTCCGCCCTGAAGCTTTGATTCCATATTGATATTGCCGCTCATGTAAACCATTGCCCCGGCTTCGGCGTAGATTAATTCACCGGGATTAATTGCAAGGTTTACAAACTGTAGATTGTCTCCTATTATTTTATAGTCCATTTTCTCACCTGAAAATAGATTTAATCTCAATATATAATTAAATATCCCGGATTCATGGAATCAAAAAGAGGCAGACAATCTGATCAGGGACGGAACGGAAAAGATGACGGCCGGGGAATGCCGGAGATCATCAGGACAAAAATAAAAATAATAAAATGCCAGTTACTGACGGCAATAATCAGGCAGACTTCTCAAGATATGCAAGAAGCCTTGCCCTTGACTTGTTCATATCCGGAAGCGAGAGTATCTGTCCTTTTCTGATGAAATTTTTCAGCATGGGTTTTGCACCCTCAGGCGGGACAGCTCCCGCAGGAAGGAGAAGGTGTTCGCCGTCCTCAAACTCATATATCTCCTTCACACCGCTCTTCTTTCCCCTCTTCGACACCGGCAGCCCTTCAATCTCAATAATATCAAGTGAGAAATCAACAACAGGCGCATTGGCGATCGCACCGCCCACACCAAAAGAGTCCACAATATCCCTGTACTCCAAAACATCCTCAGCAGTCAGACCTCCGGAGAGAAAGATCCCGACATCAGTAAAACCATTGACATCAAGCTCCCACCTGACCTCCTCAATGATACTCCTCATATCCCCTTTTCTTGACCTTGGCGTGTCAAGGCGGACAGATGCTGCCCCCGCTCTTGCCGCAGAGAGTGCCTCCCTCTTCTCATCACAGTATGTATCACAGAGCATTGTCCTTGAAACCTCAGGCGGAGCATGCCGCATAAAGGCATTCCAGGCATCAGCAGGTTTGTCAAAGCACATCACATAGGCGTGCGGCATAGTTCCTGCAAGCGGTATCCCCGCAGGTGCTGACGTATTACTTACACCCTCAACGCCTCCGATCCATGCAGACCGCTCAATCATCCCGGCAATGGCAGGATGCTGCCTTCGTGAACCAAAGGAGTACACCGGAACATCTCCGGCACAGATTTTAATAAGGGCGGCGGATGACGCAATTCCGGAGGCATGGCAGATCATACCGAGAAGTGCAGTCTCATAACGGGCAAAATCCCGGTAATTGCCTGAGATTCTCATAACAGGCTCACCGGGATAGAAGACACTGCCCTCCGGGATGGCATATACATCAATATCCAGCCCCTCAAGGAGATTTAAGGCATCACTTAAGCCGCAGAAAACCCCCCAGTCATTGCAGAGCGACGAGGCTGTAATCTCTACGGTAACAGCCGGATTTTTGTCCTCAATCGTTAAAATATCCTCAGTCCGTATAAAATATATATCAGTGGACTGGCCGGACTTAATCTCTTCTTCTCCGACGATCTGAAATATTCCCATAAAAACAGATTCAACCAGATTACAGATTAAATCTTCTGTCAGATTCTGCAGCAAAACCCACAGTCTTTCAGAACTCCGGATAAAATAAAGGCATAAAAAGAGAGAGAGACAACTATATCAGAGAATTACTGAACCGCTCCGGAAATCGCATATTAAATCCGGGAAATCAACGGATCAAAGAGCTGTTCTGTTCAATATCATAATTTACAGGATAAATAACAATGCTTGGAATAATCGGCGGAACAAGTCTCCTATATGCAGACATTCCCAATCTTAAGAAAAAAACGGTGAGCACACCATTCGGTCCGGCTGAAGTATATCTCGGTGACATTGCCCTCCTGATGAGACATCAGTTCAGCACCCCGCCGCACAGAATCAACTTTGCCGCGACAATATCGGCCCTGAAACTATGCGGGGTTGACAGAATAATCTCAATAGGCTCAACAGGCTCACTAAAAGACGAGATCGCACCGGGAATGTTCGTAATTCCGGACGACTACTTCAGCTATGCGGAGATCCCGACAATATACAACAACAGTATCGGGCATGCGGCAACCTCGGTGGACTATGATATGAGGTGCAGGCTGCATGAGATTATTCCGGACGCAGTCATGGGCGGCACATATGTCCAGACAGCCGGGCCGAGGTTTGAGACGCCTGCCGAGATAAAAGCACTGAAAGGCACAGGAGATGTTCTCGGTATGACGGTTGCAAGCGAGGCAACGATAGCAAATGAGCTGAATATCCCCTTTGCAGCGCTCTGTTCGGTTGACAACTACTGCAACGGACTCTGCCATGAGAAACTAAGCTATGAAGCGATACTGGAGAGGTCAAAAGCCGGAAAAGAGAGGATGGAAAGGACTGTCAGGGAAATTGCAGAGAAACTCTGAACCGGAATCAGAGACAAAGCCACGGCAGGGAGATCTCCGGTGCAAAAAATACAAAAACTTATCAGACATCTTATTAATTCCGGATATAAATAGCTTAAACAAATAATGGAAGTTATATTATGACCCCCGATGATCTTGACGATGATATATTTAAAGGCGGAATGTCGGTTTTCCTGAAGGATGCAAAGACTGCTGACGGAAGGTCAGGCATACTGATAGACGAAGACGGAATTATTGCAGCCATTGGATTTAAATCCGACAGAAAACCTGAAAACGAGGCAGACATCGTCGTTGAAGCCTCGGATATGATTGCAGTGCCGGGTTTTGTGAACACTCACACCCATGCGGCAATGTCACTTCTGAGAGGATATGCGGATGATATGCACCTTCAGGAGTGGCTTTCAGAGAAGATCTGGCCGCTTGAGGCACACCTTGTGGCAGATGATGTGTACTGGGGCACAAAACTCGCCTGCATGGAGATGATCAGAAGCGGAACAGTTGCATTCAATGATATGTATTTCTTCATGGAATCGGCTGCAAAGGCAGTAGATGAGACCGGGATGAAGGCTGTCCTCTCACACGGATTCATTGACTTTGGCGATGCTGAGAAGAGGGAGAAAGAGATCAGGGCAACAGAAAGTCTTGTCTCGCATATAAAATCGCTCAACAACCCGCGTATCAAAGCGGCAGTCGGCCCTCACGCCCCCTACACAGTATCAAAGGACGCCCTGAAATGGTGCGCCGGTTTTGCGGAGGAAGAGGAGATACTCCTGCACATTCACTTAAGCGAGACCGAACAGGAAGTCAAGGACTGCATTGAAGCCAACAAAATGCGCCCATCAAAGCTCCTGGACGAATGCGGATGCCTCTCGGAAAGGACAGTCGCCGCTCACTGCTGCTGGCTTAACGGGGAGGAATGCGAACTTTTAGGCAAAAGAGGAGTTTCGGTATCCCACAACCCTGCAAGCAATATGAAACTTGCAGTAAACCGGGCTATGCCATATAAAGAACTCAGGAATTCAGGCGCGAATGTAACTCTCGGCACAGACGGATGCTCATCAAACAACAACCTTGACATACTCGAAGAGGTAAAATTCGCAGCTCTGCTGCAGAAGTTTTACTGGAATTCAGACACAATCCTCCCTGCCGGGGAAGCACTTGAGATGATCACTTCTTCCGGTGCAAAAGCGCTTGGGTTTGGAAGCGGAAAGATCGAAGAAGGACAGTATGCCGATATCGTTCTTCTTGACAGAAAAACGCCCTGCATGACTCCGCTGTATAATCCTGTCTCGAATATAATCTACTCAGCGGGAGCAAACGCTGTGAATACTGTCATCTGCAATGGCAGGATATTAATGGCAGACGGATATATACCCGGAGAAGAGGAGACGCTCAGGAAGGCATCCGAGATTGCCGGAAACCTTGTATCAAGGTCAGAGAAGTAGCCGGAAAACCCTGGCTTTAGAAAAATACTCTGACCTTTCGCCCATTTCAAAAGGCAAATAATCAAATTGTAAACGAAAACCCCAGCATAGTGGATTATTTTTGTCATCAGAGCAATATATGAGATACAATGGCTAAGTTAGTGACTAATGAAAGAGTAGATGACATTCCTGTTTTACTTACTACTTTACAAACTATGAATCTCCCCGGAATCATAAATGATATTTGCCCTGCTCACGGAAACTGGGGTGGTCTTCCAATTGGTGAGACGTGTGCCGTTTGGATTACTCATATAATTAGTCAGGCCGATCACAGATTATGTCATGTTCAAAAATGGGCAAGTCAACATATCCATACATTAAGACTTTTTTTTGGAATGGAGGTGCGAGAGCTTGATTTTACAGATGACCGATTAGGAATCATACTTGAAAAATTATCCGATGATGATATTTGGGAACAGATTGAATCCCGACTAAATCAGGAAAGTCTGCGTGTTTATGATCTTGATAATCCTACTGTGAATTGACTGCACAACTGTCAACTCAAATTGTTTAGTGACGGAGGACGGTTTGATTCAATTTGGAAGATCAAAAGACAGGCAGGATATGCCTCAGGTTAAAATTGCTCTTGCAACAATAGATCCTCTTGGTTTGCCCGCAATCATTTCAACTTTACCCGGTAATCGTGCTGATGATCCCACGTACACCCCAATAATTCAAAAAGTCCGTAAATCGCTTAATAAATCCGGACTCCTGTATGTTGGAGACTCTAAAATGAGCGCGATGTCAATACGGACAGAAATTGTCCGGAATGGTGATTTTTATCTCACACCGCTCCCGAAAAAAATAATTCCGACTTCACTTCTGAGAGAAAAAATAAAAAATTTTGGAGAATCCAGCAGTTCCCTTATTGAAGTCACAAGAGAATATTCGGATGGTGAAATTCGCCCAATTGCAGAGGGATTTGAAGAATGTACATCTCAGATTTCTGTTGAAGATGATGTTGAATTTCAATGGGAGGAGAGAAGAATCTATGCACGTTCCTTTACCTACGCTGAAGCTCAAAAAAAGGCACTGGACAAGCGCATTAAAAAAGCAACTGAAGAAATTGAGAAGATGAATTTAAGAGGAAGGGGTAGGAAACCACCAAAAACAATAGAAGAAGCCTTAGAGAAAGGGGATGAGATTCTTAACAATTACTCCCTTATCGGCATCCTGGAAATTATCTTTGAGGAAAAAGAGGAAAGGATTACCAGGAGAAAATATCAGGATAATCCGGAACGTGACATTGTTAAGAAAATAATAAAATGCAACGTAAATCTAAATAAAACGGCGTATGATGATGCATGCCAGACCATGGGATGGCGTGTTTACGCGACAAATAAACCTGAGAGCAGCTTTTCTCTTGAAAAAGTGGTACTGGCATACAGAAATCAGTACATTATTGAAGATAAATTCCACCGGCTGAAAAATCATCCAACATCACTCAGTCCAATGTTTCTAAAGCGTGATGATCATATTGATGGTCTGATCAAACTTGCGTCACTTGGATTAAGAGTACTGATATCAATTGAGATGAAAGTTCATGAGTCTCTTGAAAAAAGTGGGGACTGCCTTGCAGGAATATATGAATACAATCCCAAACAAAGTACAAAAAAGCCACGTGCTGAAAGAATGTTGAAAATTTTTGAACATATTACTTTGACAATAGTAGATATTGATGGCGTAAATACGGTTTTAATGAGTGAATTGACCGATTTACAAAAGAGAATATTGAATCTTCTGGGGACAGACGAAAGAATATTCATGAGAATTTGTGAGAATCTATGATTTGCTATTTAGGATCAGCGAAAGGCCAGATACTGATAAAATATTATAACATTTTCTGCCTGATTATCAGGCAGTCTTTATATCCGCTTCTTTTTCAAGGCCAAGCTCTTTTATCGAGATTTCCCTCATCTCGCCCTTCCTGATCTTTCCGGAGACTGTCATCGGGAAATCGTCCACAAATTTGACATATTTCGGGATCTTGTATCTTGCAATCTGGCCGTCGCAGAACTCCTTTAATTCCTCACCAGCCATTGTAAGGCCTTCATGCAGTTTAACCCAGGCCATAAGCTCCTCACCGTATTTCTCATCCGGAACCCCGATTACATAGGCATCGAGGACTTTAGGATTTGTATGGAGGAATTCCTCGATCTCACGCGGATAGATATTTTCGCCGCCGCGTATGACCATCTCCTTTAACCTGCCGACAATCTTGACAAAACCTTCCCCGTCCATTATTCCGAGATCACCTGTGTGGTTCCATTTATCTGCGTCAATGGTCTGTCTTGTGGCGCTTGGGTTGTTGTAGTAACATTTCATCACAACATAACCCCTTGCACAGATCTCTCCGGGTTCTCCTCTCAAAACGATCTTCTGTGTTACAGGATCGACTATCTTTATCTCGACATGCGGGAATGTCCTGCCAACCGTAGAGACTCTCATTTCAATAGGGTCATCCGTTGTTGTCATGGTAACTCCGGGAGATGTCTCAGTCTGGCCGTACACAATGACAATATCACGCATATTCATCTTCTGGTTTACAGCCTTCATGACCTCTATTGGACACGGAGAACCGGCCATAATTCCGGTACGGAGGCTGTCATACTTGTATTTGTTGAAATTGGGGTGCTTAAGTTCGGCGATGAACATTGTCGGAACGCCGTGCACCGCAGTGCATTTCTCCTTATCAATGGTTCTTAAGACTGCCTCAGGATCAAATGCAGGTGACGGGATGACCATTGTTGTGCCATGCGTGACACAGGCAAGGTTTGACAGGACCATTCCAAAGCAGTGATAGAATGGCACGGGAATACACAGCCTGTCTTTTTCGGTGAATTTCATTCCGTTGCCGATGGTGTACCCGTTATTTAAGACATTGTGATGGGTGAGGACGACACCTTTCGGATAACCTGTTGTCCCGCTTGTGTACTGGATATTAATTGGATCATCAAAAGAGAGTGAATTACCACGCTCAGTCAGCTCATCCCGGCTTATGTTTTTGCCCTTCGCAATAAATTCATCCCATGTAAACATGCCGTTGTACGGGACATCACCAAGGAAGATGACATTTCTGAGGAATGGAAACTTTTCTGTGCTTATTTTGCCGGGCCTTGACTCAATAACCTCCGGACATGCCTCATAGAGCATGCCGACATAATCCGAACTCTTGAATCTGCCCTGAAGTATAAGAGTATTCACCTCTGCCTGTTTGAGTGCGTATTCCAGCTCAAACGTCCTGTATGCGGGATTTATATTGACCATAATTGCGCCGCATCTGGCAGTTGCAAACTGTACGACTATCCATTCAGCATAGTTGAGCGCCCAGATAGCAACACGGTCACCTTTGTTGACTCCTATGGCCATAAGGCTAAGTGCAACTTCATCCACTTTCTTCAGAAATTCGCTGTATGTCCATCTTATATTCTGATCAACTGACACAAGTGCCTCATTATCCGGATATGTATTGCTGATTCTCTCCAGCATTTCGCCTATTGTCTCCCCGATAAGAGGTATTGATGAAGTGCCGTTTGCATAGCTGATATTGGCCATATCCTATTACATTAGCCGGTTAAAAAAATAAAAATGCCGGAGATTAATATCAAAATTTTTAAATCAACATATGTCATTATAGTATAGGCACTAGGGGTCGTGGCCTAGTCCGGCATGGCGACGGGCTCCAACGGTCTTTGCGTGTGATGAACAATGGGTCTGCTGATTTGATGATGATCCGTTGGAGCGCTGATGTAATAACCAATTGATGAGTTTCAGCGTGTGAGCATGCATATTCGGAGAGACCCGTCGATCGTGAGTTCAAATCTCACCGACCCCACCTTTTGTTAAAATTATTCTTTCAGAGACATCTGTACCAAGCATCTATTTTTACCATTAAAAACCATAATATAAGACAGGTAGGAAACTTCAATGTATTTAGTAGGCGAAGCCCTGGAGGGCGAAGGTGCAGAACTTGCACATATAGATCTTTTAGTCGGCGACAAGACCGGCCCGGTCGGCATGGCTTTTGCAAACGCAATGTCACAGCTCTCACCCGGACACACACCACTTCTGGCAGTAATAAGGCCTAATCTCTTAACAAAGCCTGCAACACTCATCATACCTAAAGTGACTCTTAAGACAGGAGAACAGGTCAATGCAATGTTTGGCGCAGTTCAGGCAGCAGTTGCAAAGGCTGTTGCAGATTCAGTTGAAGAGGGCGCATTCGGCGATGCCGATTTAGAGGAGATTGTACTCCTTGTAAGTGCATTCCTTCACCCTGATGCAAAGGACTACAACAGGATTTACCGCTACAACTACGGTTCAACAAAGCTTGCAATCACCCGTGCACTCGCAGGATTCCCTGACAAGGAAACAGTTCTCAAAGAGAAAGACCGTGCAGGACACGCTGTTATGGGATTCAAAGTACACAGGCTCTGGGACCCGCCATACCTTCAGGTGGCCATGGACCTTGTTGACATGAAGTCTGTAGAGAGAGTACTGACGTCAGTGCCCAAGAATGACCATGTATTAATTGAGGCAGGAACACCTCTGATTAAGCAGTTCGGACTTTCAGTAATTGGTGAGATCAGAAAGATCAGACCTGATGCGTTTATCATCGCTGACTTAAAGACCCTTGATACCGGAAACCTTGAGGCAAGGATGGCAGCAAACGCATCCGCAGACGCTGTTGTTGTATCAGGGCTTGCACCTGTGCCGACAATTGTCAAATTCATCCAGGAAGCAAAGAAGACCGGCATCTACTCAGTCATTGATATGCTCAATGTTGATAAACCGGCAGAGCTTATAGAAAAGCTTGCAAAAGAAGGCGCAGTTCCAAGCATTGTTGAGATGCACCGTGCCATTGACGCTGAGGGCGATGACTACAACTGGGGCGACATTCCGGCAATCAAAGAAGCAGCCGGCGGAAAACTCCTTGTCGCAACCGCAGGCGGTGTCAGGCAGCATGTTGTAAAGGACGCTCTTAAGGCAGGCGCTGATATTTTAGTTGTCGGAAGGGCAATCACTGCATCCAAGAACATCCAGAACTCGGCAGAGCAGTTCCTTGAGGAAATGAACAAGGAAGAGATTGATCAGTTCAGGATCATGACTGATTTCTGATTCAGTCATACAATATTTTTTTAAAGAATTTCTTTTTTTAGCTCCTTTTCACAACACAAGTATTGATAAACAGCACGTCGTTAAGAACTCACTTAAAGCAGGTGCTGACATCTTAGTTGTCGGAAGGGCAATCACTGCATCCAGGAACATCCAAAACCCGGCAGAGCAGTTCCCTGAAGAGATGAACAATGAAGAGATTAATCAATTTAGAATCATGCCGGGGAATAATTTCACCGGCAATAATAGTTTAAGGGCATAGTTAAATACCATAAATATCATAACTGCAATTTTACGCGATAAACTGACCTAACATATATATTATATCACTATGTCCCTGAACAAAAAGAGGAACAGTTCAGGACTATAGTGAGAGAACGATTATACATCTTATTTCATATTATTAAATGCAGTTTCCTTTGCGAAACTCAGAAGTGGATTATATGAAAAAGATTATGTTTATACTTATAGCTTTAGCTATGCTTACAGCATATGCAGCAGCAGAAGAATTTGAGACAGAACAAATTGAATCCGTAGAGGGTTACACAGTATCGTGGATTGAAGACAAAGAGATAACAGATAATTACCAGACAAGAACAGTGTACGAAACTATAGTCCAGGGAGAGACAGACTGGCTTTCCAAAACAGTAAACAGTTATACCACTCAGCTCCATATTGATTTAAACTGGGGTGATTCATCAGATTCTCTTAGGTTAAAGATTTATTCTCCAGATGGCCACACATTCGGATATTACTATGACAACAGTGATGGTTCAAATGACGGAAGAATTCAGTTCAATATCAATAATCCGGATGGCATTGCCAGAGGCACCTGGCGCTATGAGGTTTATGGATACGACGTATCAGGAACAGAGGATTATACCATATGATGTATTAAATAAAATATGATGGATCTCCACCAGAAATTAGTAATCTTTTTTTTATTGACTGCTCTGCTCTGCATTTATCCCGGATGCTGTGAATACACAGTCACATTTGGTGAAAGTAACAGCCCGGATGCAGATATTTCTGGAGCAGATAAATCCACGACCTTCCGGGAACTGCCGCTCTGGATTAAAATATCATATGTTGCATCAATTATTGCCGGATTTTTTGCAATTGTCAAATTTTTGCCCCCAATAGTTGGGAGAATTCGTTATGTTCTTGCCAATGAAAAAAGAAAGGAAATTATGGATTACATATCAGCAAATCCCGGAAAATCTGTCGGTCAGCTTGCTGAGGAACTTAATACCAAACGTGAGACTATCCGGTACCATCTTAATCGCCTCGAAAAAAATAACCATATAGTTTCTGAAAAAGACAGTAATTCCAAGAGAATTTTCATCAACCAGAACAGGTTTACAGGCCCGGAAAGAAGAATTATTGCCTTATGACATAACCCTGTTAAGGCCAGAATTGTTGCAATTATCCTGAAATATCCGGGAATAAAAAATTCCGAACTGAAAGAAGAACTTAACATTTCAAAAAGCGCTGTGACGTGGCACATCAAAAAGTTAGATGGTGCAGATCTGTTATCCACAAGGATCTCAGGAAAATTCAGGCATTATCATATCAGATCAGAGTTTGAAACTCTTTTCATCGAAAACCTGCCTGATGAGATAAAAGATGAATATAATCTGAAAGCTAATAATCAGGAAGATAAATAAAAGCAAATTATCAAATTGGATAATATTTCCCGGATACTTATAAGCTGACTGATCAATTACCTCAACAAATCAAATTATGAAACATTATAATTATACACCCATTCAATGAATTGTAACCCGGAAAGTCAGATTATTAGGGCAGTTCTGAATCTATTATGCACAAAATTAGCGCATCAATTAATTTAGTCGAATAACTGAATAGGATTACTCCATTTTATCAAAAATCAGTCCGCAAATAATAATTTCACCAAAACTTTATTGCCCGAAATATCCTGATCGCAGACAGTATTTACTGACATTGCACTATCAGTTCAAGACTATAGTGAGAGAACATATAATCACTTACATCAAATTATTTATTTGAAGGGCAATCGAAGGAGTGATCTTTTGATTAAATCTTCCTAAACAGATCCAGTGATAATTGAAAGGAGAGAATAAGGGCCGTTTTAACCAATCCAGTCTCCTTATCCTGCCCTGTTGTCTGCCTAGTTATAGTCAACCGGCATTTAACTGAATCCACATAAACTCTGATTAAGGTTTGCATGCCGGTTTTTCCCGAAAAACTAAGAGTTAAAACTATGAAATTAAAGAGAGTCATGCGGGCCTTGAGCCTGATATTAGTAATGGCATTGCTGACGACGATGTTCGTTCCGGCGGTTAGTGCTGTCGATACGGATTTTATTTCCCCCAACTATGCAGGAAAAATTATTCCGTTTTGAGATAGGCGCAGTGATATTTTAGAGAGGAAAATCCAATATTTATTAAAAATAAGCCATCAGCGATGATTTTACAAAAACATTGTCACCCAAAATCTCCAAATCCCGGATATTGCTGTCAATATTACAATAACAGTTCAATGATGTGGTGAGAGGTCTATATATAGTCCTACTTTCTACTTTTAACTGAGGGGTAACAAAGAGTGATCTTTTGATTAAACCTTCACTAAAAAGTGGTAACTGACAGGAAAGAATAAGGGCCATTTTAACCAATTCAGTTTCCTTATCCTCCCCTGTTGTCTGCCAATTGTAGTCAACCGGCATTTACCTGATTTCACATAAACTCTGATTAAGGTTTGCATGCCGGTTGCTCTTAGAAACTATGAGGTACAACTATGAAATTAAAGAAAGGCATGCGGGCCTTGAGCCTGCTATTGATAATGGCACTTATTG
The DNA here is from genome assembly GCF_000243255.1 of Methanoplanus limicola DSM 2279. NCBI lineage: Archaea > Methanobacteriati > Methanobacteriota > Methanomicrobia > Methanomicrobiales > Methanomicrobiaceae > Methanoplanus > Methanoplanus limicola. The sequence goes on from NZ_CM001436.1 coordinate 647,473, forward strand.
GGGCGATGTTCGTTCCGGTGGTTAGTGCCGTCAAAGATGTAAATATTATTGAAAAAAATTATGTCTCAACTGATGATGCTTATAAAGCATCTTTAAAAGCTCTTAATTTATTTTTATCGGCCGGGGCAATTAGCGATGATAACTATTCACCCCAAATGTTGCAGAAACAACCTGTAGAAATATATGATTTAAACGGATTGATCATTTATTATCAGTTTCCAATTGAAAAAAATGGCAAAAACGAGGGATTTGTTCGTGCGGCAGCAAGTAAAGTCCTTGGAAGTACTGTTACAATGATAAAAGACAGACCGGATAATGTTGATTATTCATCTGTTCTCGAAAATACAGAAAGGGTTATTCAAAATAAGTATTCAGTAAAAAAAGATCCTGATCTAAAAATTGTTTGTTATGATTACCCGGAATTGGGTGTAATGTATAGCTTCAGGGATGAAAGGGATCAATTTGTAAAATTGATATTTGATCTGGAACAGAATCTAATAACTGATGTTAATACTCAAACCAACGGACCGGGATATTATTCATTATACAATGAAATAAACGAAGATGAAATTTATACTAATATCTTCAAATGGAATGAAGAATATGACAATGAATTAGAAACCAAATCTACAACATATAAAGATCTATGGAATTCCGCAAATCATATTACACAACCAAACAATGTTTGGTGTGCTGTTACAACAGGAAAAATGATTGCATATTGGTTTGGTGTTACAGATACCTTTTCACATATTGCAGAGGAAATGAATTCAGGAACACCTCTAGACCCATTAGCCACATCCGACACCGACGATGAACTTGATTACTATGAAAATTCTCCAACAGGACTTTGCTGTGATGCCGAACTAAAAGAAGGAAACCAGATAACATTTTATACAGGAATGTATCAGATTTATCATGATGAAAACCCAATCGCTTCCACAGTGGGGAATCATTCCAGAGCATGTGCAGGAGTTTTAGAATCATCTAATGGCAAATATTTCCATATTTATGATCCTTCATCGGATGGAAATATATATTGGGAAAACTTCGATTCAACAACATACCTTACATGGATATTAGTTGATTAAGTGAGAATCGATATATGAAAAAAATAATATCGATAGTTACTCTATTGGCCTGTATTTTTATATTATCATACGGGTTTTTACAATATACTCACTTTTTTTATCCGGAATCAAAAAAAACTGACAATCTGTCAGAATATAATCCATTAATCATATATGAAAATTATTCATTTTCTTCAGATGACAAAAAAACATTATTTATAGCACCGGATGGATGGGGTCCAATATTAGTATTTGATTCTGATACATCATATAAACAAATTAATAGTATCATGAAAAAATATTTTAATAACTCAAATATATCATGGAGAATTATGTACGACGAAATCTACATGAATTATATACTTCATTCGAATGATAAAAAAATCAATAATGACATTATCTTCTTCGAAAATCAATCCTGCTATAACTATAATCCTGATTTCATCAGTGGCATCAATGTACTTGAAAACCCAAAGGTTACATCCAATGGAACTATAGCATATGCCTTTTCATTGATCTGCCCAACAGATGAACTAAATGATATAACACATAATGACAAATTCAAAGAACTGGAAATTTCAGAAACAACTCTTGTTTACCTCTTCCCTGAAGATGGTAAAACCATAAATAACTCCAATGTCATATTAAATATTAATAATCTTAATAATAATGAAGACTCCATATTTGCACTAAAATCAAACATTGGCATTTATTATCCACAAATATTTAAAGAGAAAAACATAGAATTAAACAATTCTGATAGATTATGGGAACCTTCAGTTTATTTCAAATATACTATACCTGATGAAGAAATAGAGAATATTTTGATTAACAATATTCCTAATGGAGTATCCTTGGAGGTTCAAAATGATAATTTCATTTATGCCAATTATTATTTTGATTATTCAACAGGCAATTTAACTGATAAACTCAAAATGCTCAATCATTTTAATGATATAATAATTTACGAAAATCACTATTATGAAGAATTACAGTTTAAAGGGGATAACACCGGGAAATGTTATTATCCTGTCACCATTCTTGCCAATGAGGAATCTATATTAAAAGAAATGGATGAAATGGGCTTATATCTTAAAAAAACAAAGTGTGCAGACCTTAAATGCCAACCTTCTCCAAATGAAAACAGGACAAATCATTTGAATTATATGAATAAAACATATGCCAATGGAAATGTACTATTTATAATTAAGAAATTCTGCAAATATTGCACTTGAAATTCTTAATCATTAATTTATCTTACAATCCGCAGGTATGAATTAATTTCAAAATGTAAAATAGAAAGATCTATATATTACAATCAATATATACATTACCTCCTATGGAAATCTTAGATGGTTATGTTGAGGGTTCAATTGAGTCAATATATCACCTTGGCCTGGTAGCAGGAATATTTGACTCTCTTAATATTGGAACAATTGCTGACAATGCTATCCCAAAAAAACGTCCGTGCAATATGTCTCATGGACAGGTCCTTAAAGCAATGGTCCTGAATGGTCTTGGTTTTACAGAGCGCCGGCTTTACCTCTTTCCTAAATTCTTCAATGATCTTGCTGTTGAAAATTTACTTGGCGATGGAGTTAGACTGGAGCATTTAAATGATGATGTAATAGGCCGTACCCTTGATGCAGTTTACGAATATGGTCCGACTAGGAGACTGTCTGGCAATGCAGTTTATCAAAAAAACGATGATAAATGAAGCATAATTTAAGCCTTAAATTAGAAAAGAAGCAAAATTTATTTTGTCACTTTTTATTCTCGGACAGCCTCCTAGATTATTCAATGAAATTGTAGTCCAATCTTTAATCAAAGATGAATTTGCAACTAAACTGATCCATGTTGACACCACCAATTTTAGTGTTTATGGCAAATATAACCGAAATTCTGATAATACCATCAATATTACGAAAGGGTATCCAAAAGACGGAAGATGGGACCTTAATCGATTTGTGCTTGGAATAGCAACTAATCAAATGGGAATTCCGCTATTTACGGAGGCCTTTTCAGGCAATAAACAAGATAGCGAAAGCATTATCGAGATGATTCAAAACTTTCAAAAATCTCTTATTTTCGATGAAAAAGTCTATTATATTGCTGATGCTGCGTTTTATTCAGAAGATAACATAAAACAGATAAGTGAGACTACAACAGGATTTACCGCTACAACTACGGTTCAACAAAACTTGCAATCACCCGTGCACTCGCAGGATTCCCTGACAAGGAAACAGTTCTCAAAGAGAAAGACCGTGCAGGACACGCTGTTATGGGATTCAAAGTACACAGGCTCTGGGACCCGCCATACCTTCAGGTGGCCATGGACCTTGTTGACATGAAGTCTGTAGAGAGAGTACTGACGTCAGTGCCCAAGAACGACCATGTATTAATTGAGGCAGGAACACCTCTGATTAAGCAGTTCGGACTTTCAGTAATCGGTGAGATCAGAAAGATCAGACCTGATGCGTTTATCATCGCTGACTTAAAGACTCTTGATACCGGAAATCTTGAGGCAAGAATGGCAGCAAACGCATCCGCAGACGCTGTTGTTGTATCCGGACTTGCACCTGTGCCAACCATTGTCAAATTCATCCAGGAAGCAAAGAAGACCGGCATCTACTCAGTCATTGATATGCTCAATGTTGAAAAACCGGCAGAGCTTATCGAGAAACTGGCAAAAGAAGGCGCAATTCCAAGCATTGTTGAGATGCACCGTGCCATTGACGCTGAGGGCGATGACTACAACTGGGGCGACATTCCGGCAATCAAAGAAGCAGCCGGCGGAAAACTCCTTGTCGCAACCGCAGGCGGTGTCAGGCAGCACGTTGTAAAGGACGCACTCAAGTCAGGCGCTGATATTTTAGTTGTCGGAAGGGCAATCACTGCATCCAAGAACATCCAGAACTCGGCAGAGCAGTTCCTTGAGGAAATGAACAAGGAAGAGAGGGATCAGTTCAGGATCATGACTGATTTCTGATCTGGAAAGACAATATTTTTTCAGAATTTCTTTTTTTAGCATTAATATCATCAGATTACGCCATAAATGGCATTATACTCTGTTTAGCAGAATGTATGAGAATTAATATAACGGAAAAACAAATACTCATAATTATGCGGAACTTAAAAATTATCGTTGAAAAACATGAAGATGGTTATATTGCATACCCCATTGGCCTGAAAGGGGTAGTAATTGGTGAAGGCGACACATATGAAGAAGCACTTTCAGATGTTAAATCTGCAATTGTGTTTCACATAGAATCGTTTGGAAGTGATGTATTTGAAAATGAGGAGATACTGGAAACCTTTGTGGCAGAGGTTGCAGTCTGATGAAGTTTCCACAGGATGTACCAATTGCAAAAGTTCTTAAAACATTTGAATTACCCGGGTTTGTAACAGTCAGGGCAGGAAATCACATCTCAATGCAACGGAGTAATCCTGACGGTACAAAAACTCCGCTCACACTTCCCAATCATAGTAAAATTAAAGGTTCAACACTAAGGGCAATATGTAATCAGGCCGGCATATCAAGGGACGAATTCCTGAAATACTTCAATCAATGACACATCAATAGAATAAAATATATAATTTCTTTGTGTTCTCCTCTTAAATGTCAGTTTACAGAAGAGACTGATTTACTACCCTATCGCTAACGTCATTTCTCCTTTTCACACCACAGGTAGTGTCAGGCAGCATGTTGTTAAGGACGCACTTAAAGCAGGTGCTGATATCCTCCTTGTCGGAAGGGCAATTACAGCATCCAAAAACATCCGGAACCCGGCAGAGCAGTTCCCTGAAGAGATGAACAGGGAAGAGATTAATCAATTTAAACAGTAAACAGTTATACCACTCAGCTCCATATTGATTTAAACTGGGGTGATTCATCAGATTCTCTTAGGTTAAAGATTTATTCTCCAGATGGCCACACATTCGGATATTACTATGACAACAGTGATGGTTCAAATGACGGAAGAATTCAGTTCAATATCAATAATCCGGATGGCATTGCCAGAGGCACCTGGCGCTATGAGGTTTATGGATACGACGTATCAGGAACAGAGGATTATACCATATGATGTATTAAATAAAATATGATGGATCTCCACCAGAAATTAGTAATCTTTTTTTTATTGACTGCTCTGCTCTGCATTTATCCCGGATGCTGTGAATACACAGTCACATTTGGTGAAAGTAACAGCCCGGATGCAGATATTTCAGGAGCAGATAAATCCACGACCTTCCAGGAACTGCCGCTCTGGATTAAAATATCATATGTTGCATCAATTATTGCCGGATTTTTTGCAATTGTCAAATTTTTGCCCCCAATAGTTGGGAGAATTCGTTATGTTCTTGCCAATGAAAAAAGAAAGGAAATTATGGATTACATATCAGCAAATCCCGGAAAATCTGTCGGTCAGCTTGCTGAGGAACTTAATACCAAACGTGAGACTATCCGGTACCATCTTAATCGCCTCGAAAAAATAACCATATAGTTTCTGAAAAAGACAGTAATTCCAAGAGAATTTTCATCAACCAGAACAGGTTTACAGGCCAGGAAAGAAGAATTATTGCCTTATGCCATAACCCTGTTAAGGCCAGAATTGTTGCAATTATCCTGAAATATCCGGGAATAAAAAATTCTGAGCTAAAAGAAGAACTTAACATTTCAAAAAGCGCTGTGACGTGGCACATCAAAAAGTTAGATGGTGCAGATCTGTTATCCACAAGGATCTCAGGAAAATTCAGGCATTATCATATCAGATCAGAGTTTGAAACTCTTTTCATCGAAAACCTGCCTGATGAGATAAAAGATGAATATAATCTGAAAGCTAATAATCAGGAAGATAAATAAAAGCAAATTATCAAATTGGATAATATTTCCCGGATACTTATAAGCTGACTGATCAATTACCTCAACAAATCAAATTATGAAACATTATAATTATACACCCATTCAATGAATTGTAACCCGGAAAGTCAGATTATTAGGGCAGTTCTGAATCTATTATGCACAAAATTAGCGCATCAATTAATTTAGTCGAATAACTGAATAGGATTACTCCATTTTATCAAAAATCAGTCCGCAAATAATAATTTCACCAAAACTTTATTGCCCGAAATATCCTGATCGCAGACAGTATTTACTGACATTGCACTATCAGTTCAAGACTATAGTGAGAGAACATATAATCACTTACATCAAATTATTTATTTGAAGGGCAATCGAAGGAGTGATCTTTTGATTAAATCTTCCTAAACAGATCCAGTGATAATTGAAAGGAGAGAATAAGGGCCGTTTTAACCAATCCAGTCTCCTTATCCTGCCCTGTTGTCTGCCTAGTTATAGTCAACCGGCATTTAACTGAATCCACATAAACTCTGATTAAGGTTTGCATGCCGGTTTTTCCCGAAAAACTAAGAGTTAAAACTATGAAATTTAAAGAAGAGTCATGCGGGGCCCTTGAGCCTGATATTAGTAATGGCAATTGCTGACGACGATGTTCGTTCCCGGCGGTTAGTGTTGTCGATACGGATTTTATTTCCCCCAAACTATGCAGGAAAAATTATTCCGTTTTGAGATAGGCGCAAGTGATATTTTAGAGAGGAAAATCCAATATTTATTAAAAATAAGCCATCAGCGATGATTTTACAAAAACATTGTCACCCAAAATCTCCAAATCCCGGATATTGCTGTCAATATTACAATAACAGTTCAATGATGTGGTGAGAGGTCTATATATAGTCCTACTTTCTACTTTTAACTGAGGGGTAACAAAGAGTGATCTTTTGATTAAACCTTCACTAAAAAGTGGTAACTGACAGGAAAGAATAAGGGCCATTTTAACCAATTCAGTTTCCTTATCCTCCCCTGTTGTCTGCCAATTGTAGTCAACCGGCATTTACCTGATTTCACATAAACTCTGATTAAGGTTTGCATGCCGGTTGCTCTTAGAAACTATGAGATTAAAGAAAGGCGTGCGGGCTTTTTGCCTGCTATTGATAATGGCGCTTATCGGGGCGATGTTCGTTCCGGCGGTTAGTGCCGGGACAGGTGATGACAATGACGCATCTTTTCCTGAGGTGGGAGTGGAATGGGTAAATGATTATTGGCCTAATCCACTTTCGCATTCTGATGAAAGCGCAACTGATTTTTATAATACATTAGGAAATGCAGGTTGGACAAAGCGATTTTGCCTTGGAGACAGGCAAACAGCAGTAAACCAGTGGAGTGATAATGATGAAAATTATGTAGATGGTGTGGATATTACATGGTTTTCAGGTCATGGACATCAGGCTTATCTTTTGTTGACAAATAATCCTTTGGACTGGGTTCAATTTAACCTTGTTGAATGGGGAGACTACGATGCAGAATGGATGCTGTTGCACAGTTGTCATACTACCGAAATTCCCGGAAACTTCAAAGGAATTCTTCATAAAGCACTTAACGGCGTTCATCTGATCTGTGGATTTAATACAATTGGTTATGATTTTGCAGATGATGGGGAGAATTGTGCACAAAGATTGCTTAACAGTGAAAAAGTCAGATTAGCTTGGTTTAACGCAATGGATGAGACACACCCAGATACAATTAAAGTAGGAATAATCGGCGAAAATTCTAATTGTGGTAATGACCGCATCTGGAAAGAGGGGACAGTAATTGCTGATCCTACTGTAGATGACACAACATATTATTGGCTATATTATTGCAATTAAGGAGGATTTATATGATTAATAAAAAATTAATTGTTGGAACATTGCTTGCAATTACATTGTTAGGAGGTTGTGCAATATCAATGGAAATAATGGGCAACATCTCTGAACAGGCTGAAATATCTGAATATTCTTCTGGTCAGATTTTAAATTCACTTGATAGCTCAAATCCAGACATTATTTTGAATGCTAAATTTACAAAAGATAGAACAACAGTCCCGTTATATGATATTAAATTTGAAAAATTGGACACAGATAATATTAAAAAAATTGCAGAATCTTTTGACATAAAAGGAGTTTTAGAGCCCTATATAAAAAATACGGGGGAAATGCGAATAGTGGATGATTCTTACGATCCACAAAGGCAGATATCTTATTACTCTAAATCAGGTGCAATAGTCTATTCAATTCCAGATAAAGAATTTCCAAACAGTGTTGAAGTACAACCAGTTCTTCCTTCCAAAGAAGAAGCAATAATAATTGCGGATGAATTCCTTGAAAAGACCAATACTTATCAAAAAGATGCCTTTATTAAAAATGTAGAAGTAAATCAAAAACAACAGGTCTGGAAAAGTGGAGCTACCAAACCGGAAAAATCTTATGATGTAACGACTGCTGTTCGTTATGCCAGAAATTTTGATGGAATTCCAGTTTATGGAGATGAATTTTCGGTAATTATAGGTGACGGCGGAGAAGTTGTAGGAATGGTGAAAAACTGGAGAGAGGTCGAACCGTCAGGAAATGTTCAGTTAAGAACAGTAGAAAATGCATATGAAGACTTGTGTAATCAAAATACTGTATATCCGGTAAACCTTGCTGAATTTGATACAGTTACTATCAACGACATTTCTCTTGGTTACTGGATGGAACCGAGGATCTACGAGCAGAATAAAGTAGTTCCCATATATGTTTTTAGTGGAACTGCAACAAGAGGTAAATTAACAGATCCATTTATTGAATATGTGTATGCTTTGGAATCATGAAAAACATAGAATTATAATAATGAATTATACATAAATGTATTGTGATAAATACAAAAAGTCCACCTTTTTTTATCAACAAATAAAAAGGGGTTCTTCTCCGGATGGCCACACATTCGGATATTACTATGACAACAGTGATGGTTCAAATGACGGAAGAATTCAGTTCAATATCAATAATCCGGATGGCATTGCCAGAGGCACCTGGCGCTATGAGGTTTATGGATACGACGTATCAGGAACAGAGGATTATACCATATGATGTATTAAATAAAATATGATGGATCTCCACCAGAAATTAGTAATCTTTTTTTTATTGACTGCTCTGCTCTGCATTTATCCCGGATGCTGTGAATACACAGTCACATTTGGTGAAAGTAACAGCCCGGATGCAGATATTTCAGGAGCAGATAAATCCACGACCTTCCGGGAACTGCCGCTCTGGATTAAAATATCATATGTCGCATCAATTATTGCCGGATTTTTTGCAATTGTCAAATTTTTGCCCCCAATAGTTGGGAGAATTCGTTATGTTCTTGCCAATGAAAAAAGAAAGGAAATTATGGATTACATATCAGCAAATCCCGGAAAATCTGTCGGTCAGCTTGCTGAGGAACTTAATACCAAACGTGAGACTATCCGGTACCATCTTAATCGCCTCGAAAAAAATAACCATATAGTTTCTGAAAAAGACAGTAATTCCAAGAGAATTTTCATCAACCAGAACAGGTTTACAGGCCCGGAAAGAAGAATTATTGCCTTATGCCATAACCCTGTTAAGGCCAGAATTGTTGCAATTATCCTGAAATATCCGGGAATAAAAAATTCCGAGCTAAAAGAAGAACTTAACATTTCAAAAAGCGCTGTGACGTGGCACATCAAAAAGTTAGATGGTGCAGATCTGTTATCCACAAGGATCTCAGGAAAATTCAGGCATTATCATATCAGATCAGAGTTTGAAACTCTTTTCATCGAAAACCTGCCTGATGAGATAAAAGATGAATATAATCTGAAAGCTAATAATCAGGAAGATAAATAAAAGCAAATTATCAAATTGGATAATATTTCCCGGATACTTATAAGCTGACTGATCAATTACCTCAACAAATCAAATTATGAAACATTATAATTATACACCCATTCAATGAATTGTAACCCGGAAAATAAGATTATTAAGGCAGTTCTGAATCTATTATGCACAAAATTAGCGCACCAACCATAATAGTAGAATAATCGAATAGAAACACTCCATTTTATCAAAAATCAGCCCACAAATAATAATTTCACCAAAACTTTATTGCCTGAAATATCCTGATCGCAGACAGTATTCACAGACATTGCACTAACAGTTCAAGACTATAGTGAGAGAACATATAATCACTTACATTGAATAATTTATTTGAAGGGCAATCAAAGGAGTGATCTTTTGATTTAACCTTTCTTAAAACAATTTAGGTAGTAATTGACAGGAAAGAATAAGGGCCATTTTAGCCAATTCAGTTTCCTTATCCTGCCCTGTTGTCTGCCAGTTATAGTCAACCGGCATTTAACTGATATCACGTTAACTCTGATTAAGGTTTGCATGCCGGTTGCTCTTAGAAACTATGAGGTACAACTATGAGATTAAAGAAAGGCGTGCGGGCCTTGAGCCTGCTATTGGTAATGGCATTGCTGACGGCGATGTTTGTTCCGGCAGTTAGTGCAACGGAAACACAGAGTAGTTCTACGCAATCATCAGTGGACATGGACAAAGATATAAATTCACATGAAAATTATATTACACCAGAATATTTCAAAGATTCAAAACCGGCAGAACCTTTGCATGAATCAGAAATGATAAATTTAATTATACCTAAGAAAACTCTTGATTCTTTTAATCAAGAAGAAAATTTAGGAATAATAAGTATTCCAGTATTCTACTTAGATATAAAAACACATTTCGATAAATCAAAAGATTATCCAAACAGATATATTGCTAAAGACATTAATTCCAATGAGGCAGTTGTTCTGATGCGAATGCCTATGGACATGTTAGATCGTTTTCTTGCTACATCGAAAAATAATGTTGTAACCTGGATTCCCGGAGACACATAACTAGGGCAGGACAAATGCGGCCAAATTCATATTTAATCAGAATTTGGCCAACATATTGTAGCCATTTTAAAAATGCACGGCCCAGTTATGCTTTGTAATTACTACCTAACGAGCGAAACAACATCCATCAATAAAATACGCACTATTTCTAATTTAAAATGTGATACGGCCATTTTAAAAATGGCTCGTTAGGAATTTTCGGGAATCCAGGTTGTAACTCTTCCATTCGCGAATTTTTTTAGGAACTATAATAATATTATGGACCTTGATTCGCACGTAAAACTTGAAGGAGATTCTATAATAGTAAATCCTGGCGAAAATGATGTTACATTAATTAAACAAATTTCATCTGCATCATCAGTAATTGAAACACCTGCTTTGGAAAGTAGTACAAGAACTGGGACAAAGTCAGTAAGGGTTACACCTCAAGGTGTTGATACTTGGCATAATGAAAGAGTATTTTTTGAACGGGCCAGCAAAACAGTTAATTATAACTACATTATTGGTCAAATAACCCCTGATACTTGGTCATTTTCAGGAAACAATGATCAATATTATGTTCCACAGGAGAGGGAAACCTATCTAAATCCTAACAGACAGGATGCCATTGAGGTTGTCGTAAATTACGACCATTATTCAGATTATCCTCTTGGTAAAGTATCATTATTTCCAGCCATCTATGACGATGGTTCAGATGTCATAGATTTAAGCAATTATGAGGATTCAGGGGCAGAGATTATCGAACTAATTCCTAATTCATTCCCTCATTCATATGGATACCATATTGAGATTTATAATGGTAAATATTACATAAACTTTGAAGATATGAATACATTGCAGTGGTTTGATCAGTATGTATATAATGATCAGGACAATCCCAGTACAACTTTCACTGAAGTTTGCGGTTCGTCTGAATTTTTCCAGCATACCAGCCCAATAACGGACTCTTTCTATGCATATACTGAACCGATTATCGATGAATGGGTCCGTGAAACCGGCGGCACATGGAGGGAACCAAGACAGGTTTGGACATTTGAAAACCAAACAGAAAACGAGAATTTCGTCCACATTAACTGGTGCTGGGGTGGTTCAAACAACCAGGAACTTATCACAGAATCATATGCCTGGTCAGGTTGGGCTTGACCTCCCAATTATTTTTATATTCGCCAAGGGATGATACATATTAATTATGAAATTCCTCAGGTTGTACCCAACCTGATTTTACCGGGTATAAAGATCATCAAACAAAAATTACACTTTAACAGATGTGTTGTAAATGAAATTATCAAATATTAAGAAAAACTATCCAATACTCCTTGTTAGCCTCATTATTGCCATAATTATCATGATTTGTCTTATTTATTTTATGGTGATTCCATTCGAAAATCTTCATCCAAACCAATCAAATGAGATCCCACAAACCTCAGTTCCGTCGAATACCACTTCTCAGACCAATGACTATTGTTACATTCAGGAGGTAGATCCTGATTATATAACAAATCGAGTTATTGTTCACCTGACTAAAGAGGATCTGATTTCATTTCCACAAGTTGAAAACGGGATTCTGAACTATGCAAATAATGACAATAAATGGTATAATGGTCGTAAATTTGTTTATGACTTTAAAGGTTCGGTGAATCAAATTACAGAACTTCGAAATTTATCTTGTAAAAACAGCACCGATCCAAAATGCGATCCTTTAGAATCACCTGTATTGTATGAGTACGATGGACAATTTTTTGCGATAGGTTGCCTTCCAGAATTTGGGAAGTCCAGACCTACGGTGCCTTCGCCAACAGCCGGCTAATATATTAAAAGGCTTTCTTTTTTTGTGAATATATAACAGAGGGAAAACATGGTAAAAAATTATGACTCATCTCCAATTTTCTGAGATGAGTCAAGAATAATAGTTCAATGATATAGTGAGAGTAAATTTATAATTCAATAGACTATTTTTAAATGGAGATGACATCAAAGGAGTGATCTTTTGATTTAACCTTTCCTTAAAACAATTTAGGTGGTAACTGACAGGAGAGAATAAGGGCCGTTTTAACCAATCCAGTCTCCTTATCCTGCCCTGTTGTCTGCCAATTATAGTCAACCGGCATTTACCTGATTTCACATAAAATCTAATTAAGGTTTGCATGCCGGTTGCTCTTAGAAACTATGAGGTACAACTATGAGATTAAAGAAAGGCGTGCGGGCTTTTTGCCTGCTATTGATAATGGCATTGCTGACGACGATGTTCGTTCCGGCGGTTAGTGCTGTCGATACGGATTTTATTTCCCCCAACTATGCAGGAAAAATTATTCCGTTTTGAGATAGGCGCAGTGATATTTTAGAGAGGAAAATCCAATATTTATTAAAAATAAGCCATCAGCGATGATTTTACAAAAACATTGTCACCCAAAATCTCCAAATCCCGGATATTGCTGTCAATATTACAATAACAGTTCAATGATGTGGTGAGAGGTCTATATATAGTCCTACTTTCTACTTTTAACTGAGGGGTAACAAAGGAGTGATCTTTTGATTTAACCTTTCCTTAAAACAATTTAGGTGGTAATTGACAGGAAAGAATAAGGGCCATTTTAACCAATTCAGTTTCCTTATCCTCCCCTGTTGTCTGCCAATTATAATCAACCGGCATTTACCTGATTTCACATAAACTCAGATTAAGGTTTGTATGCCGGTTTTAAGAACAAAATGAGGAAAAGTTATGAAAATTAAAAAAGGCGTGCGGGCTTTTTGCCTGCTATTGGTAATGACACTACTGACAGCGATGTTCATTCCAGCGGTTAGTGCAATAAGTTATAACGAAATGGAACAAGGATCTTCTGAATCAATAGCAATATTAACACCAGACTATAGTAAAACTGAACAGTATCTCAAAGATCCACTCTCGGAATCTGAAATTTCATATTATGTTTTTCCTGCTAAATGGATTATTGAAAATAATTTGAATGAAGATTTGGAAATCGTGAATTTAAATCTTGAAACTTCTGAATTGAATAAAGAATATGATGAAAAATTGGAACATCTGGTATATACACCAGTTCAGATAGATTCTGATGAAGTAATATATTTACTGAGATTACCTACTCAAATGATTAAAAATCAAAATGGAGATGATGAAAAACTGGATTTGAATTATCCAATAAACTTCTTTGGAAAATATGATAATTACGAAGATATGCAAAATGACATTCTGGAAAAAAGAAAATTAAGCAAATTAAATCTTGAATCCTCGAAAGATCCAAATAATTCGGAAAAATTTTCCTCTGTTGCCATATCAAAAGATACTAGATCCATAAATTATATGGAAAGTATTCAATATGATTCAGCATCAGGTTATTCTGATATAGATTATGTAACTGGTAAAATACAGCCATATTCATTTACTTCCGGACAATCTTGTGTAATATATCAGGAAAGAGAAATCCACTTTGATCGTGCTGGTGATCTTGTTGAGTTAATTCTCTGGTATCAACCTGATGGTGATATTTATCTCTCTGCAGCAATTTATGATGAGACAGTTCTTTGCTGGCCAAATAACGAGTGGATTGATGCATCTTCTATGCATCAGTATGAATATTATGTTCAGGTAAATTCTGATAAGTATTATATTTGGTTTAAAGACATAACAACCTTAGACTGGGATAATTATGTTTATGATGATTCTAATGATGGAGCAGAATATGTTACACATTTAATAGGAACATCAGAACTGGATTTGGTTGGAACACCTCAAACAGATTTTGAAGCTATTACTAATACAATGCAGGATGAGTGGTCACAAGACAGTGATAATAACTGGATCCGTCCGGGAATTTCATTTAGCTATAATTCCCATACTTATCCATATGGCTCTGGAAATTATGTCTACATGAATGATTGGGTTTCATCCAATATCATTTACACATATCATAAAGCAGGAAGGTATCAAACATGAAAGAACATAATAAAACAATCACACCATTATTTTTTCACCATATATGTATTGATGAGATAAATGGAGTATACACATATGAGTTTAATAAAAATTAAAGTTATTCTCACTATTTTCTTTTTTGTTTTTTGTAATTTAACTGCGGGATGCGTTGGAACAATTAATGAAAATACGGATAGCAGCGACATTATAGAGAATTCTCACGATGGAGATAATATATCAACTGTACAACAGGATATAATCTGGCAGGTATTGCCAAAGCAAACCTCTGTTGAAGAGACTTATCCTCCAAATATGATTGCTCCGACAGCAGCAGGGAATGAAGTTGCCGACCTGACAGTGTATGCAGAAAATTCGGAGAATTCAGTGAAATCAGGTGAACCTGTATCTATTGATGTCATATTTGAATCAATAGATGATTCTCCGGGTATTATCAACAACTTTCCTCCAAAAATGTTCGTTGCTTATGCAGACCTATTGGAAACCGAACGCTATCAGGTTGTTGAATATATTGATGAGAGAAAAGGAGATGTAACAATTAATCCCGGTGAAAAAATCACTCAAAATATAGTCTGGACTCCAAACAAAACAGGAGAATTTTGTCTTGCAGTAATGGACGTAAATATCTTTGATGGTGAAGGATGGTATGGATATTATTCCCATGTTGATCATGACAGAGGAGTTCCTGTTGCAAACATTACGGTGAAATGATAACTTAAGAGCTGAACAAAAGGGTAAATAGAATTGATTTTATCGCTCTTGCCAGATTATAGATCTTTTAGTCGGCGACAAGACCGGCCCGGTCGGCATGGCTTTTGCAAACGCAATGTCACAGCTCTCACCCGGACACACACCACTTCTGGCAGTAATAAGGCCTAATCTCTTAACAAAGCCTGCAACACTCATCATACCTAAAGTGACTCTTAAGACCGGAGAACAGGTAAATGCAATGTTTGGCGCAGTCCAGGCGGCAGTTGCAAAGGCTGTTGCAGACTCAGTTGAAGAGGGCGCATTCGGTGACAATAATATAGAAGACCTTGTACTCCTGGTAAGTGCATTCCTTCACCCGGATGCAAAGGACTACAACAGGATTTACCGCTACAACTACGGTTCAACAAAGCTTGCAATCACCCGTGCACTCGCAGGATTCCCGGACAAAGAAACAGTTCTCAAAGAGAAAGACCGTGCAGGACACGCTGTTATGGGATTCAAAGTACACAGGCTCTGGGACCCGCCGTACCTTCAGGTGGCCATGGACCTTGTTGACATGAAGTCTGTAGAGAGAGTCTTAACATCAGTGCCCAAGAACGACCATGTATTAATTGAGGCAGGAACACCTCTGATTAAGCAGTTCGGGCTTTCAGTAATAAGCGAGATCAGAAAGATAAGGCCTGATGCATTCATCATCGCTGACTTAAAGACCCTTGATACCGGAAACCTTGAGGCAAGGATGGCAGCAAACGCATCCGCAGACGCTGTTGTTGTATCAGGGCTTGCACCTGTGCCGACAATTGTCAAATTCATCCAGGAAGCAAAGAAGACCGGCATCTACTCAGTCATAGATATGCTCAATGTTGATAAACCGGCAGAGCTTATAGAAAAGCTTGCAAAAGAAGGCGCAGTTCCAAGCATTGTTGAGATGCACCGTGCCATTGACGCTGAGGGCGATGACTACAACTGGGGCGACATTCCGGCAATCAAAGAAGCAGCCGGCGGAAAACTCCTTGTCGCAACCGCAGGCGGTGTCAGGCAGCATGTTGTAAAGGACGCACTCAAGTCAGGCGCTGACATCCTCGTTGTCGGAAGGGCAATCACTGCATCCAGGAACATCCAGAACTCGGCAGAGCAGTTCCTTGAAGAGATGAACAAGGAAGAGATTGACCAGTTCAGGATCATGACTGATTTCTGATCTGGAAAGACAATATTTTTTCAGAACTTCTTTTTTTAGCTCCATTTACCGCTAATTTCGCCATAAATGGCATTATACTCTGTTTAGCAGAATGTATGAGAATTAATATAACGGAAAAACAAATACTCATAATTATGCGGAACTTAAAAATTATCGTTGAAAAACATGAAGATGGTTATATTGCATACCCCATTGGCCTGAAAGGGGTAGTAATTGGTGAAGGCGACACATATGAAGAAGCACTTTCAGATGTTAAATCTGCAATTGTGTTTCACATAGAATCGTTTGGAAGTGATGTATTTGAAAATGAGGAGATACTGGAAACCTTTGTGGCAGAGGTTGCAGTCTGATGAAGTTTCCACAGGATGTACCAATTGCAAAAGTTCTAAAAACATTTGAATTACCCGGGTTTGTAACAGTCAGGGCAGAAAATCACATCTCAATGCAACGGAGTAATCCTGACGGTACAAAAACTCCGCTCACACTCCCTAAGTCTTAGTAAAATTAAAGTCTCAACATTAAGGGTGATATGTAATCAGGCCGGCATATCAAGAGAAGAATTCCTGAAATATTATAATCAATGACATCGCCGGGATGGGAAAATACTACATTCCCTCATCCTCTACACCTTAAATGGCAGTTTACAAAAGCAACAGGTCAACTGCCTTACCGCTAATATCAAATCTTCCTGTCGCAACCGCAGGCGGTGTCAGGCAGCACGTTGTTAAGGACGCACTTAAGGCAGGCGCTGATATTTTAGTTGTCGGAAGAGCAATAACAGCATCTAAAAACATCCGGAACCCGGCAGAGCAGTTCCTTGAAGAGATGAACAAGGAAGAGATCGACCAGTTCAGGATCATGACTGATTTCTAATTCAGCCACACAATATTTTTAAAACTCATTTTTTAGAACTTTTCTCACCCATAATCAACACAACAGGAGTAATATGCTATTTTGAAGGATCTGTGAAACTGAACCTCTCTTTGAAAATACAGAGGATTACCTCAAAGCAGTATTATTCAGAAAAGTGAGATAACAGAGCAATATAACCGCCAGAATCAGCCGGGATATACTATATAACTGGCTCATAGCCAGCTGAAAAATAAGCATGCAACAGTCTCAGCAGGTTATGTAAAATAATTTCACTCATATTATATCCTTTGCAGTAAAATCACACATATCAGTTATTTAACAGATATAGCCGGCGGTGATGATAATAAATGAAATTATCCAGTTGATCTGGGATCTGATAATACCAATTATAATTATAGCAAATATGATTTTTGCTCTGGCAGTTGTTTTTATCGAGAGGAAAAACCCAACTGCCACAGTTGCATGGCTTATGGCACTTATTTTTGCTCCGGTCATAGGATTTGTCCTCTACCTTTTTGTCGGTCAGAGTTTTTACCGTGAGAGAATGTTCCGGATAAAAAAAGAGGAAGATCAGGCAATTACAGAAATAATAGAATCACAAAAAAAGGAGCTTATTACAAAAGATCTTCCGGTGGAAAAAACACTGTATGATCCCTACAAACGGATGATTCTGATGCTTATGGAGAGCAACAGGGCTGCATTGACAACCAAAAACAGGGTAAAGGTTTTTGTTGACGGAAATGATAAGTTTGAATCCCTCCTTGAAGCAATCAAAAGTGCAGAAGACCACATCCACATGGAGTATTATATCTTAAAAGATGATGAAATCGGGAATGAAATATTTGCTGCACTTACAGAACGTGCAGATGCAGGTGTAACAGTAAGGTTTCTTGGTGACGGGCTTGGATGTGCAGGACCAAAAAAGGAATTTTATGAACCTTTTAAAGCAGCCGGAGGAAAAGTGGCCTTTTTCTTTCCTTCTTTGGTAGCAATCAGGCATCCGAGGATAAATTACAGAAACCACAGAAAGATTGCAGTAATTGACGGCAAAACAGGGTTTATCGGAGGATTTAACATTGGAGACGATTATCTCAGCCGGATTCCAGAATGGGCACCATGGAGGGATACTGCCGTCCGGATTAAAGGTCATTCAGTACTGCCCATGCAGATAAGATTTATTCTGGACTGGAATTATGCTGCAAAAGATGAACAGATAGAACTGAAAGGCAGATATTTCCCGGAGATGACAGGAGATGAAACTGAAAAGAGCGGTAATGTACCTGTTCAGATTGTATCAGGAGGTCCTGACACCTACTGGAATCCAATAAAGGAGTCTTATCTGAAGATGATAACCCTTGCAACTGAGTCGGTTTACATTCAGACCCCGTATTTTATTCCGGATGAAAGCATTATGGATGCACTGAGAATTGCAGCATTGTCAGGGATTGACGTTAAAATTATGATCCCGTCAAAACCTGACCACCTCTTTGTTTACTGGGCGGGATATTCATACATCGAACAGCTCCTTGATGCAGGAGTAAAAGCCTATACCTATAATGATGGCTTCATTCACGCCAAAACAATAGTCGTTGACAATGTCGCCGCATCTGTTGGAAGTGCAAACTGGGACGTAAGAAGTTTCAGGCTCAATTTCGAGACAAATGCCATAATGTATGACAGAAATGTTGCAGAGGAACTAAAAGAATACTTCATCAGAGACCTTTCAGACTGCACAGAACTGACAGAAGAGCGTATTTTATCACTGCCAAAAATTACAAGATTAAAACTCTCAGTTTCAAGGCTTTTTTCTCCCCTGCTCTGAGAATTTTCTTTTTTTAAGCCCGGAATTTTTGCTGATCAAAACATGGATCATACGAAAAACTTCTACTTATCCATCCATCACCTTTGAGCCATTGCTTATGGGTTACTTAATTTAAGCATAAAAAAAGGATATGAGAATTATTTATCTGAACTGAAAATATCAGACATTCTCCTTTTATTCGCCAAATAATGCGCAGAAAGATATGATAAGGTGTACGGAACAAAACTCCATGCAATTACACCTGCTGTTGCACCCTTATTTAAGAAGTTCCCGGACTTTCCAATGACAATATTCTTCCGGTTCACAATTCCGGAGAGAAACTCCTCAACCGTTTCAACATATGAACCTGTCAGGACATTACCTACATCAGGCAGGATATGGGCATCCGAACCACCGGTAAAAGGAATGTCATTATTCCTGGCATATTCCATTGATTTCTCATTTAAGCCCCTTATCATTCCGCCACAGATTGCTTCAATCCCGTCCAGGTGGTCCATAACTCCGGGGAGCATATTTTTATCCACACATTTTAAGACCCCACGGTTTATTCCGTAATATCCAAAGGGATGTGCTGCAACTCTTAAACAGTCATATTGTTCTGCAAGAGTGAGGCATTTCATAACCGGCAGATTTTTTGTGAGGGCCGGACTTAATTCAGCTTTTTCCCTGTTAAAGTCATTAAAAAATTCAGATAGGTCATCTGATGTATAAAAATATATGAGGAGATGTGGTCCTTCTTTGGTATCAAGTTCAATGCCGGGAATTATTAAGGTGTCCTCTGCATATTTTTCCGCTTTTAAAGCACCCCCTATCTCATTATGGTCAGTTACTGAAAGTGAAATTCCTTTTTTTTCCGCATATCTGAGAAGGTCCGGAATTTTTGTGAGGCCATCTGAGTAGCAGGTATGAAGGTGCATATCCGCAGGGGTATAGCCATCTTTTTTTAAGGCTGAGATGTCAGGTTTTTCAAGTTTTATCGGGTTATATAAAGAGTTTGTCATTTATTTTTTCATTTCCTTTGCTCTTTTCCTGCGGTATGGGACGGCCAATATTGCCAGAAATAATATTGTAAATTGTTTATAAAACAGAGGTGCCTTCATAACTTATACCTTACACAACCAACAGCGATCCATATATTAAATTCAAACCCGGAATTGTGGCAAAGGGAATGAATGATACCGACAGTGCAGTTTTTGAGGCTGAAGGTCACTTATTTTATGACATTTTACCAACCGGCAATATTGCAGATACGCCAGATGCCAGATCTCCTTATAGCAGCAGAGAAAAATTACTAATAAAATTATTACTAATAAATTTATTAGTTTATTATGGCATTCACATTAACGCCTGTAAAAGGGGAAGACTTCATCAACAGAACCAGAATTCTTGATGAAATGATCTCTGAACTATCCAATCCGGACTCAACATCAGGATTTGCCCTTTATGGCCGCCGGAGAATTGGCAAAACTTCAATCTTAAAGGAAGTTTCAGGGAGGCTGACAGAAAAGGGAAATATTGCAGTTGTTTATCTGTCTGTCTGGGATCTTATTGATTATACAGTTGAAGAACTCTGCAGAAAACTGATACTTGAGATAATTGATGCTTACAGGCCGTATTTATCCCTGAAATTCCGTTCATACGAGCTGATAAAAACTCCTCTGTCCATACTCAGGAAAATTCTTTCTGAGGCTGAACTTAAAGTGGTTTATGATGAAATTGAGTTTATTATAAGCCGGAATAATGTGCAGAAAAGCAGAGATGAAATGATTGAGCACACTTTTACAGTCTCTGAAAAACTGTCAGAAAAATGTCCCGGAAATATCAAATGTGTAATAATGATCGATGAATTTCCTTCTGTTATTGACCTTAAAAGTAACAATATTAAAGTTGGGGAGGCAATTTTGCGTAAAATCAGAACCATATCGGAAAATTATCAGCACACTGCCCTTTGTGTATCCGGGTCTCTCAGAAGCACAATGAACCTTGCTGTACTCTCACCAGGGTCACCGTTTTACCGGCAGTTAATCTCAAAAGAGATACTCCCGTTCGATCTTAAGCATACCGGGGAAATATTATCTGCCGGACTGAATATCACAGAGGATTGCATTATAGAGATTTATAATTTCTCAGCCGGAATTCCGTTTTACATACAGTATATCGGTAAGATGCTTAAGAGAAGAAGACCTGAAGGCGGCACCGTCACTATTGGAGATGCAAAAGAGACTGAATCTGAATTTATAAGAGAGGAGGGAAATATGCTATTCAGAGAGGAATTTAATTCTTTAAGTCCAAAAGAGAAGCTGGTTGTGCTTAAGATTGCTAAAGGCTATCACAGACCAAAGGAGATCGGGGAGAGAAATGAGTTGAATTCCGGAGATATCCGGGATAAAATATCAAATGTAAGTACTTATCTTGGCTATTTAACAGATAAGGGATTTGTCATAAAAACCGGAAAAGGTCAATATGAACTCTGTGATCCCGTATTTGAAAGATGGATAAGAGAAGTTTTACTGGACACACGCTGATTTCACAGGCACCTTTCAGGGGATATATATCTCAAATCACACATACAGATTCATTATATATCCTGCCATTAGAGTAACTTAACCGGGAGATCATCATGCCACCCGTAATTCTGACAAAAAACCTGACTAAAAACTTCGGAGAACTAAGAGCTGTCGATTCAGTCACGCTTTCGGTTGAGAAAGGCAGCCTCTTCGGGCTGTTAGGACCAAACGGCTCCGGAAAGACGACAATGATCAGAATGCTCACCGGACAGATGAAGGAGTCGTCCGGCTCGGCAGAGGTTCTTGGAATTGACCCTGCAAAGGAACCGGTAAAAGTCAGAGCGGCGGTGGGGATAATCCCCGAACAGGAGACACCGCCGAGCTTTCTGACTGCTGAGGAGTATCTCTCATTTGCCGGAAAAATCCGTAAAATCGGGGATATTGAGGAGAAGGCAGAATGGTGGTTTGACTACCTCGATTTTGCGGACAAGAAGGATGTCTTATGCAAGGATCTCTCACGGGGAACAAGGCAGAAGCTCATGTTTGCACAGGCATTTCTCCATAATCCCGATCTCGCATTAATAGATGAACCCCTCATCAACCTCGATCCGGTCATGCAGAGAAAGGTCAAGGGCTTTTTAAAGGATTACACAGATTCCGGAAGGACAATATTTCTCTCTACCCACATACTTGAAATTGCGGGGGAGATATGCACAGATTTTGCAATTCTTCATAAAGGAAAACTCCTCCATACCGGAAAAGTAACTGAACTAAAGGAAAAAGATATTCATCTTGACGACTTTTTCATGGAGCTTGTGGAGAAAGAAATTATAGATGAGATAATTGAAGGGAAAGAAAGAGGAGAAGAAGGAATCGTAGAGAGGGAGAAGAATGCCTGAACTTTTCTGTGCCATGTTTAAGGAAGAGTGGCGGATGCACTCAACACTCTTTGGAAGCCTGAACTTTGCCCTCTTCCCATTCATGATCTTCGCAATCGCATTTATGGGTGCATTTCTGATACCGCTTGTAAGAGAGGTAATTGAGATAAACACCCTTGCACTGATAATACATGCCCAATTCGCACTTCTCGGAATAATGGTCGGATCGTTTGGACTTTTAGGGAAAGAGGTTATGAACCGGAGGTTCGGGCAGTCAAGCCTGATTGCCTATTCAGCACGAAGCCTGCCGATATCTGAGAAGGTGATATTCTTAAACTTCATCATTAAGGACATTGTATATTACTTCATCCTCTGGGTAATTCCATTTGGACTGGGCTTTTTAATCGCAGCGCCATTCCTTGGAATTAACCTGTATTACCCTCTTCTTCTCCTCCTGACGATTACACTCTCGTTTCTGACCGGGCTTTGCCTTGTTTTTCTGCTATCATCCGTCTATTCAAGGAGCAAAAAAGCTCTTCTTCTGCTGATTGCTGTAATTGTAGTGGCTGCCAGACTTATAACATTCGGCACAGGAACAGAATTCTCCTTCCTCTTCCCTCCGCTGGCGCTGTTTTATTCTTTGTCCCCTGTAAACCTTGCAGTCTCAGTTCTTCTGATAATTCTTCTGTTTACCATTTCGATGATATTCTTCACGCCGGAATACCGGAGTTCTGAGAAGCACTACAAAAACCGTTTTCTGCCTCTCTCCGAAAAACTCAGCATCTTAAGGGAGAATAACCTTGTAGCAAAGGACTTCATTGACCTGTACAGAAGCGGGGCCGGGATAGGGCAGACGCTCTTCTCATTTCTGCTCCCCCTGGGAATAATCTGGCTCTTACTCTCACTTATGGAAGGAATAATCCCACAGGAGAGTCTCTTATTCAGTCTTGCGGTTGTAACCGGAGTTATATCCTCAACTATGTACACCTGGCTTACGGAATTTGACTCATTCGCAGCATACATCTTCCTTCCGGTCAGGACTTCGGACATCATCAAAGCAAAGGCCGAATCCTTCACAGTGCTACAGGTAATTCCGGTGATCTTTCTCGTGGCTGCCGGAATTTCATCCGGAATTCCGGCACACATACCCGGAGCGGTTGTGCTCTGCCTTTCAGTATCATTTTTTGCCCTGTCAGTTCAGATAAGGCTCTGCGGACTTAATCCGGGCATACTCATCTACAATGTCAGAGTATTTCTGCTCTATATGCTTTTAATCGGCCCGGCTGTACTGGTTATGCTTGCACTCACATCGGCAGGCCCTGTATTTGCCTATGCCGGAGTTATACTGCTAATCCCGGCATGGCATATGATAAATTCCGGGTTTAAAAAATGGGACAATACTGAATTTAAAGGGCTTTAGGATTTTAGAACATTGGGATTTCAAACAGAAATAAGAACAGCTATCTGCACAAAAAATAACTGTGGATACATAGACGATCTCTCAAGAGTTTCCTATATGGTTGCCGGATTAGCACCTGACGATATGGAAGCAGAACATCAGTATCCAATTATGTTAATCATGCGTTTCCTGACTTCATGAAGGTCGTGTTTATCAAGTGTAAAACGATAATCTGAGAAATATTCACGGTTTATGGTATAAATCTGCTCACACTTTATCAGCGTATTATTCTTTAGTTCCGGATATTTCTCAGGTTTAATCAGATAATGGGAGTAAATTCTTGGCCTGTTATTAACTTCATCCCACATCTTAGACTTAACCGATGTCATCGGCACACAGATTATTGTTCTGTGATTTTCGTTAAGAAGTTTTCCTGGATTCATTACAACTGCAATATAATGCGGATCTTTCATTGTGCTCTCTGAAATTCCGGTGTGCCCAGTTAAATCAAGGAAAAAAACATCCCCTTCCCCCAGATTCAGTTTATCCTTCATCCTTTACTGACCATTTACAACCATTATTCTGATCTGTCCATTGATTCCAACTGGAGGGACATCATTTCTTCAGAGACTGTGTCACAGGCATCATCTCCCGGATATTCAGTTACCCCTTCAGCATCAGTTAAGGCCTGATTATAATAAAAAAAAGATTCAAGATCATCATATTCATATTCATCAAGCCGGAGTTTTTCTTTGGTTATAATATCACTGTTTTCTGCTTCTTTCCAGAGAGTAAATCTGTGAGTGAGATCACTCACTGACTGAGTATTGTATTTCTTCAGTGTCTGGATAATCAGATCAAACAATTTAATGTCATCTTCGGAGAATAGTAAAACATCAGATTTTTTTCTTGGTTTATACTGATATAAACAGTGTTCCGGGCCTATCTGCTCACAGGTTACACTCAGATAGGCATTTGAATTATCTGTATATGAAAAACCAATATCAGGCACAGGACCGTTTGGAAGACGAATATATTCATCTTCCAGAAGTGTCTCTCCGGTCTGGTTAAATCTGAATAAATCCACAAAAAAAACAAATTTCATCAGCTTGGTTCTTCCGATCTCCGGATATCTCTCAATGGCATAGATAAGGGCATTAAGCTGTTTTTCAGTCTTCATATTCACACCTCAAAGTTTAAACTGATTTACCGGCCTTGCGATAATAATTCACATGAATATTTGAAAATATCCGGATATTTACACAGAAGAATTCAGCAAATTCTTAATATGATATATTTAGTTACCCTATACCCTTCGGAATAAATAATTCTTCCTGAGAATACACAAAACAAAAATAAGGTTTCAGAGAGTCTCAGCGCCGTTCATATACGGCCTTAAGACCTTTGGCACAACAACCGTGCCGCCCTCTTCCTGATAATTTTCCATAATAGCACGAATCGTTCGTGTGGTTGCAACCGCTGTGCTGTTTAAGGTGTGAACAAAGTTCTTCGTCTCAAAGTCATGTGCATCCCTGACCTTGATGTTCAGCCTCACAGACTGGTATGCCGTACAGTTTGAGCATGATACAACCTCACGGTATGTCTCCTCACGCGGCATCCAGACCTCCATATCATACTTCTTGGCGGCGACAGTGCCTATATCTCCGGTGCAGATATTGACAACCCTGTATGGAAGGCCAAGCATCTGGTAGAGGTCCTCAGAATTTTTGAGAAGCTCCTCATGCATTGCCCATGAATCCTCCGGCTTACAGTAGATGAACTGCTCAACCTTGTTGAACTGGTGAACCCTGAAAAGTCCTCTGGTATCAAGGCCGTGTGCACCGATCTCACGCCTGAAGCAGGGGCTTATACCGGCCATCCGGATTGGCAGGTCCTTCTCCTCAAAGATCTCATCCATGTACATTGCAGCCATCGGGTGCTCACTTGTTGCAATGAGGAATTCGTCCTCACCGTCAATGGCATACATCACATTTTCAAAGTCAGCGAGATCTGTAACGCCTTCATATGCGGCACGGTTCATCATGTAAGGCGGAATTATGGGAGTATAGCCACGTCCGGTAAGAAGATCGACTGCAAGGCGCTGAAGGGCGAGATCCATCATTGCGAGGTTTCCCTTGAGCATGTAAAATCCGGAGCCGGAAATTCTTGCTGCTCTCTCAAAATCAGCCAGGTTCTTCTCCACCGCAAGTTCACCGTGGTTTTTAAGCTCAAATGAAGGCACGACAGCTTCGCCCCATTTTTTAACCTCTACATTCTCAGAGTCATCCGCACCGACAGGGACAGTCTCATGGAGAAGATTTGGGATTCTCATCTGGTAATATTTCAGCTTCGCATTAATCTCCTCAAGTTCTGCCTCATCTTCCTTTATTCTGGCAGGCAGGGATTTTGCCTCTTCAAGAAGTCCCGAAAAATCTTCCTTTGCTTTCCGTGCATCATTTATCTCCCGGCTGATAACATTGCGCCGTGCCCGCATGGTGTTGATTTCGGTCTGCATCTCACGGGATTTAATATCCTTTGCAAGCAGGTCATCGATCCATAAAAGCTTCTCCTCATCTCCCCTTTTATTGAGGTCAGCCCTGACAACATCCGGGTTATTCCGTATAAATTTCAGTTCAAGCATAAATTCATTATATTTATGCCAACCATATGAGATTATTGTTTTGAGGGACTCGTAAAAAGTGGTCCGGATGCTATGAAAATACATCCGGAAAAATGGTTATAAGAATTAGATGCGGACAAAGGTGTTGTCGTCATTTACGAGTTTCGCACCGCCATCCTCAATCCCAAGTCTGATTAAAATCGAATTTTCATCATATTCATCGCTAAGACGGATATACACCTTTCCATCCTTTACAGAATACCTGAAAGTGGCATAATACTGCCGGTATCCGTTGACCGACTCGTAAATATCACACTCTCCTCCGGATTTAAAAATAAGCACCATGGGATACTCACCTTCATCCGGATTTATTGGCCCCCTTTCCTGGAAGTACTCACCGCTCACTGTTGTAACGGATTTATCGACTTTACCAATCAGGTCTCCGGCAACTCCAAAAAATCCGCTATACTGTCCAAAATCCCTGAGTACAATAATCTGCATATTATCACCTTCACCCTCCACACACCCGGAACTGCAGGCAATAGCAGCAAATGCAATAATTACAAAAACAGAGATTAATCCCCTGTTCGACAGTAGAAGCATAGAAGGCAATTTTGTCCTGTAATGATAAAAAAATTTCCCTGATAAGATCTCCAAAAGTTCAGTCTGGCAGACAACTGTCAATGACAGTCTAAGAATTCCCACTTGTGACAGTGAGAGTCTCCCCGATTGCGCCTGTAATTGTTACTCTTACTCCAGTAAGAAGAATTAATTCCTGAAATCCGGAGAAGAAACAGATAGATTAAACTGAAAATTTAACAGGACACTCACCATGAGATCCATGATTGACATCCATATGACATCCAAGAATTGGCACTCAGAACCTGCAATATTTGAAAAATTTATTAAGAAACAGAAAATTCTGAAAAAAATACCGGGAAAAATCTTAACTGCATTTAAGCCAGAGAAATATCCGGAGCAGAATCATGAACACAAAAATTACCGGAATCTTCAATGAGGGAGATACAGAACGAATCAGGGAATGGGTGAAGAAAGAGACAGAATCCATTTACAACAGTACAGATGAGCTTGCTGAGATCAAAATGGAAATAAAATCACTCAGGAAGGCCGTTGAATCAATGGATAAAAAAATTGAGAGAATTGAAAGAATTCTTGAAAAGTTTTCTGATTAATCACCCTCCTTCACGCCGGAAAGGTTAATTCATCCCATCTCAAAGGACGTGACACCAAATATATTATTTAAGGGAAGCTCCGGCACCTCATTCCTATACATCCTTGCAGTGCCGAAGACCTCCACCATACCGTATTTTTCAGCAATTGCCACCGCCTTCACATTGGGTTCAGGGGTATCAAAGTAAACAGGGCCGGACTTAACTGAACCAGAATCCACTGAACCGCAGAGTGCAAGAAAGAGCTCTTCTGCAATTATTTCATCTTCACCAAATAAAGGGCCGATTTTCCACCCGGAAACGCATCTCCGAATCATACCGTAACCTGTGATCTCACCGTCTTTTTTGCTTACAAGGCAGGTGCTCTCCGGCTGGTTAATCCACTTCTCAAGAAAAGTTCTCCTCTCAGCCGGAAAATGACGGGTGTCATACTCAAGAAGCTTCTCAAAGGAAACATCTGCCGCATTCAGAAATCCGTGATCCTTCCTCCCTTCAATATTTCCTTCCCACCTGATATTCCGGTACGCAAAAATAAACCCGTACTTCCGGGAATAGGTGTCCTGCATCTCAAAAACCCCGTCTGCACCGCAGATCCTCTCTTCCGTATGTGAAAGGCCCGCCTTCAGGAGTGCATCACCAATGCCAAGATTTCTAAGCTCCGGTTTTACAACCAGAAATCCTCCGAATGAGAAATTATCATCATAATTTGAGAACTGCACAATACCAACAACAACACCCTCCGACTCAGCTACAAACCAGCCGGCAGGATCAACGGCATAATGACACACACCGTCATACAGTCCCGGGTTCCATCCCTCTTCAGCCGCAAAGCTAACTGCTGTTGAAACCTCACCAGGCCGCATATTTCTTATGATAAACTCAGCCCCATCACTCTCAAAGCTGCCGGAAATTCCGGAATCCTCTGCCATAAAGAATAATAGACATATAAATTAATTGAAGGTTTCCAATCACCCTGATTATCTTGCCCTGGGCTTTTGACATACTGTAAAGCCCAACCACCCGGCCGGAGAGAGCAGGACCTGCTCCTGTAAAGCATCATTCAGCAGAGCAGAAGGAGAATATACCTGAAGATCTTACCGGATCACTTCTCCGGATAAGCAACCGGATCAATCCCATCTCCGGGGTTCATGGCGCAGACCTTCATATCCATAACAGCCTCAAAATATTACTGAAAATCTGACAAATAATTAAATAACTTTACGCAGACATTAAAACAAGGCACCCGAAATGGAAAAAAACTATAATTTCAGAATTATGCTCAGAAAAGAACCTGAAGGAGGATATACAGCATATGTACCTTCACTTCCGGGATGTGTTACATTTGGAGATACTATAGACGAAGCTACAGAAATGGTAAGGGAGGCCGTTGAGCTGTACATTGAAAGTCTCATAGAACATGGTGAACCTGTACCTTCAGACGATGAAATATTAGAATATAATCTTCAGATTAAAGCACAGGCATGAGGCTTCCTAATTTAAACCCGGAAAAGGTAATTAAAGTTATCAAAAAAAAGGGTTTTCTTCTCGACAGAGTAAAAGGAAGTCACCATATATACGTTCACCCTGAGACAAGGCAAAGGGTTGTTATTCCGGCTCATAAAAAAGATCTGCCTAAAGGTACACTAATGGAGATATTAAAGCAGGCAGGCATAAATAAAGATGATTTTGAAGATTTTTAGAAATATCACCACACACATAATTGCAGCACAATACACTCTTTTCAGGGAACTTTTCCGGGATCATTTGATTATTCAGTAAACATTCATTTAAATGCAATAATCTGACATTTTGCAGATGGCAATCTCACCACGCTAACCCCGTGTCATTGCTGCCATGCACCTGCCCTCCAGAATAACCGGATAGAGATCAGAAACCTGCTCCTGTTAAACATCATTCGGCAGAGCAGAAGGAGAATATACCTGAAGATGTTACCGGATCACTCCTTCAGGTAATCTTCAGGATCAATCTCATCACCGGGGTTCATTACACATACCTTCATATCCGTAACAGTCTCAATCGCCCTCTTAAACTCCCCTGCATCCTGCTCAATAGGCGGGAAAGTATTGTAGTGCATCGGAATAACAAGCGGAGCACCGACAAATTCAGCTGCCATCATGGCCTCTGCCGGCCCCATAGTAAACCGGTCCCCGATAGGAAGCAGGGCAACATCCGGGTGATAGAGATCATGAATCAGCTTCATATCTGAAAACAACCCTGTATCTCCGGCATGATAGACACTCACACCATCCATCTCAATCACAAAACCGGATGCGGGCCCGCCGTATGCACCCTCACCGCCCATCTCAAACCATGACGAATGAAGTGCCGGAACCATTGTAAACCTGACACCCAAAACCTCAATTGAACCACCAATATTCATCGGTTCAGTCTCAAGCCCCCGTTCAGAGAGATATTTGGCAAGCTCATTGGGGCAGACCGTAAGTTTATTCAAAGAAACTGTCTCACCCAGATGGTCACCATGCCCGTGTGTTACTGCCACAATATCAGGCATACAGTCAAAACTGCCATAAGGCATAAATGGGTCTATCA
The DNA here is from genome assembly GCF_000243255.1 of Methanoplanus limicola DSM 2279. Classification (NCBI taxonomy): domain Archaea; kingdom Methanobacteriati; phylum Methanobacteriota; class Methanomicrobia; order Methanomicrobiales; family Methanomicrobiaceae; genus Methanoplanus; species Methanoplanus limicola. The sequence continues at coordinate 678,055 of NZ_CM001436.1, forward strand.
GAATTCTCTTTGAGCCTTCAAGATAAAAACACGAATGTCCAAGCCACTTGATCTTCATACAGATAAGATCAGTTCTTTTGATTAATTAACCCTGCCCGGAAAAACTTCCGGTGAAAAAAAACTAAGAGAACAGTCCGGGAAAAAGTGAAATGCTGTACACTTATGCAGGAGATAATTCCGAATAAAAAAGCTAAAAAAATATCAGGATATATCAGCCAGTTCAGCTTCAGTCCTGTCTATAGCATCAGAAAGTCCGTCATTTGCAAGCCCGCCGGTCATCGATTCAGTAAGGTCACGATCCTCCATCACATCCTTAATTCTCTCAAGGAATGGATCAAGAGTAACATCCTTCTCCTGCTCGATGACATGCCGGTATTCACGAAGTGTTGAGGGGCTTACTCCAAGTTCTGCACTTATATCCTTCATTGTCTGCCCTGATTCGAGAAGTACTTCCATCTTTGCCCTCTCAAAAGGCATCTTAAAATCAAGATCGCGGAATAGTTTCAGCCTTACTCTGGCACGTGCCACAGTCTTGGAGAGTTTTTCATCCCCAAGATCACGTGCAATCTCGGTGTCGTTACGTCCCTCATAGTACCCGCATACAAGACAGGCGAGATCCCTTGGTTTCAGTTTGGTCTTGAAAAAACCCAGATCAAGGATTTCACGCATAATTAAAGCGACTTCGCGCTCAATTGCATCTTTATCACGCAAGGTACCATGAATCTTCTTCATAGGCTCCACAATTTCAGTTTTTCCGGAGATATTGGAAAATAAATCCAATAGCTCCTTCTTCCTGCTTGTAGAGTTTGTCTTTTTCTTTCTTCTGACGGCTGCCATGTTATTACCACACCAGATAGACCTCTATAATTATCGCAATCACATAAATAAGTTCTCATTTGACACAAATATTACATAGCGACAGATAAACAGCCAGGATAGTTAATTCACAAAAAAATCAGGTATAAACAGTAAAAAAATAGCCTGAGAATAACAGCCCTGCCGGATTAAAGATAAATTTCAGAGAGACATCACTTTAATATACCTTTTATAATTCCCGGACAGAATTATTAAGAACATATCAGGTAATTCAGTATGCCCGACATCTATGATAAAATAATGGAACTCGCAAAGAGGCGTGGGTTTGTATGGCCGACATCAGAATGCTATGGATCAGTTGCCGGATTTATAGACTACGGCCCCCTCGGCGCAATGATGAAAAGAAAAGTGGAGAATCTCTGGCGTGACTTTTATGTCATCCGGGAAGGCTACTTCGAGATCGAATGCCCGACAATCGGCGAAGAATCGATATACATCGCATCAGGTCACGTAAAGGGATTTGCAGACAAGATGATCCAGTGCCCTTCATGCAGTGAATTCCACAGAGCCGACCATATTGCGGAAGCAAACGGCATCACCAATGCAGAGACAAAGCCAATAGAAGAACTGACAGAGATCCTGAAAGACCTGCCCTGTCCAGCGTGCGGCGGGATGTTTGCAGGTTCAGAAGTCTATCACTTCAACCTCATGTTTCATACAAACATCGGGCCGGGATCACAGAGAAAGGGATACATGCGCCCGGAGACAGCTCAGGGTATATTTACGGATTTCAACCGCCTGCTCAGGTTTTACAGGGATAAACTACCCTTTGGTGCAGTCCAGATCGGAAAATCATACAGAAACGAGATCTCCCCCAGGCAGGGAATGATAAGACTCAGGGAATTTACCCAGGCTGAAGCTGAGATATTCGTTCATCCGGATAAGAAAGACCACCCGCAGTTCTCCAGATATGCTGATATGAAAGTTCCTCTGAGAGGGATAGAGCAGCAGGAGAACGACCGGGAGGCCGCCATTACAGGAATGGCAGATGCAGTCAGAGCAGGTACTGTAGCAAACGAATATGTGGCATATTATATCGCGCTCACATACGATTTCCTCATATCCTGCGGGGCAAACCCTGAGAAGATCAGGTTCAGGCAGCATCTTCCGGATGAGAGGGCACATTACGCAACCGACTGCTGGGATGCGGAGATATATTCTGAGAGATTCGGATGGGTTGAAACCGTAGGAATAGCCGACAGGACGGACTATGACCTCCGTGCACATGCCTCACAGAGCAATGAACCATTTACCGTATTCATCCCGTACGAAACTCCTGAAAAAGTTATGCAGAAGAGGGTGAAGGCAGACATGGGACGGCTCGGACCGCTGTTCAGGGGAAAGGCAAAAGCAGTTTCAGAAGCCCTTGCAGATGCAGTTCCCGGAGAGGACGGAGCAAGAGTTGTTATAGACGGCGAGGAGCATTTTGTCCCTAAGGATATGTATGAACTTGTCGAAGAGGAAGTTGAGATTCGCGGAGAATATGTCATGCCCCATGTAATAGAACCTTCATACGGCATTGACAGGGTCATCTACACCGTCCTTGAGCATTCATACGAGGAAGAGGATGTCGACGGTGAAATCAGGCGTGTCCTGCACTTCCCGCCAAAAATTGCACCTGTCCAGACTGCTGTTCTTCCGCTAATGACAAGAGACGGCCTTGAAGAGATTGCAAGGAATATCGAAGAGAAACTTCTCGATGAAGGCATACTTGCCCAGTATGACGACAATGGTGCAATAGGAAGAAGATACAGAAGGCAGGACGAAGCAGGCACACCTTTCGCCGTGACAGTTGATTACGACACAAAGGAAGACGGAACAGTGACACTAAGAGACAGAGATACAATGAAACAGGCAAGGGTTCCCGCAGAAGAAGTTCCGGCAATACTATACTCACTAATCAAAGGCAGAATTAACTTTGAATCACTCTGCAAGTGAAGATACCAGATGAAATACATAAGCCACCCGCTGATTAAACCGGACTCACTTGAGGAGAGAAGGTACCAGTTATCAATAGCTGTGCATGCCCTTGAGGGAAACACCATGGTAGTACTTCCCACAGGTCTTGGTAAGACAGCAGTGGCTCTTCTTACAACCGCATCAAGGCTTAAGACTGCCGGCGGGAAGATGCTGATGATGGCACCGACAAAGCCGCTTGTCGACCAGCACAGAAGAATGTTCACCGAACTTTTGATCGAGCCTGAAAATCCTGACGATGACTTCTCCGGGTTTGCATTCTTTACAGGCGAGACAAAGACCTCACAGAGGAAAGAGATGTGGGAGAAGTCAAGGGTTATCCTTGCAACCCCTCAGGTCATTAAAAATGACATAATAGCCGGCAGGTACTCGCTTAAGGATGTAACCCTCCTGATAGTCGATGAATGCCACAGGGCAGTCGGGAACTATGCCTATGCATTTATAGCTGAAAGTTACATGCAGACCGGAAAGAATCCCCTGATTCTTGCAATGACCGCATCTCCGGGCAGCAAAGAGGAGAAAGTTCATGAAGTCTGTGAAAATCTCACAATAAAGATTGTCGAGAGCAGAACGGAAGATGATCCGGATGTTAAGCCCTACATCCATGAGCGGGAGGTTGAATATGTAAATGTTGAACTTCCGGAAAAACTGGAAGAATCTGTAGGGATACTTAAATCAATTCTCGAAAAGAGGCTCAATACCCTTTCTGACATGGGATACACAGTCCCCCGCCCGGATAAGCTCTCAATGAAGGAGCTAAACGGCATCAATGCACAGGTCCAGAGGAATATCCAGAAGAGAGAGCCTGACGCATTTCTTGCGGCATCCATCCATGCCGAAATTATGAAGATCAGGCATGCCGTAACACTCGGAGAGTCACAGGGCAGCACAATTCTGAAAGGATACCTGAACAAACTCGCCGGTGAAGCATTCTCACCTTCAGGCAGCAAAGCAGGAAAAAGGCTGGCGGCAGACCATACCTTTCAGGACCTGCTTGCCCGGTCAGACGGGTGGAAAGAGGAGATACATCCCAAACCGGATAAGGTAGCTGAGATAGTCAGGGCACAGCTGGATGAATTTCCGGACAGCAGAATTCTGGTATTTGCCAACTTCCGTGACACTGTAAACCTACTTTCTGAAAGGCTCAATAAGGAAGGCTTTGAATGCGCAAGATTCATCGGCCAGGCATCAAGGGACAGTGAGAAGGGATTATCGCAGAAGAAGCAGATAGAAACACTTTCCAAATTCAGGGAAGGAGAGTTTAGGGTGCTTGTCGCCACATCTGTCGGTGAGGAGGGGCTTGATGTCCCATCAACCGACCTGGTCATATTCTACGAGGCGGTGCCATCTGAGATCAGGAGCATACAGAGGAAAGGCAGGACAGGCAGGCACGGGAGCGGGAAGATAATAGTCCTGATAACCAAAGGCACAACTGATGAAACATTCAGTTATATAAGTGGTTCAAGAGAGAAGTCCATGAAAAAAGGGATATCGCTCTTAAAGGACAATATAGGGAGAAAGCCTGAGATACAGGGCAGCCTTCTGAACTTTGGCGGTGGAGGCAGCACAGGAGAAGCGGGAACTCCCGGAGATCAGATGACTGACAGCGAAGCAGTCCACGCAGAAGGGCAGACCTCATTTGAGAACTTTCCGCTCACAACAGCAGGTCCGGCCATAATTGCGGATGACAGGGAGACATCATCGGCAGTCGTTGAAAATCTGTATAAGAAAGGTGTATCCCTCACCATTGAAAGGCTTGAATATGGCGACTATAAGATCGGAGATAAGATACTCATTGAGAGAAAGACAGCAAGGGATTTTGTCGATACTCTTGTTGAAAGGGATCTTATAACACAGATAAGAAAGATGGCTGAGGAAGTGCCAAAGCCTGTTGTGATAATAGAAGGAAGAGATCTTTACTCACAGAGAAATATCAACCCGAATGCAATAAGGGGCGCACTTTCGGCGATAACAATAGGCATGGGTGTATCAGTATTCCAGACTGAAAGTTCATCCGACACTGCTGAGATGCTCTATGTCATGGCATCAAGGGAGGCAGGCGGCAGTACATCATACCGGAGTGCTCACCAGCAGAAGGCATACAGGTCAAAGCGGGAGAACCAGGAGTATATCATATCTTCATTCCCGGGAGTCGGACTTAAAAATGCAAGGGCACTTCTGGAAAAATTCGGTACAATTCAGAATATTCTCAATGCCGATGAGGACGAACTGGAGAGCGTTCCCGGAATCGGAAGAAAGATTGCAGAATCAATACTTGACATCTCAAAAAAAAGGTATTAAACCGGAATTTCCTGCCAATGTCAGTCTTCCGGTGAATAAAAAAATATCAGTTTTTCAGATTTTTCAGCGCCACTGTCCCGGCCTGAATACATTCCATATAGGTGAGGCAGTCTCCGGGGTTTGCAGTATTTCTTACCCGTGCGCACAAGCTCTTTATGGTCTCTTCAATATCGAGGTATAAAGAATCCGGGTCTAAATCTCTTACCTCCGGGATTTTTCCGCCAGCATTACCGGAAGCGGCACACGCAGGCGGATAGTTATCAGGCGCGCCCGTCAAACTTACGGGATCATCTCCGGGACGAAGGTCAACATCACTTATTTTTGCGGAATCCGGGATCACAGGCTGTTCTGCGGCAGCAGACGAATTTTCTGCACATACTACACATAACGTCTCACCTTTCACAATAAAAAGGGGCGAACCGCAGACAGGACAGCTTTTTTCAAGCATTTTACCACCTTTTAGCAGATAATCTGCCATTATATCCTCAGGGTTTCTCATTTATGCACCATCTCTACATCTTATATATGCTCAACCACCAATTAATAATAGGATGGTGATATAATATGGCAGAACCTGAAAAAATCATAAATAACTGCGTAATGATGCTCCAGCAGATAATGGATGATTCAACAATTCCAAGAAACATCAGAAAAGTTGCAGACGAGACAAAGAAAGTCCTCACAAATGAGACACAGACTCTCGGTCTTCGTGCTGCAACCGCAATTTCAATGATCGATGAGATCTCAAACGACCCGAATATGCCGGTTCATGCAAGGACAAGAATCTGGGGACTGGTCTCACAGCTTGAGACTGTACCGCTTGACTGAACAATCATCATTTAAAATATACATTTTTCAATCCGGATATAATAGTAAAATGCCGCTTTTTTGTAAAAAAATGAGATTCGGACAATTATACTATTCAGGCATGATCTCCCCTGCGTAAGCAGGCGGTAGTTCATCCGGCAGATGAAAAAAACCATTGGACCAAAAATGCAAACGGGACATATCTGCTGAGATATGACAATAATTTCCCGGAAATTAGGTTAATCTCCGGAAAATGTACAGTGAACTCTCCTTGACCTTTTATTTCTCACATCAAGCTCAAGAAGAACAATCTGCTGCCATGTGCCCAGAAGGAGACTATTATCCCTGAAAGGTACGGTCAGAGACGGACCGATTATTGCCGCACGGACATGCGATCTCCCGTTGCCGTCACCCCATGCGAGATCGTGTTTATATTCAGCATCAGCCGGGGCGATTACATTGAGTGCCCTCCTTAAGTCTTCAAGAACTCCTGGTTCATATTCTATCGTTGTTATGGCAGCTGTTGAACCTTCGCAGAAGATATTTGCAATGCCGTCTGAAAGCCTGCTTTCAGAGAGGAGATTTCTGACATAGGGAGTGATATCAATGATATCACCCTCACCAGCTGTATCGATATTCAGAGGATAATGCTTCATAAAAAAAGTTATTTTCTCGTATAAAGATAAGTCTCTTCCGCCGTCACTTCTCCGCCTGCCGGCAGGTTAATATTAACCTTAATCTGGCCAATTCCAAGGTCATACTCTCCGGTATTAAGTTCACTGTATGGAATTCTAAGACCACTCAGAGGATTGTTGCTTCCTTCATCAGAAGATGTTATTGTTGCATACCCTTTATACAGAACTTTCCTCGGACTGACCGGCCGCTGGAGTTTGTCAAATGACGGAGTGTATGCAGTTACTGTGGCACTTATTGATGACCCGCCGAAGATGACTTTTCTGCCATATTCATCATAGAATGTAAAGTGAATTACAATGCCGTCATTTCCCGGTTCCCCGTCCCAGTCAACAGGTTCACCGAAGAGATCCATCTGCTTAATCATAGACGGTGTTCCGGCCACCTCTCCGGCATACACATAACCAGGAGTTGTATAGCCAGTTACTGCCGCAACTCCGCCATTATTGGAATTTCCGGATGCTGAAGAACTTTCAGCAGAGTTCTGGTAAACAACTGTCGTGCCTGCCGGACTGACCTGACTTCCGGAATTTCCCGGGCCTGATGACTGTGAACCAAATCTTACTGCGTCCGGATATTTTGTCAGGAGTATGTAACCTCCGGCTATCATTATAAGAATTACAACAGCAATAGCCGCAATATGTCCTTTTTGCATAGACTGAGTTAGAGCGGGATATGATATAATAATAGTCCAGAATTCAGTATGAATATTCTAATAATTCCCAAACATTAAGATTTAACATCCCAGTAAAAAATTAAATTCAGATAATGTCAGAAAGTAAAAATAAACGGGACATTAAAAAATAAAAGAGAAATGTTTCAGAATAATATAAATTAATTTGTATTCTGGCAGCTACCTTGACGAATCAACACTCAAATCTTCTTCATATTTTATGAACTTCTCACCGTCCATACGTACCAGATAGACAACGACATGGTCAGTACCTGCTCCGGGTTCAGATGCCCTGGCACTGACCTTTGTCCCGACCGGAATACCGGACCCGCCGGCCTCAGGTTCTCTTAGCTCTGTGCTGACCGTACCGTCAGGTTTTGTGACCACAATCTCAATTCCGCCAACGACATTCTCATCAGTTCCGCCTTTGAAAAACACCTCAATATTTCCTGTTGAAGGACTCTTCTTTACCGATACATCAGCCCTCAGATATGCCAGATGCCAGTATGCCTCTCCGCTGTCCCCGACATTCATCTTCAGGTAGGTATCCTTATTCAGCTTAAAAGACTCAGGTACGTCAAAGACAAGCCATCCGGTCCTCTCACCGGCAACCGACATATTGTGGAGCTTACCATAGACAGTCTGTCCGACATAGATATCACCGACATCCTCCAGTGCATAACTCCTGATAAGTGCCTCATCATCTGCCAGACTGTTTTTAATAACTGCTCCCATCGGAGGGCAGATATTCAGTTTTGCCTCATATGTCTCAGAACCGTCAATCAGTGAAAAGTCAGATGCGGCCGGAGATACAAAAGTCTCGATAGTATCTCCCTCGAGAGCCATCTTAACAGCAAGCAGTACAAATTTCCTGCCGGAATCTGCATTTTCTGTCACAGACCTCCCTTTCTTCAGGTCAACAACAGGATACTGTCTGGTGGTCTTTAAATCTCCAAGTTCCACAAAGGAATTTGTATAAGAGTCGTATCTCGTAAAAGACCTGCCTGACGATTGATCAAAATAGACTATGTCATATTTTTCATAAGCATCGGGATACATATAATAATCAGCCGCTGTTCCTGCAACTCCTGATTTTACAGCAGATTCTGCCACGGCAGCGACAGTTTCATCTGCTGATGCCCCTGTATCAGTCTCTGTAGTTTTGTCTCCTGAAAAAACATCATTCATCTTGATCGGAGTTTCAGCCGGAGCAGTGCTTCCAGCAGAAGTTCCCACAGAATTATCATCATTCATTGTGTTACCAGCCGTATCTGCACCTGTATCAGAACCTGAAGTAGAAACAGGCCCGGTTGTGCATCCGGCGATAACAATAGAGATAAACAGCAACCCTGTTATGCAGCCATATAAAAATGAATTCCCCATAATAATTACTTAAACAGAAGTATGATATATAACTTATGAAACGCCGGCATCGCCACAGATTCCAATAAAAGGCAAAATATGAAGAGAACCAAGATAATTTAATCAGGTGAAAAATAAGATTCCGGTTAATAACAACCGGACACCACACAAATTTGATAAAAATTCAGAAAATTCTGAGAAAATAAATTGATTAATTAACCATACAGATTAATCCGCATGAGTTAACTTCAGAACAGTTCAGACTGCCCTGATTTATGATTATTCCCCGTAGGGGCATCACTTTTATCTTCTGAATTCCCGCTGCCTTCACCGGAACTCAGAGAATTACCGGAGTTATCCGGACTGTCACCATTGCTTTCTTCATCATCATCAGATCCAAGAACTGTAAAACCGACAACAGAGTCATCGGAATCAACCTTCATCACACGGACACCTCTTGTTCCGCGTTTCTGAATCGATATCTCCGATACCTTTGTCCGGATGACAATACCCGAACTGCTCATCAGTATGATCTCGTCGTCATCGCTTACTGCCCTTGATGCGACAACACCGCCTGCAACATCGGTCTGGATGTTCCTCACACCCATCGTTGCACGCCCGTGTCCCCTGAATTCACCAAAGTCAGTTCTCTTCCCGTATCCCTTCTCGGTTACAGTAAGCAGATGGTCCATCTCAACCGCAGATATGTCCTTTAATTCATCCATGAAACGGAGCTTCATACCCTTCACACCGAGAGCATTCCTGTGCCTCAGAGGTATTGTGTCCGCACCCATTCTCAGAGTCTGACCCTGAACTGATGTCAGCACAAGTTCACCGTCATCGCCCATCTTTAAGACACCAACGAGTTCATCGTCATCCCTTAGAGTAATGGCATTCATGCCGGTTGTTCTCGGCCTTGAGAACTCATCCTGCGGGATCTTTACGACCATACCATGCTTGGTTGAGAAGAGGAAGAACTCATCACTCTTAAACTCCGAGACAGGAATCAGGGCACTGACTTTCTCATCACCGAGGTTTAACAGATTTACAATGGCTTTGCCACGGCTCTGGCGGGAAGCTTCAGGGATATCATATACCTTCAGCCAGTAAACCCTTCCGGCTGAGGTGAAGCAGAGAAGATAATCATGTGAATTTGCCACAAATACCGATTTTACTGCATCCTCGTCCTTGCATGCCATTCCAATTATACCCTTTCCACCGCGTTTCTGACCTTTGTATGTATCAAGCGGCATTGACTTGATGTAATTTTCACCGGTCAGCGAGATCAGAACCGGCTTATTCTCAATGAGATCCTCTTTGTCAAAGTCATCAACATCGTGGGTGATCTTTGTCCTCCTCTCATCTGAAAACTTCTCACCCATCTCCACAGTCTCCTCGCGTATCTTTGCAAGGATATGCTCATCATCAGATATTATCAGGTTGAGCCTCTCAACCTCCTTTAAAAGACCGTCTCTCTCATCGAGAATCTTCTGGTGCTCAAGTGCCGCAAGCCTTCTGAGCTGCATCTTAAGAATAGCATCGGCCTGAATGAGATCAAGCCCGAAATTATCAACAAGAGCGGCCTTTGCCTCTTCACTGTCTTTTGAAGCTCTGATTGCTGCAATTACCGCATCAATATTGTCAAGGGCTAAAAGCAGACCTCTCAGGATATGCAGGCGGTCTTCGGCCTTTTTAAGCTCAAATCTGGTCCTCCGGAATACCACCTCTTTCCGGTGCTTAATAAACTCCCCAATAAGCTCCTTAATCCCAAGAACCCTCGGTTTGCCGTCCACAATCGAGAGATTTATGACACCAAAGGTGCTTTCGAGAGGGGTGTGTTTAAACAGCTGATTTAGAACCACAAGAGGGACAATTCCGGATTTAAGCTCAACTACAACCCTTATACCGTCCTTATCAGACTCATCACGTAAGTCAGAGATCCCGTCAATCCTCTTATCCTTGACAAGTTCCGCTATATGCTCAATCAGCCTTGCCTTATTGACCTGATAGGGGATCTCAGTTATGATAATCCTGCTCCTCTTCCCCATATCCTCAACTTCAGCAACTCCACGGACCTTGATCCTGCCTCTTCCGGTAGCATAAGCATTTACAATGCCGCTTCGGCCAAGAATCACACCGCCGGTAGGGAAATCCGGCCCGGGGATATGCTCCATAATTTCAGAGACAGAAATTTCAGGATTGTCAATGACCTCACATACTCCCCGGCATACCTCTCCGATGTTGTGCGGCGGCATTTTGGTCGCCATACCGACTGCAATACCATCTGAACCGTTTACAAGAAGGTTTGGTATCTTTGACGGAAGAACAACAGGCTCTTTTAAAGACTCATCAAAGTTCGGTATAAAGTTGACCGTATCCTTGTCAATATCCTCAAGAATTGCCTCTGATACAGGGTCAAGCCTTGCCTCGGTGTAACGCATCGCAGCCGCAGAATCGCCATCTATTGATCCAAAGTTACCCTGACCTTCAACGAGAGTGCAGCGGTATGAAAATGTCTGCGCCATCTTAACAAGAGTGTCATATATAGAAGCATCTCCATGGGGGTGATATTTACCCATGACTTCTCCGACAATACGGGCACTCTTCTTATACGGCTTGTCATGGGTATTGCCCATCTCACCCATCGCAAAGAGCGTGCGGCGGTGGACCGGTTTTAGACCGTCCCTCACATCCGGAATCGCCCTTCCGATGATGACTGACATGGCATAGTCAAGATAGGAGGACTTCATCTCCTCCTCAATATTGACAGAGATGATACGCCTGCCTGACGAAAGTGTGGATATCTCTTCAGATGTCAAGGTTTGTCACCTCCTTTGCATGCCTTATAATAAATTCGCGGCGGGCATCAACATCATCCCCCATAAGTTTTGAGAATATCTCATCAGCATATGTTGCATCCATAACATCGACCTGTTTTAGAACCCTTGTCTCAGGATTCATGGTAGTCTCCCAGAGCTGTTCTGCATTCATCTCTCCAAGACCTTTGTAACGCTGAATTGATACGCCCTTCTCACCATATTCAGCAATAGCCGCTCTCATCTCCTCTTCCTTAAAGGCATACTTCTCCATCTTACCCTTTGCAATCCTGTAGAGAGGCGGCTGGGCGATGTAGATATAACCTTTCTCAATCAGATCAGGCATATACCTGTAGAAGAAGGTAAGCAAAAGAGTGCAGATATGTGCACCATCGACATCTGCATCAGTCATCAGAATTATGTGATGATACCTTGCCTTCTCGACATTGAAGGATTCTCCTACACCGCAGCCGATCGCAGATATAAGTGCCTGAATTTCAGTATTTTTAAGTATTTTATGCGGGCTTGCTTTCTCGACATTGAGGATTTTACCCCTGAGTGGCAGAATTGCCTGGAAAAGCCTTGAACGGCCCTGCTTTGCAGAACCGCCCGCAGAATCACCCTCGACAATATACACTTCACTCTTTGCAGGGTCCCTCTCAGAACAGTCGGCAAGCTTTCCGGGAAGTCCGCCGCTTTCAAGTGTGCTCTTTCTTCTGGCAAGCTCCCTCGCCTTTCTTGCAGCCTCTCTTGCTTTTGCAGCGCCAAGAGCCTTCTGTACAATTATCTGGATTACCTTGGGGTTCTCCTCAAAATATTCTGTCAGTGACTGATAGACAAGTGAATCAACAATTCCCTTTACATTGCTGTTCCCAAGCCTCATCTTCGTCTGACCCTCAAACTGAGGTTCGGCAATCTTGATACTGATAACTGTATTCAGACCTTCCCTTACATCCTCTCCCCTGAGCGGGGTTGATATTCCCTTAAGGAGGTTGTTGTCCTTTGCGGTTTTATTAATAGCCCTTGTAAGGGCACTTTTTAAGCCCTCAAGATGCGTCCCGCCCTCACGGGTATTGACGCTGTTTACAAAAGTAAGGATGGTCTCGGAGTATGCCGATGAATACTGAAGCGCCACCTCAACCTCAACCTTGTTTGGTTCGTCAAAGGTGTGAAGATAGATAACATCCTTATGGATTGCCTCTTTCCCTGAGATGAGGTGGTTTACAAACTCCTTCAACCCGCCTTCATAATGGAAGACATCCTCAAAATCATTTCTCTCATCCGCAATTTCAATCCGGATTCCACTGTTTAAGAATGCAAGTTCACGCATCCTGTGGCTCAGGACATCATAATCAAAAGTAACGGTCTCAAAGATGAGAGGGTCAGGCATGAATGTGATCTTAGTGCCATGTTCAGGACCGCTGCTGGACGCATTCACCCTTGATGAGAGAGGATTTACAACCAGGCCACGCTCAAAACCCATCTCATGGATGTAACCGTCACGGTGCACCTCAACATTGAGGAATGTTGAGAGTGCGTTGACAACCGAAACACCGACTCCGTGAAGACCCCCTGAGACCTGGTAGGTGTTTTTGTCAAACTTACCTCCGGCGTGAAGGACAGTCATGACAACCTCAAGTGCACTTTTGCCCTCCTGATCGTCCATTATATCAACAGGAATACCTCTTCCGTCGTCAGAAACTGTGCATGAACCGTCCCTGTTTATTGTGACAGATATATTATTGCATATGCCGGCCAGTGCTTCATCCACAGCATTGTCAACCACTTCATAGATAAGGTGGTGAAGACCGCGTGTGTCTGTACTTCCGATATACATGGCCGGACGTTCTCTTACAGGATCAAGACCTTCAAGAACGGTGATATTTGATGCATTGTAATTATTTTTAGCCAACCGGAATTACCCCCTCTGTGTTAAAGCGCTCTTTAACCGATATTCTCAAAAACAGATTTTCTGAACTCATTTAAATCTTCCGTCTAAAATATGTAATATTTGCTGAGCAAAGATTCTGCAATAATATTGTCTTTATAAGCAGATAAAAGGATCACAAATAGCCGGAAAAACAGATTATGAGTATATTTTGGTTTTTCAGCCGGAATAATCATTTATACGTGCTGATAATTATAATGCACAGCATAATGTTTTGAGATAATCGGATTGCAACGGAGATTATTCCAGAACATGCTCCCAAAACATGCACTTATACCGGACATAATAGTAATAAACGAACTTTCCGGACCATTCCGGAAAGTTCTGCATTATACCGTATCACCCGGATGATGTACCGGAATAAGCACCAGCACAAAACCGGATATGGTACGTGGATTTTTCGGTCCCGGAGAGATTAATTTATCTGCCATTCAGTCATATCTTCCGGCATCCGGATCTTTTATTCCAAGTTCCTTATCAACCGCAATAACAAGTCTTCTCATTGATCTTATAACGCCGTCAAGATCATCAGCATCCATCTGACCGTTCTGATGCCACATAACCTTCTGCCGCAGGTCACCCGCAATCTCCTCAATCTCAGTCCCCTTAAACTGTTCAGGAATTTCCATCTCCATCATATGATCTGAAAGTCCGTTCCATGCCCTCACCGGGGGAAGACTGAGATGTTTTGATATGAGCATTATTACGGTTATAAAACCCCTGCCAAACTGACTTGCCATGTAACGGATTATGAAGTTTTTCAGTGATTAAATTAATTGAAATCATCCGGGAGTGTTACTGCGTCACCCGGTACAGGAAAACAGAAGAAAAGAAGTGCAGTAAAATATTCAGGATGAGAATACCGACTTTATCTCCATGCAGGCCGCAAGCCCGAGAGCCTTAACCACTGCCGGCCTTTTGAGCACTTTCCGGATGATAACTCCCGGTCTGTCCATATCACCGTATTTTATAATGTCATCACGGATGTCAGGCCTTGAGAGTATACGGCAGATGTCATCTATCCTGTCATCGGGAAGATTTCTCCTCATCTTATACATCATCATCCCGATCTTAAGCTCACGTCCAAAGTCCGCCTTCCACCGCCCTTCATACCTTTTAAGATCAGAATCTGAAAAACTGTCCTTCTCTATACACTCAAGTGCAGTCTCTGAAGCATGAAATGCAGACCGGACTCCCGTATAAATGCCGCCGCCCGAAGTGGGTTTGGCAAAACCGGCGGCATCACCGACAAAGAGCGTCCTGTCATGATATGTCTTCGGCATTACACCAAGCGGGATTGTGCCGGATACAAGATGTACATTTCCGGAACCGAAGCGTTTTAAAAATTCTGAAAACCTCTGCGGGACATTCTCACCTCCGCAGAGACCGACCCTTGCCCTGCCCTCACCGGCAGGAATCACCCATCCGAAGAAGTCCTCAGATGCACCCGGATATATCTCTACAAGGTTATGGAACCCGGGAAAGGACACTTCGGCCTGTGCACCGGACAGAATCATCTCCTGCCGTTTTAAACCGTAACAGCGGGACAGTACGCTTCTTGGACCGTCTGCGGCGATAATCATCTTTGCCGGGATCTCTTCCCTGCCCGACTGACCGCGTACAAAGACCCTGCCGTTCTCTGCGCCGCAGACATATGACTTAAGCCTGAACTCAGCCCCGGCATTTGCAGCATTCTCCGCCATCTCACGGTCAAGTGCCGCCCTGTCAACGACATATGCCTTTGTTTTTCCGGAATCAAACTCCAGGACAGAACCGCCCGAAGAGATGATCTTTGCCCCTGAAACTTCCTGAAAGACTGATCTCTCAGTTACCCGGCACTCATCAAAGGCATTGCAGCTCAGAAGGCCTGCACACTGAACGGGGTAGCCTATGGAGGCATGCTCTTCCAGAACAAGCACCTTAAGCCCGGACTCTGCACAGAACCGTGCAGCAGCACTTCCACACGGCCCGCCGCCAACAACTATCACATCATACATCTGTGGCTATATTTTATTCCGGAAATCCGATAAAGTGAACTGAACAGGATGAATTCCATAATAAACCGGAGAAGAGAGAAGTCATCTGCCCCTGCACCATCTGGTAACTATTTCATTTACAAAATCCAAAGGATATGAAAGAATGACTCCTGAACCTGCATTTGAATGGAAACAGTGCCTTATAATAAGAAATGACATTAAAATGAGCTGCGGCAAGAAATGCGCCCAGCTTGCGCATGCCGCAGTCATTGCATATGAAAAGGCCGACAAGATTACAAAGAAGAAATGGTACGACGAGGGAATGAAGAAAGTCGCCCTCAAGGCAAACTCCCAGAGGGAATTATATGAGCTTAAGACCATTGCGGAAGAGGCGGGAATCTCAGCCGCAATTATCACTGATGCCGGAATGACTGAAATTCCGCCGGGAACAGTCACAGCACTGGGACTTGGGCCTGCAAAATCCGAAGACCTCGATAAGATCACAGGAGACCTCTCCCTCCTATGATGAAAACCGGATTTGAAACCGAGAAGATAATCGGGACGGAATATTACATAACCGATTCTTTGGGTACAGGGGGAATTCTCAGGAAAACACCTGAGGACTTCACTGTAAAGGAGATATACGGCGAGAAGAAGATGACAGGCGGCCCTTACCTCATCTGCGAGCTTGAGAAGAGAAACTGGGAGCTTCAGAGGGCTGTAAAAGAGATTTCAAAGAGGCTTGGTATCAGCCACAGAAGAATAGGCTGGGCCGGTACAAAGGACAAAAATGCCGTCACCACACAGCTAATTTCCCTATATAATATAGACGAGGAGAGAATCTCAGCCCTCAGCATAAAAGATATGGTCCTAAAACCGGTCGGCAGAGCAAATGCTCAGCTCTCGCTCGGTGAACTTAAGGGCAACGGCTTCGGGATTACGATAAGTGACTGTGAATGCAGCACGGAAGAAATGAATGGTGCTGCTGAAGAGTGCCGCATTGCCGGGGAGAAGGGGATAATCCCAAATTACTACGGCATACAGCGCTTCGGAGCAGCAAGGCCGATATCCCACCTTGCAGGGCTTGAGATCCTCAAAGGTGATTACGAATCGGCGGTAGCCTGCTATGTCGGCATGTCATTTCCGGATGAGAAACCTGAAACAAGAGAGGCAAGGGACATTTATTACAAAAACCGTGACCCGGTGGAGGGCCTGAATGTAATCCCTGTCTTTCTCCGGTATGAAAGAGCAATGCTTCATCACCTGACAGAAAAACCGGATGATTATCAGGGCGCACTAAAAGTGCTGCCACCAAAACTGCTCTCAATGCTCGTCAGTGCCTGCCAGTCCTATATATTCAACAGGGCGCTTTCTCACAGGATAGAATCAGGCACAGGCTTAAACGAGATAATACCTGGAGACCGTATCATCTTCTCAGATGGAAAGGAGGATATTGCAGATGAGAAGAACATCAATACCGCAAAGGTGCATATGAGAAGAGGCAGATGCATGCCGGCAATATTTATGCCCGGCAGTGAGGAGTACAGAGTCTGCGGAGAGACTGACACCTTCATAGAAGAAATTATGGCAGAACTCGGCATTGACAGGGAGAGCTACAGAATCGCAGCTGCACTTACAGAGACCTCATTTAAAGGCAATACCAGACCTGTGGCAATAAAGGCGGATATATCATACGAAATTTCAGAAAACAGCCTGAAGCTTGACTTCACCCTCCCGCCCGGCCATTATGCAACAACCGTATGCAGGGAGATAATGAAGACAAATCCACTGAATATGGCCTGATTCAGGAATAATAAAATAAAATACTATTTTTACAGAAAAATTATAAACCAAAGGCATCAGATTATACCGGAAAAATACCGGGATAAATCTCAGGCAGAATCAGCCTTAAAGCTGCCTCTGCTCCGGCTGAGTTCCCTCGCACCTTCCATCGCAGCATAAAGGTTGCCCGTCCGGTCGACAAGCCCAAGCTCAATCGCCCTCGAACCACGGACAATCTGGGCCTCCTCAATATCGGCGCGTGAGATATTTCTCTGCTCCATCACATCACTGATAAAAAGTTCAAAACTGTCATCAACGATCTCCTGAACATAATCCCTCTCCTCAGTTGTCATGGACCTGTACTCTGAGCCTATATCCTTCTGCTCACCGGATTTCACAACCGAAACATTGACCCCTTCCTTCTCAAGAGAGCCGCTGATGTCATGAAATGTCCAGATCGTCCCTATACTTCCTGTCATCGTGTCCGGATTTGCATAGATGAGATCAGAGTGTGCACTTATATGGTACGCCGCAGAGGTTGCGATATCCCCCATTGAGACGACAACGGGCTTTTTTGTCTTCGCATACTCAACATCCTGGATTATCTCCTGTGCGCCTGCCGGAGAGCCGCCCGGACTGTTTACCCTGAGAACTATTGCATCTATGAGAGGATTGTCCGCTGCCTCGCGGATCTGAGAACCGGCATACTCGCTGCCGATGTACCCGCCGCCATAGCTGTTGCCTGATACAATGGTCCCTTCAATCCTGACAACCTTAACACCTCCCTCCTCAGAAAAAGGAATGAATGCCAGAGCGATAATGAGAAGAACAGAGATCAGAATTCCGGCTAAAAACCACTTCAGACCATTCTTCCGGAATTTCTTCTTCTCCCTCTTTTTCATCTCATCTTCAAACCAGGACATGGGTTCAGATCACCTGTACAAAACATCGTACTCAGTAACAAGATTAGTGCCGCACAGATAGTGCTTCTTAAGTTCAAGCCGGAACATCTCATCCTCAGAATCAATATGCATACCTCCAACAAGGGAAGGCGTGTCATATCCACCTACAATGAAGGGCAGATGAATTAGCCTTATTTCGTCAACCAGCCGGTTCTGAAGCATATAATAATTTAAGGTAGGACCTCCCTCAACCATCAGGGATTTGATGCCATAATCTCTGGCAAGAATCTCCATAAGCAGAGTATAATCGACATGAATGTCGCCTGCAACCACGACTTTAACGCCGCGGCTTTCCAGGTACTTTATATTTTCAGGACCTGCCGCCTTAGTAACGGCAACAATAGTTTCTGCATCGTTTAAGAGGACATTTGAGTCAGCAGGAAGATCGCCCAGGCTGCACGGGATAACCCTCACCGGACTCTTACCCTCAACATGCCGCACTGTAAGAAAGGAGTTGTCGATTCTTATTGTATTTGAACCGACCATAATTGCGTCATATTCGGCCCTGGTCTTATGAAGCAGAATATCGGTCTTCTCATCCATGTACTTCATAAGTATCTTGCTTGAGGCGCCCTTCTTCAGAGTCAGTTTCCCGTCAGCAGTAATCTCTGACATTATGAGCACATGAGGTTTAATCTTATTTTCAGACATAGTCATCATATATAATTGTTTAATCATCTTTTTGCAGACAAAACAGTTATCATTTATGATTATTTAAATGCCTTTTAACCAACAGGTTTGATGACAGTAACCGGCAGGCATATAATATAATTACCGGAAATTGACAGAATCAACATGAATTTTCAGTAACGGTCAAGTTGGTTTTTTCACTCTGCAACTACTAATAATGATCAGGATATGAATATTACTTCCCTCAGACCCAAATTTACAAAATGCCTTGAGCCACTCGCAGGCATATTCATAAAACTGGGCATCTCTCCGAATATGATAACCGCACTGTCACTCATTGCCGGAATTATCGCAGCTTATCTCTTCTTAATCAGAATGTTTCCGGCAGGAGCACTCATGCTGTTATTATCGGCAGTGCTCGATCTCACAGACGGAAGTGTTGCAAGGGCAAAAGGGACAGAAAGCAGATTCGGTGCTGTAATCGACTGGATTGTTGACAAATATGTGGACGGAATTGTGATTATTGCAATAGGTCTGTCCGGAATACCGATAATCTCAGGCATATTTAACCTGGCACCGCAGTATATTCCGGTTGCGGACTTCGCAGTCGCCGCATTCGCCCTCTTCGGCTCAATGATAAATACATTCATCAAACCTGTTGTCTATGCCGAGGCAGGATTTCAGGAGAGGGAGGACGGGAAGATAAATGACCCGCTTGAAGGAGTTGGCTTTTTCGGGAGGCCGGAAACGATAATTATTCTGATTATCGGGGGCCTTACCGGGTTCATCTGGGCATCAGTAATCATCGTTGCGGTCTGCACAAATCTCTCAGCCATACAGAGAATTATTTATCTCTACCAAAACCTCCGGTAAAATACTTTATTTTACCATAATAGAGGTTAACAATCTCTTCTGAAAATATACCCAGATTTCTGTTGATTCTGAACAGGATAAGTGCAAGAACTATCAGAAATACAAGTGCGCCAAGTTCTGCAATCACATTATGCGCCCAGAAGAAACTTTCATAGCCATACTCCCCGTTTGACGCAATCTCAGGGAGTACCTGGAGCCACTGACCAGTATATGCCATAATAACAAAGACATTCCTGAAGAGGTTAAGGATATAGATTACCGGCGCGACAACAAGAAAAGAGAGAATCTTCTCATTAAAGGTTGATGGTACACAGAATGCAAGCCCAAGCATAATTGCTATCGCCTGAAGACCTGTACAGGCCAGGATAATCTCAACCCGGAACCCGTCATGCGACACCAGATTCCACGCAAGCTGTGTGATATCAAAACCTATTGCATTCAGAATAACGACACACTGTGATGTAACAATCGCAATCAGGGCATCACCCAGCGGCTGAATATATCCAAAAGGCACATAGATCAGGAAGGCAATTGCCGCGCCTCTGCTGAGATAGTGAACATATTTATTGTCCTTTAACAGTTCACCTGCCGTTATGGCAACAAAAGGAATCCCAAGTATCCCGATAACCGGATATAAAAAATTATTTTCACTATTTATGTAATACGGGATATCGGCTACAACAGAGGCAACGATAAAAACCCAGCCCGCAATTGCAGGGTATTTCCTGAATTTTTCAGGAATTACAAGAAATATAAGAAATGATATTGCAGACGCAAAAACAAGGGCCGCTTCCATTACAGAATTATTTATCCTGAAAGGGTTTTTAGATTGTCATTTTACAAAAAAATGGAGTTGAGGGTGCCTGATTCGCAAGGGTTATTCACAGATAAAATAAAAATTTATACAATGATGTTTTGTCCAGAGTGCAAAAGCCTGATGAAGGCATCCGGCGGTAAGCTAAAATGTACCAGATGCGGTTTTGAAAAAGATATTGCTAATAAATCCCAGTTAATGAAGACCTCAACAAGGACAGAGAAGGAGATCACCATCGTTGACAGTGAAGATGAGATTGCAACACTCCCGACAACCGCAATAAGATGCCCTGAGTGTGGAAACAACACGGCATTCTGGTGGCTCAGGCAGTTAAGATCTGCTGATGAAAGTGAGGTCCGGTTCTTCAAATGCACAAAGTGCAAGTTCACCTGGCGTGAATACGACTGAGGCAGATAAACAGATAAAATCAATCAAAATTCCGGAATAAATCCCGGACAATAATTTTTAAATCCCAAAATAATATCAGAACCATCCCGCAGGAAATTTTTAAAAAGACTCTTTTCAGACGCGGAATCAATCATTAAGAACCATTCCAAAAGTAATACGGAGTGTAAAATACAATAATCACCGCACGCCTGTACAGTGAACAGGTCTGCTAAATACGGATAAATTCCGGTATGAAAGGACAATAAAAGAAAAAAATATTAGAAGAGTCCCTGACCCTTTGCACGGAACTTGCTCTGAAGAGTCCTGCCGACTACACGGAAGGCAGTCTCAAGCTCTTCAAAAGGTGGCACCTTATTCTCTCTTAAAATTTCACGCCCTCCTGTCATCTCAGCACCGCCAAGAAGCACGGACACTATGCGCTTATCGGTGTCATCCGAAAGCTGCATGATCTGCTTTGCAAACCTCTCAGAAGTGAGCACAAGGTTCGGGAATCCTATTACAACACAGATATCCCAGAGATCGTCATGCTTTGCGAGGACATTGAAGGTTCTTGCAAACCTCTCGCCGTCTGCATCACCAAGGAGATCAACAGGGTTGCCTTTGTTCCAGAATTCCGGCAGGAAAGTATTCATCTCATCAATGACATTCTGCGGCAGGTCAACTATCTCAATACCATAGCGCTCTGCGTAATCGGTTGAGAGAACTGCAAAACCGCCTGCATTTGTAACCACTACAGCCCTTCTGCCAAGCGGATAGTGCTTGTGGTGTGAGAGGAATTCAGCAGCAAGGAAGGCATCTTCGAGGTTTGTAACCGAAAGAACGCCCGCCTCACGGAAGGCCTCCATATAGACCTCGTAACTTCCTGCAAGTGAACCTGTGTGTGAGGCTGCCGCTGCACGACCCCTTGCTGATGAACCGGATTTTATTGCAACAACAGGTTTAACCTTTGCAACTTCACTCACACGCTTCATGAACTCCCGGCCATTGTTAATCTCCTCAATATACATGATGATTGCATCGGTATTCTCATCCGACTCTGCCCAGTGGAGATAATCAAGGAAGGTTAAGTCACTCTGGTTTCCTACAGAGACTACAGATGAGAATCCGACATCATGCGTGAGACTCCAGTCAACAACAGCATTTACAATTGCACCACTCTGTGAAAGGAAGGCGATGTTGCCGGGTGTCGGTGATCTCTGGACATAGGTCGTATCATATCCTTTATGAGGGCTGATAAGTCCGAGACAGTTAGGCCCTACAATTCTTGTGCCATGCCTCTTTGCAATGGCAACCATCTTCTCTTCAAGCTTTCTGCCCTCCTCATTCATCTCCTTGAATCCGGCAGTGATTACAACCGCAATCTTAACGCCCTTCTTGCCGCACTCATCCATCACACCCGGCACAAGTCTTGACGGGACTGTAATTACAGCCATGTCGACATTCCCTTCGACATCAAGAATGCTCGGGTACGTCTTAAAGCACATAATGCGGTCCCTGTTTGGATTTACAGGGTAGAGTTTGCCGGGGAATGACGAGAGTTTGTGCATTACAGCATAACCCATCTTTCCAGGGCTCTCGGATGCACCTATAACTGCAATAGATTCCGGATTGAAATACTCAACCGGAACAAGCTCCTGTTCGGCCTGACTGCCGTTATGCTCATCACTGAAGATGAAAGCCGTATCAACAGCACATGCGCCCTTTTCATAAAGCCTGAGAGGATTGATATCAAACTCTTTTAAGTCCTCAGTCTCTTCAAAGGCCCGGCAGACATTCATAATTATCTTTATAAGTCCGTCCTCGTCCTTTGGGGTTGATCCCCTGTATCCTGAGATCAGTTTGTAGGAGTTGATCTCACGGACCATTTTGCGGACTTCTTCTTCAGTTAAGGGCAGAATCCTGAGCGAGACATCTTTTAAGAATTCGACAAGTGTTCCGCCGATTCCAAATGTAATTGTCTTGCCAAAGGAGGGATCGGTCTTTCCTCCGATGATAAGCTCAACGCCCGATTCAGCCATCTCTTCAACAATTACACCCTCAATCTCCGCATCCGGATTTGCAGATGAAATATTGGATATAATTTTATCATATGCTCTGGATGCCTCTTCTGCACTGCTCACACCAACTATGACACCTCCGGCGTCACTCTTGTGGATGATCTGCGGTGAGACGATCTTCATGACAACCGGAAATCCGATCTCTGCGGCAGAATCTGCCGCATCGTCTGCGGATTTTACAATCCTGTATTCAGGTACCGGCACATCATATTTTTTGAGGAAATCATATCCCTCTGCTTCACTTAATAACCATTCTGCCATATTTTAATCCTCTTTTTTCATAAAAGGGGTTTTGTAGAGGTCGGAAAATCTACCCATATAAGTTCAGATATTATTACTGAACCGGCATTTTCCGGCACAGACATACCCTTCAACAAATGACGAAAAACCATTCGTTAGGATTTGCTTACCATCTATTGATCTAATTTATAGATAAAATTTTGTAATAGTTAATCGTGTAGAATAGAGAGTAGTTTAAATACATACCAAAGTTGCGCAACTAACTGTCGAATTCGACAACCAACCAATCATTTATATACTATATAAATCCTTTTTATAAACATGAAGGTGAATCCTGAAGATTCTTTAAAGATAGAAAATATTGTAGCCTCCGCAAAGGTTGCCGATGAACTTGATCTTCAGATGATAAATGAAGAGATCAAAGATGCTGAGTACAACAAAAAGAGATTTCCGGGCGTTGTACTGAGGATGCAGGACCCAAAGATAGCAGCACTTGTATTTGGTTCAGGAAAAGTTGTCCTTACAGGGGCAAAAAGTATAGATAACCTCTCAAGAGGTCTTGAGATTCTCGGAGAGAAACTCAGGGCATTAAAACTGGATATACCCACCAACCTTGAATATAAGGTCCAGAATATTGTAACATCAGCAGACCTTGGATCCCCAATCAATCTTAATAAGATAGCAGTCGGGTTTAACCTTGACAGAATAGAATATGAACCTGAGCAGTTTCCGGGGCTGGTGTACCGCCTCGAAGAGCCAAAGGTCGTAGTATTATTATTTGGTTCAGGAAAACTGATCATAACGGGCGGTAAAGAGACAAAAGATGCGAAAGCGGCAGTCATAAAGATTATGTCAGACCTCTCAAACCTTGGACTCATATAATATCTCCGGTTAAATAACAAATTCCATTTTTTTCAGATCAATATTTTTTGCATTAATTTCAGCAGAAGAAATACCCTGCATAGGATAAACACCTATATATATCATTTTGACATAATTTGTATGAAATAATTCTGGTGAAGATATGAAACTTGAAAAAGTACTAACATTTACAGATGCAGAAGAGGAGCTTGCCAATCTGCTTACAGAGATCGGCATGAAGAGAAATGTCTCAAAAGTGCTTGTATATCTTGCAAATACAAATGAGGCAACATCAAGGGATATTGAGAGGGGAACTGATCTCAGGCAGCCTGAAGTGAGCATTGCAATGAGGACACTCATGGAGAAGGAATGGATTGACAGCCGCGAGAGCAAAGCAGAGAGCAAAGGCAGGCCTGTTAAGATCTATTCACTCTCAAAGGACATCAATGACATAGTTGATATCATTGAAGTCGAAAAAGAGAAGGAAATTAATATTCAGCTCAAACTTATTGAGAAGGTAAGAGGCTTAATCGCCGAGTAGGATTACCTCAACATCATTTTTCTTTCCGATTACAACTCTGGTTTTAGAGGAATACTGCGTAAACAGTCCACAGGACAGTACTCCGGGTATATTGTTCAGTCTGCTCTCAAGGCTTTCCGGATCTTTGATTATCCCAAATGAGCAGTCTATCTCAAAATTGCCGCTGTCAGTTATTACCGGGCCGTCCTTCTTTACACCTTCCCTTACAACCGGAACTCCGCCAAGCTTTCTTACGGTCTCCATCATGGTTGAACATGCAAAGGGGATGACTTCAACGGGAACAACTGCATCAAGTCTGTCAGAGAGTTTTGAAGGATCGCTTACAACTATAAAACTGTCTGCCGCATCGCATACACATTTTTCCATGGTCTGTGCCGCACCCCTGCCCTTAATCATCCTGAGCTTTGGATCAATCTGGTCTGCACCATCGATTGCCAGATCAAGCGTGGGGTAATCGTCAAGAGTTCCAAGTGGTATGCCATACTCCCGTGCACGCCTCATCGCCTGATAGGAGGTCGGAACTCCCACTATGTCAAGACCACCGTTTATCATAGAGGAGAGTTTCTCCATTGCAAAAAATACTGTCGAACCGGTTCCAAGTCCGACAATCATCCCGTCTTCGACAAGTTCTGCCGCATAATAACCGGCATTCTTCTTCATAATATTAGCATCAGTCATGAAAATTCCTGATTATAATTGCATACCCATCTGAATTAAATTATTCCGGGAATTATGCAGAAGAGTAAGACGATGAGAACCGGAAATTTATAGGGGAACAGACATTCATCCGGTCAAAAATGAAATTTTTTAAAATAATTGATTTTCGGAGAAATCTGCTGATTCCTGCCTAAAAACCAGATTACATTATCAGGTAATCGATAGAGACAGATGCTGTAACATCGACAGTGTCAGGCTGTACCGGAGTAGGGACAGCCATACCGCCTGCCGCTTTTTCCATTACCGCATAGTCCATACTGTTGCTGTAGCTGTATGGTGTGTAGCTTGAACCGACATTGACGGACTTAACGCCCGAAATTGTAACGCCAAGCGCTGCTGAGACAGCATCGGCATCAAGTTTTGCCTGCTCAACTGCCGCAGTGATTGCCTGTGATCTGAGTGACTGTGACTTTTCGTCACTTAGTGTGAAGTAGATGCTGTTTATCCGGTTCGCACCGTTCATAACGCTTGCATCAATGATGTCTCCTGCAAGATCAATCTTGTTGGTATCAACAAGGACAGTGTTTGTAACCTTATAGATCTTCTTATCCTTTCCAAACGGAGAGTCTGAACCTGTAGTATAGGAGTAGATGTTATAACCTGCTGTGCTTATTTCGTCATCTGTCAGACCAAGAGCTTTTAAGCTGCTTACGGTCTTTGTCATCCTCTCTGCATTCTCCTGCTGTGCCTTAACGGCGTCTGTATTCTCAGTCTCAACGGCTATGGTTATCTTCACAACATCCGGGTCTGTTGTGACCTTGCCTGTGCCTGAGACATGAATAAGCCTGTCATCCTCCGTAGTCTGTGCCGATGCTGTGCCTGCCAGTGCCAGGACTGCAATGAGCATGACTGCGAGAATTATAATTCTTCCACTCTTCATAGTTATCAGAAGATAGTCGTCCTTAAAAATATTAACCCTATCCTTGACTTCGAAAAAGATCGAAGTTAAAATACGGAGGCATTTCCGGAAATATGACTGATAACAGAATAAATCAGAGGAAATTATGTAAAAACGGAATTGGATGTAAATAATTCCGGGGGTAAAAAAAAGACCGGAAATATAAACACTGCTCTTAGTTCAGAGAGATAGTCCCGACAACACGGAGTTTACCCGCGTCCAGGTGATGAATCACTGCCCGGTCGCCCGGAAGATAAACCATATCCTTATCAAGCTTCAGTGTTATTTCAGGCTTTTTGGGGTCATCACCTGAGACAGACTCTATTTTTCCGGAGAGATACTGCATCCAGTGGCCAAGGTGAATCACCATTCCCGGTTCAAGCGGTGTGGGCCAGTATTTAACCACAGATGCCTCACCGGAGAATATGTCTTTACATCTGACACCATCATCGGTGGTCAGGACAAATCCCCTGTCAAGGTCATCTGCCGAGATGTTTTTCAGGGCCAGACCTACACGGTCACCTGTGTGTGCATCAGGGCAGTCATCATCATGCTTCTGAATGGACCTGAGCTGTGCGATCTTCTCATCCGGAAGAACAGTCAGGGAATCGTGAACCTTAATTTTCCCTCTCATAACTGTGCCGAGAATTACGGTCCCAATACCCTTCACATTGAAATGATGATCTATGGAAACAGTACCAGGACCGTCATCCTTTACAGTTTCAAGGCTTACAGCCTTATCCAGAAGCGACTCACGGAGAATGATCGGGTCATCCTCAGAATACTCATAATTTTCAAGTACAGTCCCCTTAATGAGCGGGGCAATCTGTGATCTGTCGATATAATTTCTCAGAATTATGCAGCCGGATTTTACACCGGCGCAGTCGGTCATCAGTACGATCTCACCAAACTCTGCTGTAATACCATCAACAACAATAATGGCATAATCTGCCATAGATACGGTGTAAAAGAGCGGTGCAAGCTTTTCAGGATACCTCAGAGGTTCAATAAGGGTTACAGTATCCTCTCCCTTCTTCAGATTATACAATATTATATCAGATCGGGTTCCTTCCTTTCCGATGGTCTTTGCATACCCGGCGCACCCGAGCACTGCTACATTCAGATTTGGCATAGTGCCTTAATGTTAGAATCTATTGAATAATGATGTTTCTTATTGAAAGGCATTGAGAGAAGAAAAAGAGGAGAATGAAGAGATAAATCAGGCATCAGTCATCAAGGTCCAGATCATAATGATTTTTCAGAACTCTTCTGACTTTGTCAGATTTCAGGTAATGGTTATCAAGTTCATCAATTATCCGGTCAATCTCATCTGCCTGCCTGAGAATCTCTTCGTTTGCAGGACTTTCAGCAAGAGATGAAATGCCCACAATAACAGATAAAGGATTTCTGATATGATCATTTAAAATTGCCAGCTGTTCAAGATTTTTTTCGATCTGGACAAGTGAATCCTTCTCCCTCTTATGGCTCTCAAATTCCAGTGTTTTATCTCTTAAAAGCAGAATAAATCCGGAATTAAACTCTTCAGGTTCAAGCGGTGCACTCCGGACGAGGATGTACTTTTTTCCGGCAGTACAGACCCAGTCAATAAACTCTCTGACATCACCCCTGTTAAAATCATGAGTCATATCCTCAGAGAACTCTGCAAATATATCGCTGACTCGCAGACCGACCACATTTTTTGATTTAATCCCAAGAACAGCTTCCGCCGGGGGATTGATATCGATAATAATTCCGTTTCTGTCTGCAACAATGACACCCTCAATCATACTCCTGAAGACTTTTTTGTAGGCCTCAGGGATTACTTCAGCGAGGGGCACTCTGAAAACACCGATATAGATTAAAATTCCGGCCAAAAGAAAGAAAAAAGGTGTCAGATCAAAGAGATCATCCGGCGCAGAACCTGTGACAAATATAATATTCCAGATAAACGGAATAAGACCGCCCGACATCACACAGGATATCTGTACCCTCTGATGTCGCGGAGACGGGATATACGTCCATAAGAGGAACAGGAATCCAAGAGAGAGAATCAGGTAAGAATAAAAAATATAGACGTAATACCATGGCCCAAAAAATAAGGAAATAAAACCAAAACCGCTGACGCCCAGATATACAGCGTTCACAAAAAGCCCGTGGTAACCGTTTGTCAGAATAACTGCCACCGTCAGAACCGGAATTATCAGAAGAAATGCCAGATTTCTAAGACACAGACAGCTCTTCCTGCCGGTATAATCAAGGACAAAACAGAGCCATAAACAGGGAACAAATGCCCCGGCAAAGAACGGAAAGACATTGAAGAGCATCATCAGTGCATAACTGGAAAAATTGAACTCAATGGCATAAAATAACGACCAGAAAGATACAAAGACCATCATAACTGAGAAGGGAACGGCACCAAGAACATGCTTTTTGGACGCCGAGAGGTAAGCGATAAGAATTGAGATTAGAGACGTAAATATGAGAAACAGATAAAGTATACTATTCAACCCCCGGAAATCCTTCCCCGGGGGATAATATAGTAAAATAGTATATATTATTTTTGGTTACCGGTGGGTGAAGTATGCAGTTACACTGTCCCCGCTGACAGAATCAATCTTTACAAAACCGATCCTCTCAAACTGGATCTCTTCTCCGGCCATATGCTTAACTCCTTCCTCGCAAAGCCCTTCAGCATCACCATCAGGCCTTTTAATCCGGCAGGGCACCGACGCCTTCCCATAGGGCAGCCACTGGATTATAGGCGCATGTTTCTCTTTTGCCTCCTCAAGAGAATCACCTGCATAAGTAATAAGAGCCTCGCCGTCCTTCTCCGTAACTGTTACATTAAAGAGGTCCTTAAGCCTTACAAAGGATTTTCCGGCAATATCTTCAGGCGAGATATGCACTTTCCCGGTAAACTCAAGCTTTCTGACACCCCTTGAACTTTCATTCGGATGAAGAGGGATTTCGGCGGTTTTTGATGGTGCACCGGATATCTCAAAGAGGGCCGGCTGAGGCACAAAGAAATAACGGTCAGAAACCGGATCAATTATAGCCTTATTTTCGGCAAAGAGATTCTCCCATGAGAAGTTTATATCAGTCTGACCGACTCCGAGATCAACCATTGCCTTCCTGACCGCTTCAGGCTTAATACCCCTCCGTGCAATTGCCTTTAAGGTTCCAAGCCTGATGTCGTCCCATCCGGAATATGTCCCGTCTGAGATCCCTGCCTTCATTGCAGAAGTCGAGAGCACCACATCTCCGACTGACATCCTGCCATAGTGGTAGTACTCAGGCTGTTTCCACCCGAAATAATCATAGATATAGCCCTGCCTTCTTGTATTGGCGATATGGTCCTTGCCCCTGATGACATGGGTCATTCCAAGCAGGTAGTCATCCACAACGACTGACAGGTTCATCATCGGATAGACAGTCACATCTTTTCTTGGATGTGGCGGTGAATCAACAACCCTGAATATCGAAAAATCCCTCATTGCAGGATCAGGGTGCTCTATGTCAGTTTTAACCCTGACTGTGACTGTGCCTTCCGCAAATCCGCCTGCGAGCATCTCATCCCACTGCCTGAGATTATCCTCAACGGAATTGTCCCTGCATGGGCATGGCTTTTTGCTGTTCTTAAGCTCCCTGAAGCTTTCGGCATCGCAGGTGCAGACATAAGCCCCGCCGATCTCAATCAACCTTCGCCCGTGCTCATAATATATATCAAACCTGTCGCTCTGGTATACAATATCCGTAATATTTAATCCGAGCCATTTGATGTCCTCAAGGAGGAGTTCATAGTTTTCAGGCTCAACACGCCTCGGATCAGTGTCCTCAATCCTTAAGACATACTTTCCGCCATATTTCCGGACGTAATAGTCATTGAGATATGCAGCCCTTGCATGGCCCAGATGGAGAGGGCCGCTTGGATTGGGCGCAAAACGCATCACAACGCCTTCCTCGCCAACATTCTTAAGCTCACGAAGAGGCTCCTTCTCTTTCTTCTCCTTCTTTTCAGTGAGAAGTTCAGGAGCTACGGCCATCAGCCTCTCCTTTCTCTCCTCAGGAGAGAGAGCCTCAACTTCAGATAAGACATCCTTAAGAATAGCAGACATCTCCTTTGCCTGCGACCTGAATTCAGGGTGTTTGCCCATAAGCATGCCGAGGACAGTGCCGGCTTTAGGCACATTCTCATGCTGAACTGCATTTAAGAGGGCATGCCTGAAGAAGAAATCACGTGGATCCACAGACATTATTTAATAGCCTCTGTTGATGAAGTAATCTGTAATCTCCCCAAGAATCCTGCTCTCCTCACATTCAGGGAAAACTGCAAGCATATGTCTGGCCTTCTCAACATGCTCCATAGCAGCATTCCTGGCTTCCTCAATAACTCCTGCATCTGTGAGAATATCAATAGCCTCCTGTATCTCCTCATCGGTTAAGGAATCCTTTCTGTACTTTGAGAGATCAATGCCCTTCTCCTTTGCAATAATTGCAATAAGTGTCTTTTTGCCCTCTCGGAGATCCGAAGCCCGGTCTTTTCCTGTCTTTTCGGTCTCACCCATAAAGTCAATTAAGTCATCCTGAATCTGAAAAGCGATGCCGCTGTGGTAACCCCAGTCATAGAGAGCCGAAACCTCTTTTTTATTACCACCCGCAAGAGTTGCACCTATTGAAGCAGCGGCAGCGTATAACTTCCCGGTTTTCTTACCGACCATATCGATATATTCAAAAGAGTCCACATCATCGCGGTTCTCAAACGACATATCCTCATGCTGACCCTGACATATCTCAACACAGGTTCTTGCAAGAATAGCAACACTATGAACTTTTGCAAGATTATCAGCAAGAGAATTGGTTATAAGCTCGAATGCCTCAGCATATAATACATCACCTGCAAGAATTGCTGTAGGCTCGTCCCATTTTACATGAACAGTCGGCGCACCTCTTCTGACAGAATCGCCGTCCATTATATCGTCATGAACAAGGGTGAAAGTGTGCGTAACCTCAAGGGCAAGTGCTGCCGGAAGTATATCCAGTGATCTCCCTTTAGAGACGAGATCAGCTGCAAGTAACGTCACTGCAGGCCTTAACCTCTTGCCACCCGCAAGGAGGAGATGGCTGCTTGCTTTCCCAAGCTGGGTAGGAAGCCCTCCAAACTGCCTGTTCAGTTCAAGGTCGACAAGTTCAGCAGTATTTTCAAGATATTCTTCAAGATTCATAGGGATTTCCTCACATTAAATTATTTACTGACATTTACTCTCATACCGTTTCTCAGAATGTGTATATCATTATTTAAAGTATATCCGCAATCCTCTGCAAACCGGACATATGCCCCGGTCATGTCAATATCACCGTGGGACGGGATGATATGCTGAGGATTGAAGAGATGAATAACTTCATAATGATCTTCCTTCTGGGCGTGGCCGCTCACGTGAAGTTCCTGAAAGATACGGGCGCCCTTCATTCTCAGGAATGTCTCCTGATGGTACCTCTGCCCGTAGTTCATCGGATTTGGAATGATCTTGGCACTGTAGAGGATCTTATCACCCTTATCAACACGGTAAGGCGTATTTCCGGCGGCAAGCCTTGTTAAAATTGCACCAGGTTCACCCTGGTGACCGGTAACAATAGGCACAAACTTGTCCTTGCCCTCCTTCATGATCCTACGAAACATCCTGTCAACAGTCTTCCTGTTGCCATACATTGAGAGCGTGTCCGGGAATCCTACAAGTTTCATCTGTTCGGCAGTAGAGGAGTATCTCTCCATTGACCTTCCAAGCAGCACCGGTTTTCTGCCGATCTCATGTGCACATTCTGCAATGGTCTTTACACGGGCGATATGGGATGAAAAAGTGCTTACCATCATGGCGCATTTATCATCCTCATAGCTTGTCATAACATCCCTGACAAGTTTATGGGCGACCTTCTCACTCGGACATCTTCCCGGAAGGCTTACATTTGTACTCTCTACAATAAGGGCTAAAACCCCTTCACGCCCAAGTTCTGCCATACGGGCAAAGTCCGGAGGGTTTCCAAGCACAGGAGTCCTGTCAAGCTTGAAATCATTTGCATATACGATTATTCCGGCAGGTGTATGTAATACCGCCATTGCAGTATCAATTATACTGTGCTGGACATTGACAAACTCAAGGCTTATATCGGGAGTTATCTGGTACCTGTACTTCTTTCCGGCATTCAGTGAAAATACCTTATTATTGACACCAAACTTCTTCTCGCCCTCAATCTGCTGTTCGATAAGTTTTGCAGTATAGGGCGTTCCGATAATCGGGGCATTATAGCGGTGCGCAAGCTTTGGAATGGCACCTATATGGTCAAGATGTCCGTGAGTGCAGACTATCGCCTTCACACTGCCCGCGACAGTATTCATTATAGTGTCATCAGGAATAGCCTTCATCTCAATGAGATCAAGAGAATGCATATTTTCAACTTCAGCATCCTCATGAATCATTATCTGGTCAAGGCGAAGGCCCATATCAAATATTACTATATCTTTGCCTACGCGGACGGCTGTCATATTACGGCCGACTTCTCCATAACCGCCTACGGCAATTATTTCTACTTCCATATTTTATTCATCTCCATTCTGTTTTTCATCTGAGCCGTCTTTCCCGTGATATATGCCCCGACTTTAGACAGTTCAGCTAAATTTCCTGAACCGGTCAGGTACATGGCAACGGTAAGTTCACGGTTTATAAGTTCAATCTCTTCAAAGAGCGCTTCACGTGATTTCATGGCCGGTTTTAAAAGCTTTAACGCCATGCCGCCAAGAGAGGCTCCGAGTGCAACTGATTTTGCAATATCTATTCCGGATTTTAAGCCTCCGGTTGCGATAACAGGCACACCACAGTCCGCAACTTCCATTAAGGATACAGCAGTCGGTATGCCCCAGTCATTAAAATCGTCACCCATCCTTGCCAGAAGGTCACTGTCAGCCCTGAGAGCCTCAACAGCCGCCCACGATGTTCCGCCGAGTCCCCCGGTATCTATGGCAGAGACTCCTGCATCACAGAGCATCTTTGCAGTCTCACCCGATATTCCGCACCCTGTCTCCTTAACGATGACAGGATATTTGGAAGAGAGGCACAGGTCCCGGATAGCCTCAAGGCATCCGCCGGAATTATGATCACCCTCCGGCTGAATTGCTTCCTGAAGCGGATTTAAATGAATACAGAGCGCCTCTGCGTCAATCATCTCCACAGCACGATCTGCCCATTCAGGACCTTTTTCTGCAAGCTGAACCGCACCGAGATTGCCGCACAGAAATGCACCTGGCGCCCTTTCACGGACTATTGTAAAACTGTCCTCAAGTTCGGGATTTTCAAGAGCAGCACGCTGGGAACCGACACCCATGCCAATATTAAAGTGTTCTGCCGCCTCGGCAAGAACTGCATTGACCTCAGCGGTATCACTGTGCCCGCCGGTCATTGCGGCAATAAAAAGTGGCGAAGATAGCTCATAGCCAAGAAACTCAGCCCCTCTGTCAATATTATTCATATCACACTCAGGAAGTGCATTATGAACAAGCCTTATATCCTCAAAACCTGAAAAACCTGATTCAACAGGTTTTTCACAGCATATCTCAAGATGCTCTCTCTTTCTTGAGGATGTATATCCGGATTTATCTATTGTTGTCACCTCTTATATATCCGGATTTTCAGGACTATTGCGGCCCTTAAGCCTGATTTTCCGGGATTGTGCGGAGATATTACTGAGGTTAAACCAGTACCGATTAGCCGGGATCAAATCCTTCCCTGATCCCTTTATCGCATAACTACTGTAATGCAGTGCTAATGGTCTTTGGTCACCACAGTTCCGCCGTGGCTGCGCCCGTCCAGGAAATCACCAAGTCTGTCTATATGGAATATACCGGAACTGATCCCGTCTTCGGCAAGAACAAGAAGTTCTTCTATTTTGCCTTTCATTCCACCTGTAACATCAGTGTTCCCTGAATCATTGAAAGTCAGATCTGCAATTGACTCTGAGGTTATTCTCTCTATTACGTATCCGTCTTTGAGAACCCCGGAGACATTGGTTGCAAGCCCAATCCTGTCAACTGCCATATTCCCTCCAAGGTAACTGACAAGTTGATCGCCTGATACAATACAGGCACCCTGACCCAGATCCATCACAACATCCCCGTGTAAAACAGGAACAATGCCATGACGAACCAGCATTTCAACAGGACCAAGCTCAAATGATATTAGACGTCCGTTTTTTGCGGTACATGCATCAAGCGGGTGAATACCTACTGCCTCCACTCCACTGGCACGAAGCGCATCTACCACCCGTTCATTCAGTTTTCTGACTGCCGCATGGGTGATAAATATACCTGATCTATTATTATGATCCAGACCTTTATCAATATGATGTTCTTTCGCTTCCGGATGACCGCATGATCCTGCACCGTGGATGACAACCGGAAATATGTCCTTTCTTGTGGATATCTCCTTTGCAACAGCAGAAATTCTCTCTTCGTCTATCATGCAGCTGCCGGATTTGTCAGTGATAACACTACCGCCCAGTTTTAAAATAATAATTTCTTTAACTGTCATCCTCAGTCCGTACCCCGTCGGTATCTATTGACGTAATTATAGCTCTTCCTTCTGCCGCTTCTATTGCCTTTGCAATCCGGCTCTTTGACCTCTTGGGACAGAGTGCAATCATGCACCCTCCGCCACCCGCACCAGTCATCTTTGCTCCGTAGGCACCGGATGTCCGGGCGGCAGTCACAAGGCGGGTGAGCATTGGGTGACCTACACCGAGCGCCTCAAGGAGTGCATGATTGACATCCATATACCGTCCGAGAGTCTTCTGATTATGGAAATTATGAAGTGACCTGATAGTCACTGCCTCAATAGCATCAAGAATCGGGTCAACAACATGGGGGTTACTGCGCCTGAACTCTCCGACCATGCCAACAAGTTCAGCAGTCTTATGGGACACCATCGTATTCCCGATTACAAGACTGAGATTTTCAGGCGGAAGTATTCTTCTTTTATTGTCCTTTACCAGGACAAGGCCGCCATATGTGGATACAAAAGTGTCGGTAGGGCTGGCCCTTCCGCGCTGGACCTTTTTCTCGATCTTAAAGGCAGTCGAGGCGATATGTGACCTGTCCATGCCGAGGTTATACTCCTCATTTATAGCTGAAAGTGTTGCCACAGTTACAGCAGCAGAAGACCCAAGTCCGGAAGACGAAGGCAGCTGCGAATGGATATATGCACTCCCGTTAACGCCGGTCTGCTCAAAACAGTTCTCAATGTAAGGTGAATTCACACGCGGTGGATTTTTGCCCCTCCTTACAGTGACAAAAACCCGGGGTTTGATTCCCATGGCAATGCCCGGTTTTCCGAAAACCACTGCATGTTCACCAAAAAGAAAGACCTTGCCGGGTGCGCTGCAGGTGGCCATACTTTTAAACCACCGCTAATGACGCATAACCGACAACCTGGCTCCGGTCGCCATTAATGTCACCACTTGTTGAGTAATGAAGCTTAACTGCTTTCTTTGCCCCAAGTCTCTTTGAAACCTCAGCCATAACCATAATAGGACCATAACCACATGCAGAGATCCCTTCGTCATTAATTCTCCGGTAAAATTCAGCAGTATCAAGATGTAAGAGGGCATCAATTGCATAGTTGTCAAGCATTCTGGCATCCTTATCACTGATGTAATGTGAGAAATCCGATGATGCCACAATCTTTACAGGATTCTCTGACAGTTCAATGGCTTTAAAAAGCTTCTCTGCAAGAGAAAGTGAATTCCTCCTGGTCTGACTGCCCACCAGAACCGGCACAATCCGGCAGTCCGGAAAACGGTACTTGATGAACTGCATCTGAACCTCAAGAGAATTCTCTCTCTGCCTGTGTGCGTAATTGTCAACCGGAATGTCCAGGTTTCTGATAAAACCGTTGTCATTTTTAAGAGTCCCAAGAGGTGTTTCCCAGTTGTCAGTTGAGACGCAGTCTGGATAGCCGGCGTGGCTGGGACCTATAACAACAAAAGTTCCCTTAAATTCTTTGGGAATTGCCGAATAAGCATATGCGGATGTCTGTCCGGAGAATATAATTCCTGCGTGCGGCGATACAACGCCAAAAGGCTCTGGAAGTGCAGAAAGTGATTTATCAGGAATGTTTTCAAAAAAAGATTTCAGTTGTTTTCTCAGAACAGAAGAATCTGCCGGATAGAAACTGCCGGCAAGAGTGCTCCTGCGTAATTCCATTAGGTTTCGCCCCCAATTATAACTCTACTTCAAAATCTTCAGGTGTAAGTGAAGTTGCAATACCGCGTTTGCTCATTACTTCCTTTGCAAGGAGGTAATAGACAAGACTGAGGGCTTTTCTGCCCTTGTTGTTTGTCGGGATTACAATATCGATGTACTTGGTAATATTGTTTGTATCGCAGAGTGCCACAATAGGAATGCCACACTGGACAGCCTCGTTGATTACCTGAAGATCTCCGATAGGATCTGTTACAACTACAACATCAGGTTCGATGTATTCCCTGATGCTCTGATTTGTTAAAAGGCCCGGAATAAACCTTCCGACCTTTGAAACACCACCGACAGCCTCTGCAAACTTTCTTGCAGGGTACTGGCCGTACTGACGTGATGTGACAACAAGCACCTTTGCAGGATCAAATTTAGCGATAAAATCTGCTGCGACTTTGATGCGCTCATCTGTCTGCTGGATGTCAAGGATGTAAAGTCCGTCTCCCCTTACACGGTATATGAACTTTTTCATATCCTGACTCTTCTGCTGTGTTCCAATATGAACTCCGGCAGCCAGATATTCTTCTACAGGCACAAGTGATTCTTTCAGTTCAATCTCTATTTCATTTGAATTCAATTTTACATCAGCTCCAGTACTATTTTCTCTTAACGGTGATGGGTATGACACCTAATTCATACTCCTCAAGAGCGATCTCAAGCGGATCAATCCTGTCAGTCTTAACCAGAAGAGGTGCGCCCATTGAAATCTGAAGAGAGCGTGCACCTACAATTCTGGCTCTCTCATATCTGGTGTATGTATTCATCATAATCCCATAGAATCTTTATTTTGTTTTTAAATTTGACAATGGGGTCGCTGAGATTCGAACTCAGGTTACAGCATCCCGAACGCCATAGGATTCCAGGCTACCCCACGACCCCTCATAAATTTATTGGTAAGGGTTGAGATCATCAATGATCTCTTTATGGGTGAGCAGCATCCTCCTGCAACAGTAGCGCTCAAGCCCCAGATCGTCAAGGATATCCCTGATCTCCTCACCGGCATCTCTTCTTTTCTTAAACTCTTCGTAGTATACGGAAACTACTCTTCCGCATGTAAAGCACCGGACCGGAATCATTTTTTGATCTCTCCCTTATAATTTTAGCTGTTCTAACGATAAGACTTCTGGAATTTCTTCCTTGCACCACGGCCGTGTGGCTTCTTGGCTTCCTTCTGGCGTGAGTCATTAACAAGGAGAGTCCTGTCATATTCAAGATATGCGTCCTTTACCCTTGGATCATTGTGCCAGTTTACAATACCACGTGCAATTGCTGTTCTTACAGCCTCAGCCTGGCCCATGTAACCTCCGCCTGAAACATCAACAGTTACATCAACATCATCTGTTGAACCAGGGAAGAGAAGGATTGGCTCTGAAATTTTCATCCTTGCAATTTCTGTGCTGTATATCTCAAGAGGGATGGAATTGATTCTGATTCTCCCGTTTCCTTCTTTAAATGTAGCCCTTGCAATTGCGGTCTTCTTTTTTCCGCTCGTATTTATTACTTTAGACATATTTTTCAAAGCCCCCTTAGAATTTTGCTCCAAGAATGCTGCTTATTGTTCCGACAGCCACATATTTGGGTGTTGAAAGACCTTCAATGTGGGCAGATTCAATAGTCTCGGCTTTTATGTCTGCAAACTCTTCAGGCACACCAACATAGACTTTTACACGGGCGAATGCCTCAATACCACGCTGTCTCTTGTAAGGAAGCATCCCCCTGATGGTGCGTTTTACTATATGATCAGGTCTTCTTGGATAGAACGGTCCGCCTTCTCTGGAGCCGCGCTTTCTCTTCTGATCATAATCTGCAAGAACACGGGCTTTTGCACCGGAGATCACTGCAGCTTCTGCATTGATGATTGCAATCTCTTCACCCTGAAGTGAACGTTTTGCAACAATGCTTGCAAGTCTTCCAAGGCGCAGACCGGCTGCATCGATAACTGTAACCATTCTCAATTCACCTCAGAATTCTTACGCTTTTACCCTCGGGATTTGACTTTACGAGGTCTTCTATGGTCATGCAGGTGCCGTTGGCATTTTTAATTTTGTCAATGGCTGATTCGCTGAAGTTTAGTGCCGCGACAGAAACTCCTGATGAAAGCACACCGCTTCCAAGGACCTTGCCGGGAACAATTACAGTTTCGCCTTCACGTGCGTATCTGCTGATTTTATTCAGATTAACTTCAGCGTGGTTTCTGGAGGGAGCCTCCAGCCTTTTTGCAATCTCACGCCATACGCCTGCATCATTGGTCCTTGATGCATCCTTTAGAGTTGCAACCAGGGCAGAGTAGCGCGGATTTGTCTTAGTAGCTATCTTCATTTTAGATCGCTCCTGAAATGTCGCTTAATACATCCACCAGGCCACGTGATTTATTCCCGATTATATCCAGTGCGCGGATCATAATGTCTTTTACAGGCATTGAACCATCGCTTTCGACTACAAATATATAGTCACTGTCATGGGGATTTACACGTATCGCCGGCTCATCTCCGATATCACTTGCCATACAGGCCTTTTCACAGAGCCTGCACATGGAACAGTCTTCCAGTCTGCTTTCAATGACTAACACTGCCTTACTACCGGCTTTAAGGACATTTCTTGGGCACTGCTCAACGCATTTCCCACACCCGTCACAGCGATCGCTCACTGTAATGACAGGATATGCCTTATATCCACATGCAAGTGTCGGTTGCCACTTTGCATGTTCCATACCGGTATTCAGTTCTGCCCTTGCTTCAAGGACAACCTTCTGATCTTCATCCAGTTTTACAATCGGAATGTCAGGGTTTACAGGAACTGCTCCCGGATTCTGGGGAACCAGATCTCCGGACATAACAATTCCCGGACCTTCGACACTCAGAGTAAATACTGCCTGGCACTGTGAGCATCCCTCGCCTCCGCAGGAACACTCGTCTCTTCTGACATATTCTGAAAGATCTGTTGTAATCGGAATCAGGCCGAGGCGGTGAGTGAGAATTTCATCGAAGAGTGCACTGTTATTGTCGTACAGATATACATCTTCAATTGCAAGTGTGGGCACATCTGTAATCATTGCCCTTCTGAAGGAATTTGCAAAGGCAAATGTCGTACCTTTCAGAATAAACTTTGCAGCATTCTCATCAAGCCTGCTGAATGTGATTTCCATTAATCAGACTCTCCTGCCCCTTCTTCCACCTTTAGCACGAATGCTGTCATGTGGAACAGGTGTTACGTCCTCAATACGGCCGATTCTCATTCCGGCACGTGCAAGGGCACGGATTGCTGCCTGTGCTCCGGGACCGGGGCTGCGCTGTTTGCCACGTCCAGGTGCACGCACCTTTACATGGACACCAACAATACCCTTGTCCTTTGCTGCATTTGCAACATTAATTGCCATCTGCATTGCCGCATAGGGAGAGCTTTCGTTACGTGCCTGCTTTACAACCATTCCACCGCTTGACTTGGTAACGGTCTCTGCACCGGAAAGATCTGTAACTGTAATAACTGTATTGTTAAACGAAGCGTAAATGTGAGCTACGCCCCATTTTTCCTTTGAATCTTCTGCCATTACTGTCTGCCTCCGGAGACGATACGACCGCGCTCAGGGTGAGCTTCACCTGTGAACGGGGAATTTCCGTAATAACGAACCTCAGATTCCTCTGACTTCCTGATTCTGCAACCCGGAATTGTAACTTTTCTTCCGTTTACAGATATGTGGCCGTGTGTTATCATCTGGCGTGCCTGCTTTGGTGAGCGTGCAAGACCTTTTCTGTACACGACCGTCTGAAGACGGCGTTCAAGTTCATTTTCGGTCTTCATTGCCAGTACATCGCCGATACCTGCACCTTCAGGAAGAAGGCCGTATTTTGCAAGATGGCCAAGAAGCTCATCTTCCTTCCTCGCAATAAGTGCTTCATCAGTCACACTTGATTTAAGAGCAAGGAGGTCACGGGCTGCACGGCGGTAGCGCCTTAACGTACTCTGGGCTTTCCAGAGCTCACGCTTGTTTCTGAGACCGAACTCAATGACAAGACGGTTCTCATCATCGATACGGCTCTTCTCAAAGCGCCTCTTTGGTGTTTCATACTGCTTGTGATTCTTACCAGGATATACCATTTAAACCACCCGATTACTTCTTCTTCCTGCTGACACCGACAGTCGATCCTCTTCTTCCGGAAGACTTGGTGCGCTGCCCGCGTACTTTCTGGCCGGTCTCGTGACGGATACCGCGGTAACAGCGAATCTTACGCATCCTGTTAATGTCATCCTCAAGGGCAAGACTGAGATCTGAACCGAGAAGCTGTTTTGCCTCTCCGGTATAGACATCCTTCTGACGGTTGAGCATCCATACAGGAACAAGATTCTGATAATCTGTCACCACATTGCGAATGCGTTCCACATGCTCCTCATCGAGAAGACCAAGGGTTGCACGCGGATCTACATCTGCCATATCTGAAATTACAGCAGATGTGTGCATGCCGATTCCCGGAAGGCCGGTAAGTGCAATCTGAACGGACTTTGTTCCGTCGAGATCGGCATTTTCAATCCTTACAAAGTAATTAATCTCTTGTTCTTCCATTCAATAGCCTCACAATGAGATTTGCTCTAAAAGCGCTGAGGGAGGGATTTGAACCCTCGAGTCCCAGGGGGACACGGGGTTAGCAACCCCGCGCCATGCCAGGCTTGGCTACCTCAACAGAGTAATCTCGCATCTTACGACACTCGCGATAACATATATCGCTCCATGAATGTTGCTTAATTAGATATGATAAATTTGTTATTAAGGGTTGTGGTATAGCCACACAGGATCGGTTATTCAAAGAAGGATTTCATATCCGGAATCCTGGCCCGGATAAGTTTTCTCTCAGTCAGTGCCGAAACAATGAGCGGGAGCGCGATTGTGGCATCTGCAAAACACTGGACACGGTATGAGTCCGGCGCCTCCTTGCCCCAGCTGATGGCCTCTTCAAATGTGCAGCCCGAAAGTCCGCCCCAGTGTGGCGCATCTGTTGTGTACTGGATGGCGTACTGGTGACCGTCAGTATCCCTCTCATGTATTCCTGCAATAACATGAGTCTGCTGAATGAAATTTTTAGGGACGCCTCCGCCGACATATATCACTCCGGTGTGAACAGAATTTTCTATGACTGTGGTTATCTCATCAACATCAGCGATCTGATCAACCGATACATCTGTACCTTTTCTTCTTGCCATAAGCACGGCAATCCCAACCGATGAATCACATAGAGCAGGAATAAATACCGGAATGCCGGCTTTTGCGCATTCGTTCAGCACTGACTCTCCGGAGGGGTTCTTCTCACCAAGCCACGTGCCCATTTTTTCCATAAGGAGGCGTGAAGAGGCATTGAACGGGGAGACACCCTCAATAAAAGAAGCTATTTCAGACTCAATACCACGGAATTCATCATCATATGCAAAGACATCATAAATGCGGTCAATACCTCTTGAAAAGAGTTCACAGTCGTCAGCATTGTGATGACCCATATAGTGGCGCACACCCAGATGCTCACAGGTGTCATGAAACATATTCGCCCCTGTTGAAACAATTCCGTCAATATAACGGTTTTTCACGAGTTCTATGAGGCATTTCTGCATCCCCGCAGGGATCATTGCACCTGAGAGTCCGAGAAAGATTATGCAGTCGGGATCATCTATCATTCTTTTCCAGACATTAAGGGATTCACCGAGTTTTCTGCCCTGAAAACCGGTTTTACTCATCCCTTCAATAAGTCCGGCAACACTCCCGGACGGTGATACTGATGTTGCTCTTTTCATGATTCTGATAATAAATAAAGAGAGATTCAATAAAAAAAGATTCGATTGAGACGGGGCGCAAAAAAAGGGGAATAAATTATTTATTGTTTCCTTTCAGCCGAAAATTCCGGGCCTAAAGAGCAACAATAAGGCTCTCTTTAGAGACTATACCTACAAGTTTTCCATCCTTTATTACCGGAAGAGAGCTGATATTTTTGCTGACAATGAGATCGATTGCATTAGCAACATCTCCGTTTATGTCCATTGTAAGTGCCGGAGAAGTCATTATATCACTGACGTAGAGATTTCTGACCTGCTGCTCCTGGTGCTTCTCACCGACTGTCTCTCTGAACTCCTTCATGGATTTTGCCACGTCAGTCTCGGTTACAACACCAACGATATTGCCCTCCTCAGTTACAACAAACTTTGCACTGTTCTCATCAATCATCCTCCTGCGGAGGTGAACGACACGCTCACCGGGGTTGATGCTGTGCGGGTTCTGCATAAGATTTTCAATTGAACCTTCCGGCACCATGACCTTTAAGAGATCTGTTGCGTCCACCTTTCCGACAGGTTTGTGCTCTTCATCAAGTACAACCACAATCTTATATCTCTGGAGCAGAGGGATGAGAATCTGTGCCTCTTCATCCGAATAGACTGAAGTGAAGTCATCATCTGTCCGGTTTACGACATGAATCTTTGTTGGCGGCAGGGAAGAAGTCTTTTTGCTGCCGAGCGTCTCTGCTATTGCCTTTCTTGAGATTGTACCTGTTACAACTCCGTTATTGGTTACGATCAGGGGATCGGCACCTTCAGATAACATTTTGTCGAGT
Source organism: Methanoplanus limicola DSM 2279 (assembly GCF_000243255.1). Lineage (NCBI taxonomy): Archaea > Methanobacteriati > Methanobacteriota > Methanomicrobia > Methanomicrobiales > Methanomicrobiaceae > Methanoplanus > Methanoplanus limicola. The sequence goes on from NZ_CM001436.1 coordinate 721,148, forward strand.
GCCTCAGTTATTGGTGCTGATTTTGCTATTGTGACTGGTCTGGACATTACATCCTTTACAAGGGTTTTTTCATTCATTTTTTTAACCTCCAATCGGATTTGCATAAATTTTATTGGATTATATTCTCTCTGTCTTACAGGCATTCAAAAAAATGCCTTTATGAATGCAGATACATAATAAGTCAGCACACCCGGACAAAAGAATCATTGTCTGAATCTGTACAGATGTCTGCCATATAACTGCCAGCTATATTTAATTAAATCATCACTCTTTTGTCAGGGCCCTGACAAGATCAAATTCTGTAATTACACCAACCAGATGAGAATTCTCAATTACCGGAAGGGCACCTACATTCCTGCTTATCATCTCCTTTGCAACCTCACATATGGGCTTATCAGGAGTTGTGGTATAGAGTTCACCATTGATAAGATCCCTTACAGGTACTGACATGAGATCAGATATATTGCCTGTTACCATTCCCTTAAACAGATCACCTTTCCCAACGTATTTCATTATATCCATCGCAGTGATGATTCCAAATAAAACGTCATCACTGACTACAGGCAGACGCCTGAATCTGCGGAAAATCATCTCTTTTGCAACATCAGTCATAAGCGCATCAGGGCTTGTGACATAGGGATTTTTTGTCATAATCTCAGAGACAGACGTATAATTGTCCTCACATGAGAGTGTCCTTAATATATCCCTCTCTGTCACAATTCCGACAACCGAACTGTTTTCCGAGATAATGGGGAGTCCGCCGCATTTTTTGTCCACAATGGTTCTGACGACCTCGTTGACCTTTGCATTTTCCTTCAGGGTAATGAGGCGGGTCGTCATGATCTCCCTTACGTTGTCATTTAGTGCAGCTATAAGATTTCCTTTGTGCTTGCCGGAAACGAGATTAAACTTCTCTCCGCCTCCCATTAAGTTAAGGATGTCACCCGCTGTCACAATACCTATGATCTTTCCTGTACCGGAATCAGCAACGGGCAGGCGCCTGAAACCCTTCTTTGTCATTATTTCAATTGCACCTATAATGCTCATCGTCGGTGAGACTGTGATGACATCCTTCGTTGCAATATCCTTTAAGATTTTATTGTTGTGATTTTTTTGATTTTTTTGCATGAAATCATTCCCATATTCAGACGCAGTATTTAAAATATCATACAGCGATATTCTCTGGAAATTTTTTATTTTATCCTTTTCCTTCTCCGGGAATCACCCGGCATATAAAGCAGGATATGAATATATCCGGAATTTATCCGGATTTAATCCGTATCGTCACTTTTCCTGCAGACCGAACAGAGCATTCTCCCGTCAACGAAGACGAGATCATCTGACATAAGGTTGCAGTCGTCACAGACTCCCGATGTTGCAGAACCGTTAACAGAACCTTCAAAGTCATTATTGACTTTTATAAGATCAGACATTATCTCGTTTATCTCGTTGGAAACCGAGATAATATCCCTGACTGTCACGATACCTACAACCTTGGATTTGTCCACCACAGGGAGCCTTCGCACTTTATTCTTAACCATCATGTGAGTTGCGTCACCGACGGTTTTGTCAACATCAATGGTTATTAAAGGTGTACTCATAATTTCACTTACATACACATCTCCCGGTTTGCGGTCCTTAGCTACTACTTTACAGTTAATATCCTCCTCGGTAACAATGCCCTTAGGCACATTATTCTGCAGTACTATACAACTTCCCACTCCTTTCTGGCACATTTTTGCAGCCGCTTTTGGAACAGTCGCTTCTGCACCGATTGTGGCCGGATTGTACCTCATGACTTCCTTTACAGGAACGTCTATTTTGAAGTGATTTGCATCCATTATATTTTCGCTCACATGACCACCTCCTCCTCCGCAGTAAATCCCGCAGAAGAGAGGTCTACAAGTTATCCTATGGTTTCCAGCACTATAAAAGGATATTTACTGGCATTTAACATAAAACAGCCAATTATAATTTGTGTCATCCATCAAGTATATATTATACGGATATTTTCATCAGAAATTATACTGGTTACGGGGTTTTTGGCAGTAGCCGGGAATACCTCCGGCTGTTCGTCTCTTTGCCATAACAGCCACAGTTATATGTCTTTGAGGTAATAATCTGATTATTAATCAGTTTTACCGGAAATTCCGGGAGAGGCATGCAGCCAACTGAAATAAATGCTGAGAATATTATTCTGTAACTGCACAGAATTTCAGATATTTTTAATATTACACATTTAAAGGAACTGATTTTGATTTTTATGCAGGAATAAATGAGAAATTTTATCCATACGACAGAAGATGATATTAATTTATACTGTACCAAAACCAATGTTTCTGGAGAATACAATATGAGCTTCTTTATCAGGACAAAAAAGAAATTTAAAAAAATAATTGCCAGATTATTTAAGAAAAAACAGATGCGTATAGGTATTTACGGCCCCCCGAATGCAGGGAAGACAACACTCTCAAATCGTATTGTCAGGGACTGGACCGGAGATGCTGTAGGGCCTGTAAGTGAGATACCGCACGAGACACGCCGTGCCAGAAGAAAAGAGGGAGTCACAATTGCGGATGAGAAGGGCAATGCAGTAACAATTGATATTGTGGATACACCCGGAGTAACAACCAAGATTGACTATAAGGAATTCCTTGAATATGGTATTGAGTCTGAAGAGGCAGTAGTCAGGGCACGTGAGGCAACAGAGGGAGTTGCTGAAGCCATGCACTGGTTAAGGGAGGATATTGAGGGTGTAATATATATGCTTGATTCAACCCAGGACCCTTTCATGCAGGTCAATATCATGCTGATTGGAATTATTGAGAGCCGCGGACTGCCTGTAATAATTGTTGCCAATAAAAATGATCTCCCGGATGCATCTGCCACAAGAATAAAAAGCGCTTTTCCGCAGCACCCTGTAATTTCAATATCAGGACTTGAAGGAAATAATGTGGAAGAGCTTTACGAGAAAATGATCGATTATTTCGGGTGATTTGTATGATTCAGGGAGTCCAGATAGATTTAATTTCTTCAGAACGTCTTGAGAATCTCACATCACTTGAAAAAATAAGGATGATTCTTGAAAAGGTTATCGACGGAAATGTAGTTGTCCTTGAAAAAGGACTCACACCCGATGAGCAGAGTTTACTGATAGAGACAACTATGCGCGAGATAAAACCGGACGGTTTTGCAGGAATTGAAATGGAGACATATTCCAGTGAATCGGCCACTCATCAGAAGAGCGGGGGACTTTTCAGCGGACTTTTCGGTAAAAAAGAGAATACATCCGGCAGAATGACTGTAATCGGTCCTGCAAACCAGATGAAGACCCTGAAGAAGGACAAAAACCTTATAAGCGCCTGGGTATCATCCAGATAAAAGGAAATAAGATTGCCGGACAGTCAGGCAATATAAATGATTATCAGAAAATCCAATACTAAAGCAGATTGCCGGAAAGTTCAGTAATTTAAGGTGAATATTGAAAAGATGCCTCACAAATGCACACAATGCGGAAGGGAATTTAAAGACGGCTCAACAGACATCCTTAAGGGCTGTCCGAGCTGCGGCGGCAAAAAATTCCTGTATATAAATCCTGAAAACCTGCACCAGGATGTTTTGGAAGAGAAGACGATAGAGGATATTGCCGCTGAGACCGGCCGGGAGATTATTGAGATCAAAGAGCCGGAAGATAAGATAAATACAGATAGTGAAGACGGTGTAGAGAGTGAAAACAGCGCAGTGGGTGAAAGCAGGAAGAACAGGAAGAAGATTGAACTCTACGACCGTGTTGAGAGTATCCGGGTTTTAAATCCGGGAACATATGAGCTTAATCTTGAAAAACTTGCCAAAAGCGATGGCATGGTCATGCAGATGGGAACGGATGACAAATATGTTGTCGATATAATGTCAATGTCCAAATCAAAGAAGAAAAAGAAGAGATAAGAAGAAATCAAACCGTCAATAAAATATCAATAAAACCATATAATCCCCAATAGACCTATTTTGAGAAATAATCACAAAATCCCAGGCAGGAAACTGCCATTCAGAGATATCACAGAAGTTTAATGTACCGGATTCCATGAAAACACCAGATATGCAGAGGGCTTCCCCACATCAATTTAAAAATATTCATTACCCATTTAGCTGTTTTTTAATACACTACTGCTTAATAAATTGGTCAATTTCTTTTTAAATCCTTCATTTCCAAAATTACGACATTTTTGTGGAAAATAGAAATACATACTGGCAGTTTACATATGTACTGCATTCAATAAATCCTTTTCAGCAGTATATCGAATATTTTAATGAAATAACGAATTGACGTTAATATTTTCAAAATATGACTGGCAGTAGTGTACACTTTTTTAGCTATTTGGGTCATTATATAACAAATAACTGATTTAAGAAAAAATATTAGAATGGATAGTAAGCCGGATTAGTTATGAACTGCTCCATATTTTTAAATGTAATATCTGTTCCCCCCTGTTCCACATAAAAACCATCCTTGGCAATAACAAGGCCCTCAAATGAGTCTCCCTTAAAAGTCACCTTTCCTTTAGGTGCAAAGAGAATACCTGATACAGGTTTATTATAGTTCTCAAGTTTGATATCTCCATCTTTTGATACGATAATAATATTCCTCGGATCGTCAGAATTGTCCCTTTTCCTCTCATAATTACCATCAGATAATATTTTTATACCAGAACTGAGGATTTTATCACCATCGTCGAAATTATAGCCATGGGAACTATACCAGCTGGCCTGTTTCGCATTAGGAATACTGTATTCAGGAATTGAAATTTCCGGGACTGAGTCTACTTTTATGCACTTGTCAAGGATTGACTGAGGGAAATTTTTAGGAAAGTCAATTTTTCCAACATAGTAAATATAGGCATCGTCAGCTATCCATGGCTCATGTTCAAGTTTAAGATCACCACTGACATAGACATTATTATGAATTCTGGCATCTTTGAGTTCAAGGTTATTTCCTACATGAACCTCGCCATATACATTACGGTTACCCTGCAGGAGCTTCATATCGTTTCCAGCATATATTATTCCAGGATTTCTCTGAGATCCTATATCAGCTCCGCCCTTATCCATATCAATCGTATTTTCCACATATATATTTGAAGCTGAAAGCGAAGCTCCGCCATTTATTTTATCAGCTTTAAGATCATTGGTGATAATTACCGTTGAACCAAGCCCATTTATCGAATCTCCGTTAAATTCAAGTTTTTCACCATAGATGAAAACACCTTCATCCACAACAAATCTTGCAAAGTCAGATATTTCCACACCGGAAATATCAATATAATCCGTTTTTGTGACTGTGTCAGTACCGCCTGCATTTGTCGTAGTCAGTGCAACACTGTATATCCCGGATTCATCATAGGTATGCTCAGGACTTTGTTCTGTTGACGTTGTGCCGTCACCAAAGTCCCATAGCCATGATGTCGGCGAGTTTGTAGAACTGTCAGTAAAGCTTACTGTAAGAGGAGCATCACCACTTGCTGTATCTGCTGTAAAATCAGCGACTGGTGCATTCGGAGTGGGTGATGGTGTGCATATTCCATAGATCTCTCTTATCTGATCATCCGTTAGAGCAACAGTATAGAGCATCACTTCGTCCATCACGCCTTTGTATCTGAAGAAATATGGGGAATACATCTGCTGCACACCTATCGTCAGAGCATTATTGTTTGTAGCAAATGAATCCGGCAGGGATGAGGTGACCGTTGCCGCATATTCACCGTTGATATACAGCGTTGCCGCTCCGGAATCTGTATCAGCAACAAAGGCAACATGCTGCCACTGTCCGTATTCATAGCCAAACCCAGTGGTACTGTACTCTTTGTAGCTTCCGGAATAAGTCTCAAATGAGAATTTAGACGTCCCGTCCAGATTTCTTATGAATAATTCATAATTATCCTCATCCTGAGAACCCTTGCAAATCAGGGAGGTAAAATTTAAGTACTTGGATGCCATGCCATTGGGATTAACAGGTGGTTCTGGCTTAAGCCACGCAGCATATGCAATATACTTTGGTGCGTCAAGAGTATCGTCATTTGAAACAAGTACATAGGTGCTTGTGCCGTCAAAGTATAGGCCATCCCCACAGGCACCTGCAACACGGGAGTAAGTGCCCTTAATAGATCCATCATTACCATTGCCGGAGGAATCAACTGCCGTACTTCCTGAGGCTTCATCAAACTTCCACCATCCAACAGGTGACGGAAGTCCGGTTACCGTGATGTATGATGATTTATTCTCATAATCATAGCCGGCAGCATTTGCTGCCTTAAGGCTGACATCATACTCTCCTGCACCTGCGTAGGTGTGCTCCGGATTTTTTTCTGTTGACGTTGTACCGTCACCAAAGCTCCAGAGCCACGAGGTCGGACTTCCTGACGAAGAATCAGAGAACTGTACTGTAAGTGGCACTCCTCCGGATGTCTTATCAGCCGTAAATCCGGCAGTGGGCACCTTACAGCAGTCCTCTGCACAGAAATCTTCAACAAATCCCCTGCCAAATCCTTCAGATTCCCATTCAAGCTGAAGGACTGCATGGCCGGTCTTCTCGTACATTTCGACCTTTACCGGATGGAAACCTTCAGTCAGACGAACATTACCTGATTCCTCCTTTGGAGAATGATCACCCCAATTGTCCACGACCAGATTATCATCAATCCATAACCTTGAACCGTCATCTGATGTCAGATAGAATGTATAATCATCCTCTTCATCAATCATGAGATAACCCTCATAGATAACGCTGAAACGCTCATCACGTCCAATTATTGGGTTTGGCCAGTCTGTAATATCACTGCCGTAATCATATCTTTCATCATCAATGGCTCTTTGATCTGCAAACCTGATCCTCTGATCGATTCTTTTAACCGGAGTTCCGGCAAAGTTCTCATTTTCATAGTAAGAACCGGTTATACCCTCTACTTCACAGGACTGTGATGGAATTACAGTGATATAATCGGTCTTTGTTATATCTCCTGAACCGGAAGGATTCGTTGCAGTAAGAGTTACTGTAAATGTTCCAAATGTCGAATAAACATGCTCCGGGTTCTCTTCTGTTGACGTTGTTCCGTCACCGAAGTCCCACAGCCATGAGGTTGGATCTTCGGTTGAGAGATCTGTAAACTGAACAGTAAGCGGGACCGAACCGTTTGTAGGAGTACCGGTAAAGTCTGCAACAGGCACATCAGGCTCCGGTGTGGGCGTAACCGTAGGTGTAGCCGTTGCTGTCGCAGTCGGGGTTACCGTCGGAGTTGCAGTTGCAGTTCCGGTTGGAGTTATTACGGCTTCACCACTGCCGGCGATAAGACTTCCATGCCCTCCGCCCGTGGAAATTATCTGAACCTGACTATAATCACTTTTACCAGGTACAACAAGTGATTCACCTACTCCCCACGAATCCCAGTCAGATTCTCCGTCATCATCACCCAGAGGAATAAGACTTAATTCACTCGGATTAAAGTCCTCACCGTCAACACGAACTATAAATTCTCCTCTTTTCAGCGAGTCGCCACCGGAATGATACAAAAAGAGATCATTAGCATTTGTATCAGGAATTATTGACATGCTCGGGACATCAACCGGCGTACTCTGACTCGTAATAACCACACTGACAGCACCAATGCCGATGACAACAAGCGAAACCATCAATATAGCACCTACCATATCTGAGACGGCTTCACATCTCTTCAAATTATTTTTATCTCCCTTGTATCCGTAATTTCTGTTTTTTCTGTTATCCTTCTTCATGATGTACCAACCCCTTTGATGTAATGATATTTAATCTCCTGAAGACTCACAGAACCAATGAATCCAAATGACACTAACAGGCACACAAGCACTGTAAATCACATTCCAGCATACATTCAGGATTACCCGGACATATATCCACATAAATTCAGTAATACTTTTAAGTAATCCGTCAATTCAGGAACAACAATTAATTATATGCTGTATTTCCTCATTATGAACATAAATACATTGTGCTGGTGCCGGAATTTCGCTGCCGGCATTGCCTGTAGCATACTGCTTTTGGAATGCTAAATCACGGCCCACAAAATATTAATTCTCCCAGAAAAACCGCAAAAAACTGCCCGTAAATGTAAAGAATAAATGGATTAAGTCTATGGTAAAACACATAACACCCATAAAAAAGGGATCATTCAGAATGAATCTGACCAGGGGAAATCATCACGATTCGGGATATAATTCTCAATATTTCTGAAGGTAACATCTACTCCGCCTCTTTCGACAGAGAACCCTTCCTTTGCAATAACAACTCCCTCAAATGATTCAAATGAACTCCCCCCAAATATAACCTCTCCATTGGGGGCAAAAAGTACACCAGTTACAGGGATGCCCCCAAATTTATTCAATTCAATATCTCCCGTTTTTGCAACAATTACAATATTTTCGGCACTGTCAGTTGATTTAGCAGTCCTTTTATAACTATCAGCAAATATTTTAATTCCGCTGTACAGGTTTTTACCCGAGACATAACCATGATCACTATACCAGCCATCTAATCTTGCAGAAGGAATTGGTGGGGTACTGAATCCCGGCATTGAAAAATCTGGAACGGAATCTACATGATGACATTTGTCAAGAATATCCTGGGAATACCAATCAGGATGGCTGATTGAACCGGTATAATAAATTGAAACACCACTATCAATTGTTGGTGTCCAGCCCAATGTCAGATCACCATCAATATATATGTCATCATGCACATTTCCACTTGTTAAACTCAAACTACCTTTAGTGTGTACTTCACCATAAGTATTCCCACCTATAAAATCGAAACTTCCAAATGTGTATATATTCCCATAAATGTTTCCAGACGTCAGAACAACATCATCAGCAACATAAATATTATTTCCATAGACCTCACTTCCACCCTCAAGACTTAAACTCCCATTAATATAGAGAATACCTGGAGAAGTAGCATTACCAAGTACTTGGCTGCCACTAAGCTCAACGGAACCTTCAATGTAAATATTGGATACACCAACCTTTGCATCGCCATTAAGATCATCTCCGGTAAGATCCCCGGTAATGACTATTGTAGAACCATCGCCAACTACATTATCTCCCTCAAAAATCATCCGGTTCCCATAAACAAAGACACTCTCATTCACTATGAAATCATCAAATCCAAAGACGGTTATGTTATCTGTCGTTGAGTTGCAGCCGGCTGCATTGCACAAAGTCAGTGTAACTGTAAATATTCCCGAGCGGTTATAGATATGCACCGGGTTCACATCCGTTGAGGTTGAATTGTCACCAAAATCCCATAACCGGTTAATTATATCCCCGCCTGAGAGATCAGTAAAGGATACCACCAGAGGCACATATCCCGAAGTGGGACTAAAAGTAAAATATACAATAGGGGGCGGTGAAACACTCACCGGCTGGCTCACCAGAGCCTGAATAACTGTCGGCACCTCAGAACCAATGGAACTAAGCTGGACCTCCTCCACAGCATCACGCGGTATTGAACTTACCAGCCAGTCTCCGGTGGAAAATACATTCCAGTCCACCAGTTCACCGTCGTCCGTTAAGAGCTTAAAATCATCCGTTCTGTCAACACCATCAACCATGATACGAGCGTCCTCCCTGTAGACAGAATCCCCTCCGCTATGCACCAGAGTGATGGTTGCCTTACTATCTGCAAGATCAACCCTGAGCACAGGAATTTCAGCAGGAGGAACATCAGAGAGCAGAACAACGGCCATCATTCCAATTCCCGCAACAACAACGGCAGTCAGCACAATACCACCTATGATATCAGATAAAGCATCATCCCTTCCGGAAAAGAACCACGGCTGACTCTTTGACTTCCGGAATATCTGACATATCTTAGAATATATATTGATCTCACACCCATCTTCAGGGTTTACCCCCTGGCTTAACCCTTCCCGTTTTGCGGACATCCCGGACATAATAACTCCCAGACTTTGAATTAATGATTGTAATATGACAATTATACAATAACTGCCGGACCTTATCTCAGGCACCGGCTGCTACAACCGACTGTAGCGAAACCGTGTAGTCTGCACGTTGATAATTGATTGTATCAACACCACTAATTGTAATTAGATTCCCATCAGGACCACCGCGTGTAATTCCACCTGAAGGCGCTCCAAGCTCCCTTAATATGCCCATCCACGCTTTCGCAGCAGATTCATCCTTCAGCGTTATAGTTATGTTATGGCCCAGACCTGCGGGAACAGTAGCTGCTTCGGCCCTGCCCGTAATTACCGTATCAATCCTGACCGGACCCTCACCGCTGATAGACGCCATATCTGACCCTCCCATTTTGAGATCTGTGATGAGAATATTTGCTATCTCAGAGTTGTCACTAAAACTAATGAGTGGGGCAATGCGGCAAACCGTTCCGTCAGTCTGCCTGAGGAAAACACCGCCCATCTGGTAGTAATAAGACTGCGGAATCCAGTACAGATTGGAGGAATCATACTGAATCCTCATCATAGATTCATTTAAGATGGTGGCACTTGTATTCTTTATTTCAATAAACTCAGACCCATCCTCTTCCAGCGATATTGTCCCTGAAGATCCAAAAGGTCTCATAAGGACCATAAATAATCCCTGACTGTGTGTAGCGCCTCCAAGTGAACCTAAAACCAGCGAATTTGAGAGAGTAATGTTGCCGGTACCATAATTATTGACATCATCATAATTGATCCACAGCGAATCCGCAGTAATCTTATATTGTGTAAACCAGTCCTGGACATAGTCCATATGCTCAATCTCCTGCTGTCTCCCTTCACTGGGAACCCCATATACAACCCAGATTGAAAGAAATACCATGATCAGAGCAAGAATCATGATAAACCCAATCACTTCCGAGAGACCTTCTTCATTATTTAGACGAGTCATTATTCCAATACCGGTAGTTTAAGATTGATTATGTTTATTCAACGTTTATGCTTATTTAATACTTATAACAATACTTGCTGTTTTGCTGATCAAACCTACATATTGTTAATCTTAAACTGATAATATATAAGCGACATGCAGAAACAAGGTGACAATTCAACAGATAAGATACAGATACACTGGGCAGATGTGATTGCATCAAAGGTTGATGACAACGTCCCGCACAGAATTGCAACAGGCATCACCCCGTCCGGGCCGATACACATAGGAAATATGCGTGAAGTTCTCACCGGAGATATAGTATATAAGGCAATGACTGAGAAGGGAATTGATGCTGAACTTATATACAATGCAGATGATTTTGACCCGCTAAGGAAGGTCTATCCTTTCCTCCCGGAAAGTTATGAACAATATATCGGAATGCCAATCTGCGACATACCATGCCCCTGCGGAAAGCATGAGAGTTATGCAGACCATTTCCTTGAACCATTCCTGAAATCACTCGAAGAACTTGACGTAAAACCAAAAGTCCTGAAATCAAGCGAATTATACAGAACCGGAAAATATACCGAAGAGATAAAGACCGTCCTTGAGAAGAGTTCCGAAATAAAAGAAATTCTTGAGCGCGTATCCGGCAGGACACTTCCGGACACATGGGTGCCGTTCTACCCCATATGCAAAGGATGCAGGAAAATAAGCAATGCAGAAATCCTTGAGCATATTCCGGAGAAAAACCTTGTTAAATATAAGTGCGAATGTGGGCACGAGGACTACTGCGACTACTCAAAAGGCGAGGGAAAACTTGTATGGCGTGTTGACTGGCCGATGAGATGGTCTGCCCTTGGAGTAACAGTTGAACCCTTCGGAAAGGACCACTCCGCATCCGGAGGCTCATATGACACCGGAAAAGAGATTGTTGAGAAGATATTTAACGGCAGTGCACCTTTCCCAATCCAGTATGAATGGATCAGCCTGAAAGGAAAGGGTGCAATGGCATCATCAACAGGTGTTGCAATATCAATAGAGTCAATGCTTGAGATAGTTCCGCCCGATGTGCTCAGGTACCTCATAGTCAGGACAAAACCTGAGAAAGCGATAAGCTTTGATCCCGGAATGGGACTGCTTACATTAATAGACGAATATGCAAGACTCTCCGAGAAGGGAGAAGGACGCGAATATGAACTCTCCGCAATATCAGACGTAGCAACCGACATCCCGTTCAAGCACCTTGTAACAGTAGTCCAGATCGCACAGGACGAGGATGCCATATTTGAAATACTGAAGAGAAGCGGGTATAATGTTGAAAACCGGGATGCTGTCCTGAAAAGAGCAGATAGGGCAAAGATCTGGGTTGACAAATATGCACCGGATATGGTCAGATTCACAGTCAGAAAAGAACTTCCCGATGAAGTACTATCATTCAGTGCAGCAGATATCGATGCACTGACCCTTCTTATCGATAAATATGCTTCACTTAAGGAATGGAAGGCCGAGTACCTTCACAATGCAATATACGATCTCGGCAATGAAACAGGTGCAAACCCGAAAGATATTTTCACTTCTATCTACATAGCAATTCTCGGACAGAAGAGAGGCCCGCGTGCCGGGTGGTTTATTGAGGCACTCGGGCAGGATTTCGTTATGAAAAGACTTATTGAAACGGTGAACGCAGGTGCTCAGTAAGGCCTGCCGGCAATGCCGCGAAGGCGCAAAGATGGTGCTCTTCGTAACCGGAGTGTGCACCAAGAGCTGCTGGTACTGCCCTATATCGGACGAGAGAAGAGGCAAAGACCGTGCCTATGCAAACGACAGGGTGATAATCCGTCCGGAAGATATAATCGAAGAGGCACGGATTATGTCGGCGCTCGGCACCGGAGTTACAGGTGGGGAAGCCCTTCTGGAGATGGACAGGGTTATGTCATTCTGCCGGTTGCTAAAACGTGAATTCGGGAAGGAACATCACATACACCTCTATACCGGAACTGCACCGGATGAAGAGTGCCTGAAAAACCTTCAGGGACTTGTCGATGAGATAAGAATGCACCCGCCGCAGGAAATGTGGGGAGACATTCTGGATACAGAATATATAACCTCTGCAAAAAAGGCAAAAGAACTGGGTTTTGAGGTCACCATTGAAGTGCCGTCACTTCCGGGGCTTGAAAATCTCATCCCCGCCCTGCCATATCTCGACTATATGAATATCAATGAACTTGAATGGTCTGAGACAAACGCAGAAGAGATGAGAAAAAAGGGTTACAGCCTTGAGGATGACTACCACAATGCAGTACCCGGAGCAGAGGCATGGGCAGAGGAGATATTAAAAAACCCTAAGGTTCACTGGTGCTCATCAACCTTCAAAGACTCAGTCCAGCTAAGAGAGCGCCTCAAAAGAATAGCAAATAATACAGCAAGGCCTTTTGAAGAGATAACAGATGACGGAACTGTTGTTTACGGAGTATGGTATCCGGAATGCGACATTCCAGAAGATCTTGAAGATGACCAGTATGAAAAATTCGATGACAGGATAGAGACTGCCTGGTGGATCTTAGCAGATTTTCCGGATGATTTCCCCGGCAGAAAAGAGATCATCGAGAGATACCCGAATAACGGAATGGTTGTAGAGGTTACACCGATATGAAGAGAGCAAAAGAATATCTGGAATCACTATATGAGAAATACCTGCTGAGGCAGTGCAGACATGTACCAAAACATATAGCCATAATTCAGGACGGAAACCGGAGATTTGCCAGAGAATCGGGTATTGAGGTTGCACTTGGGCACAGGCTCGGCGCGGAGAAGACTGAAACTGTCATGGACTGGGCGCATGACATCGGTGTCACACACATGACACTGTACTGCTTTTCAACCGAAAATTTCAGACGGACAAAGGATGAACTTGGTGAACTCTTCACCCTTTTTACCGAAAAAGCGATTGGGATTGTATCTGACGAGAGAGTACATAAAAATAAGATCAAATTTCAGATGGTCGGAGACAGGAACCTCCTCCCAAAAGACTTCCTTGAAAAGATAGAGAGAGTTGAGAGGATTACAAAAGACTATGACCACTTTACGATAAACCTCGCCATCGCATACGGTGGAAGAAACGAGATTGTACTTGCAGCAAAGTCAATCCTTCAGGAAACACGGAAAGGAACAATCTCACCGGAAGAAATCGACATACAAACAATTGAGGCGCATCTCTACAGGGAACAGAATATCCCGCCGGTAGATCTGATAATAAGAACAGGCAATGATAAAAGAACCTCAAATTTTCTGCCGTGGCTTGCAAACGGGAACGAATCAGCGGTATATTTCTGTGCGCCATACTGGCCGATGTTTCGAAAGATTGATCTGCTGAGAGGAATTCGAATGTATGACCAGAGAATTAAAAACGATCCTTCCTACTTCCCATAACGCCTTTTACGGGTCTGGTAATCCCTTAAGGCCCGCAGGAATTCTGTCTTCCGAAACTGCTTCCAGTTAACATCAGAGAAAAAAAGCTCAGAGTACACAGACTGCCATATAAGAAAATCAGTCAGGTGACTTCCGCCGGTTTTAATGACAAGATCCGGTTCATAATTGAAAGTCAGATATGACTCTATCATCTTCTCATCGACATCTGCCGGATTAATATTATCCTCTGCCATCTTTCTGACGCACCTGACAATCTCATCGCGTCCGCTCATACCTATAACAATATAGACATCCGCTCCCTCCCCTGATACTTCGGTGTTATCATCATAAGTGATGGTAACTTTCGCAAAAGAAGATATGTCACGGAGGTACGGAAGAAATATCTCAGGATTTCCGAGATTATCTGTATTTATGTGAAAAATGACATTTTTTATGCCGCATCTGATGCACCATCCGGCAACTTCCTGAATTTTCTCCGGGGCATCCGTCAAATCATAGCCGGTAAGCATAAAGCATAAAGAGTCAGGCAGGTACTTAAGTTCCCTCTCCAGTCTCCATTCATAATACCTGTGCACCAGCATATTTCAAGATGCCCCAAAGACATTCCAGTCGTTCGGATGTATGTCTGCAGTTGAAAAACCCGTAACCCCGGAGGGTATCCGTAAAGCTGTCACACAGAAATTCTGCATAACGGCCAGTCTCCCAACTACAAACTAACTTAATCTTTTTTCCTTCATAACATAAATATATACTAATTGAATCCGGAGAAATGATGACAATATGCTGATTTTTATAGGGCTTGGACTCTTTGACGAGAGAGATATATCAATAAAAGGGCTTGAAACAGTAAAAAGCGCGGACAGAGTCTTCCTTGAGGCATATACTTCACGCTTAATGGGGGCAGACACCGCAAGGCTTGAAGAATACTATGGAAAGGAGGTTAAAGTTCTCTACAGGGAAGATGTGGAGAATAATCCGGAAGATATTCTTATAGCCGCAGAGAACGGAACTGCGGCATTTCTTACCGCAGGTGACCCTATGGTATCAACGACTCATTCCGACCTGAGAATAAGGGCTGAGGAGAGGGGGATTGAAACCGGAATTATACACGGGGCATCAATACAGAGTGCAATATGCGGACTTTCCGGACTCCAGAACTACAGGTTCGGCAAGTCATGTTCAGTGCCCTATCCTGAGAAAGGGTGGTTTCCGCTTACACCCGCAGAGACAATCAGATCCAATATGGCACAGGGGCTTCACACACTGGTCTATCTGGATATTAAACCTGACAGATATATGACAGTCAATGAGGGAGTTGAGTTAATATCTGAGATGTGTAAGAGGAGAGAGGAAGAACCACCGGAACTGTTTGTAGGGATCGCAAGGGCGGGATCAGACAGACCTGTTGTAAGAGCAGGGAGAGGGCCTGATCTTATCGCTTATGACTTTGGCGGACCGCTTCAGATATTAATTGTCCCGGCAGAACTGCATATGATGGAAGAAGAGTACCTCAGAGTTTTTGCCGGTCTGTAAAATATGAATCCTGACAGTCTGGGAAATTTCCTTGAAGAGAAAATAATCAGCAGCCGCGTGGCCGCTGTAAAAGGCTCATATGCTGAAAGGACTGCCCTTGAATGTAAAAATATGGCAGAATCATACCTTTGTGATGGCAGGACTTTCTCCCGTTCCGGCGATGATGTCAATGCAGCTGCATCGTTTACATACGCCCTGGGCTGGCTTGATGCAGGGAGATTTATCGGATTTATTGAGGTGGATGAGAAATATTTCAATGAATCAGGAGATGAAATCTTTATCACTCCGGGGCTTGATGAACACCTCAATGAGAAGACGGGCCGATATGAGCGGATGCTCACCTCTGCACTTGATTCTGTCAAATCCGGCCCTGACGCTGAAAGTCCAATGTATAAGGCCTCAGAAGAGATAATCAGGAAAGCAGAATATCATCTTAATTCCGGGGAAGGATTTCTGAACCGGAACATGACTGTCAATGCGCTTGCAGAGTACAGTTACGGATATGGATGGCTGGACTGCGGTGTCCGGGCAGGAATTATAATAATTTTAAAAAACAGAGGACTTTTTACCGTATAAGAACCTGAAATGGTTTATATATTGTACGCCTAAGTTTTTTAGAGATTTCAGGATTTATTAATATGGATAAAAGTCAGGTAAAATGGCTGGCCATCTCAGTGACCTTCAGTGTCATTGTACTGGCCATTGTCCTTTATTTTACAATTGATGAAAATACAATTACCTATCTCCAGGAGTTGCAGCCGCAATACCTTGTAGCGGCGATACTGCTCCATGTATTATCAATGGGATTCTGGGCAGCAAGAATAAAGCTGATGTCCAGATCTCTTGGATACAGGGTCCCATTTTTGCACTGCCTCAATATGGTCTTTGCAAATCTTTTAATTGCTGCTGTAACACCTTCACAGGCAGGCGGAGAGCCGGTCAGGATACATGAGCTTTACAGGGCAGATGTCCCGCTTGGTGATGCAACTGCGATTGTTATACTGGAGAGAGTCTTAGACGGAATTCTGCTTGGAATTATTGGAGGTGTGGCCGTTCTGCTCCTCTGGCTTGGCAGTGAGAAACTTGGCCTTGCAATCACTCTGCCGCTTGCATTCATGTGGATTTTGATTATGGGATTTGTAATTCTCTTTGCATATTCTGTAAAAAAGCCTGATTTCCTGAAAAATCTTGTTAAAAAGATATCAGGATTCCTGACAAAGAGATGGCATGCAGAAAAAGTTGAAAAGCTGATGAATGATATTGATTCAGAGGTTGACAATTTCCACGGAGCACTTAAGAAATATATCGGTCATTCAAAGATAGGGCTGTTATACGGAGGAATTTTTACTGTATTATACTGGTTCAATGAATTCTTTATTGCATCACTTATACTGATGGGACTTGGGCAGAGTCCTCATATCGTAGAATCGTTTGTTGCACAGATAATAATTGCAATTATTATGATGATACCACTCACACCCGGAAGTTCAGGTATTGCAGAACTGTCGGCGACATCACTGTACAGTCTCTTTATCCCGTCATCAATTGTCGGAATTTTTGTTGTTCTCTGGAGACTCATCCTCTATTACATGAATATCTTTATGGGTGTATTTGCAACGGTGATTATCGTCAAAAGAGAAGTGGTAAGAAAAGCAATAAAAAACAGAATTTCAAAAAACAGGGATTGAAATTATCCCAGGAATTTCCTTTTTTCAGCAGCTCTCAGAATTCCGGATTCAAGGTCTTCCATTCTGTTCTCAGCCAGACTGCCTATAATTCCGGATGTGATACCCATATGACTTTCATCGGCATCAAAATCCCCTAAAATTTCCTTTGCAAAATGAAGGTCTTCTTCCGGGAGATAGGGAGATTTGGGATTGACAAACATTAGAGCATCCCTGAGATCATTCTCAAAATTGAGATATACTTCAGTCAGGTATTCAAAGTCCTTCTCCGATAATGCCGAGATACCCAGTATTTCCGGAGGAACTCCGATAGAATAACAGGCCGCAGTGAAAGTGATTGCCCTTGGCAGATTAAGTCCTTCATGGTTGCGTGAATAACCAAAAAGACCAATATGCAGCTTTCTTAGCCTTCTTTTAGGGACATACCCCGCCACTCTGTTGATCACAGGCGCAAGTTCAGTCAGGCGGCTATGATAGGCCGAAGAACACTTCTCAAACAGTTCAAGGCATTTTTCTGAATCTACAGTCTGAGAAACGCCGGTATCTCTCTCCTCAAGCTTTTTTATACCGTCACAGACGATGTCCACCGGAAAGTCGTACTTAAAGGCGGACTGGATTGTAAATGTATGAACACCCGGATATTCACGTACAAAACTCTCCACATTATCCGGCCTTAGATTACCCCTGAAAGGCGCTGAACCGACTCCGAGTATGGGATATATCGGAATTCCGGATTTATCAGATAATTCCCTCATATTCATAAGGGCAATTTTGTTAAGAATTACTGCACCGACATTGCCGTAATTTATGGCAGGGTCAGATCGGGCTAAGAATACACGCTGATAGTCAAGATTTTTATCCTCTATGTACCTTCCAACGATATCTCCGGAGTTAAGCATCCCGTCTCTGTCTTCAAAGAGAGGGATAACGTTTATCTTTTCAGGCTTAAATTCACCAATCCAGTCGGATATTGTTATGTCTCTTCCGCCAAGCCGCCCGTGCTGTTTACCGATAACATAGTCGCAGTAGTACTGATAGATGTTATCCACCGAGGCATATGAGGTTGTCATCGGAAGTATAACCTCAAATATCGGCGCAGTCTCATTTCCGTAAAAGAGTTTTGCCAGGTCAAAGGAGCGCGGAATGCTCTCAAGGGTTTCAAGAAGAATTTTTGCCTCGGCCCTCTCAACTTCCGGGTTAGGCAGCCTCAGTGTCAGAAAGAGGTCTTTTCCGATCTGTTTTTCTGAGAAGTAGGATTTATAGCGCGAAAGAAGTTTTTTTATGACAAAATTATCAACCTCTTTGCCTTCGCAGTCCCACATCTGTTCACTGCACTTAAGATGAGAGTAAGCATAATATGCCTCAAGAACTTCTTCTTCCCCGCCCAGAAGAGAATTCCGTGAAAAAAACGGCATATTTACATTGTCCGGATGCTGTGTGCTCATCGTCTTTGGCACTCTGATGTTACAATGACCTTTCATCATTTTAAAAAATCACAGTAAATATATGTGGTCAACCACTTTGAAATGTGTGGTTGACAAATGATGAAAATATACCGGACACACGAATATACCGGACACACGAAAAAAATAATCAGTTCATTTCAGCCCCGATTCAGAGATTTCAGAAAACAGTTAATTTAGCTAATTTAATCCGGAAAAATCACTGCATAAACGAAAAGAAGAAAAAAAGCAGATGTCAGACAAACAAATGACAGTTCATTATATTCTGTAACCGCCATCCGGCACTTTAATCTCAAAGCGTGCACCATTCCCTTCAGTGCCGGTCTCAGATATGGAGATTCCGGTAATATCCAGAATTTCTCTCACCAGAAAAAGACCCAGTCCGGTATTTGAACCCACACCATGCTCAAAAATCTTCTCTTTCATCCCGTCAGCAATTCCGGAACCATCATCCTCAACTACAACAACAACACAGCCTTCCCTTTCATGAAATGATACTCTGATCAGGGTAACATTCCCTCCATGCCAGAAAGCATTCTCAAAAAGATTGTAAAACACCTTTTCAAGCATAGGATCTGCATAAATTACCAGACCTTTGGTCTCATATTCCACCTTCATACAGGTACCGGGCATAAGAAGAATAACCGACTTAATAAGAGAGTCAACATTCTGCCATGCCGGAACATAAATACCAAGATCCTGATAATCACTGGTGAATCTGATCTTCTTCTCAATCACTCCGGTTGCTTTTATCATTGGCTCAAGATATTCCCTGATCTCTTCTTCATCAAGTTCACGTTTCAGCAGTTCCTGATATGCACATATACCGGAGATCTGATTAATGATATCATGACGTGTAACTGAAGAGAGAAGGTTCAGCTTTTTATTCAGTGTCTTCAGGGCCTCTTCGGTCTGTTTACGGTAGTTGACATCAACATGCGTCCCGACTGCCCTGTGAGGTATTCCATCATCATCCACCTCATATGACTTGCCCCTGCCTGAGATCCACATCCAGCTTCCTCCCTTTGTCCGGAGACGAAAATCCTCCCTGTATGGTCTTGCTTCCCGGACATATCCATAAATCCTTGGCACAACCAATTCACGATCTTCCGGGTGCATCAGTTCAACCCATGTTGAGAGCGACATCGGCAGTTCTCCCGGTTCATAACCAAGCATTCTGTAATAACGCGGACTGAAATAAATCTCGTCTGTATCAAGATTCCAGTCCCATAACCCGTGTTCACTGGCATCCACAGCCAGTTCGAGGCGGTTCCGGATTAAATCCAGTTCTTCTTCTGCAATCTTTCTGGCAGTAATATCGACCATGGTTGTCAGAAGACACGGGGTTTCTCCTAAGGTGAGACTATCAGCAGAGAAGATCCCATACATAACCTCACCATTCTTTTTGCGTACCGGAATTTCAAGATCTATGATCTTTCCGGCCTTTTCAAGTAAACTAAGAGCATTCAGCCGGTCTTCAGGATTAACGAAGAGATTCAGTTCAGTTGCAGTTTTTCCGATTACCTCACTTCGCTGATATCCGGTCTTCCGGATGAAGGCATCATTGACATCCATATATCGGCCATCTTCTTTTGTAGAGACCGCCATAATGGCCGCACTGGAATTAAAAACTGCTGAAAATATATCCTCAGATAATATCATCTGCTGCATCTCCCTGCCGGGGTCCGGGCATTCTGCCTGTTGATCAGCAACTTAATCAGATCTCCGGTAAAAAAAACTCATCAGAATCCTCTTCTGTGAAAGATGCCGTATCCACAATAAATCCTCCGGTCGGTTCCGGATATAATTCTGCTGATTCAGAAATTATTTCTTCACCATTAAAATATAACAGATAAATCTGACTATAATTATCAGCCATAACACATCCCCAATTGTACACTATAATAAAGATCGTATCAGAAATTAAATACAATGGATATTTTGTTAAATAAAATGATACAATCGTCCACAAAAAAAAGAGATCTAAGACCAAAAAACTAATAGAATTGTCAGATAGTATTAATTAACGTAGTAACTTTTCAGAATAGACACAATTACTCACTGAGCAATTGCAGCGTTTGGTGGTTCCCGGGAACTCTCGTATCTCAGTACAGCACCAAAACGTGGGCGGGCTTAACTGCCGGGTTCGAGATGAGTCCGGGTGTTGCCCCGCCGCTATGGCCGCAATCGCAGACCGGACACTGGGTCACGAACCCAAATGTAATCTGCAATTATCCGGCATATTGGCATTCACACAACGATTTCGTCTGGATTTTAACGGTTAAAGTGTTTTCCGTTGCCGAATTATCGGACTTTAGTGCCTGTGGACTGAACACGTCGTTGCCTTCGTGCGTACATCCCAGGTCTATCAAACGGGTCTTCTACCCGCGTCCTGTGACGGAGTCTCTTTTCAGGTCAGGTTTCAAGCTTAGATGCTTTCAGCTTTTACCCCTTATCGCGTAGCCACCCGGCATTGCCCTGTCGGACAACCGGTCTACCAGTGGCGACGACGGAAAGTTCCTCTCGTACTATTTCCATCTTACCTTCAGACTCCCGACACCCCATATAGATAGTAACCGACCTGTCTCACGACGGTCTAAACCCAGCTCACGATCCCCATTAATAGGCGAACAACCTCACCCTTGGCTGCTGCTGCACAGCCAGGATGGAAAGAACCGACATCGAGGTAGCAAGCCGCCGGGTCGATATGTGCTCTTGCCGGCGACGACTCTGTTATCCCCGGGGTAGCTTTTCTGTCGTCAATAGCACTCATCAAAAGCGCGTATTGGTTCGTTAGACCCGAGTTTCCTCTCGCAGATACTTGCTATTCGTATCAGCGTCAGGCCAACTTTTGCTCTTGACACTCTTCTGTGAGTTTCTGACTCACATGAGTTGACCTTGGGGCACCCTTGATACCTTTTCGAGGGTGTGGCGCCCCACCCAAACTGCCTACCTACCGATGTCCTCGTATACGAGTTAGTGTTACAGTAAACCAAGGATGGTGTCTCAGATTGCGACTAGCCTGCCCCCACGAGGGCAGGATCAACATCTCCCATCTACTCTGCGCAAGGAATACCGTAACACAACGACAGGCTGCAGTAAAGCTCCACGGGGTCTTCACTTCCCATATGGGGTCCCTAGCCTCTGCACTAGGATAAAATGTTCAACGGACTTGTGTTTGGGACAGTAGGACTCTCGTTAATCCATTCATGCAAGTCGCCAATTAAGCGACAAGGTACTACGCTACCTTAAGAGGGTCATAGTTACCCCCGCCGTTTACGGGTCCTTCGTCCGGTTGTACCCGGTTTTCAGATGCCCGCACTGGGCAGGAATCACAGACTATACTAGTCGTTTCCGAGTTGCAGTCTGCTATGTTGTTATTAGACAGTCGGAGTCCCCGAGTCACTGCGACCTGCTTGATCTCCAAGCAGGCACTCCTTATTCCAAAGTTACGGAGCTATTTTGCCGAGTTCCCTAAACACAATTAAACCGATACGCCTTGGCCTTCTCAGCCAGGGGCACCTGTGTCAGATCTCGGTACGGTCATCTGGCCCCCTTTTCACGGGCTCCAGGAATTTGCTGTATTACTTCATCACGCTTTCGCTCAATTCTCACCATTGCGGTTCTCCAGGAGCTTATACGATTAAACAGGGCGACGGCCCTGCACAGCATATCCCGAAGCGTCAGGATTATTGGCCGATGGTACAGGAATATTAACCTGTTTCCCTTTCGACGTACTCGAGTTACGATACACCTTAGGACCGACTAACCCTCGACTGACGAACATTGTCGAGGAAACCTAGCCCCTCCGGCGGATGGGATTCTCACCCATCTAATGCTTCTACTAATGCCAGAATTCTCATTTCTGCACGGTCCACAGGAGCTTACACCCCTGCTTCTGCCCATGCAGAACGCCTCTCTACGCCATCATATTGTAAATATGGTCCGTGGTATCTGTGGTAGGTTTGAGCCCCGTCCATTTTCTGCGCCCCAAACCTAGACTGGTAAGCTGTTACGCACTTTTTAAAGGATAGCTGCTTCTAAGCTCACCTTCCAGTTGTTTTTGGCCTGGGACCTCATTTAGTGTTTACACTTAACCTACACTCAGGGACATTAACCACGGGCTGGGTTGTCTCCCTTACGCACTACAAGCTTACCCCGCAGTGCGGACTTCCGGACTTCTTTGACGACGGGGAATTCGGAGTTTGACAGCAGGGTAAGGAATTTCTTCCCCAACTCCCACAATCAGTGCTCTACCTCACCGTCTGTCTCCATCCAGGTCATGCTACGGCATGTTTCGAGAGGAACCAGCGGATGCCTAGTTCGATTGGCCTTTCACCCCTATACGCAGGTCACACGAATGATTTGCATATCAATACCGCTTCGGCCCTCCACGCAACTTTCGTCACGCTTCAGCCTGCCCACGCATAGATCACTAGGCTTCGGGTCTTATCCTGCCGACTTCACGCACTTTTAATACGTCGTCCCATGTGCATAAGCACTACGAACCTGTCGCTTTCGCTTCGGCTTCCCGCAGGGTTAACCTCGCCGACAGAATAAACTCTCTGGCCCGTTCTTCAAAACGTAAGTTATGACGCTGGCAATACCGCCCATACTACAGCCTCGCAGCTGATTCTTTCGCGGTAAAGATCCTTTAACGCCATAACACACCATCGCCTGCCAGTTTCAGGCACTTTTAACCACCTTTCAAGGGTTACTTTTCAGCTTTCGCTCACGCTACTATTGCGCTATCGGTTTCGAGGAGTATTTAGTTTTGGAGGTTGATGACCCCCGGATTCACGCGAGAATTCCAACCCGCGCTACTCAGGACACCACATATATGTGAGATACTTACGTGTAGGGGACTGTCACCCTCTTTGGTTTGACTTTTCAGAACAAATTCCACTTCATATCGCACAAAAACAGTGGGCCTATCAACACCACATCTCCCATTGCCGGGATTCAGTTTGAACTATGTCGTTTTCGATCGCCTTTACTAACGACATCTCGTTTGATTTCTCTTCCTCCCCCTACTGAGATGTTTCAATTCGGGGGGTTACCGATCGTTACCGATCGTGACTTAATGTCACAGGATGTCCCATTAGGGTATCTCCGGATCATAGAATCCATGCGTCTTCCCGGAGCTTATCGCAGCTTGGCACGCCCTTCGTCGGCACTCGAACCGAGCCATTCACTGACAGGCAGAACGTAATTCAGCATTTTATCGGTTTAACCGTTAAAATCCATTTAACGTCGTTGTGTGAATACCTATACACGGCCTCAAAAAGTCCTTACTGACTCTCGGCCCTTCCCCGTCGATTCACATCAACGGGTGCATTAAAAAGCCGTTCCGAAAAACGGCTATGGACCCAGGGGGATTTGAACCCCCGGCCTCGGCGTTGCAAACGCCGCGCTCTTCCAGCTGAGCTATGAGCCCTCTGCTTTGTTCATGTCGACACTGACAATTTTACAGTTTGTTTAATAACCGCTAATTACCCCTACGATATTTCGTTAGGAGGTGATCCAGCCGCAGATTCCCCTACGGCTACCTTGTTACGACTTAACCCCCCTTGCGAAACCTAGATTCGACTGCGGCAATTAACCACAGCCTCATCCAAACCTCACTCGGGTGGTTTGACGGGCGGTGTGTGCAAGGAGCAGGGACGTATTCACCGCGCTATGTTGAAACGCGATTACTACGGATTCCAGCTTCATGTGGGCGAGTTGCAGCCCACAATCCGAACTTGGGACAGGTTTAGGGGATTGACTACACTTCTCAGTGCCGTTACCCATTGTCCTGACCATTGTAGCCCGCGTGTAGCCCGGATAATTCGGGGCATGCTGACCTACCGTTGCCCATTCCTTCCTCCTCTTTAGCAGAGGCGGTCCCAACAGTGTCCCCATCATTCCGGAGAACATGCTGGCAACTGTTGGCGTGGGTCTCGCTCGTTGCCTGACTAAACAGGATGCTTCACAGTACGAACTGACGACGGCCATGCACCTCCTCTCAGCTGGTCAAACAAAGTCTTCAGCCTGGTTATCATTCCGCTGTCTTATCCGGTGAGATTTCCGGCGTTGAGTCCAATTAAACCGCAGGCTCCACCCGTTGTGGTGCTCCCCCGCCAATTCCTTTAAGTTTCAGCCTTGCGACCGTACTTCCCAGGCGGTACGTTTCACGGTTTCCCTTCGGCACCCCAGTGACTCGTGGTCACCGGCACACCTAACGCACATCGTTTACGGCTGGGACTACCCGGGTATCTAATCCGGTTCGCTCCCCCAGCTTTCGTTCCTCACTGTCGAAGCCGTCCTGGTGAGATGCCTTCGCCATCGGTGGTCCCCCGGGGATTACAGGATTTCACTCCTACCCCCGGAGTACCTCTCACCTCTTCCGGTTCCTAGAACAACAGTTTCTCTTAAACGCCTGCAGGTTAAGCCTGCAGATTTCCCAAGAGACTTATTATTCAAGCTACGAACGCTTTAAGCCCAATAAAAGTGGCCACCACTCGAGCCGCCGGTATTACCGCGGCGGCTGGCACCGGTCTTGCCCGGCCCTTTCTTCGGATGCGTTTTAAACATCCGGACAGCCCGCATATACGGGCACTCGGGGTTCCCTTATCACAGTTTCCTGCATTGTAAAGTTTTCGCGCCTGCTGCGCCCCGTAGGGCCTGGAATCGTGTCTCAGATTCCATCTCCGGGCTCTTGCTCCCACAACCCGTACCGATTACAGGCTTGTTGGGCCACTACCCCAACAACAACCTAATCGGCCGCAGATCCATCCTAAGGCGCCGGAACTTTCGGTTAAAGAACATTCCAGTACCTTTAACCTATGGAGTATTATCCCCAGTTTCCCGGGGTTATCCTCCACCTTAGGGCAGGTTATCCACGTGTTACTGAGCAGTCCGCCGAGGGTCTTAACCCTCTCAACTCGCATGGCTTAATCGAACCCCGATAGCAGTGACCTCTGGCAGGATCAACCAGAATTAATTGTTTGAAGTACTTACACTTCGGCACACTATCGATATTTTCACTAGTTTATCTAAAAGGAATTAGCGGTTATTAAACAAATTTCCGCATTGTCAGTGCCAACGTCAGAACCGACACCCCCATCCGGGTGCTTTCGGTTCTCCATCTAAGAATCGAGGTAACAATGTTAGGTTTATTGTTATATAAACACATTGTTTTGCGATTTCTTTGAAAAGCAGAGGAACGCATAATTCAGCGAATCCACTTTTTGCTTTGCAGTCACCTGTAAAAGAACTTACAGGCTTTCCCGAATCCACAGTTGCAGCCGCCCTGAGGCGTCTGTCACCGGAATACTTCGGCCTTACAATGTTGTATGCCGCCACATATAAACCCTTGCAGGAAATTAAGAAAATGAACAGACAAACAGGATCACCCACCGGAAAAAAACGGCAGAACAGCGTTATTTCATGAACTTTTGATCACTCGCGCAAACTGCTGCAAATATTCAGGTGAAAGTCAGATGAATATCCAAAAAATTCCACATAATTCCCGGCAATAAATAAAGATAATATAACAAAAAAAGACGGGAAAAATACCAGACAGATCAGTTTTCTTCAAACTTATCCGGAGACCACCCGGAAATCTTAATCTCACCAAAAAACTCATCCTGAAATATCATCAGCTTTCCTTCAAGCATCAGAAAAAGAAGGGGAAGATATACGGATCTCTGATCCATCTTAACTTCATGACATAACGAACTAAGGGTGGTCTCCCCTGAAGCGCCGCAGACCTTCTCAAAAGACGAATAGACATAATCAGTTTCATCCTTAAAGTCCTCCTCATGAGCAACCGAGATGACATCATCCGCCTCGAAGAATACCAGAGGCTCAGCCTTCTTCCGCTTCTGCCCCCGAATCTGCATCTTTTCCGCAGTCTTAAGCTCCTTGATCAGCTCATAAAGTGTAACCGGCCTCTTTCTGTGACTCTTGCGCTTAATACGCCGCTGAATCTCCCTCTCAAGACGATCAACAGGCTCGGCGATATCCCCGAACGTATAATCATCCCCGCCAAAGAGAAGATCATCTGCAAAATCATCAGATAACTCCTCATCCGGAGATTCACCCGATTCCTCAAGGACCTCAGACTTCATTCTTAAAAGCAGAGAAGCATAGAAAAGAGTCCGGCCCGAAACCCTCAGGTCAAGCTTATGCATCCTGTCAAGCTCATTTAAGAAACGGTCAGTAACCTCAACAATATCAATATTCCAGGGATCAATCTCCCCCGACTCTGACATCCTGACAAGAATCTCTACCGGTTCTTCATCCATTGCTCTTTACACCGGTAACATATGTACTCTTATCGGGCCTGGCAGTCACACCGATGATCCGGTCAGCCCTCTCAATCGTCGGGCGGCGAAGGGAGACACATATCGTCTGCGCATTGCCGGAAAGCTCACTTATCATATTGGAAATCCGCTCTACATTAGAACCGTCAAGCATCATATCGACCTCGTCAAGCGCATAGAAAGGCGCAGGCATATACTGCTGAATCGAGAAGATGAACGCAAGAGTAGTAAGGGATTTTTCACCACCGGAAAGTGCAGAGAGAAGGTGAACCTTCTTTCCCCTCGGCTGAACCGCAAAAGTCATACCGCCGCTGAAGGGATCTGCAGTACTATCAAGGGAGAGATTACCGCTGCCCTCAGTGAGGCGTGCAAAAATGCTGCGGAAATTTGAGTCAATTGCAGTATAGGCCTCCATAAATGAGTCATACTTCATCTTCTCATAATGCTCAATCCTCTCAATAATATTGGCCCTCTCCCTTGAGAGAACCTCCTTCTGACCGGATCTCTCCTTAATCCTGGTGTCAACGCGCTCATATTCCTCAATTGCGAGCATATTAACCGCACCAATTCTCTTTATCGCCCTCTCCGAACTCTCAATGCCTTTCTCAATCTCATCAAGTGACATATCAGTCTCAACACCGGACGTTCGCGCAGACAGCTCCTCAATCTCAGAGATGAGCAGATCTTCCCTGTCCTTAAGAGAAGACAACTGAAGTCTTATCCTCTCCATCTCAGAATTGATGGCAAAGATCTTCTTCTCAGCAGCCATAACTGAACTGTTGAGCTCATCTCTCAGATCATGCAGTTCATTCAGCTCCACAGAAAAGTTATCCTTCTTCTCTTCAAGGGAACTCATTTCTGCCTCAGCATCTGAAATTCCAGCCTGATTCTTCAGAATATCCTCATCAATCCTCTTAAAATCGGATTCTATCCTTTCCCTGTCATTCTGAAATTCAGAAAGACGGTTCTGGAAATGCTGCCTCTCCCTCTGCGAGTCAGATATGTCATCATCCTTATTTCTGAGCCTTCGCTCCGAATCAGCAGTTTTTCTTCTGAGAAAGTCCACCTTTTCAGCAAGTTCAGGAATCCCCGTATCTCCAAGCTTCTTCTTTAAGGACTCAATACTCCCTTCAACAGAGCCGATATCCTCTGATATTCCCTCAAGAGCAGATTCAATCTTCTCAAGCCTGACAGCACCAATAGAGAAATCACCGGCCATATTATTCTGTTTATCCTGGATTCCCGCAATCTCTGTATTGAGGGAATCACAGAGTTTCTGGAATTCTTCAACGAGCAGACTGTACTTTGAGACCTGTCCGCCAATTTCCGACCTGCGGCTTCTCCTCTCACCGGCCAGATTCTCATACCGCTCAACAGCAGCCCTGAGATCACCCTCCTCAGCAGTAAGTGCAGATATTTTCGCCTTAAGGGCATTTATTCCGTCATCTGCCGCAACACCAAAACCCTGCATCTTCTTCTGAAGAGAACCGCCGGTCATCGCACCGGCCACCTCTATAAGATCGCCGTCAAGAGTTACCATCCGAAAACGGCCCATCATCCTTCTGGCAGTGGCCATATCCTTTACAACAACAGTTCTACCGAATATATGCCTGAAGACAGAGTCAAAAAGAGGATCATATTCCAAAAGATCTGCTGCATAGCCGATCACATCGGGATCGGAGATCTGGGGCAGATCAGGAGCGCGAAGCTTATTCAGTGGCAGAAATGTCATCCGGCCGAGACGGTTGTCCTTCAGATAGCTTATGCAGGCGGATGCAACAGAGTCACTCTCAGCAACAATACTCCTAATCCTGCCTCCTGCCGCAATATTAAGAGCATTCGTATATTCAGGCGGCGCTCTTCCAAGCTGTGCGACAGTACCGTATATCCCGTCCATACCCAGAATATAATCCATAGCCCTTCCACCGGCCCCCCCCGATGCCTGCTGCTGAGCCTCAAGCCTCATCAGCTCACGGTCAAGGGACCTAAGCTCAGATCTGACCCTCTCAAGCGCACCCTTATTTTCAAAGAGCCGCCCTTCACTTGCAGCAAGTTCCCGGTCAATAACGGACTTCTCTGCTTCAAGGGATTTTATAAGCTCAGAATATTCCTCCAGGCTGCCCTTTCTGGCATTCAGTTCAGATTCAGCCTGAATAAGCCTTTCAGAGAGGCGCTCTTTCTCTTCGGTTCTGAAACGGCTCTTCTCAATCAGCAGATCCTGTTCCTTTAAGAGATCAGACCTCTGTGACCGGAATTTATCAAGTCTCTCACGAAGAGAAAATAGTTCATCTTTTGCGCCCTCCACCGCCTGACTATCTCTGGAGAGCTGATTCTCCGCATTTTCAAGCTCCGCCCTGGTACCGGAAAGCTCCATTGAAAGTCCGGAGCGGTCAACAGAAAGGTTCCTGATCTTGTCAGATATCTCCTTAACAGTCGATTCAGCCCGCCTCATATCGGCAAAATTCTTCTGCTGCGCCTCTTTTGACTTTTCCTTCTCTGCATTAAGCCTCTCAATGGACTGTTCACAAAACCTGATCTTTCCGCGTGCATCCTCAATTTCAGAGAGCAGAGCCAGATATTCAGCACCACTCTTCTCATTGATCTCATCTTCTGTCTCCTTTACCCTGATTTTTAAATTCTCAAGTTCATCACGACAGAGAGATTTATCTGCGGAAAATTTTTCAGATTCGACACCCTGACCTTCAATCAGAGATCTGATCGCCAGAAGCTCCTTATTCTTCTCAGCAAGTTTCGCATATGAATGACAGCTCTTCAGGTGCTCAAGTTCCTCCTCAAGTGCCCTGTACTTTAAAGCCTGCTCCTTCTCCTCCTTAAGCTCAACAATCCGGTTCTCAAGCTCGGCAAGAATAAGCTCCTCCCTCTCAATCCTCTCGCGTACTATTTCAAGTTCTGAGAGTGCCTGGTCCCTTTTTTTGTCAAACTCTGCAACACCAGCGATCTCATCGATGATCTTCCTGCGCTCGGTATCACTCATCTCAGTTATGCGTGTGATGTCACCCTGCATCACCACATTATAGCCTTCAGGTTTTATGCCGTTTCTTGAGAGAAATTCAACAATATCACCCACCTTACAGGCGCGGTCATTGAGATAATTGTAACTGTAATAGCCGTGGGGAGTTCTCTTTATCTTTCTGCGGATTTTAGTGCCCTCAGAGAAAGTGATTGAGACCTCGGCGGTATTTTTTCCGGTGTTAAGATTGATAAGGTCAGTCAGTTTCTCGGCGCGAAGACCCCTTGCACCGGAGAGGGTCAGGCAGAAAAGAACAGAGTCAATTATATTACTTTTTCCGGAGCCATTCGGACCTGAAATAACAGTGAATCCTTCAAAAAATGGTATCTTGGTTTTTTTGCCAAAAGATTTAAAATTGTCAACTTCAAGTTCGGTTATATACAAAGACCAGTAGCTCCTTTGAACGCTGAAAATATTGGATTTATAATTTTAGATTACTTTCTTTTTCTAGTTATTTCTACTGAATCATCATCGTCATCAGCATAAATAAGAGGCTTTCTGTCCCGCGGGTCCCTCTCGGATGCCCTTCTCGCCGGGATGTGCCCACCTCTGTTATCTGCAATGATCATGCCGTCGCCCTTCATCCTTTCAGGTTTCATTGTGCCGTCCGGCTGAATGATCAGGACCTCTTCAGATCTGTCCTTCTCTTCCCGTCTGCGGCTGTCTTCGGTTTTCTTGACCGCAACATCTACAGGCTTCTCAGGAACAGGATATTTTTTAGGGTCCTTTACAGCAGCAGACTCTCTCTTCTTATCAGCAACTACCCTCCTGTTTTCAGCACTTTTATCATCCAGAGATTTTGACAGTTTCTGGATCCAGGCCTTGAGATCAAGCATTTCAGCAGTAAGACCTCTGACCATGCCACTCATTTCATTAACCTGCCTCTCAAGAGCTTTCACCCTTTCATCATTTGCAGGATTAGTACTTTTCATTTCACTGACCTGTACTTCAAGAGCTTTCACTCTCTCATCACTCACAGGATTAGCACCGTTCATTTCCCTGATACTGTCTTTAAGCATCTCTATTTCACGCTCTTTTTCCCCGACTGTATGCTCGAGGTCTCTTATTCTGGCAGAAGAATCATTAATATCCATCAGGATACTCCGTTATATGAAAGTCATCTCATAGGTTAATTAATATTTTGTGTAGCCCGTGTTATGCGCCATCCTCCTTTTTTACTGAATGACAGCTGAATCAGATCAATATCATTACAGACAGATACTTTTCTTCAGAAACAATATAATCCTCAGAAAAACAACTCTTCTCTATATGTCTGATCTGGCAAATTATGATCCGGATATTTACAATCTGATTGAAAAGGAGCGCCTTCGTCAGGTAAACGGCCTGGAACTTATCGCTTCTGAAAACGTTGTAAGCAAATCAGTCCTTGAGGCTGTAGGTTCAATTCTGACAAACAAATACGCAGAAGGATATCCTGGCAAGAGATATTACGGCGGATGCGAATTCCACGACCAGATAGAAGACCTTGCAAGGAACAGACTCTGTGAGCTTTTCGGTGCTGAACATGCAAATGTGCAGGCAGTATCCGGAAGTCAGGCAAACCAGGCAGTCTATTTTGCCTTCATGCAGAACGGGGACAAAATGATGAGCCAGGATCTCGCACAGGGTGGCCATCTCTCGCACGGGTCTCCGGTAAATATAACAGGAAAATGGTATTCAGTCTCACATTACGGCGTGGACAAAGAGACTGAAACACTCGATTATGCGCAGATTGCAGAACAGGCAAGAAAAGAGAAGCCAAAGATGATCGTATGTGGTGCAAGCGCTTACCCGCGTACAATTGACTTTAAGGCATTCAAAGAGATTGCAGATGAGGTCGGCGCATACTGTATGGCAGATGTGGCCCATATTGCAGGACTTATTGCCGGCGGGCAGCACCCGACATCAGTAGGAGTAACTGACATCACAACCACAACCACACACAAGACACTACGCGGACCACGCGGCGGTGCAATCATGTGCGGCAGTGAGAATGCAGTGGCTATTGACAAGTCAGTATTCCCCGGAATGCAGGGCGGACCACTGATGCATGTTATAGCCGGAAAGGCAGTCTGTTTCAGAGAGGCCCTTACACCTGACTTTAAGGAATATGCAAAACAAATTGTCAAAAACTCACAGGCAATGGCAGAGGTACTCATAAGCGAAGGTCTTGACCTTGTTTCCGGAGGAACTGACAACCACCTGATTCTTCTCGACCTGACAAATCTCGCAACAAACGGTTCACACCTGACCGGACTTGAAGCAGAAAACTTCCTCGGAGAAGCAGGAATCACAGTCAATAAGAACACTATTCCAAGAGAAAAACTCAGTCCGTTTGTCACAAGCGGCCTTAGAATCGGAACACCTGCTGTGACATCAAGAGGAATGAAAGAAGAAGAGATGAAGCAGATCGGACACTGGATTGCAGCTGTGCTTAAAGACGTCTGTAAGGACAAAGGCTCAAAGAAGGCAATCACAGAAGTCCGTGCCGAAGTAGAGGCTCTTGCTTCAGGATTTACACTCTATCCGGAAGTCAGATGATACTAAACGGCAGGGAATTATCGGAAAAGATTCAGGAATCTGTAAAAAAAGAGATTGCTGAATCAGGACTCACACCATGCCTCGCAACTGTGATTGTGGGAGAAGATCCCGCATCGCAGATGTATGTCAGAATGAAACACCGGGCATGTGAAAACGTAGGCATAAAATCAGCAGGAGTTGAACTTCCGGCAGAGTCCACCACAGAGGAGATACTAAAGGCAGTATCTGAACTGAATGCTGACCCGTCAGTACACGGCATCCTTGTGCAGCTCCCCCTCCCGCCCCACGCGGATACCGAGAAAGTTATAGAATCGGTATCTCCTGAGAAAGACGTTGACGGATTTCACCCGTACAACCTTGGCAGGCTCTTTTCCGGAAGGCCTGACTTTGTGCCCTGCACACCGGGCGGAATCATGACAATACTCTCCGAATATGGCATAAATCCGGAAGGAAAAAGAGCAGTCGTTATCGGAAGATCAGTTGATGTCGGAAGGCCTATGGCTGCACTTCTGATAAATGCGAATGCAACTGTGACAGTATGCCATTCGAGGACAGAAAACCTTGAAGATGAGATCAGAAATGCCGACATAGTAGTAAGCGCAATCGGCAGGGCGAAATTCATCAGGGAAGAGATGATCCGTGACGGTGCGGTTGTGATCGATGTCGGGATAAACCAGGACGGCGAAGGGAAATTATGCGGCGATGTTGACTTTGAAAATGTTGAACGGAAGTCATCTGCAATAACACCTGTCCCCGGCGGGGTTGGACCGATGACAATCGCAACCCTCATGCAGAACACCCTTAAGTCGGCAAAACTGCATGAAGGAATTTAGGATAGGCAGTCTTCCGGTAAAAGAAGACGGGCCTGTAAAACTGATTGGGATTGTTAATTGCAGTCCCGAATCCTTTTTTTCAGATTCATATACCAGATCACAGGATGTCTTTTCAAAAGCCGCTGATCTGGCAGAGAAAGGCGCAGACATTATTGACATAGGCGCAAGGAGCACAGCACCGGACGCCAGGCCGATCTCAGTCAGCGAGGAAGTATTAAGGATTAAAACAGCCCTTAAAGACTTCCCCGGAAGCGGCATTCCGGTCTCGCTGGATACAATGCACCCTGAAGTTCTCAGTGCCGCGCTCAGATATGATATAGACTGCATAAATGACATCTC
The DNA here is from genome assembly GCF_000243255.1 of Methanoplanus limicola DSM 2279. Lineage (NCBI taxonomy): Archaea > Methanobacteriati > Methanobacteriota > Methanomicrobia > Methanomicrobiales > Methanomicrobiaceae > Methanoplanus > Methanoplanus limicola. The sequence continues at coordinate 755,228 of NZ_CM001436.1, forward strand.
AGGTCTCTGCAACCGGGATTATGCCGGAATTGCCGGAGACAGCGGACTTCCGGCAATTCTTATGGCTGCAAAATATGTGCCGGGGGACAATCTTGGAATTAAAGAGACTATAGAATACCTTAGCATTGTCATGCAGAGAGCAGAAGATTTTGGCATTGAAAATGTCATACTTGACCCGGGGATTGGCAGGTGGACTGCTGAAAAAACACCAGAATCTGACTGGGAAGTATGCAGAAATTTCTCAGACCTGAAAATTTTTGACAGACCGCTGCTTGCGGCCGTATCAAGAAAGTCCTTTATAGGAGACCTGCTCAGAAAGCCGGCAGAAGAGAGGCTCTCCGGCACTCTTGCAGTAACTATGCATCTGTTGAATTCAGGTGCAGGTTTTGTAAGGGCGCATGACACAGAAGATACAAGAGATATTATAGATGTATATGAAAAATTAAATCTGATCAACAGATGAACTCTTCATATACAGTTTTCGGGATTAAAACCGGGATTATAATTCCGGGCGACAATATCACAGACATTATTCTATGCGCCCTGAAAGTTCCTGATACACTAAAAGACGGAGATATAATAGTAATTGCCGAAAGTGCACTTGCATCTTCCGAAGGGTGCATCATAAAGCTTGATGAGGTAAAACCCTCAGAAGCGGCGCTTGAACTGAGCAGAAGATACAATACAGAGCCGAGGCTCACAGAAGTTGTCTTAAGGGAGAGCGATTCGATAGTAGGCGGCATACCGGGATTTCTGCTCTGCATGAAGAGCGGCACCCTTCTTCCAAATGCCGGCGTTGACGGCTCCAATGCTCCGGAAGGAACAGTTGTGACGCTCCCGAAGAACCCTGACGGCAGTGCGGAAAGAATCCATAATGAGATCTTTGAAAAGACAGGCATCAGGGCAGGCATAATTATTGCAGATTCAAGGACCCATGCCATGCGCCTCGGATGTTCAGGCGTTGCAATAGGGTGCTACGGAATAACCGCAGTGTCGGATGAAAAAGGAAGGAAGGACCTCTTTGGCAGGGCACTTGAGGTGACCGAACTTGCCATTGCAGATAATATAGCATCCGCCGCAGAGCTTGTGATGGGAGAGGCGAATGAGAGCACACCTGTAGCAATTATAAGAGGACTTGGACTTGAAATAAACAAAGAATCAGGAGTTCAGTCTATTGAACCTTCAGGGTGTCTCTTTATGGGTGTGGCGATGAACTCCAACCCTTCCCTTTTCAACTGACATTTTTATACCGAGATTTTCAAGAAAACCGCGGCTTTCACCTTTGGAGTGAAGGAAGATCTCAACGAGATCATCTTTCTCATCAATATCGGTTGACAACCGGAAGGAGTCAACAATTTCAACCGTAAGTCCGGAATCACGGCATATATTCAGGTGATCAAGAAAACTTGCGCCGTAGAAATCGACATGAAAACTTTTAGGATTTTTAACAAATATCGCATTTGTCCCGCCTCCTCTTCCGGGGACGACTGCAATATCAGAACCTGTTTTTACCATCTCAATAACAGAATCCCTGGTCGCAAGAGGGATATCTGACATTATAATCAGAACAGAATCATCATTCTCAGCCAGGTACTCATTCAGAGCCTCATTTAACCCAAGTGGTTTTACCACTGTTTCAGCACCCTCAACAGATATATTCTCAGTGCAGAGAAGAACAGTCCGGCAGCATGCAGAGTTGGTAGTGGATATAACGTCAGAGAGCATCCTTAAGGCAAATTTTTCCCTCTCTTCCTGACTGAGAATACAGGAGAGTCTGGTCTTTGGGTTCGTCGGCCTGAAGGGGATTACAGCATGAACCATTTAAACATTGTTGCCCGGTATTTCTTTAAAAAGCATCGTATTTGGCATGGAGAAATAACAGTAAACTCAGCCGGGGAAACCAGTGCCGGAAATCAAAAAACAGGTCAGACACAGATATTTCCGGGTCTGAAAATAAGGAAAGAGAGTGGGATCAGGATAACCCGGGGCAGATGGGAATTATTCTTCCTTTTTCTTAAATAGCATGCAATGACAGTAACCGTCTTTTGCAATCTCATCCCTGTGGAATCTGCACGGGCAGATAATATCGCGATCTACTTTGGGATCTCCGGACCTGATCCGGCAGGGGCAGTACCTTGCGCCGTACATAACCCTGTTCTTTGCAAGGCCTTTGACAACGACAGATGCCTGATTGTCTTTCCTGTTCAGCTCCCAGCCGTTCTTCTCTGCATATCTCTCTGCCCATCCGAGAATCTTCTCTTCAAACTCTTCAAATGTCTTTTTTTCATCTTCAGTCAATTTATCAGCCCCGCCGGTTCAGATTATTTACTGTGACTCAATATATGAGATCATAGAGTCAAAGATTTTTTTGCCGTCTGATGAGCCAAGCACATCTTCAGATGCCCTCTCAGGATGGGGCATCATGGCAAGCACATTGCCGCCTCTGCCAAGAATACCGGTAATATTCTCAGTGGTGCCGTTCGGATTGGAATCAGGTGTTACTTCCCCGTCCTTATTACAGAAACGAAATGCAACCCTCTTCTCATTCTTAAGGTCAGCAATATCCTCAGGTGAGGCGACATAGCGCCCTTCCTTATGAGCAATAGGGAGTCTGATAACCTCACCTTCCGAATAGGCAGATGTAAAAGGTGAATCGGCATTTTCAACCCTGAGATAAACTTCCCGGCATATAAATTTAGGATATTCATTTATGGTGAATACGCCGGGGACAAGACTGCTCTCGGCAGAGATCTGTGCGCCATTGCATATCCCAAGCACAAGACCGCCCTTTTCTGAATGCCTTACAACATCCGCCATAACGGGAGTCCTTGTTGCTATTGCTCCTGCACGGAGATAATCTCCATAGCTAAAACCTCCGGGAATTATAATTCCATCATATTCTCTCTTAAGCCCTTCCCTGTACCAGACAAGATCAGTATCAACACCGCATACATCCCTCAGAACATGAAGAGCATCCTTATCGCAGTTGCTCCCTCCAAACTGAAGAACGGCAAATCTCATTCTGTTACCTCAACAGAATAACTCTGGATTACCGGATTTGCCAGAAGTCTGTCGCACATCTCTTCTGCCCTGGCTCTTGCAGATTCAGCATCATCCGCCTTAATTCCGACACTGTAAAGCTTTGAATTGTTCAGATATTCTGTTTCAAACCCAAGGTTTGATAGTGCGTGCTGAATTGCACAGGCTTCCGGGTCAAGCATGCCGGATTTAAGTGAAATTATAATTTTTACGTCAAATATCATTTAATCACTCCATATGAGAGTCTTTCCACTGATTTATCTTTTCTACAACACGGGCATATGCAGACATAAAATCTCCTTTATCATATCTGTACACATCCTTGTCAAATGATTCCATGGTCTCCCTGTCCCACAGCCTCATTGAATCCATACTGATCTCATCTCCAAGGACAATTATACCATCTTTCCTCCCAAATTCGATCTTAAAATCAACAAGAATCAGGCCAAGCTCCTCAAAGAAATCAGAGAGAATTCTGTTTATTTTTAAAGTTGTCTCACGGACATTCATCAGCTCATCGGGGGTTAAAAGACAAAGCGCCACAACCAGATCATCATTAATTGGAGGGTCACCCCTCTCATCATCCTTGTAATCCGTAGAGATAACCGGAGGGTTCAGAATCTGCCCTTCCTTAAAAGGAAACTTCTTCACAATAGATCCTGCGGCACGGTTTCTTGCGATCACCTCAAGAGGAATCATATCAAGTTTTGATACAACCATTGACCTTTCATCAACAGCCCTCAGATAGTGGGTCTTCACCCCGTTTTTCTCAAGAAAATCAAAGAAGAATGCTGACGCTGCGAAGTTGTACTCCCCTTTACCTGCAAATTCATCTTTTTTTTCTCCGTTAAATGCTGTAATATCATCTCTGAAGACAGCAAGGAGTTCATCATCCTTTTCTGTTCTGTAGATGGATTTCGCTTTTCCTTTATAGAGAAGTTCTCCGGTTTGCATTTTCATCATCTGCTTACTGGCTATTATTCAGACTATTAATTTCGTTTCTCTGCTGAATATCTTTACCCAGTTTATCTATAAGATTACCGAGTACCGGAGGGTACCATCCCTTTCGGATATACTTCTGATAGATGCATAATCTCTCCTGAATTCCCCTCTCTCCGGCAATGACTTTTAATTCATCAATCGCCGGCCAGGGATGTTCAGGGTTTACATAATCTATCGTCACGGGTGACACACCGCCAAGGTCATCGACACCGCACCCAATCAGGCGGGAGGCATCAGCAAGATTTGGCGGGATCTGAATGGCAATATCACGCGGGAGAATCTCTCTTGCAGTTTTAATTGTCTCACAGATCACACTACTGCCCACAACAGGCCACTTCTCCATTGCAGTGCCCTCCTTTGGACAGAAATTCTGGATGATCACTTCCTGGATATGCCCGTATCTCTTATGAATACCGGCGATAACCTCCAGAGAGTCCTCCCTGTCAGATTCAGTCTCACCTATGCCAAGGAGAAGCCCGGTTGTGAACGGGATACGTAATTTCCCGGCGTTCTCAATCGACTCGATACGGACTTCAGGCTTCTTTCCCGGGCAGTTCCTGTGCGCCGGAATTTCAGCCGTTGTCTCAAGCATAAGACCCATGCTTGCATTGACCTCAGATAACCATTCAAGGTCATCGTATTCAAGCACTCCGGCGTTTGTGTGAGGCAGCATTCCATATTCTATTGCCCTTTCGGAGAGATGGCAGCAGTATTCAAGCACGGTAGAAAAACCCTGCTTTTCAATATGGTCAATAAACCCTGCCTCCTGTTCAGGCATCTCTCCGAATGTGAACAATGCCTCAGTACAGCCCGCAGAGGCGCCCATTCTGAGAACATTTTCTGCTTCCTCCCGTGACATAACACAACCTTCGCCTACCGGCCTTCGGAATGTGCAATATCCGCACCTGTTCCTGCATACAGATGTAAGCGGAAGAAATGCATTTCTTGAGTAGGTGATCACCCTATTTTGCATTGGGAAAATATTTGGATTATTAGTACATCAACCAATCGGATGAACAGTATTTATCATCAGCAAAATATGCAGAGAATAAAAAGTTCCGGCACTGAAGAAAAGGGGAAACGGCAGATAAACAGAGAAAAAGGAAAGAAAGTTACTGAAGGGGGATTGAAGAGGAATATTTCCGGTCAGAACCACTGATCAAGAGTCTTCTGGCCCGCACCGGCATTAATTTTCTCAAGGACTGTGTTTATCCTCTCCTTTGAAAAACCATGCTCCACACAGAGAAATTCAGTAACGCCTGCGCCATCCACGGCCCCATAATCGGGAATAACATTCTCCTTTACCGGCGGATTTAAGAAGAAATCCTTCACCGGCAGATAGTCAAATTCCGGCATGCTTTCAGATAAGATATTTTCAAATGTGCCGTCCCGAACAATCTTTAACGCTTTTTTTGGTCCGATACCACGGATTCCACTGTTAAAATCTGTGCCGATAAGAATTCCAATCTCAACAAGCTGTTCCCTTGTAATTTCAAGCCCTGAAAGTACCTCATCAAGAGAAATAGTCTCAGGATTTACGGTAATTGTCCTGCCTCTTATCTTTCTCTTTCTGCTGACCGTTAAATTTCTGACGAGTTTTTCAGCCCCGAATAAGAGTGAATCATAGTCCTGTGATACGGAATAATCTACTATTCCCTCAGACACCATAAATGCCGCCTGCGCTTCACCCTCAGAGGGCGCGTCAAGATAAGGAATTCCCATGAGAGAGAGGAGTCTCTTTGAACTGTCGATAATCTCCCTGTCAACTCTTGTTGAGGACCGGGCATAACTGAAAGCAGCCTGGTTGTCTCCTGCTTTCAGGGCCTCTTTCAGACCGGCCTCTGCCTGCTCTTTCGCTGCCCGTCTCTCAGATATAGTCCTGTTTTTGAACTCAGGTGGTTTTCCGTCAAATATGAATACCGGAGATACGCCCTTCTCAATGAAATTTGTCAGCCGGAAGAAAAGCCCGGACAGGTGTGATGTCACCCGGCCCTCACTGTCCATAAGTGGAGTGCCGTCAGGCTGCCTTATTGTGGTCAGAAACTGGTAGAGGGCATTATTGCCGTCAAATGCCGCCCGACCTCTCAGGCAGTCCCATTCGGCAGGTCTTTTGTATTCTTTAAGAATATCACGTATTGCAACGCCCATGAATAAATCCCGGAGTTTTGGAGCTTAAAATAAAAGAGATTATCTGTACATTCTCCTTGCAATTGAGGAGACCACTTCACTCACCTCAGCTGACATATCATCGCACTTCTCATTAAGTTCAGATGACAGCTGCTCAAGGTTCAGCCTCATATTACGGTCTCTTGTATTGACTGAATTCTCAAGATTTTCAAATTTCCTGCAAAGGGATAATATCAGGCCTGCAAGTGAGAACATCATTATTCCGGTTGCGAGGGCGACAATCCAGTCCTGCCATAACCTGACAACCATCACAAGGGTCGAGATGACAAGAATAACCGCGAGCAATATATCCTTTGTACTGTTACGCTCATCCATGTTGTAAGATATTTACAGACCATTAATTAATCTAACTATCTTATTTAATCAGGGATTGATTGTCCCGTAATCTGCCTGCCGGATGAATAATTACTCTGTGCAGAAGCAGTCTTTGCAGCAATATGCAGCGGAAATTTAAAAATCCGGGAGAGATTAACCGTCAGTTTAAGGCAAATATAAGCCCTCCGGCATCGGTCAGAGATATAAAATACTCCGGATGACAGTTTAAAATCCGCAATAACCGGGGAAAAACCGCTTAAAAAACGGGAAAAATAAACAAAAAACAGAGGAAAAATAATATGGTTTCAGAAAAAACAATGGAATATCTGCCCTATGCAGCAATGTTTGTAATGCTTCTTTTCGTGCAGGCAGGCGCACTTCTTCTCACCCCTGCGATGAATGATGCAGGATACACCGCATTTGATGACCCTTCAGCAATTGAAAATATTGCCTTCTTCTTTGCAATACTTATAGGATTTACAGCTTTAATGCTCGTATTAATCAGATATGGAGGAAAAAAAGTTCTTTCAGCCATAATTGCTTTCTCGATCCTTCTTATATTCATATATATTTTTGCAGCGGTGGCAGAGGCATTATTTCACAATGTTACACTCACTCTGATCCTGACTGCCACACTCTCCCTTGCAGCAACGGCTCTCCTGTATAAATATCCCGAATGGTATGTGATAGACGTACTTGGAATTTTAATCTGCGCAGGTGCAGCGTCAATATTCGGCATATCTCTGGAAATTTTTCCGGTAATAATTCTCCTGATAATACTTGCACTCTACGATGCGATATCCGTCTACAAGACAAAACATATGATAGCACTGGCAGAAGGTGTGATCAATTCAAAAGCCCCGATTCTTGTTGTAATCCCGAAAACCAGAGACTATTCATATATCAGGCAGGGAGTAAACCTTGAGAAGGATAAAAAAGAGAGAGGAGCCTTCCTGATGGGAATGGGGGATCTCATCATGCCCACGATTCTTGTCGTCTCGTCCTCAGTATATCTTAGCGCCGGAAATATTATCTTCGGGGTATCAATGCCGACACTCGGCGCGGCGGCAGGGACATTTGCCGGACTTGCAGTTCTGCTCTGGTTTGTTGCAAAGGGCAATCCACAGGCCGGACTTCCGACTTTAAACGGAGGGGCTATTCTTGGATTTCTTCTGGGTTGTGCGGCTTCCGCCACGTGGTATTGGATTCCCGTTCTTTAAGAATGAGGTCAACAACATCCCTGACCCCCGCCCTTGTCTGTGTGGACATATTCATGTATCCCGGAAGTTCATTTAAATCGGCCTTGTTCACCACTATTTTCATAGGGACATCGCCAACCACTTCTTTCAGGTTTTCATAAAGGCCAAACTGATCTTCAATCAGATAACCACAGGATTCACTTGAATCAACCATAAACAGGATGAGATCAGCTACATTTGAAATCGCACACAGTGCCTGGTTCTCAATCTCATTCCTCATCTCATAAGGTCTGTCAAGTATTCCGGGAGTGTCAACGATCTGTATCCTCTCGCGCCCCACCTCACGGTGACCGACAATGATGCACTTTGTTGTAAAGGCATATCCGGCAATCTCAGGCAGCGCAGATGAAACCAGTTTTATGAAAGACGATTTTCCGACATTCGGATAACCTGCAACAACGACGGTAAACTCATCTTCTTTTATTTCAGGAAGTTTACGCAGGACATTTCTCACCTCATTAAGATACAGCAGATCTTTTTCAACCTGATGCACAATGGATGATATTCTCGCAGTTGCCTGTTTGCGCAGGCCCCTTGTATCCTCGGACTGCCTCATCTGCCGTGCATATGTCCCGCCTGTCTTTCTTGCCTGACCTGCGGCCCACTGTACAGCGCCAAGTGATTTCTTAATCCGGTCAACATCAAAGAGAATATTTGAGATATCCAGGTAAAATTTCGGCAGATTGTCAAAACTTGGAAATTTTCTTACAGTATCATCAAGTTTGTCATATATTGAACTGTAAATCGATCGTACAAATTCCTCATTCGCCTTATCCTTGTTCTTTTTCAGTTTTTGTGCCGCAGCTGCGCGGCGAAGTGCCCGATCCATAACCTCATCGGCGGTCGGAACAGTAGGTATTTTTTCAAATTCCACAGATAATAACCCTAATCTATATATGTTTACTTACATGATTAATCTATTATGGAGTTATCCCTAATCCAGAAGGATATTTTAATCACACTCATTACACTTTACCACCAGAAATCGTCCGCAATTAAAGGGGAGGAGATTGCAGACGTTTTAAAAAGAAATCCGGGTACAGTCAGAAACCAGATGCAGGCGCTAAAGGCGCTTGCACTTGTCGAAGGTGTACCCGGACCCAAAGGCGGTTACACACCATCTTCAGCGGCATACAGTGAACTGAACCTGAATGACTATGAGAATGAGATTGAAGTTCCGATTCAGAAGAATGATGAAGTAATTCCGGGCGTAAATGTTGCTGAGATCGATTTCACGACACTCTGTAACCCGGATCTCTGCCGGGCAATGATAAAACTCATCGGGAGTGTAAAATCCTTCCAGATGGGCGATATGATCTCAATCGGCCCGACCCCTGTGAACAAACTTCTGCTGAAGGGGGAGGTCTATGGCAAGGACGAAGTCAACCAGTCCCTCCTGATTACAATCTCAGAGATGATATCACTTCCAAAAAAACACATTGATGCATATATGAGCACACCGGTATTTACCCTGAATAATGATTCCACATTTACTGACGCAATAAATCTCTTCAGTGAAAAGCGGATTCACGGTGCACCGGTAATCTCTGAAGACAATCTTGCAGGCATTGTAACATTAAGCGATATCGCACGCGGGATTCACGACAATATGCCCTTAAACACCAGAATTGAGAAGATTATGACGGCAAAGGTTGTGACAACTTCTCCGGATGAAAACCTCTTCCAGATAATCGGGAAATTCAAAAAGGAAAATATCGGGAGGATAATAGTAATTAAAGACGATAAACCGGTTGGTATTCTGACGCAGTCAGATATAATAAAGGTCTTCCCTGCACTGTGAGTATGCCTGTCCATCCGGTTTTCCGGCAGGCATCCCAAAATCCAATATTTATCCGGTATTTCAAAAATATATTCCCGAAATTATAGTCTGATACCATTGGAGCAATTATCATTCTGTGGAGTATTTTACAATCATTTAAATACTATCATGCCCACTCTTTTTTAATATGAAGACAGCATTCTCCCGGAGTCTGTCAAAAAAGCAGGTAATGAGTACAGACGGGATGGTCATAGGGACTATTCGCAATATAATGGTTGATCTTGATTCAGGAGAGGTCATAAATCTCGTTGTAAAACCTGAACCTAATTTTGACACAAGCGGATATACAATAGACGGAGACCGGCTCTTTGTGCCTTTTGAGGCAGTAAGGGACATCAGAGACTACATCGTTGTTGACAGATATCTATCAAAACAATGATGGAAAATATCTTTTAACGCCTTCAACAAATCCATCTCCGTATTTTTTGCTGCTGACCCAGTCCGCAGCATCTCCGGCCATTTTATCACCTCCGGCAACTGCAACACCTTTGCCGGCTCTTTTAAGCATATCGACATCATTATGTGAATCACCAAATGCCACAAAATCAGAGACATTAAGGCCCATCTCATATGCCACATAACCAAAGGCATTTCCCTTTCCTGAATTTGCAGACTGAATATGGACTGCAAAACCTGAATCGAGAATTACCACAGGCAGATCGGAAACAATTTCACGGACCTCATCAGGATTTACATTTCTGGCAAAGGCAACATCTGCGAACCGGTATTCCGGGCTGTAGAGCTCAAGTTCAATTCCCTTTTCAGCATAGTAATTCTCAACACGGCTGAATGCCTCAATGCAGACCTGCTTGCTGCCCGGAATTCTGATCTCTCCTTCATATTTAACCCTGTAAACACCACCGTTCTCACAGATGACTGTGCCGTCAGTGCCAAGCATCTTGCAGAGAAATGTCAGTGAGCAGAGAGTGTTCCCGCTGGCTATCACCACAGGAATATTATTGTCAAATAGTGTCCTTATTGCTGAGACGGCATCAAGATTTATTCTTCTGCTTTTATCAGTAATTGTGCCGTCAACATCGGTAATAATGGCTTTGGGAAAAAAATTGGAATTATTCTGCATCTGTTATTAGGTTAACACTCATGCAGATTTAAGACCTGCCATCTCCACAGAGAATGCGGCCTCGCCGTCCGGAAGATCAGGACTGTCCACGAGTTTTGCAACCCTCTTGCCACCCTTGCTCTTTCTTAAGTATATTCTGTACTTTGAAGCATGACCTACTATATTTCCACCTGTCGGCTTTGTTGGGTCACCAAAGAATACAGCAGGATTTGACTGGACCTGATTTGTTACAAGAACTACAGCATTGAACTCTTTTGCAAGTTTTGCAAGGTCATACATATGCTTGTTCAGTTTCTGCTGCCTGACAGAGAGTGTACCCCTTCCTGCATACTCTGCACGGAAATGCGCCATAAGAGAGTCCACCACAATCAGCCTGACGGGTTTGTCCGTATCCTTCAGTTCATTGCCAAGCTCCCTTACACTCTCAGCAAGAAGCATCTGGTGATCAGATGTAAATGCCTCTGCAACGTGGATATGTTCAAGGAAATCCTCTACAGGAGGTACCTCAATATCAAGTTCAAGACCTTCAACCATCTGCCTTATCCTCTCAGGCCTGAATGTATTTTCAGTGTCAATGTAGATGACTGAACCGTCAAGTCCACCAACCTCCAGAGGAAGCTGGGAATTTACTGCAAGCTGATGTGAGATCTGACTCTTACCTGAACCGAATTCACCATAACATTCACTGATAGACATGGTCTCAAAACCGCCTGCTAAAAGGTCATCAAACTCAGGTACAAGAGTTGAGAGTTTCCGGACCTTTTTTCTCTCTTCAAGAACAATAGTTCCGGTCTTAAATCCCCCGATATCAGCCATCTTCCTGGCTTCTTTTATGAGCTTCTTTGCAGTGGATTCACCTATTTCTGCTGCTTCTGCAAGATCAGCATATGATGCGGTTGCAATTCCCTCTATTGTGCTGTACCCTGATTCCCTTAATTTATCTGCTGTTGTCGGGCCGACACCAGGCAGATCCTCAATATCCAGTTCTGACATCTAAATAACCTCTGATTATTTTATACAAAAGAATATGATCAGGATCTATTTAGAAGGGTTACCGCGCGGGGTGAAAGTAAAACAAATCATAAATTATCGATATTTGCAGATTCTGAGAGCATAAAATCAATATCACAATTAATATTATTCTTAGAGGATGAGATATTTCTGAAATTAATAACATCAATTCTCATGCCGTACAGAATACCCGAAACTTCCGCAGGAATACCATTGCACAACCCGTCAGTCATACCGGATAATATGTAACAGAGAGACCCGTTCTCAATTATAAACCCGGAAAAGTCCTCAATGACCATACCCTCAAATGAGATCTTCTCTTCAGACCCGCAATAATCCGATGTAACCACCCGCACAAGTGAACTGATGCCCGCATGTATCTCATACCCCCCGGAACAACCGGCCATAGTATGGGCATCATCAGGAATTTTTGCAAAACCGTTTACAATCTCAATAATCTCCCCTTCGGATACCGGTATTTTTGCATGCTCACCCCAAAGGACAACATTCTGACATTGAGAACCACCAGACGGAATATACAGAAGTGACGGCAGATCCGGAGCGCAGGGTGAATCATCACCACAACCATACTGAAGATCAGAATCAGAAGAGCAGAGAAAGTCATTCTCAGCAGGATCATAATCCACAACAGTCATATTTCTCACACATGAGAGACTGCCTTTTCCGGAATAAAACTGATGCACCCGGCCCAAAGAGAGAACGCGACAGAGAAAAGATGCAGAACGGCCGGGTTTAGCATCGGAAGGTGAAGAGTATGTAAATTCAACAGGACCGTCAGCCGGAATAAGATCACTGTTCCTTCCGGCAGAGAATCTGATTTCACCACCGGAAGACGGAATGCGGATTAAATGCTCCGCCTTTGCACAGAACCCTTCAGAGATGTCTTCCGGGAGAGAGGAGTCCCGGAAAGTGATGGTAAAAGTATCATTTCCACTACCGCAGAAGAGCCTGAAGTATGAAGAGCCTTCTCCCTCCCCTTCATCACCATAAGACCGGCAGGTAATCCCAAGAATGACAAAGCATACAGATTCATACAGAATCTTTCTCTGCCCGTCTTTCCGGAGGGAAATATCGTTGTCAGAGAGCCGGATGTCAACAGCATAAAGTTCTCCGGACCCCTTATACCTCCCGGCAACCTCGATCATACTTCCGTCAGGGATTTCCATAACGGCAGATGCCATCTCATCCCTGAAATGAATGATAACCTCTCCGGTATCATCTCCCACAAGAAGCATAAGCCTTAAAGAAGGAAACTCCGGCAGGGATTCAGATAAGCTCTCCCTGAGATGAACGTATAAATTCTGCCCTGAGCGGGATTTCTGCACCCTCTTCTGTGAGTGATACCTCTCTGAAGACGTATTAACATAGCGGCTGTCGCCGTCAGAAAAGCCGGAACTCTCAGAATAACTGCTGAATTGGTCAGACCCTTCGTCCTGAGAGAAATCATCCAGAAATTCTGAACCGGAATTTAACTCATCCAGTAAATTAACGGCAGATTCACTCTCAGGAGTAAGATAGCGGCCAATTATCCGGCAGTAAAAAGATATAAGGGTCGGCCCCTTTCTGATCTCCGCAATTTTTGTATGCAGGCGGCCCAGTTTTTCTGCTGCGGCTGCCGCTGCAAAATGGAGATCATGATCAGCATTTAAACCGCCAGAGAAAGAGAGGGCAAATTCCTCAAATTCCTCCTCAGACAGAAGGTCATCCACGAGTGCGTAGTATGCCCTCACAGACCGGAATTACCCCTCTGCATTACTTATCACTTCTCAACCCACGGAAGATCTGCCATGGTATTCAGAATGTCAATCACAGTCTCACCACGCCTCATATAAGCCGAACGGTCACCATTGACCATGATCTCAGGGCATCTTGGGCGGCAGTTGTACTGTGAAGCCATCGAATAGCCGTATGCTCCGCAGTCAAGCACAGCAATGAGGTCACCCCTTTCAACATGCGGCAGCATCCTGTCAGCCGCGATAATGTCTCCGGATTCACATATAGGCCCGGTGACCGTATATTCAAGCTCAGGTTTCTGATCTGCCCTGTTAGCGACTATTACCTCATGATATGAGTCATACATTGCAGGGCGCAGCAGAAGGTTGAATCCGGCATCGACATTTACAAATTTTTTATGCGCTGTCTTTACAGAATTGACCCCTGTCAGAAGTATTGTTGTATCACCCATCAGATTTCTGCCAGGTTCAACCCATAATTCCGGTTTGATACCTATTCTGGCAATACCTTCCAGAAATACCGGCATGACTGCATCAGCATACTCCTCAGGTGTCGGAGCATTGTCACTGTCATGATGATACGGAATTCCAAGTCCGCCGCCTATATCGATGAACTTCAGCTTAACACCGATATCTGTGAGCTTCCCGGCAATCTTCACCATAATCTCAGCCGCTTTTGCAAACGGAAGAACTTCAAGGATCTGTGAGCCGATATGGCAGTGCATGCCAACCGGATCTATATTATCTGCTTCAAGAGCAGCGCGGTAGGCATCAAGGATCTGATCCGCCGGAATGCCGAACTTGCTTGTCGCAAGTCCGGTTGCGATTTTAGGGTGGGTCGGAACGTCAATTGCAGGGTTTATCCTGAATGAGATCTCAACATCTTTTCCCTTCGCTTTTGCCACCTCTGAGAGCTGGGCAAGTTCATCAAAGGAATCAACCGATACCCTGACACCTTTGTCAACCGCGAGTTCAAGGTCTTCCTTTGTCTTGGAACTGCCGTTGAAGAGAAGATTTTCAGGATTCATTCCCGCAAGAAGGGCAAGATGAAGTTCTCCGGAAGAGAATACATCTGCACCTGCACCCAGATCGGCAAAAGTCTTCAGGACTGCCATATTACCATTTGCCTTTGCGGCATAGAGCATTCTTACATTATTATAGTGCTTCTTTAAGGCACTGTTATATCTTGTAAAATTCTCCCGGATTCTCTTCTCGTCCGTCACATACAGCGGAGTTCCGTAACTCTCTGCAAGGTCATTGCAGTCATGACTGCCGATCATAAGATGGCCGTCTTTTATTGTCAGGTGCTCTGGAAGTTTCAGAAGTCAACACTCCTCATCCTTTCAATTGCCTCTTTTATTCTTTCAATGTTTCTGGTGATCGCAAACCTGACATAGCCGTCACCGTTGCTGCCAAAACCTACTCCGGGCGTAACAACAATACCAGCCTCATCGAGCATCTTCTTTGCAAAGCCCATTGAATCACTTACTTTTAGCCAGACATAGAAAGTTGCCTTTGGCGACTCCACTTCAAAACCGAGATCCCTTAAACCGCTCACCAGGGCATCACGCCTCTCCTGGTACACGCTGCAGGCATCTGCGACGCACTGCTGCGAGGAGGTCAGAGCAGTTATTCCTGCACGCTGTATTGCATCAAATGCACCCGAATCGACATTTGTCTTTACACGCCCAAGGCCGGAGATTAGTTCCTCCCCTCCGCATGCCATACCGAGGCGCCATCCGGTCATATTATAGGTCTTAGAGAGGGAATGCATCTCCATTCCAACCTCTTTTGCACCGTCCGCCTCAAGGAAGGAAGGTGCTTTGTAGCCATCAAAGGTTATCTCAGAGTAGGCGTTGTCATGAACGGCAACGATATCATTCTCCTTTGCAAATTCAACAACTTCCCCAAAGAACGAGAGAGGAGCAACTGCGGCAGTCGGGTTGTTTGGATAGCCAAAGAACATCAGTTTTGCCTTCTTAACAACGTCCTTCGGGATATCCTCAAATACCGGAAGAAATTCATTCTCCTCCTTAAGTGGCATCTCCCAGAGTTTTCCTTCTGAAAAGAGGGTTGATGTTTTATATACAGGATATCCGGGATCTGTTGCAAGGACATAATCTCCGGGATTAACAAATGCCTCCGGTACGTGGGCAATACCTTCCTTTGAACCGATAAGTGCCAGAACTTCAGTTTTCGGATTTAAACTGACACCAAATCTGGAATTGTACCATTCAGCCACAGCTTCACGGTATTCAATCATACCTGTATAATCCGGGTAATGATGTGTCGAAGGATCCCTTGCAGCCTCGCATAGTGAATCAACGATATGAGAGGGTGTAGGAAGATCAGGGTCTCCGACACCGAGATCAATAACATCAACTCCCTGTGCACGTTTTTCTGCTTTTAATGCATCTATCTGAGCAAAAAGATATGGTGGAAGATTATCAAGTCGGTTTGCATACATGTGTCTTAAATGTAGTAATTGATCTTTAAAAATATAAGCCTTCAAAGCAGCAGCATAAAAATAAATATTCTGACCCCGGATACGGATTTAAAGTCACCATAAGTGATAAATACAGATATAAATTCCGTATACCATGCCAGGAAGAATTCTGCATGATATCTAAAGCCTCAAGATTATTTCCAATGTTTCTTTCCAGCGAAAGCAAACTGAAAGGCAGGCAGAGAGACAATAAAATTAAAACCGCAGATTAATTCCGGCAGAAGAGGAGATCATATCTTTAAAGTCAAACAAAATAATAAATAAAAAAGTTAAAGTGAAAAAATATGAACAGGTGTGTCAATAAACTCAGCCCGGAAATAATTGATGAAGAGATCACCCCGGAAGATGCTATACAATATATCAAAAAGAAGGCATCTGAAGTATATGAAATGCCGGAAGGATTTACAATAAAGGGAGTTACAATTCTTGGAGAAGGAACTCTTTACACAGGCCTTAAGATTAAGAAAAAAGAGATACTCTTTTATTTCAAAAAACCCTGCTTCGGAACACAACTTTTAAAAATCAAAGCAGATGATGCTGACCTTGAAGAAATCAGAACTAAAGGAAAGATCGTCAGCGGAAAATAAGGGTCATATCTGAGTTCATTATAGCCTGAAATCTGTAAAAAATGTCCTGGAAAATACATAATCCTGAGTAATTAAAATATGCCTCTAAAATATATGCAGGGAATTCTTGTAAAGAGTGATTCCGTAAGAATTGTTGATGACCCGATTGTCACAGAAGAGAAGGTAAATATCTACCTCAACAATGAAATGCTGTCATCTCAGGTAGCAACACCTGAAAATCTTGAAGAACTGGGGGCAGGATTTGTAATCAGTGAGAGTATATCAGACATTATTGAATCTGTCAGGACCGATGGCAATGATATTTATGTCGAAGCCGAACTGAAAAGAAAGCTCAGTCCTGTTACATGCTCTTCAGGAGGCGCCTGCTCCAATACACCATTTAAGCATGTAAAATCCGGTATGAAAATTAAAAAAGCAGACATTCCGGCAGTAACAGAAGAGATAGTGTCAGATCTCTGGAGACAGACGGGGGCTGTCCACTATTCAGTTCTGTTTTCAGAAGGCAGAAAGGTCGCCGGATTTTCAGATATTGGCAGGCATAACACTATTGACAAGGTAATAGGCTACACTGCCTTAAACGGGATAGATACAGGCAGGTGCTACATCGGCAGTACCGGCCGGCAGCCCGCAGGAATGGTGTCAAAACTTGCAAATGCCGGAATTCCGGTTGTGATTACAAAAGCGGCAACAACAACGGAAGGAATCAGGATTGCATCAGAAAACGGAATCACACTTATATGTTTTGCAAGAGGGGACAGATTTACAGTCTATTCCCACCCGGAAAGAATAGAGGATCTGAATATACCATAGCATTATTTTTGCCCGGCGCATAATCAGAGCCGATATAACTTAAAGATAATGGAGAATAGTCTGCTCCGAAAAACAAAAATTCAGAAATGATAATAATAATAATAATATTTCCAGAATTTATACTCCTTTCCTGTAATGTCCGGACGTTATCCCGGCAGGAGAAATATCTTTTATTCTGTATTTTGCGGAAGTTGCCATTCCGGAATCTCCGGCAGAAGCTGCCTTATAGATTTCACAGATCTCCCGGCAGTAATCAGCATTCCTGTTTCTGGAGTCAACAGCAATGAAATCTATACCGGACTCAAGTATTTCAGGCAGATAATCTATCAGGCATGTATCGGAGGAGTTGAATATATGCGTCCTCTTCTCACCGTCAATACTGACAGGGAACTGATGTCCCTTAATATCCTTCAGAAAATAACTGCCCCTGCATAAAGACTCCTGGTCCTGAACTGAAGAGAGAATATTAATCTTTGATACCGATATTTCGGCAGCACCATGCACAATAATTCCGGATGAAGGCCTCTTCTCCTGGCGGCAGAGATTCCTATCAAGAAGGCTGATCTCATCCCCGGTAAGCTCAGATGAGACAATGACAGAGTTAAAGTATCTGCCGAGATTCAGTGCAGAAAAACTGTTGAAGAGATTGAGTCCGGGCCCTCCGTAAATCTGTATATCAGGATATATTTTCCGTATGGCAAACGCATCCCCGGCATTTTCAGCCATTATACCGGAAAAACCCTTACCGGAAAGTTCTTTTATCAGCGGAACTGCAAATTCAAGGAATTTCTTCCCGGTAATTTTTGGCCATTTCCAGATCAGCCTGCATCCGTCAGGCATATTTCCGGCAACAGATTTGAAGAGACCTGAAATCTCGCGGACTGTACTGCTCTTACCGGGAACGATAAAAGGCTCAATACATACCGTATCAGCACCGCCAGAAAATGCAGCCATAGCGCCCCAGTAGTCACTTACAATGCAGAAGAGAGAGATATTGTCTGCCGGCCCTTCTGCCGGTGAAAGTATCCCTGATTTTAAAGTATTCATCAAAGATAAACTGCCCGGGTTAAAGCTGCCGGATGAAGAGCCTGCCATTCCGGCAGGGCGATCATCATCCAGGTATCTTAAAACCACATCAATATTTTCCCGGACTGATTTGATTTCATCCTCAGACGGCCTGAAATAATTATAAACCACATCCTCAAGTGAATAGAAAAGCTTCCTTCTCAGCTCATTTAAAAGACCTGCCGGCGCAAAAAGCCTGCCCGGATAATCAATAATAAACTCATCGGCAGCAAACTGGGTTCCGCCAGTTTTTGAGAATATTTTCTTCAGTTCTTTTGAGGTCAGAGGCCGCCCCCTTGCCATCTCCATCTCAAACCAGCCCTTAACTTCGGAGAAGAATTCACGCCCGAAAATTATAGCCGACACTGAGCATACCGGAATTTTACCATCAAACCTCAGAGTTATGGTGCAGGGTATCTTCTCCGGAATACTGCCGTCACGGGCAATTATCCTCTCAGCTTCCTTCTCAAGAGCATCCCTTCTTGTAATAAATACGCGGCTTCCTGTTTCCGGGACAAACGGCATCCTTACCTTCAGGGAATTTCCTGCCAGGGTGAAAGGCGCTCTCATAATAAATCCTTCCTCCGCCTTTCCGGATTTGGCCATCATACCGTCATTCGCCTGCGGAATTAATGTACCATAGAGCTTAATCTCAGCAGTTTTACTCCTCTGGCTGTAGCCCTGAACAACCCCAACCTCAACACCTGCGTTACCGGATTTCTTATAGGAGATCATATCCCCAAAACTGCTGCCGGACAAAAATCCGGGTGTGAACCCTCTGTTAAATGCAAACATGAGATCATCAGCCGCAGATTTGTGATCAATTTCAGATACAATACTCCCTTTGATATTTTTCCGGGCAGATTCATCAATGGCTTTCCTGTATCTGTCGGTCACTACAGCAACATATGACGGATCCTTCATGCGCCCTTCTATTTTAAGGGATTTAACTCCGGAATTTACAATATCTGTAATATTCTCATAGGAACAGAGATCTTTTGGAGATAGGAGATAATCACCTTTGGTCAGCAAAGGCCTGCATTTCTGTAAATCCGCATTATCATCCTCACCACAGCAGAGAAGAGAAAACTGCCTGCGGCACGGCTGGGCACACATGCCACGGTTGCCACTCCGACCGCCTGTAAGTGAAGATATGAGGCACTGTCCGGAATAACAGTAGCAGAGCGCCCCGTGTATGAAGACCTCAGTTCCGGCACGTATGTCATCTGAGCGTGATATGGCAGATACTTCGTCAATGGAAACCTCCCTTGCCATAACAACCCTCTCGACTCCGTTCTCCTCTGCCCATCTCACACCCTCTTTTGTATGGACCGACATCTGTGTGGATGCATGAACTGCAAGACCGGGAATCAGGGACTTTGCAAGCTGCAAAATTCCGGCATCCTGAATTAAAACAGCATCCACACCTATGCTGAATAAAAAGAGAAGTTCAGATAACGAATCTTCTATCTCGCTCTCCTTTACAAGAGTATTATGGGTGACATATACCCTTACACCACGGGCATGGCAGAATCTTACAGCGCTTACAAGTTCATCTTCTGTAAAATTTGAGGCATAATGCCTGGCACCAAATTTAACACCGCCAAGATATACAGCATCTGCTCCGGCAGAAACTGCGCCAGTGAGACATTCAGCAGATCCGGCAGGAGACAATAGTTCAGGAACAGAGTGTTGCTTCATATAGTGATATATTATATTGCTCTGCACGTATATCCGGTTATTTATCACTGCATAGATCAGGAGAGGAAAAATAACCGGCCCGCAATTCCCGATAAATAACCGGATTTATCCTCCCGGGAGAATCTAAAATCTATAACCCACAGCACATAATTATCCCAATTACAAAATAAATCAACTGAAGGTGAATATTATTTCAATAAATACTGAGATCTGAACGATATATTTTCGCTTAGAAGAGGTAAATAACAAAACAATTTAGTTTAAAAGAATTCTAAAATTATTCTGAATTTTTCGGATGCAGTTTTGATAATATGGGAGACCATTAATGGCCATAATAAACAATAATAAAAAAACAGACAATAACTCCCAAAAAATAGAAAATCTCATTGATTCTCTCGGTTCAAAAGACTGGAAAAAAAGAGAGGATGCTGCAATTGAGCTGACAACACTGGGCCGCCCTGCAATAATAGGCCTTCTTAAAGCCCTCAATTCCGACAATACAATGCTCAGGAGCGGAGCGGCCGAGGTTCTTGGCACATATGGCGAAGTGGCACTGCCAACACTCCTCAAGCTTGTTGCAGCAGGAAAGGAAAATACAAGAGACGGTGCGGCAAGAGCCATCGCGCAGAGCGGCGAAACCGCATTAAATGAACTGAAAAAAGCGGCAACGGACAAAGACTACAGGAGAAGAAGAGGTGCGGCACTCACACTTGCATATCTCGGTTACCTCGGGGAACCCACAAAAAATGTTCTCCTTGCGCTCCTTAGGGATAGTAATGAAAAGGTCAGTTTTGAAGCGGCCAAGTCACTTAAAACTATAAACTGGGAGCCTGAAAACAGGCTACAGTCCGCAGTCTTTTACTACTCACTTGCTGACCCGGTAAATTCTGCAAAATACCCGAAAGAAATTATAACCCTTGCAATACGGGATCTTAAAAACCCGGATGAGAACAGGCGTAAAAAAGCGGTAGATCTCCTTTCTAAACTGAAATCAGATTCAGTAAAAGATGTAATGCTGAAATATCTCGATGACAGCTGCGGAGAAGTAAGATATACAGCAGTAAAGAGATTATCAGGCATTTATGACACAGAACTGATCACTTATTTTTCAAAATGCCTTAAAGATACACATTCCGGAGTGCGCCTCGAATCCGCATGGGCACTTGACAAATACGGCTGGAAGCCGGAAAATTCAGAAGATAAAGCAGAATATTACTTCATAAAAGAGAAATGGATTGACCTTCTTCAGATGAAGGAAGGTGCAGTCCCCGTACTTGTAAAAAATCTCTGTGATGAAAATCCTGTCATCAGGCTGAGGGCAACAGAGGTACTGAGGAGCATGGGTAAACCGGGCTACCTTGCAATAAAAAATGCACTTAAGTCAGATGATGAAAATATCAGAAAAAGAGCCGCAGAAGCGGTTGCAATAATAAACAAAAAGGATTCTGCATCAAATTCCGGAAAAGAAGAACCTTTGCCGGAATTCTTTGGAAAATACAGTATTGAAGAGGAGATCAAAAAGCACAAAAGTCAGATTAATGCAAGCGGGATTAAGAGCAGGGATTCCTGGCTGAAAATTCTTTTAAACAACGAGATTGAACTTTCAAAGGCAGAAAAGATATCGGGTGCACTCAGCAATGAAAATGAGATGGTACGGGCGGCCGCGATTGAAAACCTGAGACAGAGCGGAATATCAGCCATTGAACCCCTCTTATACCTTTTAATTGACAAAAAGGACAATGTCAAAATCGCCGCAATTGAATCCCTTGGAGACCTTAAGGCGAGAAGAGCCGCACCATATCTGATAAAGCTCTGTGGAAATGAGAACAGATTCGTCAGAATGGCATGCGCCGAATCACTCGGAAAAATTAAGGAAATAAAAGCGATAGACGCACTTACGGGCTTATTCTCAGACCCTGACGAAAGTGTCAGGACAACAGCATCGGCATCAGTCTCATCCATAGGGTCGGATGCACTTCCAAAACTTAAAAATACCCTCGATGATTCTGACATGACTGTCCGTATGACCGCAATCGGAACAATCGCCGGAATTAACGATCCCATTGCAATATCCTACGCTGTAAGAATGCTCAACGACTATGAATTTGATGTCCGGGAATGTGCGTCAAAGGCAATAAAAAATATGAGCAATACAATGTTCAATCCGTTAATGGATGAATGCAGACGTATAATTGTTCAGGGAAATGAACTTGAAAAACTTGGAATTCTCTCTGCACTTGCAGATGTTGAGGATTTAAGGGCAAAAGAGATCATTACAGCATTTGCAAGCGACAGAAATCAAAAAGTCAGCCAGCGTGCAGCAGAAATGATCAAAGAAGCAGGCAAACGTCCGGAGATAAAGACAGAGATAATTCCGGAACTGAAATACGGATCTAAGATCGATGAGATTATAAGCGGCCTGAGAAGCACAGATACACAGGTTCAGGTCAGTGCATCTGAAAAAGTCTTTTCAATGGGTGATGAGATCATCGAACCGCTCATCGAATCCATGGAGAAGAGTAATCCGGAAGTTCAGAATCTGACAGCCGAAATTCTGATAGGTCTTGGAGATCCTGCAATTGACGGTCTTGTAAAACATCTCAGTTCAGGAAGTTCATCAACTAAACTTATCTGTGCACAGAGTCTTGGAAAAATTCAGAATGAGAAGGCATATGCAGCATTATCCGGCGCAATGTACGAGGAGAAAGACCCTGTTATCAGAATGACCGCCGCAGAATCACTGGGATTTGCAGGAGACGATATGGCATTTGATGCACTTGTTTATGCAATCAAAGATGAGGATTCAAGAGTGAGGATAGCAGCAATAAGGTCACTTGGGTATCTGAACAGTAAAAAAGCGATTAAACCCCTGATAAATGCACTTGAAGATGAAGATTTAAGCATAATTAATCAGATCACAGATTCATTAAAGAGCCTTGGAGAAGATGCAATCCGGGAACTTTCAGATGCACTTCATTCCTGCAAAAGCGGCAAAATACGATATAATATCGCAGAAGCGCTTGACAAACTCTCCTGGGTTCCTGAAACAGAGACAGACATTGTCTATTATCTGATGGCAAAAGAGAACTGGGAAGAGATCAGAAAAACCGGAGAAGTTGCAGTCGGCCCTCTTGAAGAATTACTGTCAGATAACGACTATGAGATAAGGCTTGCAGCCCTTGAGACTATAATTGATATAGGCGGTGAGAAAGCAATTATGCCAATGATTAAAGCTCTGATGGACCCGAATTCAGCAGTCAGAAAAAAATCTGAGGCAGGACTTGTAAAAGCAGGCAAAGATGCACTACCTTATCTCGAAAGAACAGTTGCAGAATCCGACAATCCAAACCTGAAGACTTTCGCAATGAAGGCCATCGTAAAAATTACAGCCTGAAAAATTTTCTAAAAAACTTCGAAGATTTTATCATGATTTATATCTTAAAAAAGCCCTGCTATTGCCGGTAAAGATAAATCAAAACCCACAGATTGTATTATACAAACATTAAAAGACCTAAAAGCAGGTATTAATAATCAGACTGTATCTTACATTCATAAGAGAATGGGTATACTATAGGAGATAGCCTGAATCTAATTTCCGTTTGGTAAATATAGACATACAGGGTCAAAATCCGGCAGAAATATTCAGACAGGAAATTATTCCGGAGATTAACAGAGTATGAACCGGAGAATAAGATACCTTCAGTAATATGACATCAGAAGATAAGCGGGAAAAACCCACATGCAATGACATCAGTTCCATTAAAACTGAAAGGCTTATATCAGCTCTCGGCTCTGATGATCATGACACCAGGAGAAGGGCGATAGCTGAACTGCAGTCCACAGGTAAACCAGCAGTTGCTCCTCTTTTAAAAGTGCTTAATTCAGAAAATCCGGAAGTCAGAAGTGGGGCAGCTGAAGTTCTGTCCGGATATGGTGAAGCCCTGATGCCGACATTAATCAGAATACTGACTACAGGAAAAGATAATGCCAGGGACGGAGCAGCAAGAGCAATTGGCAGATGCGGGAAAATTTCGGTCAGATATATCGAAGAGATAATAAACGACAATGACTACAGAAAGAGGCGTGCAGCGGTTCAGGCACTGGGATATCTTGGTGAAAAAGACTCCAGTGCAACCGAAATACTAGCGGCATTTCTCTATGACAAAAATGATAAAGTCAGCCTTCAGTCAGCAAAATCACTGAAGTATCTCAAATGGAAACCTCAGAACAAAATGGAGGCGGCGGCATACTTCTATGCCTCCGGAGAAGCAGAAAAAGGTGCCCGCTATCCGGCAGAGACAGTATCTGTTGCAGTCCGGGATTTTAAAAACCCGGAAGTAGAGAGGCGAAAGAAAGCAGCAAGACATCTCTCAGTGATAAACTCCGACATAGTAATTCAGCCTCTTGCGGCATTCCTCCAGGACACTTCAGAGGAGGTCAGATACACCGCAATTAAAGCAATCAGCAGCATTAACGAGAGAAGATTTGTGCCATATCTTGTAAAGGCTCTGGCAGATAAAAACTCAAATATTCGCAATGAAGCCGCATGGGCACTTGACAGGTACGGGTGGAAACCGCGTACATACTGGGAGAAAACAAGATATCTGATAATTAAAGAGAAATGGGTGGACATTATCCCATTAAAAGATTATGCAATACCTGTGCTTACAGAATACCTCTGTGATGAAAACCCGGATATAAGGCAAAAAGTTACTGAGGTATTAAGAGCAATGGGCAAACCCGGATATTCCGCAATAAATGAGGCCCTTAAATCAGATAACCCAATGATGAGAAAGAGAGCGGCAGAAGCAGCGGCAGTGATAAAAAAGAAGGATTCAGCCCGGAAAAATGATGCAGATAACAGAAGCAGAAGTATTTCCGGTCAGGAGAATATCGAGGAGGAATTACTGAGAAGAAGAGAGGACTTAAAAAATAAGGGCCTTAAATCCAGTGATGCCTGGTTATTGATACTGAAAAAAAGCGGGATAAGGCCTTTCGCAGCGGAAAAACTCTCAAAAGCTTTAAGCAGTGAAAATGAGATGGTCAGGTCATCTGCGGCGGAGAAGCTTGCAGGCATGGAATCAGCTTCTGAAGAACCGCTTCTCCATCTCTTAAAAGACAGAAAACCAAGTGTTAAAATTGCAGCGATAGAATCTCTCGGAGAACTTCAGTCAAAGAGATCAGTGCCATATCTGGTAAATCTTCTCAGGCATGAGAACAGATCTACATGCATAACTGTTATTGAAGCACTTGGCAAAATAAAGGATCCTAAATCGATAATACCAATGCTCAGGATCTCGGCAGAGGGTGACAGTGAACTTAAGAAGAAAGTTTCTGCTGCTGTATCCGGTATGGATACTGCAGCAATTCCAACCCTGAAAGGTGCCCTTGAAGAGTCAGACAGAAAGATCACAATTGCAGCCATAGAGGCGCTTGCAGGAATAAGACATAACCTCTCAATTTCATATGCAGTACGGATGTTAAATGATTCAGAACCGCGGGTGAGGGAGTCAGCCATAAATGCAATAAAAGAGATGAGCAATTATATGTTCAACAATATCATGGATGAATCGGGGCGTCTTGCAACACAGGGAACAGAAAAGGAAAAAACAGGTATTATTGAGGCTTTATCAGGAATAAATGATTTAAGGGCGAAGCAGGCAATAACGCTCTTTACAAAAGACAAAAATGAGACTGTCAGGAGAAAGGCTCTCCTCTCCTGCACAGAAGAGTTACTTTAAAGCATAACATCAGCAGAAACAGACCCAGCGGTCATATATAGGATCATTCTCATTCTCAAATATTTCCGGAGTTCTTCCGGCATTCTCGCACCATTTTCTGATAAGCATGGACTCCTTCTCGGTTGCAACCGTAATGAGCGTTTTTCCGGTCAGCATTAACATCTGGGCAACAATCCCCTGCCAGAGATCAGAGTTAAAACCGGTTATGTCTCCGAGCATAAGTCCTGTGCCGACATCAGATTCCGGACAGAAATACGCGGAGACGGAGGCATCAATACAGAGAGTCTTCTTTGGATTCAGCCTGCCCTTATGAAGACCAACAGACAGAAGATATGGATCGTTATCCATAGAGAGAGGCAGATATCCGGAGGAGAGGAGAGCTTTGGATACTACACCCGAGCCACAGCAGAAGTCTATTGCAGACTGACCTTTGCAAACGCCTATAGTATCCTTAAAGAGAGCTGTGACCATCTCATATCTCCCCTCTCTGTTGTCCTCACTAACCTCAGGATATTCCCCGGTTATTTTCCCGCAGTAATATTCCCTCAGTGCAGACTCATAATCGTCCCTCCTCTCCTGATAAATTTCCCCGGCACAACCCTCAAATTTACCGATTATATCATATGTAATATTTCTGTAGAGATATGAGGATATGACCCAGCCACTGTCACATCTCCAGGCAACTGCAAGAGGCATCTCATTCTCATCAACAAGAAGACGCGCATCCCCGGCACTCAAAGCCAGAAATGAACTGCTGTAATAATCATCAATATGATCAAATAATGAAGGTTCGATGCATTCCGCAGCATCAATCTCAAAAAAATCTTTTAACTTCATCTCTTTCTCACTATCTTAACTCCTTCCGGAGCCTTAATTGTCCCGTCAAGCCTTGCATCCTCATCAAGAATAACTGAACTGCATCTCACGTTGCCAAGGACATGAACACCTGGCATAAATGTAACCTCTCCTGAAGAACTTGTGACAGCACCATGCACTACCGAATCTCTCTCGATCACAATCTCAGAGTCAGCAGTCAGACTTCCAAATATCGTATTATTTTCATGAATATGTACAGATGATGCCCTTATATTGCCATGCATCCTGCACCCCTTACCTATTGTCAGGCTCTTTGGAACGGAGAATAACTGCATATTTAGGACTGAACTCGGAGGAATTACAAGAGGAATTCTTTTTTCTTCAGTTTCATCTTCACTGAAAAGCTTTCTGAAGAAATCAGAGATCTCTTCTTCCTTCTCAAGACCAAGCACTGCAACAAGATAAAGAAGAAGATATGTAATAACCGGCATAGGATTTCTTATGGAGATCCAGCCTTTTGCCTCAAATCCTTCTGTTATGGAGACATTGTCACCAAGGTCAAGGTCACCCTCAACCACAAGGCGCCCTTTTATCTTTACACCTTCACCGATATAGGCATCAGCACCACAGTGAATATCACCGTTAATCTCAGTCCAGTTATCAAGTCTCAGATCATTTTCAGAATTGATATTGCCGTTTATTGATGTAAATTCACCTACAATTATCTCATCACCGAAGAGGCCATAATCTATTTTACAGCGATCTCCGATTATCAGGACCCCTTCTGTCTTTAAAAAATGCTCCTGTAACTCAGTGCCTTCGGGTATTGTACACTGCCAGAACCACTCAACTCTGTTATCATCCATCGGAAAATATGCCTCTTATCATAAGATAGATTAAATCTGAAATACTATCATAGTTTTTGATCATAATTCAATATCAATGAAACCTCAGACCACAGATTCAGTATTGACATTTCAGGATATATAGTACAGTTTTTGAATTTCAGAATATTTCGGCAGGATAAACTGACAATAGTCCGTACCCGGATAAATCAGAAGATAAAAAAGGGATGAAGGATGTGAAATACCGGCAGTTCCGGATTATAATGCCGGAACATCCCTCCGGTAGACATCCATATTCAGGCTGCCGACCTTTGCATCCCTTGTAAAGTAATATAATCCGATATTTTTAAGGTCATTGCCTAAAGTCTCAAAATATCCGGGACCTCCGGGATTAAGGCCGGACCAGGGCGTTTTTACAAGATCATAGACACTGAACCAGTAGTGCTTTTTGTATGTATTCTTATCATAACCGGAAATTGCTGCCGGAGATTCGGCATCATGCAGAATTATAAGATCAAAGTCACCATTCAGCACATAGTCACTGTGGTCCTGATAACCATTGAAATATGAGATCTTATCCGGCCAGTCATTACGATAATACCAGACAAACGGCCAGCGGACATCGTTTGAGATTGCTACATTCTCTGAGGCATCCACCATCGTGAATACCTCCCTCAAATCCTCTGAATTCTGAACCTGAACGATAGGTTCGGCGATATCTGCCGGAGTAAATACCACATGAACCGTCATTAAAATAAGAAACAGAGCAGCAATTGCAGGAACATAGCTCTTATAATTATCAATGCGATAAACTGCCACAAATATCATCGGCAGCAGCTGATGAAGGATAAGCCAGGGCACTTTCTCCCCGATATAACCATAAAGGACAACTGACAATACCATCCAGAAAATACAGAATCTTGTAAACTCCACATTTTTAAGTGAGCCGGGGAGATCTCTGATAAGTTTTGGGGCAGCCGGAGACAAAACGCAATCTGAACAATTAACAGTTGCGTCATCATTATCCGGCAATATTTTGGAATCTGAAATGTTATCAACGGAATTATTGTCTTTAACCTTCCGGTACATAACAAACCTGTAAACCCCAATTATCGCAAGAATCATGACGGGAAGCTCATAAAGTATAAAGAGCAGGATATATGTATAAAACGGACCTCCAAGCCTCTCCTCGCCGTGTACTGATGTCCAGTGTTCAATTGCCTTTAACCAGCCGTCCATAAGAACTTCCGGATGGGTTCCCATTGAAGAGTAGAAAAAAGCCAAAATTCCGGTTGCGACAATAATTCCAAGGGCTAAATCACGCCACCATAATTTTGGGAGCTGTATTTTACCCCGGAATAAAAGGTAAAGGATATACAGCCCGAAAATACCGATCACAATGGGCATATTCTCTTTTGAGGACATACCAAGTCCGGCCGCCGCACCCGCCAGGAGTGCAAACTTCAGCTCATATCTCTCGAAATAACAGAGCAGGGCAACCAGAAGAAGCATTGTAAAGAACAGTATGAATATATCATTTCTAAGAAAGCGCGAGAAATATATCATATCGGGAGACAGCGCAATAAAAAGGGCTGCAACTATAGTCTGCCTTTTATCGAGATAACCGAGCCTGTTCACCGCATATACGAGCGGAATTATTAAAGCGCCCAGAAGTGCAGGGATAAACCTTGCGACAAAATCCGACTCCCCAAAAAGAGAGAAAACTCCGGCTGTGATATAATATAAAAACGGACCGTGATATACGGGATCATAAACATACTCCCCCGTTGTCAGGAGGGTCCATGAAAACCAGGCATGTATTGCCTCATCATGGTGAAACAACTTCAGATCCAGGAATGCAAACCTGAACACCAAAGAGAATAGAAATATAATTATAAAAGCCCTCTCAAAGGTAAGGCTTTCCTTAAATTGAGAGGAAATATCTGCGGCTCTCATTGCCGCCTCCTATCCATATTAATTCTCAAGTACAATCTCAATGCCAATGTCCTTTGGCACCTGAATGCGCATAAGCTGCCTTAATGCACGCTCGTCAGCATCGAGATCGATAAGTCTTTTGTGTACGCGCATCTGCCAGCGATCCCATGTGGCAGTTCCTTCTCCGTCAGGACTCTTGCGGATAGGTACAACCATCTTCTTTGTCGGAAGAGGTACCGGTCCTGCAAGGTTTACACCTGTACGTTCGGCTATTTCCCTGATGCGGTCACAGACATGCTCTACTTTCTCAAAATCTGTTCCCGTAAGGCGGATTCTTGCTTTCTGCATAATTGATTCACCAAAAAATATTGAGATTTAAATTATCTCATCTGCTTGGCATCTACAGCTATGCACATTCCGGCTGCGACAGTTGATCCCATATCACGGATTGCGAAACGTCCGAGCTGTGGGATATCCTTGAAGTTCTCAATGACCATCGGCTGAACCGGGCGGAACTTAACGATTGCGGCATCTCCTGCCTTGAGGAATGTTGGGTTCTCTTCCTTGACCTGTCCTGTGCGTGGGTCAAGTTTCTTTAAGAGTTCAACAAAGGTGCATGCAACCTGAGCTGTGTGGCAGTGGAATACAGGTGTGTATCCGACTGTGATTGCGCTTGGGTGCTGGAGAACAACTACCTGTGCAGTGAATTCCTCTGCAACGGTCGGCGGCTGCTCTTCAGGACCGCAGACGTCACCGCGGCGGATATCGTTCTTTCCGATACCACGGACGTTGAATCCTACGTTGTCACCAGGCTGTGCCTGTGGAACTTCCTCGTGGTGCATCTCAATGGACTTGATTTCTCCGGACTTGTTTGCAGGCATGAATGAAACTTTCATTCCCTTCTTCATGATACCTGTCTCAACACGTCCGACCGGAACTGTACCGATACCGGAGATTGAGTAAACGTCCTGAATTGGAAGGCGGAACGGAAGGCCGGTTGGGAGTTCAGGCTGCTCAAGATCATCAAGTGACTCAAGGAGTGTAACGCCCTTGTACCATGGTGTGTTCTCAGAGTGCTTTGAGATGTTATCTCCGGCAAATGAGGACATTGGAATGAATGGTATATTTGCAGGGTTGAATCCGACCATCTTGACGAGATCGGAGATCTGTGCCTTGACTTCCTCATAGCGCTTCTCATCGTACTTTACAGCGTCCATCTTGTTGATACCAACGATGAGCTGGTTGATACCGAGTGTCTTTGAAAGGAAGACGTGCTCTTTTGTCTGCTCCATTGCGCCGTCAGGTGCTGCAACAACGAGAAGTGCTGCATCTGCCTGTGAAGCGCCTGTGATCATGTTTTTAACAAAGTCACGGTGTCCAGGGCAGTCTACAATTGTAAAGTAGAACTTGTCAGTGTCAAACCTCTTGTGTGCAATATCGATTGTGATACCGCGCTCACGCTCTTCCTTGAGGTTATCCATAACCCATGCAAACTCAAAGGAACCCTTACCCTTTGATTCAGCTTCCTTGCGGTAGTTCTCGATGATGTGTGCCGGTACAGCACCGGTTTCGAACAGTAGACGTCCAACTGTTGTGGACTTTCCGTGGTCGATGTGCCCAACCACGGCCAGATTCATGTGTGGCTTGTCAGATGCCATAATCCTAACCTCTTATTTTAAATTCGACGGGAACCCGTCCTATCGCATTGAAACGAGTATCTTATATATGGAAATCAGTAGTATAAAAGATTTCGTTGCAGGCCTGAAATGATATACACAGCGTCTTTTCCCTGAGGTTACGCAGATAGGTATTTTACCCAAAAAAAACCAAAATTCCTTTCATGAAGACACTCCCAATGAAGCGTGATCAGAGCGGTCAGAAAGTGACAGTCGCATGCGCAGATAAAGAAGTTTCAGTCTACAGCCACTGCGCATACTGTAAACACTGTGAAGGCGTCCAGATTAGAAAGAGAGTCATTTCAACGCCGCAGAAAGAGAAGATAAGCGGCATATCAAAGGGTACTTCAGAAGATGATGACCTGCTTAATTCCCAGATGATGTTTAACACCCTGATTCGTGACGGGGACTCGATTGTGTGCAGCGATGATGAAAATCAGGGCTACACTTCAATGTACAGCTATTAGACAGAAGAAAGGAGAGATAAACAGTAATTTGCCATACAGGAAATTCAGACATTTTTTTAATATGCCCTGCGGCAACAGCGCATGTTTCCTGGAGATCTCCTATGAAACAGTGCACTGTTTCATTCATTATCTGTGAACCCGCAGGCTCATGAGTGACTATATTAAAACCAATTTTTTTCAGAAAAAAAAGAGAAAATTTGCTATTAAAACGTCAATTACGCACCTGAAGCACAATTTATGGCATTGCAGACCCTGAAAGCATTTCAGCCTTAAATTCCTCAAACTTAATATCGTCAAGCTGATCTGAGAGAAGTCTGCCCGACCATGCCCGCCTGTAAACATAGTAAACTAGGCGGTCAACAACATCAATAACCTCCTCTTCAGTCTTCACTTCCATAAACTCTCTGCCGATTTGAGGGTGCCTGCCGCGCCTGCCACCGACAGTAATCAGATACCCCGAGGCGCTTGCCTGTATAAGATCAAAGGGGCAGGATTCAATGCAGACTCCACACCGGATACATTTTTCGTGATCAACTTCTGCAATTCCACCTTTTACCTTTATTGCCTCCTCCTTACAGTACTCAGTGCAGCTTCCACAGCCAGTACAGAGTCCTGGCGACCTGAAAGGAGTTACAACGCCGGTTATTCCAACTTCATTCAATGTCGGACTTGTGCAGGCATAAGGGCATGCAGAAACAGAAATTCTCATTTTAACCGGCATTGATTTTCCGAATAACTTCTCATCAAGCCTTAGTGCTAAGTTAATTGAGTCAATATTGGCAAACTTGCATCTGTCAGTACCCGGGCAGGCGACAATATTAACGACCTCATCCTTTTCAGAACCTATCGGTGTATTAATTGAGGCAAGATCCTTCTCAATCTCTTCCAGCCTTGAGTTATGAATATGTGAGATCTCAAGAGTCTGACGGGTAGTCAGATGAACATTCTCCTGACCGTATTTGTCAGCAATATCAGCCAGCCCTCTCATCTTCTCAACCGAAAGAACACCCGCAGGGACTCTTATTCTCAAAGTACAGTGCTTACCATCCTTTTCTGTGATTACACCCCCGGATGTGTGGATTCCCTGAAAAAATTCATTCATGATATAAATTAAAGTGACTATTACAGGTATATATACTGATTCAAAACTGCAAAGGTAAATTATTCAGGCATTACGGACTGTAAAAGAAATAATTTCCAGGCATTTCTCACCTGAGCAGAGATAATAAATGAAATGACGTAGCGCCGGAAGATAATATCCTGCGGGACAAAAAAACAGAGAGGGGAATAATAAATTCAGGCAATTATTTCACAAAACCAGTGCAAGGCAGGCAATAACTGCCATCCGGGAGATCTCAACAGACGCGCCATCCATATCCCCGTTCACACCGCCAAATATTTTTTTAAATACAACCAGAAGAAAGAGCGGAACAGCGATTGACGCAATGCCGGCGGCCATAAAACCAACGCCACCCGGCGCAAGAAAGAGAGCCGGAACACACAGAGCAAACGCGGCATAAGGGAACCATTTTTTTCCGAAATCATGTGTGTATGAATGCATGCCTTCCTTTATCGGTTCCCCGAAAGTCAACAGAAATACCGGGCTGAACCGTGAGAGAACCTCGGCAATAAGTATGGCGTAAGGAACCATCGCAATTGACATAAGCCCAGCATATGCAAGCAGTATGACAAGCATTCCGGAAGCAATGCCACCCGCGCCCACATTCTGATCAGAGAGCGCCTTTAACCTCTTTTCACGGCTGCCATGTGCCATCATCCCGTCCCCGAGGTCCAGCAGTCCGTCAAAATGATGAAAACCGTTCAGGATCATAACAGCTGCAAGCGCAACTGCCGCAGAAAGCGCAGGATCAGATACGAGCATTGTAAGAAGCGCCGCAATACCTCCGGTGACATAACCCACAAGCGGGAACAGATAAAACCGCCGTGCGTACGAGTCATAATCTGAGCTGTCGCCAAGAGGAAGAATGGTGCAGAACTGAAGAGTGGATCTTACGGATTTGAGATATCCCGGCATGTAATCAACATATCTTAATCTCCAAAACAGTTTATTTTTTCCCATTCAGACAGCATAGGAGTTGCAAAAGAAGTAATCAGCCGGGGATCAAATGACCGTTTCCGTCACCGGAGAGGAAGTGAGGAAAGCAATTTAAGGTTATGAAATTACTTTCATCCATTGAGGGTGGAGAATGAGAAGAGAGATACAGATCGTCATAATAGCAGCAATCCTGATAACAGCAGTTATTTATGCCATAGATTTTGCCGGACATACCGGATTTGGCCCCTATGAAGACAAAAACCCGGAGAACAGCAGATATACTGAAATCCGCGAATATGAAGGGGAAAAACTTTCTTCAGTGAATGACTTCCGGGAAAATTCTATCAGGGGGCCGGTTTATCCCGATATGAGTACATACAGGCTAAAAATATCAGGACTTGTAAAAAAACCGGCATCATACACCTACAGTGAGGCAGTATCCGGATTCACAAACCATTCAGAGGTTACAACTCTGTACTGCGTTGAAGGGTGGCAGGTTACAATTCTCTGGGAAGGGATATCTGTATCAGACCTGATTGATATTTCCGGACCTGAAGATCAGGCAGACACCGTTATATTTCATGCCTATGACGGATATACCACATCATTCCCTCTGGAATACATTACCGGCAATGAAATAATTCTGGCCCATTCGATGAACGGAATATCACTTCCGCCTGAACGCGGATTTCCTTTCCAGCTTGTGGCAGAAGACAGATGGGGATACAAGTGGATTAAATGGGTAACAGAGATTGAACTCTCGGATGACGGGAACTACAGGGGCTACTGGGAGAGCCGCGGATATTCAGATTCAGCAGAACTTGACGAAAGTTTCTTCGGAACCTGAGCACCTGAAACAGATGAAATACAGGAGTCATGATTAACATGAAAGTATACCGGATTAAAAGAATTATTGCTATCCTTCTGCTCATAATGACGCTGGTTCTGCTTATCAGCGGTTTCGGGATTACGCATTACAACATAATAGGTCCCCTGACTTTAGGAATCCTGGACAAACCCCTTTCATACAGAATTCATACCATGACGTGGGGAATTTTTGTAATACTCTTTATTCTGCATGTTTACTTCCCTTTCTCAAAGAAAAAATAATATCAGAACTTCAGATACCCGGATAAAACAACCAGACCTGATTTAAATCCAGATCATATTTCTTATTATAATTGACCGGAAAAATACTACAATGAATTTTCTATCAGAAAAACCCGACATTGAATTTAAAAAGCCAATAATCGGAATGGTTATAGGCAATTCAGTCCTCTCAACAATTCCGGGGCTTTCAGCTGCCGGCGCAACGCCCGAGTCAACACTCATGACACCGGCACTGGACGCCTTTCTGATACAAAACGGCCCCCTTCCCGGAATGGAGATACCCCTGAGCCCGCTTGGCTGCGCAACACCTGCAACGGTTACAAGGGCCATGCTCGAACTCTGCGGGCTTGATCCGGTCATTGTAAATGCAGGACTGGCACAGAACCCTATTACGCCCTGCTATGATGTTTACGGAGCACCGGGAAAGGACCCAAGAGTGGAGGACGCGATAAAAGATCCCGAAAGGCTCTACGAATTCGGACGAAGAATCGGAAAACAACTCTCAGAAGCAGGTGACCTGCTGGTGCTGGGAGAGAGCGTGCCCGGAGGTACCACAACCGCACTCTGTGTCTTAAGAGGACTTGGATACAGTGTCGGTGTATCAAGCAGTTACAGTGAAAACCCGCATTCACTCAAGAACGAGATCTGTGACGCGGCTCTTGGTAAGATAAACAGCCTTAAGGAGAAGACCCCGATGGATGTCATCAGAATTGCAGGAGATCCTATGATGCCGGTCGTAGCCGGAATTTCAAAGGGGTATACCGGAACACTCGTCCTCTCCGGCGGCACACAGATGCTTGCCGTGGCAGCACTCATAAAACATCTCGGCGACAATGTCCCGCCGATTGTCACAACCGAATATGTGCGTGCGGATAAATCCGCAGAGATCGAAAAAGCAGCCGAAGAAATCGGGATAAAAGCCTGGTTTGTCGATCCTGACTTTGGAAATATAGGGGATGAGAGCCTTGCACGGTACTGCGGCGGTGAGGTTAAGGAGGGC
Organism: Methanoplanus limicola DSM 2279; assembly: GCF_000243255.1. Classification (NCBI taxonomy): domain Archaea; kingdom Methanobacteriati; phylum Methanobacteriota; class Methanomicrobia; order Methanomicrobiales; family Methanomicrobiaceae; genus Methanoplanus; species Methanoplanus limicola. Next base: position 791,031 of record NZ_CM001436.1, read on the forward strand.
GCACTTCTTGCAGGGTCAATGTGGCTTGCCTATATGACAGGTCACTCCAAAGAAGAGATATGGGCCGCAATTAAGACATTTCTCGAAAATTTCGGGAAATAACCGGCCCCATAATCAGCACTTTTTTTTGAAGACAAAACCGTCACCTATGAAAAATCTATAGCCTTTCCGGTATAAACAAGTATTAAATGCAGCCGATATATCTGGTTAACAATTTCGGACAGTCAAACCATCTCATCAAAAGAATGCTAAGAGATCTTGAAATTGATGCAGTGATGATAAAGAACGACACACCTGCTGAAGAAGTTGAAGGCAACTGTCGCGGCATTATTCTCAGCGGAGGGCCGTCACTTGAAAGGGCAGGTTCCGGACCGGAATATGTGGACCTGGGAGTGCCGGTTCTCGGAATATGCCTCGGCCTTCACATCATAGCCACAAGGCGCGGAGGAAGTGTTCAGCCCGGAAAAATGGGCGGTTTTGGCGGAGTTGAAGTTAAAATTCTTGAAGACAACCCGCTCTTTGAAGGATACCCCGATAAGATCAGTGTATGGGCCTCCCATGCCGATGAAGTAAATAAAATCCCTGAAGGATTCACCCTTGCCGCAGTATCAGACATCTGCCCTGCTGAAGCCATATCAAAAGTTGATGAAAATATATATGGCATACAGTGGCACCCGGAAGTGAGCCACACATTCGAAGGAAGCAGAATTTTTGAAAACTTTGACAGAATCACAAGGGAAAACCTCTAATTTTTTTATGACCCGTTTTTCAGAAAAATCAGAAGAGATTAAACTAAAAATATTAAAGACAGGGTTTAAATGTAAACTCTGCGGGGACTGCTGCCGCAGAGTATCCGAAGATTCAAATCTGGTCCTGGTAAGTGCTCCGGAGATAAGAAAAATCATGGAAAATACCGGACAATCTTGGTCTGAAATTGCAGAACCATACCCGGATTTTTTAAAACAGGAAGACGGAACTGAATATACCTTTAACTGGGCACTAAAAAGAGAGGGCAGCAGATGTATCTTTCTGAATGAATCAGGGAGATGCAGAATATATGATATAAGACCGGACATCTGCCGGACTTATCCTTTCATGATTCAGGATGGTGAACTTTTGGCCTTTGAATGCCCCGGCATAGGAGAAGAGAATAACAGTAAGAAAGATACCAGGATACTGGCTGAAGACCTGATCTGCCGGGAGGAGAACGAGGATGAGGACTTCCGGAAGATAGAGGAGAACTATCTGCTGTTTAACGGGGACTGCAATAAAAAAAATAAAAAATATGTCATAGACAGTGAAGGGGCAAAAATAATTGAGTGAAATAAAACTTGTCGGGACAGCGCATGTATCCCGGAAAAGTATAGATGAAGTAAAGGCAGCGATAGAAGAGTTTGAACCGGATGTCATTGCAGTCGAACTGGACAGACCAAGATTTGAGGCAATAAAGAACAAAGATACAAGAGCACCCGATGTAAGTGAGATATTATCCGGCGGGAACTTTTCAGAACTTCTTGTCCAGTGGCTCCTGGCATATGTCCAGAAGAAGATAGGCATGGATGTCGGTGTTGAACCGGGTGCGGAGATGCTTGCGGCAATAAATGAGGCTGAGGAGAGAGGCATACCAATTGCGCTTGCTGACCGGGACATCAGGATCACACTCTCAAGGTTTGTAAGCGGCATGACACTCTTTGAGAAGGTTAAACTTCTTGTTGCACTTGCAGGCGCTGTTACAGGCAAAGATGGCGGTGAGGAGATTGATATTGATGAACTCTCGCAGAACAAAGACCTCATTGAGGCTGCTATTGAGGAGTTCGGCCGGTTCTCACCCGGAGGTGCAAAGGCGCTGATAGCAGAGAGGGATGCCTACCTCACTCACTCTCTCCTTAACCTTTCAAGGAATAATGAGAAGGTCCTCGGTGTGGTTGGTGCCGGGCATGTGAAAGGCATCCGGAAATATATGGAAGACCCCTCTTCCCTGCCGGAGATGGCATCGCTTGTACAGAAGCCAAAACCCTTCCCGTGGGCAAAAATACTCGGCGTCGGGTTCATCGCCCTCTTTGCCTTCCTGATAATACTGATAGCCTTTTCAGGTGTTGGATGGGGAGTACTCCTGGAGGCAGTGCTGTACTGGGTTATAATCAACGGAGTGCTTGCAGCAGGATTCACCCTGGCCGCCGGAGGCCATCCGCTTTCAGCCCTCACTGCATTTGCAGTTTCATGGATGACTTCTTTAAATCCGATGCTTGCAGCAGGATGGTTTGCTGCAATTACGGAAGCGAAGGTCAGAAAACCGGGAGCGCTGGATTTCAGGAAGATAATGGAAGCTGAAAATTTCACGGAGATGAGGAAGGTTCCACTCTTCAGGGTTGTGCTTGTCGCAGCAATGGCAAATGTAGGAAGCACAATAGGAACTTTTGCATATTTCATATTCATCTTCCCGATCCTTGGCATTGACCCGAAAGTTGTTTTACTTGACGGCCTTTCAAATTTCTCTGCCTTTATCGGCTCTCTTCTCCCATTTTAGGGAAAAATCCGGTTATTCGCCATTTTTTTAAATTCTTGTCCCTATTTAAGAGATATTTACAGATCATTTCAGTCCGCCGGAATCTGACTCAGAATCAGATCTGATTGCGTAATTCAATCTGAAAGTGAAGGGCAGGTCATCCGTCAGAGAACTACAGTTTCCGCCAATACTATAACAAGAGTTTTTTTATTGAAAATACTATATAGGTAGCATGAATCTTGGAATGACAATTCTTAAGGGAAGAAGGAGCATCAGGAAATACAAAGATGAAAAAGTATCTGATGAAATAATCAGCGCTGCTATTGAAGGTGCCAAATTAGCCCCTACTGCAAGAAATGCCCAGCCATGGATTATCGGGGTAATCAAAGAGAAAGAGACCCTGAATAAACTTTCAGAACTTGCAACCCACGGGAAATTTATAAAAGATGCCAATGTCTGCTTTGCTGTCTTTACTGAAAAAGACCATAAGTTCTTTGTTGAAGACGGGTGTGCGGCAACAATGCAGATAATTCTTGGATTGTGGTCATATGGTGTTGGTTCATGCTGGATTGCCGGAGACAAGATGGAATATGCAGATGATGTAAGAACACTTCTGGGAGTTCCTGAGAGATATACACTTATTTCACTCATACCCGCAGGATACCCTGCTGACGTTACAATTCCGTCCAAAAAGAGTGCTGAAGAGATCTCTTTCTTTGAAAAGTACAGAGAAGATTAATTTAAAAGGATTTGTAATTAAAACGTGTTTTTGGAAGAGATCAAATCCGTTTATTTTTGAACAGATTTCAGATTAATTCAATATCAATAAAATATCAATTATTATAACTGTCATCCGGGAATTTAATCGGTTAAAATTCCGGCAATAAATAAAACCCGCCTGGCTTTGAAGAAATCAGGGTGAATAAAATATGTCCGGACCATTGCTTCAGGTTGCACTTGACCTGACAGAATTAACAAGAGCGATAGAGATTGGAAAAGAAGCCCTTGCAGGAGGGGCTGACTGGATAGAGGCAGGAACTCCTCTCATCAAAAGTGAGGGAATGGAGGCTGTGAGAAGGCTGAAAGCAGAATTTCCCGGGACTGAGATCGTTGCGGATATGAAGGTCGCCGATACAGGCGGAATTGAGGTCGAGATGGCAGCCAAAGCAGGAGCTACAGTCGTATGTGTCCTTGCTGAAGCGGATGACTCGGTAATTGAGGAGTCTGTCCGTGCAGCACGTCTCTATGGCATAAGAATAATGGCTGACCTCATCAATACAGAAAATCCGGTTAAGAGAGCCAGAGAGCTTGAAAAACTGGGTGTGGACATCATAAACGCCCATGTGGGAATTGACCAGCAGATGACCGGAAAAAGTCCGGTTGACCTGATAAAAGAGATCTCAGGGGAAGTATCACTGCCTGTCGGCGCAGCAGGCGGACTCAATGCAGAATCAGCCGCAGAAGCGGTAATCGCAGGTGCAGACATCCTCCTTGTCGGGAGCAGCATCACAAAATCGGCAGATGTACGGAAGGCCACAGAGGAGATCAGAAAGGCAATTGATGACCCGAAACTCCCTGCTAAAACAGCAAAAAGCCATGATGATGAGATAAGGGATATTCTCATGCAGGTGTCAGCACCGAATGTAACGGATGCAATGTTTCGGAAAGGTGCAATGTCAGGCCTGATCTCACTATGCGGCGATGTCAAAATGTCAGGTAAGGCAATAACGGTTGAGACTGTCGCAGGAGACTGGGCAAAACCTGTTGAGGCAATTGACATTGCAGAAGAGGGTGATGTCATTGTGATAAACAACGGAAGGGCCACCCATGTTGCACCCTGGGGTGAACTTGCAACACATTCTGCAAAGAACAAAGGCGTTGCAGGCATTGTAATTGACGGCGCTGTCAGGGATGTTGATGATATAAAAAAGATCGGAATTCCGGTCTTCTCAACCGCAGTATCACCCAATGCAGGCGAACCAAAGGGATTTGGTGAAATAGGTGCAGAGATCGTCTGCTGTGGGCAGACTGTCAGAAACGGGGACTGGCTTATAGGGGATGAATCCGGCGTTGTCGTGATACCAAAGGAGAGGGCATATGAGATTGCAAGGCGTGCCCTTGAGGTCAAAAAGCATGAAATCAGGGTCCGCGAGGAGATTCTTCAGGGAAAAACCCTCTCAATTGTTATGGAACTGAAACGCTGGGAGAAGAGGTAGACAGTTACGGATACCCCCTCAGGATTCCCCAAATAACAATAATTCAGATTTCCCGGAGTAATCTCCACAATATTGCCACAGCAGCAAAAAGGTAAGTTCTAAATTATCTGAAATATCAATACTACTGGTGTTATTCACTATAACGCGAATAACGCCCATGAGGGAGGCGGCTCAGTACACACACCAATTGCTGCCTTTCTCATGAAAATTCTGAATTTTAAAGATGGTTACGACTCTTTTAAACAGACATTCAATCCATACTGCAAAGTTTAGAGATTTTTCATAAGATATTACAGGCATCAGAACCAATAATCCTGAAATGATAATATCCGGTTATGAGATTATTAGCAGGGTTAATTCAGGAGATCTGACTCTTGAGCCATATTCCAAAGATTCACAGCAGCCTGCATCATATGACCTGAGGGCAGGCGAGGACTATATCCTGAAGAAAGGCGAATGCACTCTTGTCCATTCCATGGAGAAGGTAGGACTTCCGGCAGACATCGCAGCAACCCTGATGTGCAGGTCGTCATTCGGAAGAAGAGGTGTTTTAATCGGCGGAGGATACGTTGACCCGGGATTCCGCGGCAATCTCACACTATGCCTTGTCAATATGGGGCCTGAGGATGTTCCGCTTAAAAAAGGTGAGAGATGCGTCCAGATAATAATGCATGAGGTCAGAGACGGAAAAATCCTCTATGACGGACGGTATCAGGACAGTGAAGGGTCAGTTGAAGCGAGAAACTAAATTAAAATCAAAACCTAAACAGCAGATAATTTCAGATAAGTCATCCGGATACAAATATCCGGGAGACTGGAAATTCACTTCTTTTTTCCCGGCATGCAGAGGAAATAATCTGCATAATATTCTGTGACCTTTGCCCCAAGTGAAGGTGAGAGGTCTTCAAGCCAGATATAAAATCCTGTCATCTGCGGGGTTCTCTTGCTCTCGACTTTCAGTTCACCGGACTTTTTCCTGACAACCTTCAGGTACTCATTCTTCTTCTTTGACCGGAGGTAGATAACCGGCTCATAATCAGGAATATCAACAGCAAGAACAACCTTTGAAAAGTCCCTCAGCACCATATCATAATCATACACCTGCCCCTTCATAGAAAAGGTGCGGTCCCTCATAAGGGCCTTTATCCCCGACGGATAAAGAGCACCAAGAATTACCTTCTTTGATACAGGAGGGATCTCATCCTTCTTCATAATCTCAGACATCGGCTTTTCAGCCATCATAAGGCCAATAAGACGATCCCTCTTCCGGTCATGAAGTACCTTGTAATCAAAGGGCCTCTTAACCGGAATTTCCGCAAGATCAATCGCCTTTGGATGACTGATCGGTTTTCTTGGCACGCCTCTAATAGAAGCCGGTCTAATCTGGGTCTTAATCTCCTCAACAGGCCTTGTAATAATCAGCGCACTCTCAGTCTCCCGGACAAGCCGCCTCATGATAGAGGAACGTGAAATATCAACAGATGAGAAGAGTATAAAAGGCACAATTACCTGCCCGTACAGATAACCAAGAAGTGCCTTTTTGTACCTTACCTCCTCTTCCATATCCTTAAGATCGGATGCCGAGGTAACAATCTCGGCAAAGCAGACTCTGTCCTGATCATCGATGAGCATTATATCAAATTCAGCGATATCCTGACCATTGCCCCTGACATTGATGTCACCCCTGTTTGAGTAGTAGAGGCCGTTTTGGCCCATCACAACATTTTCCGGGGGAAAAGGAGCATCTGCACCCTTTTTGACAACATATTTTATTGTATCAGTCTTTCTGGAGATGTCAAGAACCATCTCGTATATCAGGGATTCATACCATCTCCCTTCAGCCGCCCGCATCTGTGAGAGATCCTTTGAAAAAAGCTGCCCCTTCTCAATCTTCTTGAGGTGCCTTATTGAGCTTCTCGCAACCGACCTCTCCGGTTTGGCTTTTGGAAAATTCGCCCTGAGCCAGTATATTGTATCCATTAAATCTTCAAACCTATAAATTTCAATATGATATTATTATTTGTGATATGTTTTATCTTATAATAAAAAAACCATTCTTCAGGAATTTTATTCAAGCACCATAACCCTTCTTGTCAGACTCTTATGAACCCTCTGTTCAAAATAGTCCTTTACTGTAAAATACTCCTCTGCCACTCCCCTCACATCATTATGTGTGACAACAACCGCACGCCTCTTCGGTTTAAGTATCCTTCTGATCTCTGATAGTGAACTGTCATATAATTTATCAAGTGATCCCCCCATTATGCATACCGACTGGCCGTACGGCAGATCAGTTGCCACAGCATCAAAAGTTTCATCACCAAAGGGCATTGATGACGCATCAGTCCTGAAAAGTTCTGCATCAGGCAGATTCTGGCGGCAGCCTCCAAGCATGAGAGGGTCCATATCCCCGCCGAATATCCTGCATCCAAGAAGTTTTGCCTCAAGCATTATCCCGCCTGTGCCGCAGAAGGGGTCATAAAAATGATCATACGGCATTGCAAGCGAGAGATTGACCATTGTACGTGCAAAGAGAGGCATCATAACTCCGGGATGGAAGAACGGCCTCCTCATAGGATTCCTGCATGAAAAACCGCCCCTGTCAATCCTGCATATGACCTTCCCGAAAAAACACCGCTCCCCTGAAAAAACCGCACGATATTCATACTCAGGATTATTCAGAGATACAGGCCCGTTTATCTTAGAACCGATTATCTTTTCAAGAGTCAGCTGGGACTCAGAAACAAAAGTTCCTGCAATCTTCTTCACCCGTCCCGCAAAGGAACCTTCTGATGACAGGCTTAGTGAATCCAGCAGGTCTCCAAAAGAACCGGCATCAGCATGGCATTCGCCGAGGTATTCCATCACGTTATGAGTCATTGCAAGACGCCCGGCATCAGCAGGATTGACGCATTCTGCAACCGCCACCTGCACCTCACGGTCAGTTATAATGCCTACAGATTCAATCTCAGCAAAGGGTATCTCCGGGTGCTCACCGGAAAGTTCAAAGATCAGACGCATATTTCCTCCGAATATTTGTATAGATAAGAGATTAACAGTTGGCATTAATGCGGGAAGGACCATTCCACCGGACCAAAAAAAAGAATTCAGATTTGATAAAAAAATATCACCTGATTTAAGATAAATATAAGCGGATATCCCGGATATTTCCGGGATTATTTTCAGGCACTGCCGGACTTATTTCATTGAATCCTTCACTTTTCCCATCACATCAGAGAAGAAGCCATGCTTTTTATCCTTTTTATTGCTCTCAAGCTCAACAATACGGTTGTAAAGCTCCTTCTCCTCCTCAGTAAGATGCTTTGGAATGACAATTTTTATCCTGGCAAGCAGATCGCCGGGCCTTCCGCGCCTTCTTACACCCTCTCCGGGTATCTTAAGTGCAATTCCGTGCTGCACACCCGCCGGAATCTTAAGCTCGACATCACGATCATCTATAGTCTTTATATCAACTTTAGATCCTACCGCAGCACGTGCAGCGGAGATCTCAACTGAAGTTTCAAGGTTATCCCCGATTCTTCTGAAATTTTTGTCCGGAAGAACCTCAACTTCAATGAAGAGATCGCCGTTGGGTGCACCCGGATCTCCTGCCTCACCATATCCCTCCATCCGAAGGCGCATGCCGCTCTCAACACCGGCAGGGATATTTACGGTTATTGTGCGTTTTACCCTTGTATGTCCCGATCCATTACAGGACTTGCAGACCTCTTCAGGGATTTTGCCGCGTCCGCTGCACATTGAACAGGTGACCATGGATACAAAGTTCCCAAACGGAGTCCTGTTTTCACGCTTTTCCTGACCGCTTCCGCCACAGCGTGGACATACTCTTGTTTTTTTGGTTTTACTGCCCGTACCGTCACATTCAGGACAGGGTTCGGTATGCATGACATCGGCATCTCTTGAAGAACCAAGAACAGCATCCTTCAGAGAGATCTGTATCCTCATCAGGAGATCAGCACCTGGCTGAGGGCCTCTCGGCCCACGCCGTGGCCCGCCTCCAAAGAAGGCATCAAATATATCTCCAAAGCCACCGAAATCGGCTGTAAAACCGCCGCCTCCGAATCCTCCACCAGAGTACTGCCCTTTTGAGGCACTTGTAAAGGTATCATGGCCCATATGGTCATACTGAGCCCTCTTCTGGGAATCGGAGAGAACGCTGTAGGCTTCATTAATCTCCTTAAATTTCTCCTCAGCGCCCTCATCCTTACAGACATCCGGGTGGTACTTCTTTGTCAGGGTGCGGTAGGCTTTCTTAATCTCCTGTTCGGTCGCATTCTTTGGGATGTTTAAGACATCATAATAATTTTTCGCACCCATGATTCATACCGCCATTGAAGAATTATTCCTTCTTCTCTGAATCATTCTTTACTTCATAATCGGCATCAAAGACGGTGTCGTCCCCGGCCTCTGCACCGTAAGCGTCTTCCTGCCCTTTTTCCGCTTCTGCTTCAGCTGCTGCTTTCTGATATAACTTTGTTGATGCTGCAAAGACAGCCTCAGTAAGTTCTCCGGTGTCCTTCTTGATCACCTCAATGTCGTCCTCTTCAATGCTCTTCTTCAGCTTTTCAACAGAGGTCTCAATCTTTTCTTTATCTTCGGCATCGAGCTTATCTTCACTCTCCTTTAAGAGCTTTTCAGCTGCAAAGACACCATTGTCAGCGGCATTGCGAACCTCAATCTCCTCACGCTTCTTCCTGTCCTCTTCCTCAAAGTCCCTGGCTTTCTGAACCATATCTTCAATCTCATCATCTGAGAGTTTTTTATCACCGGAGATTGTTATGGCCTGACTGTTGCCTGTGCCTAAGTCCTTTGCAGAGACATTGATTATACCGTTTGCATCAATATCAAACGTAACCTCAATCTGAGGAATGCCGCGTGGCGCAGGAGGAATTCCTGTAAGCTGGAATTTTCCGAGTGTGAAGTTGTCCGCCGCAAGGGCACGCTCACCCTGGACAACGTGAATCTCTACACTTGTCTGATTGTCAGCTGCGGTTGTGAAGATCTGACTCTTCTTTGTCGGGATTGTGGTGTTTCTCTCAATGAGCTTTGTTGCAATGCCGCCCATTGTCTCAATGGAGAGTGTAAGCGGAGTTACGTCAAGAAGGACAATATCCTTTGCCTCCCCTGTAAGCACACCGCCCTGAATGGATGCACCGACTGCGACACATTCGTCAGGGTTTATGCCCTTATCCGGCTCTTTTCCAAGAAGGTTTTTAATTCTCTCCTGAACGAGCGGCACGCGGGTTGAACCTCCGACAAGGAGGACATGGTCGATATCATCAGCATTAAGCCCTGCATCCTTGAGTGCCTGCTTAACCGGCCCGATTGTCCGGTCAACAAGATCACCTATGAGCTGTTCAAACTTTGAACGTGTCAGATCCATGTCAAGGAATTTCGGCCCTGAAGAATCGGTTGTGATATATGGAAGATTAATGTTTGTCTTCTGGGTTGAGGAGAGTTCCTTCTTTGCATTCTCCGCTGCGTCACGGATGCGCTGCATTGCCATCTTGTCTTTGGTGAGGTCAATGCCTTCCTTCTTCTTAAACTCCCCGACAATGTACTCAACGACCCTCTGATCAAGGTCATCTCCGCCGAGATGGTTGTCTCCTGCTGTTGACTGGACCTCAAATACACCATCTCCAAGTGTCAGGATTGAGACATCAAATGTTCCGCCGCCAAGATCATATACGAGAATTGTTGCGTCATTCTCCTTGTCAATGCCATACGCAAGTGCACTGGCTGTAGGCTCATTGATGATGCGGAGAACTTCAAGTCCGGCGATCTTACCTGCATCCTTTGTCGCGTTTCTCTGCGCATCATTAAAGTATGCCGGAACTGTAATTACAGCTTTTTTTACCTCTTCACCAAGATATGCCTCGGCATCCACCTTGAGCTTCTGGAGGATCATTGCAGAGATCTCCTGAGGGGTATACTCCTTGTCGTCAATTCTGACTTTTCTGTCAGTGCCCATATCACGCTTAATTGAGCTGATGGTCTTGTCAGGGTTTGTCACAGCCTGGCGTTTTGCAAGACTGCCTACAAGCCTCTCTCCGTCTTTGGAGAATGCTACAACAGACGGTGTTGTCCTTGTTCCTTCCGTGTTTGAAATTACAACCGGTTTTCCACCCTCCATGACGGACATGCAGGAGTTGGTTGTTCCAAGATCAATGCCTATTACTTTATTTGATACCATGATTCTTATTCCTCCTTACCTTTTGATACGGCAACCTTTGCGCATCGGATGACCTTGTCATCCATGCAGTAGCCGCAGATAATTTCATCAATGACTGTACCTTCTTCATTTCCCGACGGAACATAGGCGATTGCCTCATGTATGTTCGGGTCAAATTTTTTGTTCACAGACTCCATAGGCGTTATGGAGTGGGACTTCAGGACTTTTTCAAGAATTTTTTGGATCTGCTCAAGACCTTCCCTCAATTTACTGTCATCGTCTGACTTTAAGGCGCGGTCGATGTTGTCTGAAACTTCAAGGATATCAACAGCAAAACTCTCAACTGCACGCTTTGAACGGTCAGAGATCTCTTTTGAACTTCTCTTTTTATAATTTTCAAAATCTGCTGCAAGTCTGAGATATTTATCTTTTAACTCCGCATTCTCTGCAATAAGTTTTTCCTCAGCAGAAACCTCTCTGCATTCGTCTGCATCAGCAGAAGCGTCTTTGCCGTCTTCCGAAGATTTCCCCCCCAAAATATCAGGTCCTTCGCAGGGACCTGTATCCGGATTTTGCCTGAGATCTTCCTCTGGAATTTTTTCTTCCGAATTATCCTTTTTCATCATCCATTCTCCAAAGAGTCCTGATTATACTCGTAATACCATAATAGATGGATTGTAGTTCTATATAATGATTTCTGATTGCCTGTTAGCAGTTCTATATAAGCATATCTTTTTTGGAGATGAGAGGTTAAGGAGAAAATTAAAAATATTTCCTGACAAATATGGAAATATACTCTGAGATTTAGCCTCAAAGAACGCATCTGGATTATTTTTTAGCCGCAAAAATCTTCCTCCGGGTTCAGAATTTAAAAGCGCACCCAGCCAGAATCAAAAATACTCTTCTCTACGCTGTAAAACATACAGAATATCAGGTATAATAGTATAATGCAGGATCTTCCGGAATGGTCCGGAAAGTTTGCTTGTTACTATGCAGTGCAATATGAAAAGACCGGAAATCACCGGCATCAGTACAGGGTGTTACACTAATACCTGCGACCCGTCTGTCACCCCGGATGAAGAAAATCTGTTTTTTCGCACAGCTTTTTAGATTCCAAAATTAAATAATATGGTATGAAATACGCACTTCTTTCTGTCTGGGACAAGACCGGAATTATCCCTCTTGCACAGGCACTTAATGATAACGGATATAAAATACTCAGTTCAGGCGGAACGGCCAAAATACTAAAGGAAGCAGGGCTTGATGTAACCGAAGTCTCCGAATATACCGGTGCTCCGGAGATGATGGACGGCAGGGTAAAGACACTTCATCCAAAGATTCACGGCGGGCTTCTTGGAAGAAGAGGAAAAGACGATGCAGTGATGGCGGAAAACGGAATAGGCCCAATCGACATCCTTGCAGTAAACCTCTACCCGTTTGAGGAGATGTCAGGCAGGGACCTCCCGCTTGATGAACTCATAGAATACATAGACATCGGCGGACCGGCAATGATAAGAGCGGCTGCAAAGAATTTCAGAGATGTTGCAGTCGTCATCGAACCGGCAGACTACGACAAAGTAATCGAGTCCTTAGGAAAAGAGGGGCTTACATATGATGACCGGAAATACCTCGCAGCAAAGGTATTCACAAGAATGGCAGCATATGACGGTGCGATAAGCAATTACCTCAATTCAGAGGGCAGGGCAGTGCCGACATCATACACAGTTCAGTTCAGAAACGGAAGAGAACTCCGGTATGGTGAAAACCCTCACCAGAGCGCCGCAGTCTTCGGAGAGACCGGAATTGCAGGACAGGTCCCGCTTCAGGGTAAAGCCATGTCATACAACAACTACCTTGACACTGATGCGGCAACCGGACTATTAAGGGAATTTGATGAGACAGCAGCAGTGATTGTAAAGCACAACAACCCATGCGGTGTCGCCACCGGAGATTCACTCCTTAAGGCATATCTTCAGGCAAGGGACGTCGATCCGGTCTCTGCATATGGCGGAATTGTCGCTCTCAACCGTGAAGTCGGTGCAGATTTAGCAGAAGAACTTGCATCCACCTTCATTGAAGTTGTCATTGCACCGTCCTATACAAAAGAAGCTCTTGGAATTATGAAGAGAAAGGAGAATATGCGCGTACTCATTCTTCCGGAAGAGAACGAAAAAGATGAATTAAGGACAATTGACGGCGGCGCACTGCTCCAGAGAACTCCAAAGGTTGTTCAGGAGAACTGGGAGGTTGTTTCGGAACGTGACCCGACACCTGACGAGATTGACGCAATGAAATTTGCAATGAAGATCTGCAAGCATACAAAGAGCAATGCAATCATATTTGCTAATAAAAATTCCGCACTCGGCATAGGCGCCGGACAGATGAACCGCGTCAATTCAGCAGAAATTGCAATTAGTAAATCAAACTTCCCGCTTAAGGGTTCTGTCGTTGCATCTGATGCCTTCCTTCCGTTTGCAGACACACTTGAAACCGCTGCAAAGGCAGGTGCAACGGCACTCATCCAGCCCGGAGGTTCGATCCGTGACCAGGAAGTCATTGACGCTGCCAACAGGCTCAATATCGCAATGATCTTTACAGGCATCAGATATTTCAGGCATTAATCAAAGCCTGTTAATCAAATATCTATTTTTTACCTTCAATCCCCTGATGATAACTCAGGATTTAAACGATCGTGTTATATGATAGCATGCTACATAATAGCATGGAGTTTTGATTTATGTTATTCGGATTGCCCGATACAACCTTCTTTGCAGTATCAGGTGCCACGGCATTGATATTGCTTGCCCTTTTATTATGGGGCCTTACCTTTAAGGGGGCAGATATTTGAACGGAGATTTTCTGACTATCGGAATTATTGCCATTTATGCACTTGGCCTCATCCTTATAGGCGGATGGGCATCAAGGAAAGTTCATAATACCGAGGATTATGTCCTTGCCGGAAGATCGCTCGGATTCTGGGTATTTACAATATTAATGGTCGCTTCGGTGTGCAGTGGAATGACACTTGTAGGGGTCAGCGGTTTTGGTTATGCATCCGGATGGCCGGGTATATGGGAGCAGCTTGCCGTACCACTTGCAGCGTCATTCGCAATAATTGTCTTCGGGGTAAAACTACATTATATCGGTAAAAAAGCTGGATATATGACAGTAGAAGACTATTTTGCCCACAGGTTTGAAAGCCCCAAAATGGTGAGGGGGATCTCAGCCATTGCAGGCATTGTCGTATCCTTAATCTACCTTGTCGGGCAGTACACCGCCATAAGCATCGTTCTTGTCTGGCTCTTTGACATTGATCACAGGATTGCCCTGATCATTGCCGCCGTCATAATTACGGTGTACACAGTCATAGGCGGAATGTATGCAGTTTCATGGACAACCCTTATACAGGGAGGAATTCTTATCGCCGGTGTTTTCATCATGGCACCGCTTGTGATCATATCTGCCGGCGGACTTGAGCACATAAATGAAGTCCTCTCATCCATCGATCCCAACATGGTGCAGCCCTATTACCCGTCTGCATATTCAGCTTATGCCTACTGCACCCCGGAATTTCTGGTATCCTTTGTAGTGCTGCTCACAGTCGGGCTTGCCTGCGCACCGCATGTCGTGAATAATGTGCTTGCGGCAAAGGACGATAAATTCTTCAAATGGTCACCCCTGATCGCATTCGGACTTTACATGGTTGTAATGTTCCTTGTAAAATTTACAGGATTTGCCGTTCGGGTGCTCGTTGAAGAAGGGAAACTTGTTCTTCCGGATGCAGTCAATGCACAGGACTTTGCATTTATGTATGGTGTTGAATATGCCGCACCAAATGTATTTGTATGGGCGCTCTTTGCAGTTATTGTCCTGTCAGCAGTTATGTCAACGACTGACAGGCTTATGCTTACAATAGGGACAATGTTTTCATGGGACATATACAAAAATCTCTTAAAACCTGAGGCAACAGACAGGCAGATCCTGAGATTGAGCCAGATCTGCGTATTCATATCCGCAGCAGTATCCCTTGTCCTGGCGTTAAACCCGCCCGAAATGCTCGCATTCCTCATATGGATGGGTATAGGAGTTATGCTCTCAACATTTGCAGTTCCGTTTATTGCCGGACTATACTGGAGAAGGGCAAACTCATACGGTGCAATTGCAGCTATGTTAACCGGACTTATAGCTTCAGGAGTATTTGGGTACTATCACCAGTTCATTGACAAACTGCCGATGCACTTCTCGATGTATTCACTTGTATGTGCCGCCATTGCAATGATTATTGTAAGCCTGCTCACACCGAAAAACTCAGAGGAAGTTTTAGACCTGACATTTACAGGACCATACATCCAGCCAAAAGAACTCAAACAACAATAATATTAATAATAATGATAATAACAATACCATACAAATTTAAACTTTTTTGCATATCTACCGTTGCAGAAGTAATCTACGTTTCTGCATGCCTATAAACTGACAATTCTTAAAGATCCGGCAGATAAATATTCTCAGATACAGAAAATGTGATTACAGGAGAAACCCCGTTTTCTATGAATGAAGATGAAGAGAGAAGAATAATATTTCATATAGACATGGACAGTTTCTACGCTTCAGTGGAGATGAGGGACCGACCGGAACTTGCCAAAAAACCGGTTGTAATCGGCGCTGATCCAAAAGAGGGGCACGGAAGAGGGGTTGTAAGCACATGCTCATACGAAGCAAGGGAATTTGGCATACGATCTGCCATGCCGGTATCCACCGCCTACCGGATATGTCCGGAATGCATATTTCTCCCGGTAAATATGCCCCTTTACAGGAAAGTTTCTGAAAATGTCATGGAAATCCTGAGGCAGTACTCTGAAAAATTCCAGCAGGTGAGCGTTGATGAGGCCTATCTTGACATGAGCCACCTTGCTGACTACGGGGCTGCTGAGGATACGGGATACAGAATTAAAAATAAAATAAAGCAGGAAGAGAGGATCACATGCTCGGTCGGAATCGGTCCTTCAATGGTCATAGCAAAGATAGCCTCCGATTACCGGAAACCGGACGGGCTTACCATTGTAAAACCGGAAGATGTAATGGATTTCCTTGCACCCCTGCCGGCCGTGAAAATACCCGGCATAGGCAGAAAATCTGCTGCAAAACTTGAGAGAAACGGCATAATTACAATTGCCGACCTTAGAAAATGTGACATTCAGAGCCTCATATCTGCATTCGGCAGGCATGGTGAGGCGATGTACCGGATGGCAAGAGGAACCGACAACCGTGAAGTCAGAGAGAGGGAGGGCAGAAAATCAATAGGCAGGCAGACGACCTATGAAGAAGATGTATCTGATACAGATGTAATTATGAAGAGCCTTGACTGGATATGCAGGGATATTCACAGAAGAATGTCTGAAAGGGGTTACAGGTGCCGTACTGTGACGGTTAAAATCAGGTATTCAGGATTTATTGACAGGGCAAAATCAAAATCCCTTAGTCACCATACAGACAGCCTCTCAGAAATTATGAATAACGCAAAGGAAATATTTACAGATTTATACGAAAACAAGCCGGTCAGGTCATTCGGAATTACCATATCAGGATTTGAAGGCGGAAATTCTCATCAGACAAGTCTTGACGAATATATATCACTCAGGTAGCTAAGGAGAGTCAGATATTCGGAGTAATGCAGAATTAATGTAATACCCTAATCCGGGGACATCCGCTATTGGGTATTTTGCTGCGGAATATACATTTTTCCGGGTAAAAAAATATAGAGAATAGATTAGTATTCAGCTTTTTTTGCGGGTTCAAATTTGATATCACAGCCCTTTATCGTGCGACCGCCCATTATATTGTGAACCTCTTTTGCAAATTTAAGCGGGATGTCAACAAATGAGAAATTCTCATAAATGTCAATAGCACCTATTGAATTGCCCGGAATTCCGGTCTCACCAGCTATTGCACCGACTATGTCGCCCGGCTTAATCCTCTTGTTCTTTCCGATGCTGATAAAGAACCTGACCATGCCGGACTCTCCGCCGGTCTCTTCATAGCTCTCCTCGTCACTCTGAATTTTATGTGAACCCATATAGATTTTGAGCATTGCAGCGGCAACATCTGAGGCGTCACAGTCATTCTCTTCCAGGAAGCGCTCGATGACGGTGAGGTAGCATCCGGAATCCTCCTCAGACATTACATCCTTTACATTCTCGATATATCTCTCAACACGGCTGTTTTCGACATCTTTTAAGCCAGGTTTCTGGATCCTCTTAAGTCCGGACTGTGAGATCCTCTTGAGCATCTTTAATTTGCCGTATTCCCTTGGGCCTACAAATGTGTATGAAGCGCCGGATTTTCCTGCACGCCCTGTCCTTCCGATTCTGTGCACATAGTACTCAGTATCCTGAGGGACATCATAATTGTAAACGGTCTCAATATCTTCAACATCAATACCTCTTGCCGCAACATCGGTTGCGATAAGGATATCAATAGTTCCGTTCCTGAACTTACCCATGACGCGATCTCTCTGCTGCTGTTTGAGATCACCGTGAAGTCCTTCCGCAAAATAACCGCGTGAACGCATAATTGATGAAAGTTCATCTACTCTCTTTTTGGTGTTGCAGAATACAATTGACTGTCCCGGACCTTTTATATCAATGAACCGGCAGAGAAGATCAGCCTTCTCGCTCTCCCGTACCTCAATATAGAACTGTTCAATTGAAGGTACTGTAAGCGTCTTTGGAGTAATGCTTACAAATTCCGGATTGTGCTGGAATGATTTTGAAATCCGGAGAATCGGGGCAGGCATTGTTGCTGAAAAAAGAACAGTCTGGCGCTCTTTAGGTGCATAACCCAGGATTTCCTCGAGGTCTTCCCTAAATCCCATATCAAGCATCTGGTCAGCCTCGTCAAGAACAACAAAGTTAACCTCAGACATTGACAGTGTCTTTCTTCCGAGATGGTCAATAACCCTTCCCGGAGTACCGATGATGACCTGAACCCCACGCCTCATAGCGGATATCTGCCTCTCAATCGGCTGACCTCCGTATATTGGAAGGATTCTGATGTCAGCCATATATTTAATCAGGCGGTTGAATTCTTCTGCGATCTGGATTGTAAGCTCTCTTGTAGGTGCAAGAACAATTGCCTGAACAGCTAATTTATCAGTATTTATCTTCTCAAGAAGAGGGATTGCAAACGCTGCTGTTTTCCCTGTACCTGTCTGTGCCTGGGCGGTTATGTCCTTTCCGGACATGATCAGCGGTATTGATATATTCTGTATGGGTGTCGGTTCTTCAAAACCCATATCTTCTATAGCTTTAAGTATTTCGTTTGAAATATCTAGTTCGTTAAATTTCAAAAAAGAAGACATTTGATTATTATATGATCTATGGCTTTATTATCTTTTAGTGTGTGACACAATTATTAAGTACAAAATGCCGGAGCACACCCACTCCCGGATATATAACGAAAAATGCATACTCCGACATCTGAAAGAGCACAAAAATCAGAAATATGACCATAAAATAAAAATCAAACGGAAATATGACGAAATATAACAATATCCAGAATAGAGAATAGTCCGCAGGGATTACATCAGATATAAGCAGACAAAGTAAAGAAAATACATACACGCATAAAAGGGTGTCAAAAACAGATAAAATGCAGACGTGATGCGCCACACATATTAATTGTCCGGAGAAGAATATCCACAGGAGACACAAAAATCATAATCTCCAATATATCCGGCCATTAAGGCAATACCGGATAATCTGTGTTAACGTGACCCGGAAATACAGAATCTCCTGACAGATAAAATAGGGTAAGAGCCAGAAAATTAAATTATAACATTCCCTTCTTACCTGTCAGAGGAACAAAACGGACCCCTCCATATGATGAAATAAAAGGCTCCCCGTTTATCATTCTGACTTTCATCAGTGTCTGGGAGTAATAGTCACCCACAGGGACAACCATCCTCCCTCCTTCTTTAAGATTTACAAACAGATAGTCAGGCATCTGAGGAGATGCGGCAGTGACAACTATGCAGTCAAACATGCCATACTCCCGTGCAGCCTCAGCTCCGTCTGCACATATAACCTTAACATTATATATTCCGGCCTTCCGGAGGTTATCTGTGGCTGCTTTCGCAAGTTCAGGAATAATCTCAACCGAAATAACCTCATGAACAATCTCTGCAAGTACCGCAGACTGATATCCTGAACCTGCGCCAAGTTCCAAAACCCGGTCAGATTTACAGGGTTCAAGAAGTTCAGTCATTACACCTACGATATATGGCTGCGAGATCGTCTGTCCGTACCCGATAGGCAACGGCTGATCGCTGTAGGCATGCCTTCTGAGATCTTCAGGGATGAAGATATGCCGGGGCACCTTCTCCATTGCCTTAAGGACATTCTCATCTTCAACCCCCCTCTGCCGAATCTGATAATCAACCATATCCATGCGGAGTCTGCGGTAATAGTCCTCATCCAAAATTATCACCTCTTAAATGAGTATAATGAGCAGGAAAGTATATATTCTTTGACCGGGCATTCAGTCAGATTTCAATGGGATATTAACAGAACTCTCCGTATAAAGACAGCCGGAAAACATAAACAGAACAATTGGATATTCTTCACCGGGATTTTGCAGAAGAAACAATTTTTCCGGATAGCAGTATGAAGATAAAAGCTGACATTATGACCGCAATACCAGAAAAGTGGTAATAAACACCAAGTCCGTATATATCAATAATAATTCCGCCGATGACAGGTGCGATCATATCACCCACACCCCTTACGGAGTTATAGATGCCCATCACAGCACCCATTCCGGCAATCCTTCCCGCCTCAACCATATATGCGTTTAAGGCAGGATATACAAAGAGTCCGCCCGCCGCATGCAGCAGTGCGAGCAGAAGCAGGACCGTGAGACTTCCTGCGCAGGAGACAGCAATGAATGCAGCCCCCATGATAAGACACCCGAGAGGCACAAGGTACATTCTGCCCCTGCGGTCTGCGATATTGCCAAATACCATCTGAAGTATTCCGGCGGAGAATACATTCAGCGAGATGATAAGCCCGGCAGCTCCGGGGGACAGGCCAATTCCCGGAACATAAAGCGGGATGAATACCAGAAGGCCAATCATGCCGAACTCCGTCACAAAAGTGACAAGCAGAACTCCGGCATATAGGGGATTTTTAAAGAGCAACCTTAAGGCTTCGGACGATAAAATCCCCGATATGCGGGACATCACGGATTTTAGAGAGAATCTGAATTTTCCGGCAGAATCACTATTTTTAACCACGGATTTTGGACCGCCGGCCACCGGGGGAGCATCTCCGGATATTTCACTCCGGATTTTTAACTCTGACGGAAGAAAGAGCACCAGGACAAGAAATGCAACTGCTGAAAGGAGAGTCAGGGAGTAAAATGCCGCCTTAAAACCTGAGAGGTCATAGAGGTAACCGCCTATGAGAGGCCCTGCACCGAATCCGAAGAGAATTGCAGCCTGAAATTTCGCCATAAAACCGGCTTCCTCCCCCGGAGATGCAATCTCTCCAAGGTATGCCATAGCAACCGGGGCAATCATTGCAGAAGAGATGCCGTGAACCAGTCTGACGGCAACAAGCGCCAGCACATCGCCGGAAATGATATAGCCAAGTGAAATTACTGCGTAGAGCAGAAGTCCGGCTCCGATAATCCTCTTCTTGTCACACCTGTCGGAGAGCGATCCAAAGTAAGGCATAAAGACCGTCCGTGAGAATGCAAACGCACCAAAAACAATGCCGATCCAGAGTCCGGACGCACCAAGGTTGTCTGCATAAACACTGAAGAGCGGGACGACTATGCCGATTCCTGCGAGGGAGATAAATACACACAGCGATAATATCAGAAGAATTCTCTGTTTATCCGGATTCCCCGGCGAATTACCACTGAGATTATGCTGACAGTTCCGGTCCGGATTATGGTTCTGATTATGGATTTTATTCAATTAAAACTCCGGAATTAGAGCCAAACAGTTCAGCAAGTTTTTTTTTCAGCAGAACCGCATCTTCTTTTAAATTATCATCATCAACTAAAAGACAATCATCGTAAAGGAGACGGAGACTGTCATTAATGTCAAGCATCGCCTCCTTTAAGGCAGGAGCATGTACATGTATACCGAATTCCTCATTGAAAAGGACAAATATCCCGAATTCAGCATTCCATTTTACTGAGAACTCAACATTCCGGGAGAGAACCCTCACATCATCCCTTGAGAATATAACTTCGGACACCAGAATGGTTCCAAATTCAGATTCTGCCTCTTCAGTTTCTGAGCACATTAAAGATTTTTCTCTCGAAGATTTTACATTATTTTACATTAATATGGCCGCAATATAGCCACAATCAATGTAATCATGATCCATATGACTACGATTTCTCTTCAAAAAGCAGAATATAATCAGGTTACCGGGTAACCGGACTATTCACAGATTTATCTTATGAAGGCATTCCTGCCGGCATAACGTGCAGAGTCGCCCATCTCCTCTTCAATCCTTAAGAGCTGGTTGTACTTCTCAACACGTTCTCCTCTTGCAGGAGCACCTGTCTTAATCTGTCCTGTGCCGAGCGCAACTGAGAGATCTGCAATGAATGAATCGACAGTCTCACCGCTTCTGTGGGATACCATGGCCGCCCATCCGTTCTTCTGTGCGAGGCGTACAGCAGCAATTGTCTCAGTAACAGTACCAATCTGATTCAGCTTGATAAGGACTGCATTTGAGACGCCTGTCTCAATACCCCTCTCAATTCTTTCTACATTTGTAACAAAGAGATCGTCCCCGACAAGCTGTACCTTATCGCCTACTGCATCAGTTAAAAGCTTCCAGCCATCCCAGTCATCCTCTGCAAGCCCGTCCTCGATTGAGAGAATAGGATACCTTTCACAGAGATCTTTATAGTACTCAACCATCTCTGCGGATGTGAGCTTTCTTCCTTCACTCTTTAAGTCATACAATCCGTCCTTAAAGATCTCACTTGATGCCGGATCAAGGACAATACCAACCTCCACTCCGGGTTTGTATCCGGCCTTTTCTATGGCCTTCATGATCAGTTTTAAAGGCTCTTCGTTTGAAGGAACTTTCGGGGCAAATCCGCCCTCATCACCGACACCGGTGCTGTGGCCCTCTTCCTTTAAAATTCCCCTGAGAGTCTGGTATATCTCTGCACCCCATCTTAAAGCCTCAGAAAAACTTCCGGCGCCGACAGGTGCAATCATAAACTCCTGAAGGTCAGCACCCTGCCAGTTGGCATGCGCACCGCCGTTCATGATATTCATGCACGGGACAGGCAAAACATAGTTCTCCGACCCTGCAACCGTCCCCAGATACTTCCATAACGAAACACCCTCAGCATCAGCCGCAGCCCTTGCGGCTGCCATTGAGACTGTCAGAATGGCATTTGCTCCGAAGTTTCCCTTGTTGGGAGTACCGTCTGCCTCTCTCATATTTCTGTCAAGGCCGGCCTGATCAGCTGCATCCATACCTGAAACCACGCCTGAAATATCAGAATTCACTGCCGAAACAGCCTTCATTACACCTTTTCCGCCGTACCTTGACTTATCACCGTCACGAAGTTCAACAGCTTCATGAATCCCGGTTGATGCACCGGACGGGCACGCTGCCCTTCCTGTCACACCGCACTCAAGTGTGACATCTGCCTCAACTGTCGGATTACCTCTTGAATCCAGGATTTCCCTCGCTTTAACTGACCTGATTTTTGTATCCATATTTATTTCTCCTGTAGCAAGATGCCCCTTAAATTTTCGGATAACTGTTTGTCTTTTTTATACAATAAATATACAATAAGCTGACCGGCACAGGATACCTCTAAGCCGGGCCGGAGATCCACACATGAAATTTGATCATGAGCAGTTGACAGGTTATTTGTAAACCAAAACCCAACCTGAATAATGTGAAGACTGCAATACTCGGAGCAGGGCTTACCGGACTTGCCCTTGCAAGACTTTTAAAAGAGAAAGGACATGAAATAACAGTCCTTGAAAAAGAGAAAGATATTGGCGGGCTGTGCCGGTCAAAGACCGAAAACGGATTTACCTTTGACATCGGAGGGTCACACATCATATTCAGCCGGGATACTGAAGTCTATGATTTCATGTGCAATCTCTTAAAGGAGAACAGGGGAACCAGAAACCGCAATACAAAAATCTTCTATAAGGACAGTTACGTCAAATATCCCTTTGAAAACGGACTGTACCAGCTGCCACCCGATGACCGTTTCTTCTGTATAAACGAATTTGTAAAAAACCTCATATCACTTGAAAAAGGCGAATTAAAAGAGCCTGAGAATTTCCGGGAATGGGTATACTACACATTCGGGAAAGGCATTGCAGAGTCGTATATGATTCCCTACAATGAAAAAATATGGAATTTTCCGACAGAGAAGATGTCACACCACTGGGTTGACGGAAGAATCCCGCGCCCTCCGGTGGAAGATATCATAAAGGCATCAATAGGCATAGAAACTGAAGGCTATACACACCAGTCAGTATTTTCATACCCGGTTAAAGGTGGAATTGAGGCGCTCATACATGCAATAGCAGAACCTGTAACAGATGACATTAAGACCGGATTCTGTGTCAGAACCATACGAAAAGAGGGGGAAATATTTGTAATCGGAGACGGCAATGAAGAGATCAGGTGTGACAAAATAATCTCCACCCTCCCACCCCAGATACTTCTGCCCTGCATGGAAGATGTCCCTGAGGAAGTCATCAACGCCTGCAAAAACCTGAAGTACAACTCTATCGCATGTGTCGGCATAGGTGTAAAAGGCGACTTAAATGATATCTCATGGCTTTATGTCCCACAGACCGAACTTGGGCCGGCAAACAGGATATCATTCCCGTCCAACTATTCTGTGGAGGCATCTCCGGACGGTCATTCATCCATCCTTGCTGAAATTACATTCAATGAAGGCGATGCAGTATCAGGGATGTCTGATGATGAGATCGCAGACGGAGCAATAGATACATTATGCAGAATGGGCATAATGGAAAGTCCTGATGATGCAGTGTATAAAACCGTTGAGAGATTTGAATATGCATATGTCGTCTATGATACCGAATACCAGAAGAATGTAAAGACTGTCAGGGACTATATTGAATCGGCCGGAATCGACACTGTAGGAAGATTTGCTGAATTTGAGTACCTGAATATGGACGGCTGCATAAGAAGAGTTCTGGAATACGTAAAAGAACTCAGCTGAAAAGACCGGCTTTAAACCGGGTCTGAATACATTCCGGGCACCAATATCAGACAATCAGCAGGACATAACCGAAATATCTTTTTTTAACTGCCGGACCAAATATAAATTATGGATAGCAGTCCGGCAAAATATCTCAGAGATGAAACCCTCCTTTTAGCTGTCATCTCCATCGGCGTCTTCATGGACGGGCTTGACGGTGCGATTGTAAACGTCTCACTCCCGCAGATTGCACAGGATTTCGGAGCGGAAATCGGACTGGCGTCCCTTGTAATTACTGCATATCTCATCTTTCTGAGCGGACTGATGATAACCTTCGGGAAAATAGCCTCATACAGAGGTGCAAAAAAGATATATCTCGGTGGAATTGCGATATTTACAGCATCATCACTCCTCTGTGCACTCTCCACAGGCATTGAGATGCTTATAATTTTCAGGTCTCTTCAGGGTATCGGGGCGGCAATGATTGCACCGACAGCCATAGGCATCGTAGCAGCTGAAATCCCGGAAGAGAGAAGGGGAAAATCACTCGGAATTCTTGTCGCCGCATCATCATTCGCCTTTGCACTTGGCCCTGTGGCAGGCGGAATTCTGACAGAATATCTGAGCTGGCACTGGATATTTCTGATAAATATCCCAATCGGAGTGGCCGCAGCAGCCCTGTCCATGAAATACATTCCGAAATCAGAGAATATTCCGGGTGATAACCCTAAACAAAGAGTTAATTTCGATTACGCAGGATCACTGTTATTTCTCATATCAGTCGGAATATTGATCATAACCCTTGGAATGGCAGGAGAAGAAGGCCCCCTGTCACCATCCGTGATAATCTCACTGGCATTATGCGCAGCTCTTTTTTACCTGTTCTACAGAAGAGAAAAATCTGCTGCGGACCCTGTACTGGACATTAATATCTTCAGAATTCCGGCATTCAACAGCTCAACCGCAACCTATATGCTGATTATGGGTGCATTTGGAGGCGCGGTTTTAATGCTCCCTTTTTATTTTCAGTACATCAGATCCTGGTCGCCTGCAATGGCAGGACTTGCACTTCTGATACCGTCAGTTGTAATAACCATATTCAGCCCGCTCGGCGGAATAGCTGCGGACAGATATGGTGCGCGTGTTGTCTGTATCATATCCGGAATTCTGGCCACATTAGGGTTTTTGCTTACTGCATTTTATTCAGAAACATCAACAATAATCTATATTGCAGCAACACTTCTCCTTCTCGGACTGGGCTGCGGCCCGGTTATGAGCGCGGGTGCATCAGGAATTATCTCATCCGCACCAGCTGAAAAAAAGGAGATTGCATCGGGCATCATGAGCACTTCAGTCTATCTTGGAACTGCAATAGGGACAGCAGCTTTCACTGCCATATTCAGTCTGTTTACCAGAGAAGCGGGCAGTTCAGTGAATCCCGGAACTGAGGCATTCATAGAGGGATTCATGGCCTGTTTCATAGCCGGAACTTTATTCTGCCTCCTTGCAACCCTCCTTGCCTTTAAGCAGAGAACAAAAAGGATTACTTAAACCTGAAATCCTTTTTTTAAGGAATATTACAGACCTATACCTATATTGCCTAAAAACCAGAAAATATTAAGAACAGATGGAACCCAGAATTTCGGTTGTAATACCAACCTACAACGAGGAAGGCAATATTACTGCCTGCCTTGAATCACTCTCAAAACAGACAATTCCAAGAGAGGAATACGAACTTATTGTTGTTGACGGCGATTCGGCAGACAGAACGCGGGAATTTGCCGAAAAATATGCTGACCGGGTGTTCATCCAGAAGAGCAAAAGGGTTGGCGGTGCGAGAAATGACGGTGCAGAGGCTGCAAAGGCCAAAATACTTGCAACAACCGATGCAGACTGCCTGATCCCTGAAAACTGGCTTGAAACTATTATCTCAATCTTTGAAAATAACCCGGATACCGTTCAGCTGTATGGGACTGTAGCTCCGATAGAGCCGGGGATAAAGCATAAAATATCGCTATTTCTCGCCAATGTCTTCTCAGGACTTGGATATTACACCCACACCCTGTATTATACACTTGGGTGTAATACCGCATTTCGGGCAGAGGCATATCACTCTATAGGTGGATATAAGTGCATTGACGCCGGAGATGACCTGGAAATCGCACAGAGAATGAGAAAAATCGGAAAAGTCAGGCTGAGCACTAAAATTAAGGTTCGGTTTTCTATGAGAAGATATGTTCAGTTCGGAACACTCAAATCACTCTACATATGGATCTATATTGTGATTAAAGGCGGTAATTCAGCCAAATACACATATGCAAGGCAGAAATACAAATAATCATAAATGTATCTGTAAATCAGAAATAATCTTCAGGATTTTTTAGGGATATTACCGGAATTTTGCTTTTTTTATGCAACTAACCATACCTATTATACCCTCTGACAACATTCTATGTAAGGCAGACAAGTCTGCAAGAGTACTAAAATGAACGGAAGAGATAATTTCGGTGGACGCAGAAACTTTGGCGGTCCAAGAGAGATGCACAAGACAACATGCTCAGACTGCGGAAAAGAATGCGAAGTACCATTCGTACCTACCGAAGGAAGACCTGTATACTGCAACGACTGCTTTCCAAAGCACAGAAAGCCTAGATACTAAATATCCGGGAGAAATATTGACCGGATTTACGGTCAGTTTACTTTTTTATCAGTTAATTTCATAATCTATAAATTTAAATCCAAATCAGCTATAATTTCTGAAACAACCACAACGTACGACAAAATATATTGTAGAATTTATTTTTAACCAACAGCATTATTTAAAATTATAATAACAGCATTCTGTATTAAAGATTTTCACCACAGATATTATTAGCCTCTGCGAACATTGTATATATTGCAGATATTCTGCAAGAGTACTAATATGAACGGAAGAGATAATTTCGGTGGACGCAGAAACTTTGGCGGTCCAAGAGAGATGCACAAGACAACATGCTCAGACTGCGGAAAAGAATGCGAAGTACCATTCGTACCTACCGAAGGAAGACCTGTATACTGCAACGACTGCTTCCCAAAGCACAGAAAGCCTAGATACTAATATCCGGGGAAATAAAGGCCGGTTTCCGGCCATCTTTTTTTATTTTAAGACGACTGCACATACCGTACGGTAAAATCAATACGGAAATTAAAGCCGGGTGCGGTTCGGCGCTGACAAATTCAGGAAGAATGGATCCCGGCAGGCCATGCTGCCAAAATTATGGCATTAGGTTACAAAAAAATACCCGGCCAATTCTTCAGAAAAATCAAAAAATACGGGATTATAACCAAAACAATATATCCTATTCATTCTTAATCAGAAATATTCCACTGAAGTGTTATTATGATTAAACTTAGCGCAAAACTTATGGATATCGATTACCGCGGAGTTATGCTCAACAGAGAGGACGCAAGAAAAACAGGAGTCCTTGACGGTGACCGTATCCAGATAATAAACCAGGAGAGGGGTGCCTCTGTACAGGCCGTAGTTACAACAACAGAGACAATTATCCAGGAAGGGACAGTCGGAATATTCTATGTCACAAATAAACGCCTTGATGCAAAAGAAGGAGAAACATTTGAGATCAGGGTTGCAGACCGCCCGGTATCGATAGATTATATCAAGAAAAAGATGGACGGAGGGAAATTTACCTCAGATGAGACATTCTCAGTTGTAAAAGATATAGTAAATGATGTCCTCTCACCCGGAGAGGTAAGCGCATACATCACAGGGTCATATATCAACGGGCTTGATATGGATGAGATTGAGTATCTGACACGTGCAATGGTCTCAACCGGAGAACAGATCTCATTCGGCTCCCATCCGATAGTTGACAAGCATTCAATAGGCGGAGTTCCGGGCAACAAGATCACTCTTCTTGTAGTACCAATCATCGCCGCTGCCGGACTTAAAATCCCGAAGACAAGTTCCAGAGCTATCACAGGTGCTGGAGGAACTGCTGATCTCATGGAAGCCCTCTGCCCGGTATCATTCTCAGCAGATGAAGTCAGAAATATGACAGAGAAAGCGGGCGCTGTTATAGTATGGGGCGGAGCTACAAATATCGCCCCCGCAGATGACAGAATTATTACCCATGAATACCCGTTAAAGATAGATGCCAGAGGGCAGATGCTCGCAAGCGTTATGGCAAAAAAATACGCGGTAGGCGCTGATCTGGTTGTTATTGACATTCCGGTTGGAGAGCATGCAAAAGTCAGAAATCCTGAAGAAGGCAGAAAACTTGCAAGAGAATTCATTGAACTTGGAGAGAGACTTGGCATGAGAGTTGAGTGCGCACTTACATATGGTGACTCGCCCATAGGTCATGCAATAGGTGTAAACCTTGAAGTACGTGAAGCCTTAAAAGCTCTAGAAGGGGCAAACATTCCGGGGTCTCTCATACAAAAAAGTACATCACTTGCCGGAATTGCTCTGGAGATGGCCGGAAAGGCTCAGAACGGTGAAGGAGGAAAGTTAGCCGAGGAGATACTTAAATCAGGAAAGGCACTTGAGAAGATGAAGGAGATCATTAAGATTCAGGGTGGAAATCCGGATGTAAAATCAGATGACATCGTCCCGGGAAGCCATTCGTATGATATAAATGCGCCGGAATCAGGATATGTCGTTGAACTTAACAACAGTTCGCTCATAACCATTGCAAGAACCGCCGGAGCACCAAATGATCACGGTGCAGGTATATATATTCATAAAAAGAAGGGCAACCATGTCAAAAAAGGTGAACCGATCTTTACAATTTATGCTGACAGACCATGGAGGCTTGAGAGTGCACTTGAGACAGGCAGACGCCTCATGCCGGTGATTGTTGAAGGAATGATGATAGACAGGATTCCTTCGGATTACTGGAGAAATTCAAGACAATTATAATATCTTTTCTGCTGACACTCCCGTTAAAAGAGCAGACGGATTATTGTCAGGGGAATTAACCTCTGTCACAATATCCGTCGTTGTCTGCATCCAGCCATAGTGAACAACCCGGGCATGAGCAGTGATTTCCAAAAGGGCATGTCCCGGCAGGTGAGTCATTGCCGGAATTATCATTTATCTCAGAATAACCCGGATCACCGCTTCCCTGAACAGCGGCTGAACCCTCCTCGTCCTTTGCAAGAAAGGCATCCGGATTCTCCTCACGCACCACATCCCCTTCAAGACAGCCCGAAACACTACAGAATATGGAAATCAGGCAAACGACCTGTATAAACATTAAAAGCGGATTCTTTTTCACATCAGTCACCACAACATCATAAGATTAAATTATTTGGCTCAAAAACAGAGTATACATTCATATTCCGGAATTAACACAGAATTTTACAGTGCATAAAATATCCCGGATTTCTGACAATGCTCAGTATTTCAGCTTATTCTTTGTCATAACAATGAGCCGTTTTCCGTGAAGAAACAGATGAATTAAACAGAATATAACAAATAATAATCCGGAATAATCATGCAGAAGTGTAATTTCACGAAAAGTCAGCCCGTAAAATACAAAATTTACCGGATTTAAAAGACCCGGCCATTTTATAAAACCTGTCACAGCACAGGCAGCAAATGAAGCGAGCATTGCAATATCGGTATAATAAATGACATCTCTTCTTTTCATCACATTACCGGAAATGTCTATTTATTCTTACCCGCAGAGATGAACAGCCCGACACAGCATACAATTATCAGGCAGAGGAATACAGCACCCGGAATAACGCCCGAATTATCCTCTTTTTCTTCAATTTCATTAAAGAGTTCATAATCAGGACTCAATAAAAATTTGTCCCTGACAGTGCTGTAATCAGCGATAAACTGCTCATTCTCCTCATCACCTGCATTTTTGGAGAATTTGACTTTCTTTCTGAGTTCATGAAACCCTTCAGTGAAGACATCTTCTGAAACAGTCAGTACAACAGATTCTCCGGTTGAGAGCCTTTCTATCTCAAAATAATAATTATCAGTTGATCTCTCCTTTGCAATTTTACTCCTCGCCTGTTTTGAACAATTCGTCAGTACAGTTCTGTCAGGATTTAAAAGAGTCAGAGTGCCTGCATCTGCCTCATCCATATCCGGGCCGGTTCCGGTGATATACCAGGCGCAGTGCAGGGCACCATCGCTCACAAGGCCGCTTGAAAAACCAATATCCGACCTCTGCGGAATTTCATCGCCCCAGATCTCATTTATGCCACATAAGAGTGCTCTGTACGTGCATCCGCCGCATACACAGACATCAGGTTCTGCACCGGACATCTTACCATGGTACGCCCCGATATCATCAATTGTAATCTCTACCGGCACCTCACCGTCAAGGAGAACAACTGGCCCCAGGTCTGTATCAGGTGCATCGGATGCACCCGGCATATGGGCCTGCGCAATTCCACATGCCAGAACCATAACAAAAACCAATAAAACTGTAATTCTTTTCATAGAAATCATCTCTCTGCCAAAATCCGGAAAGAAGAGAAACAGCCCTGTTTATATGCCAATGGTCAGGAATTGTGAATATTCAGTGAATAACGCAGAGAATATACGCTAAACCCTTCCACATACATAACCCGGTTCATGAAAGGAAGACCCAGGCATCCTGGCCCGTCAACTTTCAGATAACGGGCATAAACAGACCATAAACCATAACCAGAGCAGATGCTCTCTTTCCGTTTATTATACCGGATGAAAGGTCACCCGGTATTTCACGCAGAAATATTCATTATTTGGTAAAGATTAACAGAACCCCGAATAATTTTGACAGAATAAGCCAAATGAAATTATTTTCGGAAATCTGAGTAATTTCCGATGATATCTTATACAGGCTGACAAAAACTGCATTAAGATTAAAGGCAGTCCGGCAGACGGTGGCGAAAGCATCACAGGACAGTGCAGAGGATCATACCACCCTAAATGCAGATATATCCTGACAATTCACAACAGCAGCAAAAGATTAGCGCTCATTATCAAAATCACGGATCTTCCAGCCAAGATAATCTTTTATGATTATATATGCCATCTCAGGGGGAATAGCACCCTCCTCCGTCACGATAAGATCAATATATTCTGCCGGAGTAATATCAAATGCCGGGTTTCTGACAGTGACATTAGGCATTGCCGCTGCAATTTCCGGACTTAACACCTCGGAAGAGTCCCTCTCCTCTATCTGGATCAATTCTCCGGTGAGTGTCTTAGGCGCAAATTTATAGGTCTCTGCGGCAACCATAACTCTAGTTCTTGCCTCATGGGCAGCAAGGGCAATCTGCGAGGTACCTATTTTATTCACAACCGAACCATTGACTGTTACTGCATCGGTTCCGATAACCACAATATCAACATCCTTCATAAAATACCGGGCAGCAGAATCAACAATAAAACTGGTTTTTATACCGGCGTCACTGAGAGATTTAATAGTCAGCAGTCCCTGGTTTCTTGGCCGGACTTCGGTTGCGAAGACCTCAATATCCTTTCCCTGCCTGTGAGCCTCAAGTATGCAGCCAATTGCAACCTGAGAATTGCAGTGGGTTAATACCACATCACCGTCACTGATACGCCGGGCCCCGATTTCACCGATTCTCCTTACAGCGGAATTTGACCGCTCTATAAAACTGTCTGCCCTCCGGACGATTCCTGCCCTGATCTCACCGGCATCATCACTGCCGTCCATGCCTGAAAGAATAATATTGACTGCATTCGGCAGTGATACGGCAGTAGGTCTCGTCTTAAGCAGTATATCTCCGGCAGTTCTCATTTCAGATAAAAAATTACCGGAGTTTTGGGTATCAAGAGATTCTGCATGACTTTTCAGGGCAGAAGCGGCCTCACGTGCAATCTTTCCCGCCCCCCTAATCTCCATGGATTTTATCTTCAAAGCGGTATCAGCAAGTACGGATTTCATTACTGTGATGGTTATACCACCACAGTTTAATAATCCTGCCGGATTTTTACAAAGTCAAATATCAATTTACCGGAATTTACTGACTGCGACTATAGCCTCCGGTCACTGATTATCCTCTCTGTTCCTCTTCGCCTCATCTTCATCATAGTTCATACCATGATATCTGACAAGATAATCCCTTATCTTTAAGGATTCAAGCCAGCCCTTGTCAAGTTTATGGACGATAACGGTTATCTCTTCGATCTGATTTAGGATAACTTCAGGATTCCCGTCTTCACCAAGCAGAACATGGCTCATAATCACCTGAAGCGGGTTTCTGAGATGATCATTAAGTACTGCAAGCTGTCCGATATTTTTTTCAAGCTGTTTGAGAGTTTCAGCCCTCATATTCTCATTCTCAACCCTTTCAGTAATATCACGGGCGATCATGAGAGTTGCAGGAGTGCCGAAATTATTGAATATATGGGCACTGACCTCAAAGGGAATCTCCCTTCCGTCTTTTGCAACGAAATATACCGTAAAAAAACTGTGTCCCTCCTTCATCCGGCGAAGAAACCCGGGATCATCCGGGATCTCCTCTCTGATAATCTCCTCCGGCCCCATACCTGAAAATTCTTCTTTGGAATATCCGAGAATATTAACGGCGGCATTATTAACCTCAATAAAACGGCCCGGACCTTTGCCATTTCCACAGACAAGCACAATATCGTTACCACTGTTAAAGAATAGGCGGTATCTCTCCTCAGTAACATCAAGTTTAGTCCTGAGCTGTTTCTGGGAAGATTCAAGTTCCCCCAGCATCCCGTTTATTCCGTCAGAGAGTGACGATATTTCATCAGAACCTTCATCCACAACCCTCTGTGAAAAGTCGCGTTTTTTACCGATCTCATTTACGGACCTGCTCAGCTTAGACGTTCTTGAGAGAACAAACTTCTCAAGGAGAAGGAATATTACAACCTCCATAACTATTGCTGAAAGAATGAAAAGTAGAATTGAGAATATAACAGTGGATTTTCCCTGGAGATAGACTGCTCTTGGGATTGTTATCTCAAACAGGATCTTCTCATCACCATAGACATCGTTTATAAGGATAGTTCCAAGGAGATTGTCCTCATCTGCCGGGGTGATATCCATCGGTGCAAAAAGATAAAGGAGATCGTTTTCATAGCGGGTAACCAGGGGGTACGATGTCTCATCATAATCAGAAAAACGCTCCATCTTCTGATTGATCTCTTCTGAGTCGGTCACCGGAATTACAGGGAAATTAGTTATGGCAGAGAGACGGTCGAGCATCCGGTCATCAAAATATCTTGCCATAACAATCGTGCCGATAATTTCATCCCCGGAATCAGCACCGGCAACCGGCCTTGAAGTTATCATAACCGGCCCTTTTGGAAGGATAATTATGCCCATCAGGCCATCTCTGTTCTCCGGAGAGTATGAATGGTAATTAAATTCCTTAATTGCAGATTCAGAAATATAATCCACGCCTTTAAACTCGTAATTTACAAGATCATATTCTGCACCGTCCAGTTTTTCCCCTTCTGCATTATAGAAATTTATCAGGTTAAACTGTAGCCTTTCAAAAGTTTCCGGTCCTAAAAGACCCTTAATATTCCCGGAAGATTCATCATTAAGATAATTCCTGACAGATTCAGTATTTGACCATTCAACGGCAACAGAATCAAGATGATTTATATCATCGCCAAACGCGGTTACAACCCTTTCCAGGTCCTGTTTAAGAATATTCTCCTCAACATCAGAGTAACTGCCAAGGATAAATAAGCCATATGTGGCAATATGCAGAACAATAAGAATTGAGAAGACCGTTGCTACGATAATTACAGTTTTCTGTCGGATATTCATGGCACTCAGGTAATATCTAATATATCTGCCGGATATAAAAACGTGCTGAAAATCAGAAGGAGAACACGAATATTTTTTGGAAAATAATCAGAATTCCAAAAATAGTTCAGTGGAACCTCACATATCCAATCTCTTTTGGTGAGTGTTCATCACAACCGAAATACCAATAAAAATATAGCACAGCGGGGCGGCACAGCAGTGACAGAAACCCGCGTGCATGAGAACAGGAAATCAGCATTAACCACAGAAAGGAGAGTGTAAAATATGAGTACCAGATCATCAATATTCAGCATTGAAAAATTGAGCGAAGGAAAAAGTGAAGACAAAAAGGAGATATTGAGTCAGTTTTTTGGCATTTCCAGAGACAACAGCAGGTTTGCCGAAAAAAAGGCAGATAAATAAATCAGAATAAGCATTAGCTGGTTTACAACCGGAAAAATCATCCAAAAATACAATAATAAGAACAAACCAGGAATAAAGGTGATAATGCGATAACCTGCAATAAGTGAAGTTTACATTACAAACAGACAAATCAGGTACATTAACCTGTCAGCCCGGACAAACCTTAAATAAAATCCATAATATTTAGGACCTCTAAACACGCAACGCACGTACCGATCTCCGGGCACACAAAATAAAATACATACACACTACAATACCAATACAATAAATGCACAACACGATATAACCTTAAAGACGAATTTAAGAAGAGTTATAAATCATCCATTTTTTAACCAAAATACAAACAACAAAGGGCTCAGATTTATATCAAACGCCATCAGCCAAAAATAACATCCAAAATATAAACAATTAAACATCATCTGTTTTGCAGAACTGCCAATAAATGCGGTTCGCCAAAAATATCAGGAAATTATAAACGGCAATACCAAATCCAGACCTCATATCAGACCACATTTCAGAGTCAATATGCCTGCCCGGACAATAAAATATGAATTAAAAAATTTATCCTGAGCATTTCCGGCCGGAAAACGGCAGAATAAAAATCTGGCTGACATGAGCACAGACGCAATATTGCAGGCATGGATTTTTCAGTTACGAACCGAGAACTACCGGATTCACACAATAACAGAATAGTCATTCATGAACCAGCCGGTTCACAGATAATGAATGAAACGGTGCACTATTTCATATGAGAATTTATGAACCAAATATGAGCCAGCACATATCACAAATTACGATACAGAAAATATGGGCATTAAATACCATATTTCAACATTTTGCCGGTCATCACTCATCATCGGTCATAAACGGCAGAGGTTCATGGAGTTCGGCAAATATGCACTTAACGTCCCCTTCTGCATCCGAATAAGCTGTAGCATAAAGATAAACCGTTATCTCCTCACCAGATTTCTTCATAACCTTTAACCTGTGGTCCCTGATCGTCTTCCCAAAGTCCAGTGACCTAAAAACCTCTCCGATTCCCTCAGAGTCCGGCAGCCATTCACGAAGTTCACAGTTAACTATCTCTCCACGCCCGCATCCGAGAAGCTTTTCAGTAGCGGCATTGACATCAGTAATCCTCAGTTCAGGGGATAAGGTTACAAGAGGATCAATATGCGACTCAATAAGGGCCTTTCTGTACTCATTCATCCTCAAAAGCTTCATCTCGGCAACCTTCCACTCAGTAATATCCCTGACAGATTCAATCGCACCGGAGATATTCCCGCAGCCATCATAGAGATACGTCCCCTTGGCACGCATGTAAGAGAGTTTACCCGATTTATCCTTAGAGACGTCTGCAATTATCATAGAACCGGTATTGGTTGTTGCGTTATAATCGTCAGGCATAACCTTACCGGGGCTGAGCAGAATATCTGCAAGTGACGGCCTGCCTGACCCGTACAGTATTTCAGAAGGACGGATTCCGTACTTACCGGCAATATCACCGGCATTTACACCAGTCATCTCTTCAATGGCCCTGTTCCAGGCAATAACAACACCTTCTTTATTTACGGCATAAGTCGGGTCGGGCAGATGATGAAACAATCCGGAGATAAACCTCTCCGAATTCCCGGCACTCAACGCATATCTCCGTTTATCAACAGCTTCACTGATCACATGCGCCAGTTCGGCAAAGAGTGATTTCGGCTCACCACCTTTCCGGATATAATAATCTGCACCGTTATTGATTGCCTCGATTACAACATCCTCACGACCTTTCCCGGTAAAAATGACAAACGGAATATCGTTCCCAAGACTCCTGATCTCAAACAACAGTTCAAGACCATTCATCTCCGGCATCTCATAATCACATACAACTGCATCATAATTACCAACCTCAAGCTCTTTTAATGCTTCAGCTGCTGAATCACAGCATCCGACTATAAAATTTCCTGATCTTTCAAGGAATATCCCGGTAACGTCAAGGACACCAGGTTCGTCATCAACAAGGAGAACCCTTATTTTTTCATCATCCCTGCCTGAAATAGATTTCAGGCCGGAATATTCATTATTCATCCGGCATTCGCAGCCGGAATTCTGAGTTGTCTGTAAAAACATGATCTCCGGGTATAATATTCATTCAGGATATACATTGGCCGAAAAGTATTTGGTTCAGTCAAAATATCCAAAAAAGATCAGTAGATATGAAAAATTCCACAAAATAGACGCGAACGCCCCCGAAATATCATATAAACAGACAATGAACCCTGTAAATTTCAGCCGAATATAAAGAAAACATTTAGATTTAAGAATATTTTCCGAATAGTTTTTGGAAATTTTTAAAAACCTAAATTTATTTGGACTCTGTTAATATCAACCAAATAAAAAATTTGATTGTGTGAAGATGCATCTCACTGAACTGCTCCCCGGAGAGTTTGCCAATATAATGGAGATAAACGGCGGAAGCCACCTGGTCCAGCAGCTTGCGCTCAGGGGACTTTGCCCCGGAAAAAGGGTGACTATGATTTCCGGACGATGCGGACCCATTGTTGTAAAAATCCATGGTGAATCTCTAGTCCTGGGCAGAGGAATGGCACACAAAATATTAGTAGATAGGTGATTATTCTGGAGAAAAAATTATCAGAACTTGAGTATGGAGAAAGAGGAATTGTTCACGACATCCCGTGTTGTGAACATATTTTAAACTGCCTCGGTATAAGACCAGGGAAATCAGTAAAGATGGTTACAAAACAGCCAATCAAAGGCCCTGTTGTCGTCATAGTAAATGAAATCGAAGTGGCTGTCGATTACGAAATTGCTGAAAAACTAAAGATTAAGACAGAGTGAAAGAATCGAGGATTCAGATGGCTGGCAATAAAAATAAGAATAAAGAAAAAATTCTGATGGTCGGAAATCCAAACGTCGGAAAAAGTGCCCTCTTCAACAGACTTACAGGCGCAGATGCAACGGTATCCAATTATCCCGGCACTACCGTTGATTATACAAAAGGCGTCCTTGAGACATCTGAGATAATTTATGAAATAACCGATGTTCCCGGCATGTACTCACTTGAACCAAAAGACGGGGCAGAAGAGGTTGCATTAAAAATTCTTGAAAATAACAGAGATGCAACAGTATTCATAGTTCTTGATGCAACAAGGGTTGAGAGAGGATTATATCTGGCTCTTGAAGTCATTGAAAGGGGCTACAAATCGGTACTTGTCATAAACATGATCGATTCAGCCCATGAAAAAGGGGTTTCGGTCGATATATACAATCTTCAGAAGATACTCGGAATCCCGGTTATAACCACATCGGCACTGAGCGGAGAGGGACTGCTGGACCTCACCGGCAAAATAAGATATGCACAGAAATCGGAGATAGATCTGATAGAAAAGAGGGCAAAAGGAGAGATTACCGAGGAGAAACCCAAAGGCGGCTGTGCCGGATGCGGACTCTGCGGCGGAGGTGGCCTCTGATGACAATATCCACGGCAAAGAGATGGGAGATTGTTGACCTTATTGCAAACCGGACAGTCACCACAGGAGAATATAAGCCCTCAGTTAAGGATTACCTCAGTGAACTTACAGTTAAGCCATTAACCGGAATTCCGGTAGCACTGGCTGTCCTTTACGCATTCTGGAGTATATTCAGCTCCTTCGCAGGGGCACTTGTAACGGATGGCTTCATGGTGAAACTGTTTGACAATTACTGGCTGCCATGGATTCAGAATGTATGGCCCGACCCCGACAGCGTGCTTTACTTCCTCTTTGTAGGCGACCCGCTTGCAGACAACTGTTTTGAGGCCTTCGGGATGCTCACTTCCGGACTTTTTGTCTCAATAGGAGTGGTGCTGCCGGCAATATTCATATTCTACCTCATGATGACTTTCCTTGAGGATTCCGGTTACCTGCCAAGACTGGCAGTGCTGATGGATGGAATATTCCATAAGATTGGCCTTCACGGGTATGCAATAGTTCCTGCAATACTCGGACTCGGATGCAATGTTCCGGCTGTAACAGCAACAAGAAACCTTGAGACAAGGAAACAGAGATTTATCATGATGGTGCTTCTTGCAGTATTTATCCCCTGCGGAGCACAGCTTGGAATAATGCTCGATGTAATCCCGGAGACTGTCGGGTGGGTGATGCTTTACCTGATAATCGGATTCTGCCTCTTTGGATTTATACTGGGAAAGATCATTCCGGGCGGGAACCCCGAAATTCTAATCGACATCCCACCATACAGAAAACCGACATTACAGAATATCTACAAAAAACTCTGGGTAAAAACGAAAGGATTTTTCATAAATGCAATACCTTTCGTTCTGCTTGGAATACTCTTTGTAAATGTCCTTTACCTTCTCGGAGTCATTCAGGCTCTTGCCGATATACTGGCCCCGGTGTTTGTTACATGGTTTGGTGTCCCTAAAGAGACAGTAGGACCCCTGATTGCAGCATTCTTAAGGAAGGATCTTGCAGTAGCACAGTTGTCCACAATTGCCATGA
Organism: Methanoplanus limicola DSM 2279; assembly: GCF_000243255.1. Taxonomy (NCBI): domain Archaea; kingdom Methanobacteriati; phylum Methanobacteriota; class Methanomicrobia; order Methanomicrobiales; family Methanomicrobiaceae; genus Methanoplanus; species Methanoplanus limicola. The sequence goes on from NZ_CM001436.1 coordinate 829,877, forward strand.
CCCCATACCAGATGATAACAGCCGTTGTACTGATATCCATCTACTTCCCGTGTGTCGCAACATTTGTTGTCATGCTAAAAGAGGGAGTCAAAGAACTTGCCGCCGCAGTAGGACTGCTTGCAATAATTGTATTCCTGTATGGCGGACTGATACACCTCATCGGAATACTCCTGGGGGTAGCATAAATGAAAAATAAGAATAATATATTAGAGTTATATACAGGAATTATAGGAATTGCAGCCCTTGCTGCCGGAATATTAAATATAATCGTATGGTCGGGAATATACCAGACAATAGATCTTGGTCTGTTCACTATCGGCGGAGATGACTTCTTCAGGTGGGTCTGGGGAAGTCTTGTTGTAATATTTGGCGGGATTATGCTGATTTCCGGAGCAAAAGACATCCACAGGATTGAACAGTTCTCAAAATCATTTCTGGGCGCTGTAATGATCTGGATTGTCGCCGGTACAGACATATTTGCAACATTGTGTGAAAATATTCCGGCAGGAGAGGAATCGGCAGAATTCTTCAATTCACTGTCAGGTTTCATAAGTGCCTTTGCACCGCCATATGCACCGGCGGTAATTCTCCTTCCGTTCACACTGGTATTCGCAGTTTATTACTTCAGACTTGAAGAGAACTGATGGTGAATAAAAATAACTGCACATTGATGAAAAAATCTGTAGGTATATAATACATCTGAACAAAAACAGATAACCACAGATTAAATGATCAGAACCGGAATATGACCATAAACGGCAGAAGTGACTAATGAAAGCAGAAAAAAAAGCATGCAACCTGTCAAGAAAAGTTGAGGATTACCTTGAATCAATCCTCAATGTCACCATTCAGAAAGGTTATGCAAGGACAAAGGACATAGCAGAGGAGATGTCCCTCAGCCCCTCAAGCGTTGTCGAGATGTTTAAAAAACTTGACAAACTGGGGCTTGTAGAGTACCGGAGATATGAAGGGGTTGTTCTGAAGGAGAAGGGCCGGGAGATTGCCGAGGTCATAAAATATCGTCATGAGACACTCAAAAAATTTCTGATGCTGATAAAAGTTCCTGAAAAGACTGCAAACGAGGACGCATGCTTTATGGAGCATGAACTCCATCCCGAAACAGTACGGCAGATCAGAACCCTGATTGAAATCCTTGAGAACAACCGGACGATCTCCGAAGATATCAAAAGAATGATTGATTCAGGAAAATACTAACAGATAAACCATAAAATGGTTCTTACGAAAACCCTGAATTAAAATTACAGAAAGCCACTTTTTTTCAAACATTATAAATATCCTAAAAGATGATGTAAATCTGATGTTCATCGAAAGCGAAGCAGTTGAGATTGTCGCAAAACTTATGGCAGTCTCTGCACGCACTGCACCAAAATCAAAGGGAAGCGATGTAATTGAGATTAAGATCGTTTCTAAGGATGAACTTGGTGCACTGGCCGCTTCGATGAGGAGTTTCGGAGAGGAGAATAACCTGAACTTCTTCCTCCGCGATGCCGGAAACATTGAAAAAAGCGACTGTTGTGTAATTATCGGCGTAAAAGGTGACGGCTCACTTGGCTTAAACTGCGGAGGATGTGGTTTTCCAACCTGCTCCGGTATGCTCAGAGAGCAGAAAGCTATCCGGAATACAGGACGTGACACTGCATTTCATGGCCCAAACTGCGTATTAAGGCAGGCTGATCTCGGAATCGCAGTAGGTTCCGCAGCAAAGACTGCATCAATACATAACATAGACAACAGAATCATGTTTTCGGCCGGCGTTGGAGCACTGAAACTTGGCTGGCCCGGTGACTGCACCGTAGCATACGGCATACCGCTGTCAGCCTCAGGTAAGAGCATTTTTTTTGACCGATAATAAATTAAGCTCTGTTTTGATAAAAAGAGGATAATAATGCCCAGACTTATGATCCGGGGCGGAGACCTGGATCTTGTCGAGTATGATTTTTCACCATTTGAAGTGGGTGAGAATATCAGAACTCGTGGTATCGATAAAAGGAATTTCAAGCCGGAATTTTCAGAAAAGCCTGTAGAGGTCACAGTTCCGGCAAGAATCCATCTGACTGTCCTTGACATGAACAGGTTTGCACCCAACAGGCCTGGCGGCGGAGGTATTGGGTTTGCAATCCAGTGCTACTGCAATTCTGTAGTTGAAGTCACAGACGGAAAAAACGAGATTGACTATAACAGGGAACCTATAGTCAGGCACCTCATAGAGGTATTTAAGGAAGCTACCGGTTATTCCGGCGGATTTAAAATCTATGCAAAGGACCATGAAAAAAAGCATGTCGGCCTTGGTTCGACAGGTTCAGTACTCCTTGCAGTCTGCCACGGAATGAACCGGGCTATCGGATCACCGCTCAGCAATGAAGAGATCAGGTATCTCATAGGGTGCAACTATGTCGAAGAGACAACCGACGGGAAAATAATCAGCGGGTTTGAAACAGGAGTCGGACCTGCAGCGGCGACATACGGGGGCATGGCAGTTTTAGGCGATGAACTGACCCTTGTATGTCATCATAGTTTTGCAGAAGACGAGAACGTCTATGTAATAATCCCCCCTACTGAAGCTAAGGCATCGGGAGAGGAGGAATTCAATATCCTGATGAACAGGGCAAGGACGCTTGACTCACGTGACAGGGAACTGAAGGCATATTTTGTACTGATGGATTTTATACCGGCGCTCTGCAGAAACGACATAAAAAAACTCGGAGAGATCATCTGGGAGATGGATTTTAGAGGATCAAAGCGTGCGGAAGTTGAGCACAATTCCTTCGAGATCTACTATTACATGAGCCGGTTAAAGGAGGCAGGACTGGAATTTGTAGGCATGAGTTCAGTCGGCCCTTCAATTGCAGTAATCACAAAACTCAGAGAAGAGGAGATGAATGATATACTAAGACCAATTGGTCTTGAGATTGCCATAAAAACAAAGGTTGACAACAGAGGAATACAGTTTGGATAAATATCCCACAAATTTCCGGATAACCAGCCGAAATTCCGGAGATTAAAATCAGGACATCAGGATCTCCGGACATAATGTCAAAAATCCTGATGATAAAACAGAAATTAATTTTTTTTGAGATTATCTCTTTAAGGCCTCAGACATATACCCGCGTATGCTCTCCGAGATTTCAGGGTCATTCATCGCAAAGTCAAAGATAGCCTTTAGATAACCGAGTTTGTCACCGGTATCATATCTCTTACCTGAAAAAGAGAAGGCATAGACATCCTGAATTCCGTTCAGCATCCTTATTGCATCGGTAAGCTGGATCTCACCGCCGACACCTCTCTCAGTTTTTTTGAGGCACTCAAACAGTTCCGGTGTAAAGACATAACGGCCAATCGCACCAAGTCTTGACGGGGCCTCATTCAGTGCCGGTTTTTCAACGATGTCCAGTATCTTATAGAGGGATTCTTCGACAGTTTTTCCGTCAATGATACCATAGCTTGATACTTTCTCATCAGGCACCTCCTCAATGGCGATTACTGAGCACCCGGTCCTGCAATAGACATCAATGAGCTGTCCTGTGCAGGGCTTTGAATTTTTAACGATATCATCACCGAGAAGAACTGCAAACGGGTCATCACCTATATGCTTCTCAGCCCGGAGTACTGCATCCCCAAGCCCTCTCGGCTCTTTCTGCCTGATGTAATGAATATCAGCAATGTCTGAAATCTCACGGATCAGATTCAGTTCATCAGTCTTCCCGTTCAGCTCAAGGTGCATCTCAAGTTCAGGAGAGTCGTCAAAATAATCCTCAATTGCCCTCTTGCTCCTTCCGGTGATGATAATAATATCCTCAATTCCGGAATTGACTGCCTCTTCAACGACATACTGAATTATCGGCCGGTCAATCAGAGGGAGCATCTCCTTTGGCATGGACTTTGTCGCCGGAAGAAACCGTGTGCCAAGCCCCGCAGCAGGAATGACAGCCTTTTTTACAGATGTCACCAGCAGACACCTTCGTATATTTCAGCAGTTTCAGCCGCTCTCCGAACTCTTCTGCCGTCAATCACAAGCTTCCCGGAGTAATCAAGGTTCTCAAACTCCGGCCATTCGGTTGTGATAAGCACAGCATCACATGCCATAACTTCACTAATCTCCTTTGCATAGACAACATCCGGGAAGAGAACTGACATATTCTCCGATGCAAGGGGATCATATCCTACAACTTCAGCGCCCATATCAGTCAGGGCTGAAATAACCGGAATTGCACGGCTCTCCCTTATGTCATCAGTATCGGGCTTAAATGCCAGGCCAAGAAGGCCAACTTTCCTTCCTTTAAGATCAGGAATATGCTTATTTAACAGGTCAATCATCACCAGAGGCTGGGCCTCATTTACATCAAGAACAGCTTTTAGAATTGCTGTATCCACTCCGGACTCCGCCGCACCAGACAGGAGTGCTCTGACATCCTTTGGGAAACATGACCCCCCAAAGCCTATTCCTGACCGGAAAAATGAGGGATTTATCCTTGCATCAAGCCCAACACCCTTAAAGACTTCTTCAGTATCAATGCCGGCCTTTTTGCAGATATTTCCAATCTCATTTGCAAAACTGATCTTGGTTGCAAGGAAAGCATTACTTGTGTATTTGATCATCTCGGCGGTTTTGATACCTGTAATCACCTTAGGGCAGTCAAAGGAGGCATACAGTTCACTGAGGACTCTTCCCGCACCATCATCATAAGAACCTATGACAATCCTGTCAGGATTCATGAAGTCCTCAATCGCAACTCCTTCCTTTAAAAATTCCGGGTTGCAGCCAAGATAAAATCCCTCACCCGCAGTTTTTCCGGACATCCTCTCAAGTGCATCCAGAACAACGGACTCCGTAGTTCCGGGAAAGACGGTGCTCTTCACTATAATGGTATGAATATCTTTCTTACCGGTGTTTTTAAGGGCTGAACCGATATTCTCAGCCGCAGATCTGACATAAACCGTATCAATTGTCCCGTTCTCCGCACAGGGAGTGCCTACAGAGATAAAAGTCAGATCCGTAGCACCAATAGCTGAATTATAATCGTCTGTTGCAGAGATAAGATGTTTATTCTTCTCTAAAATATCAGCAAGCCCCAGTTCATATATCGGGGGAATTCCTTTATTTAAGAGATCAATCTTCTTCTGATCGATATCTACAAAAATTATCTCATGCCCGAATTCCGAGAGGCATGCACCGGTTACAACCCCCACATAACCTGATCCTATTATTGATATTTTCATGAAAATTTCCTGTATTAATTATTTGTCGCCGGAGAAAAATGAAGTTAACCTCCGGCCTCCTGTACAGCAGAGTGATGCAGTGCCCTTATATTTCCGGCAGTGTGGGGATGAAACCACAATGCAGGAAAAAACGGATCAGAAAAATATATGGAATTTTCAGATAACCGTAACACTCTTTGCCAGATTTCTTGGCTTGTCAATATCCCGGCCAAGAATCACGGCAGACTGGTATGCAAGCATCTGAAGCACAACAATCACAGCAAGCATCTCTCCAAGAGGAGTTGACTTCTTCACATAAATGCAGACATCTGCAACATCATCGAGGTCCTCATCACCCTCAGTGCCTACTGCAATTACAGGAGCACCCCTCGCCTTCATCTCCTTAATATTGGAGAGCATGACAGGATAGGATACATCCATTGTGCAGACCGCAACAATTGGTGTTTCTTCACATAAAAGAGAGATTGGCCCGTGTTTTAATTCTCCGGCGGCATAGCCCTCTGCATGAATATAGGTAATCTCCTTTATTTTAAGAGCACCTTCCAGCGAAACAGGATAATATAAACCCCTCCCTACATAAAAAATGTCAGAAGCACCGGCACACATCTCAGCCCCTTCAGAGACATCAACCAAAAGGGCATCCTCAATAACCTTGTGAATCTCATCGAGGTCCTCTTTGATACTCCCGTTACAGAGTTCCCTCAGGACTGACATGAAGACTGCAACCTGGGCAGTATAGGACTTTGTTGCCGCAACACTGATCTCAGGCCCGGCTCTTGTACATAATGAGTAATCCACAACCCTTGTAACCGAACTTCCGACCACGTTTGTGACCGCCGCAGTGGTGCAGCCGAATGCTTTTGCCATATTCAGAGCCGCAATAGTATCAGCAGTCTCACCTGACTGCGTGACTGCAATTACAACCGAACCTCTTCTCGGCCTGAAGAAACGGCATTCTGAAGCGACCTCGACCCGTACAGGAGTGTCACAGTGCATCTCCATTAGGTACCTGAATAAAAGACCTGCATTGTACGATGTCCCGCATGCAATTACGCAGATCTCTTCGGCAGACTTTAACTCGCTGATGAAATCAGGATCTATCTCACTGTTGAATGTCCGGTAAAAGACGTCAGGCTCTTCATAGATCTCCTTCTGCATATAGTGGTCAAAACCGCCCTTCCTGGCCGAATCGATCTCCCAGTCGATAACGTCGGTCACAATCGCCTTTGAAACTCCGGAATTAAAGACAGAAGCGCCATTGGAATCAATGGATATTATATCCCCGTCATCGACATAATAGACATTACGGGTATATTCAAGGATAGGGGTGACATCAGAAGAGGCAATAATCTCAGCATCGCCAATTCCTATAACAAGGGGGTTTTTATCCCTTGCAGCAACAATCCTGTCCTCCCCGGCAACAACCGATAAAAATGCATATGCGCCCTCAAGATACTCTGTCGCCCTTGTTACAGCTTCCAGCAGATCACCGTTATAATACTTCCCGATGAGATGGGCTATGACCTCACTGTCAGTATCCGATTTAAAGATGCAACCTTCCTTAATCAGCATTGATTTAAGGGACATATAATTCTCTATAATGCCGTTATGGACAATGGCAATCCTTCCGGTGCTGTCCGTATGAGGGTGGGCGTTAATCTTATCCGGAATTCCATGTGTTGCCCACCGGGTATGCCCAATACATACAGTGCCTCCTGTACCGCAGATCTCACCGGATGACTCGGATATGCGTCCGGCGCATTTGTAGACTTTCACCTCCTCATCCACAGTTGCAATTCCAAAAGAGTCATAACCGCGGTATTCAAGCTTTTTTAAACCCTCGATTACAACATCCGATGCATTGCGATAACCAAAATAACCGACAATCCCACACATATTTATCACCTCACTATCGAGTTTTCAGGAAGAATGCCCTCAATCGTCCTTCCGGTCTCTATTTTACTGCCGGAACCTGAAATTGCACCTTTAAAGATTGTAAAAGGCGCCGCTTCAACACCGTCACCGAGAATAGCTCCAAACCTGCCATGTATCAGGCCGCTTTCGGTCTCAACGAGCGATCTTGTGCTGACTGTAGATATATGATCCAGAAGAATACAGCCGGAACCAATAACAGAATCCTTAACCAGCGAATGTGTTCCGACAACACAGTCTTCCATCACAATCGAATTTTCAATGCAGGTGAATGCCCCGATCTTCGTCCGGTTGCCAACCGAAACTCCGGGCATGATACATGAATTAGGCCCTATCTCACAGCCCTCACCAATAATTGCAGGACCCTGGATAACCGCACCGGGAGCAATTGTTGTATCCTTACCAATGCTCACCTTTCCGCTTATAACAGCATTTCGGCTGATCTTTCCGGAAAGCTGAGGCGTTATCATCCTGAGAGTCCTCTCATTCATACGAAGGAGATCCCAGGGATATATGGCATCTCTCCAGCATTCAGTGGTAATTGCCGTAAAAAGTTTTCCGCTTCTCTTCAGGTATTCTATAATCTCCGGTATTTCACACCTGTCAAGAAATCCGAATATTTCCCGGTCAAGGGAGAAAATTCCTGTGCTGACCAGGAAACTCTCAGTTTCGCCGGGTTTCTCACGTATGCCTGAGATTTTACCGTCTGATATCTTCACAACACCGAAATTTGAGGGGTACGGATGTCTGGAGATTAAAACCGCATTTCTCTCATTTTTAATCCTGGAGACAGATTCAGCATCTATGTAATTGTCTCCCGGAAGAAGAAGGAAATGATCTTTAACCAGATCCTTTGCGCAGAGAAGTGCGTTTGCAGTTCCTATCTGCTTTTTCTGTGTGACAATCGTAACAGGATAATCTGTATTGTTGAGGTGGCGGATGAGCTGCTCACGCCTGTAACCCACAACAACAATAATATCATTGATTCCGTTTTTAACAAGGGCATCAAGGACATAGTCGATTATCGGTTTGTTCGCAACCGGAATCATAACCTTGGCAATTCCCCTTGTAAGCGGCCTTAACCTATGGCCTTCTCCTCCTGCCAGTACTACTGCCTGCATAAGTTTCACCGTCCGTATTTTGTATTGTCCGAAATTTTTCCTTCAACGAGGGTGCAGGGCGCTATTGCAGCACCGCTTCCGATTATCGCGCCCGGATTTACGGATGAGTTGATGCCGAAGAGAACACCGTCACCGACAACCGCACCGAACTTTCTCCTCTTTGTGTTTCTGTCGCCTGCCATGATGTCCCTCTTGTCATGCCTTAGATTTGCGATCTTTGAACCTGCCCCGAAGTTGCATTTTGAGCCGATTACACTGTCGCCAATATAATTGAAATGAGGGATTTTCGTATCCGGAAGAATTACCGAGTTTTTAAGCTCAGATGAATGGCCGACATGGCAGTTGTCACCAATTGAGGTTGCACCGCGGATATATGCATGAGGCCCGACTGTACAGTTTTCACCGATTACACACGGCCCTTCAATATATGTCCCGGAACGTATTGTACTCCCTTTACCAAGGTATACCGCACCTTTCAGCACAACAAAGTCCTCAACCTCACCCTCAATATTTCCTTCTAAATTCTCAAGCATAGCAGCATTGGCATCGAGAAGATTCCAGGGTTCACCCACATCACCCCATTCAGAGAGAGCATAGGTTGTCAGATTTCCGGTTGATACATATTCCATAAGGGCATCGGTAAGCTCAAATTCACCCCTCTCTGAGAGTTCAAGATTGGAGATTATACCAAATATACCCGGTTCAAGGAGATATGCCCCCGCATTTATGAGATCACCCTTTGGTTCGGAAGTCTTCTCAAATATGCCGGTTACCCTTTTGCCCTCTGTTGTTATGACCCCGTAGTCCTGGGGATGAGAACTCTTAAATACGCCCATGCAGGGCGATACAGCACCTGAAAGTCCGGATATATCCTCTGCATTCATCACCATATCTCCGTTTAAGAGGAGAAAATCATCAGATACAAGTCCTTTTACGGCGTTTAAAGCATCCGCAGTACCTCTCTGGCTTCTCTGCACAGCATATCTTATATTTGCCCCGAATTCAGAACCATCGCCAAAATACTCCCTGACAGCCTCTTCATGATAACCAACAACAAATATGAAATCAGTTATACCTGCCTTTATAGCTGAATTCATAAGATGCTCAATCATCGGCCTGTTTGCCAGAGGCAGCATAACCTTTGGCCTTGAGGTCGTAAGCGGCCTCATTCTTTTGCCTTCTCCGGCTGCAAGAATCACACATTCCATATTTAAATCCCTTAATTCCCTCTTAATATTACTTCTTCGCTGCTGACTTCAAAAGGCCAAGGCCTCTCTCCTTCATCCTCTTCGCAGTATCCACTGTTCTCCCTTCGGCTGTAATCCTGACCTTTGGTTCTGTGCCGCTCGCACGGATTAGACACCACCCGTCTTCATCCTCTATCCTTATACCGTCTGTCGGATTTTCTGCGCCAAGTGCTGTCAGGACATCACGCCCGTTTTCACAGAAATAAGAACTCCTGAGTATCGGATAGTCAGGAAGTTCATCAACTGCCTCTGCAATGTCAGTCTCTGAGGCAATCCGGCAGAAAAGCGCCGCTGCATATATGCCGTCCGGACATAGTGAATTTTTCGGGAATATCCAGCTTCCGGAAGGTTCTCCGCCGAAATCTCCCCATGAGAGAAGTTCTTCTGAGACATATGAGTCCCCTACAGGGGTTCTCCTGACTTCTGCTGACTCTTCAATTGCCATTGAGGCATCGGCAGTTGTTACAACCTTTTTTGCACCGGCATACTCTGCAAAAAGGACGAGGAGATGATCTCCTTTAATATAACGTCCCCTTCCGTCTATCGCCATAAAACGGTCTGCATCACCGTCATGAATCAGACCGCCGGAAAAACTGCCGCCTTTAACCATTTTTTTGAGGTAATGAACATTCTCCTCAAGAGGTTCTGAAGGGCGTGGGAATATTCCTGATGGTGTACAGTTTATGCACCGTGCATCCACACCGGCCTCTCTCAGGAGGAGCGGTGTTATAACCGAACCTGCACCTCCCCCGCAGTCAAGAATGACTGAAGTATCACCAATATCAACACTCTTTAAAATGTTCTCTATGTGAGGACGGATAATGTCAGTCTGACGTACTTCGCCCTGCCGTTTCCAGTCGGAATTTTTGCAGGACTTAATATTATCTTCAATTTCGGCCTGCTGTTTCTTTGTAAATGCAGAACCGTCCGGATTTATCAGTTTTATTCCATTGTAATTTTCAGGATTGTGTGAGGCCGTAACTGAGCACCCCGCACCTGCACAACAGTAGTTGATTGCATTTGCGATTGTCGGAGTGGGAGCAATCCCGCCTGAGACAACTTCCGCACCTGAGAAGAGTACCCCTGCTGTAAAGGCATCAGACAACGCAGGGCCGGTTTTTCTGGTATCTGTACCGACAACGATGCTATCCACATTACTGCCGGCGGCAAAACCGGCTTTAAGTCCGATGTCTAAAAGTTCAGGGCCAAATGGGCGTCTTATCCCCGAAGAGCCGAAAAGCATAATTTATGTTTGATTTCATGGATAAAATAACTTGGCGGACGGCCACCATTACAGGCAGCCGTACAGTAATAGGAATTATTTATTCCCATAGGGGCAGAAGTGATTTAAATTCAGAATATTGCAGATTCCGGCAGTTCCAGGACCTGTAAATAAAATTTCCTTCCTGTCCCGGTACTGATCTGTAATTTCAACGCCGCAGTCGCTGATAATACCGTCTGAGGAGATGATGATCAGATCGGACTCTTCAGGGGAGGCAACAGTCTGTGAACTGAGTTTTTCACTCAGAAATGGCATATTTCCGTTTAGGAAGACCTTTTTGTCCCCAATAATCTCCTTAAGCTTCTTGAGGCATTCAGATTCCATACCCTCACTGCAGGGCGAGGAAAGTCTTGTAAAGCACATAAAATTTGTCAGGGAATTGACAAGTGCACAGGCAGCCGTTCGTTTAAGGCCGTCATTCAGTTCAGAATCATACATAAAGGATACCTTTGTCTTCACCTCAAACGGGCACCCGGTTGACATATAAACGCTCTTTCCGCCATATGCAGACTCCAGACATCTGCCTGACGAAAAAGGACATATCCTCCCGCCCTCTTTTATACTGATTACCGCAACTCCGTCATCGCATCCGCTGCCAAATAATTTCTCTTCAAGTTTTTTTACTGCTTCTTCAATGATATTCATAATAATTCATCCTCCGGGTCTGTGAGAATAACCCGTGCCGGGGAACCGTCAAGTCCATTCAGACGTAATGGAAGTGCATACATAAAATATGAACCGCTCTTAACATCCGAGAGGTTCAGCAGTTCAATTATCGGAATATTTTCAGAGAGTATGATCCGGTGATTCTCTCCACTCCCCCCGTATGGATCAACTGACGGTGTGTCAATGCCAAACGAGAGCAGACCGGCATCAGCAATCATCCGGGCGGCACCCTCAGAGAGATAGGGATAATCCTCCCGGAATTTATCCTCATACGAAAATCCGGTCTTTATAAGCAGTCTTTTGCAGTTTTCATTTCTCAGCTCAGACAAAAAACATTCTGCTGCAATCTCACCACATTTAACACCGGAATCCACCACAACAACCGGTCCGATCAGCCTGAAGGGATCTATCATATCAACAGAACATCCTTTTGGCAGGTAATGCCTTGGTGCATCAATATGCGTACCGCTGTGCGAGCACATACTAATCTCTGATACCATGCAGTGATCTGTAGTCTGAGAATAAATTTCAGCCGCCGGATCTCCCGGATAAGCCATAAGTCTATCACAAACCTTCCGGGTCACATCATAAACTGCCATAAGACACAAGAACCAATTTTTCCGAAAAAAAAGGAAATTACCAAATTAAAATAATAAATCAATACACTTTAAAATCCGGACTCTGACGCATCAATAGCATCATCTATCTGCTTCTGAAGCTGCTCAGGAAGCCCCTTTATCCTGACATCAAGGAAACCGCGGACGATAGTTGCCGTTGCCTCCTCTTCATCAAGACCTCTTGCCATAAGGTACTCAATCTCATCCTTTGCAATCTTTCCTACAGCCGCCTCGTGTGAAAGTTCGGTCTGCTTAAGCCGACCTTCAATTTCAGGAACAGCGTGGATAAGACCATCTTTTAGTATCAGACCCTTACACTCGATATGGCCCTTTGTATCCTCCTCTGCACCGATTATATGAGACCTTGATATGACGTCCCCTCCGGTTGTGATAACCCTTGAGATCAGTTCGGCACCTGAACCTTTACCGTCTAAAACAGCCCTCTGACCAAGGTCCAGTTTTGAGCCTTCAGGTGCAAGGATAACTGAATTAAACCTTGCCACTGAGTTTTCACCCTTAAGGTATGCAACCGGATACATCTGCACTTCACCGACCGGTTTTAAACTGACATAATTGGAGAGAAATGTCCCGCCTTCACCAATCTCAGTGGCGCTTCTTGGGAATACATTGATATTCTCGCCCCAGGTGTGAATCATCGTATTGCTGACAAGGGCATCTTTACCCACATAAATCTCAGTAATGCCATAATGTGTCCCTTTCTGACGGCCAAGGCTGCTCGTACATCCTGTAATTAAATGAAGCTCAGCACCTTCCTCGGCAATAATTATATTATGAACGGTCTGAATCTCAGATTTCTGCATAAAAAGACAGGACTGAAGAGGAAATATATTTCTGCTGCCTTTTTTGGCAATAACGGCAAAGCCCCTGACACCATCCTCAGCTTCTTTTCCGGCGACAAATTCGGTATACTGATCCTTATCCTTCTTCACCAGGTTCCAGCAGTAATTCTTCAGCCAGTCATATTTTTTAAGGGCAATTTCAAGAGGGAGCATCTCTATCCCCTCTATCTTTGAAGAGGAATGATGAATGTGCTGATCTGTCTGGATGAATGTGCCGGATCTGTGTTCAGATGAGAATTCAATCCCGGAAAGTTTGATTCTCTCCCGATCTTCCGCCGAAATATCCGGATTTATAATATCTTCTGGCATCTAATGCACTCCTGGTAGCCTTTTTCCTGAATAACCTTTAAAATCTCTCTCGGATTGCCGTCACACTTAATCTCACCGTCACAGAGCATATGCCCCGCATCAGCATCAATATAGTCCAGAATATACCCGGTATGTGTAATAATCAGTCCTGATTTATGCCGGTTAATTATGTGTCTGTCCTTCTCCACAAGCATTGCAATAGACTTCCCGATGAGTGAGATATTTTCCAGATCCACCCCACTTTCAGGCTCATCAAGCATTACAAAATCCGGCTGCTGAATCATTAACTGGAGAACTTCACTTCTTTTTATTTCACCACCGGAAAAACCTGAATTTACATCCCGGTCAAGGAAGTCATCCATATGCATCTTTTTTGCATATTCTTCAATAACCTTCCTTTCTGCACCGGAAAGGGCCTGCAGAAGTTTTCCAAGTTTCAGGCCTGAAATAGTCGGAGGGCGCTGAAACATAATTCCCATCCCATATCTGGCCCTCTCATGCATAGGGAGTTCAGTCACATCACGGCCCTTAAAAAATATCCGGCCCTCAGTGACATCATATCCTGAAAAGCCCATTGCTGCCCTTAGAAGAGTTGTTTTTCCGGAACCGTTCGGCCCCATAAGAACATGTGTCTCTCCTTCCTTTATATGAAGGTTTAAGTCATGCAGGACTTCCCTGCCCTCAACATTCACATGGAGATTCTCAATTTTAAGCACTCATATCACATCCATTTCTCATCCGGAATATTTTTTCTTACTGCCCGTCCCTCATAAGCATATATTTTTTCAGACATTGTCTGAAATACTCTGCTTATTTGTGACTCTTATGAATAAAATTTCCGGCTGTAACATAAATCTCTTTAGTCTTTTTGAGACTAATAATATATCCATGTCGTCATTTAGTCATAATTTAAGGTTTTTTTACTTTCACCCTGCGCACGGCCAAATGACTTATACCAGGCCTTAAATAAATGCAGATATGAGCCAGACATTCTATCTGCTTGCAGAAAGGGCAAAGAACTATTCATCATCCGAAAGTAAAAGAGAATATTCAAAGCGAAAAGCAATGAAAGAAACGGAGAAAGACCACAGCAGTCCACACAGGAACTGCAGAAATTCCGGTGAAAAAAGAAGAGGCGACGGCATTATAATATGCGTATAACCGGCATATGAACCGTGCCGGAGATATGTTGTGAAGAATATAATACAGAAAAACCACTGAATTACTGTCTTAAGCGGCGTGAACTGACTTCAGCCTGCGCAGGAGGAATTCACGCCTTAAAAGTCAAAAATCAGGACTCCATCTGAATTCTTCTGTTGATAATTCTCCATGACAGCAGAAGCTGAATCATTTCAGTTGCGGTTACATAATCCCGGCCTTCAAATAATGAAACAGGCGAAACTCCGGTCTGCTCCTCAATATTTAATTCCAGGCATCTGATAACATCGTACTGGAATTCACCGTCAAGCGAGAGTGCACCTATCTTTTCTCCACCCCTCTCAGTCACCCTGAAATCAAACCTGAAATTCCTGTCTGCCAGTGAATTAATAGCAAAAAGGTCAAAATTGAGGCAGATATTTTTAACAGTCTTATCAAGGCGTTTCTGATATAATGTAATCTTATAAACCCCTCTGTCCTTTAGTGAGGGACTGTCAAAGGATGAATCAGATATTTCAATTAAGGCATCAGCAGATTCTGACTGCGGGAGGACAAAGTTCTCATAATCTTTTCTTCTCGCCTCAAGTTCAGAGAGAACATCCTCTTTATCATAACCTCTGGCATTGACATCACGCTTTATCTTCCATTCATACTTCACATTCGTTTCAGGATTAACATATATGGAAAAATCAGTCAGACTTTTCAGTTTTGGAGTTGCAAAGGCATGCAGACCCTCCATAATAAGTATCTTTGATGATGAAAAAGGAACAGGTTCATCAAATTTCCCAGTCTTATGGTTGTAAACCGGCTTTAATATCTCTTTTCCGGATTTCAGATCAGAGAGATGCTCTTCAAGGAGACTGAAATTGTTTGCATCCGGATGAAGAGGTGTGATATTCTTCTCTTTCCTCTCTTCCCTGTCAAGAATATGATAATCATCAAGCGTAATTGTAGAGACAAAGGAAGGCCCGAATATCTCCCTTATTGCATCAGTAAATGTAGTCTTGCCGGAACCTGAATCACCCGAAACTCCGATTACAAAAATTAAACCGGAATTTTCAATAATTTTCTTCAGATTAATCCCTTTTCCGGAAGAAGAGAAGCAATATTCATCATCACCGGAAAAACGGTTTCTACATTTCCCGGACTCGCTCAGATATTCATCAATGCAGGACATAACGAATTAGAATAGGATTTTCTGCATTATAAATAATAGCCAGACAGAATATAATACGTCAGGCCCTTGTGCACACAAAAAAATATATTCAAATCAAAAAAACCTGATATTATCAATTCAGGGCATTAAGGCAGTTATAATCAGAATATTTTGAAAAATTTCAGCAGGATATCTCCTCCGGAAAGCATGAAGCGCCGTAAACCGGAAGATAATTATAACCAAAGACCCCATTATCACAAACCACATGCATATACGCATATCGTTAATAGGGTGCGAACCCAGATATCATATAGAAAAATTATCCTGCTGCAATAATCACAGGTACAGTTTTTATACATATAAAATACGGCAGCAGACAGATATTCAGACTGATATACGGAAGGATAAGAGAAGATATTAAAAATAAATGTGATCTGAAAGGAGACAATATGTACATAAACAATGACCAATTACCGGAGATTATACGCAGAGAGATAACAGGGTTTGCAGAACCTGAAAACGCAGACAAACTTATCAGCATCATGGAAGTGATAAAAGATGATCCAAGGGGAGTTACAATAACACAGTTATCAGACACACTTGACATCAACAGAAATACAATAAGAAAGTATGCCATGGTGCTTGCAGCAGCGGGATATATAGAGGCAAGATCGTGCGGGCATACAAAAATATACAATATTTCAAAGAGAATTCCGGTAATTACAGTCATTGAAAATATATTTGAAGGACTATTCGTTCTCAACTTCAGGGATGAAGTCACATACTACAATAAATCAATGGAGACAATCATTGATGAACTGATACCTGGCGGAAAAATGACAACTGAAGAGAAGATCTCCGCCTTCATATCACGAAATGAAATAGGGGCGGAAGTCATTGAATCAAGAAAAAAAGCATTTAATGAACCGGATTCAGACTGTATCTCAATAATAAAGATGCCTGCTGAAGGATACACAGCAAAAGTAATTCATTCTGTAAACCTTGAAGGAGAATCAATCACACTGATTATGATGATAAAATCCCACAATGAGAATCTGAACCAGAAAATTCAGACAGAGTATCAGGCCCTATAAATTCAGGACTACAGATAAAGGGGACATATATTCAAAAAAACACATAGTAAATCAGAAAATATTATCCGGCAGCCACCATGACACTGACATTATTATCCGGCTTTCCGGGAATAAAATTTTCCGGATAATACCGGCACAATCAAATCAGGCATCCAAAACAGAAAAATAAACAATTATTGTCCTCTTTTTTAAGCAGACTCTGACGCTGCAATATATATAAAAGACCAAAAACCCGCATAGGGATCAGGTCAATATACCTTCAGATAAATAGCATAACAGAAAGAATAATAATGACAAAGGGATTAGACATGGCACAACAGAAAATGTAGCAGATAAATCAGATAAATGATTAAAAGCGATTTTTTACAGCGAAAAACCGGCATATACCAGTACAGAGCCTTAATAGTAACAGCACTTACAATATCAGCACTAATACTGACAGGTATCTGCCTTTATCTTAAGATAGAGATACTTTTCCCGGAACTCTATCTGATACCAATCTCACTGACTGCACTCTGGTTTCCAAAAAAAGGATTTTATTTTGCAGCACTACTCTCCATTCTGCTGATATTCATATCTGCCATCGTTTCCGAAGATGCATATATAATCTCCATCACAATCATAAAAAGCATAATATACATTGGCATATCTGCAATGATTGCCACAATTTCACTTGCAATCAGGGAAGACTCAGTCAAATATTCACACCTTTTTGAAAGTTCAGGTGCAGCTACAGCAATTACTGACAATTCAATGAATATTATTCACTGCAACTGGGATTTCTCAAAACTTACAGGTTACAGTTTAAAAGAACTGAGAAGAATCAGCTGGAATGACCTGCTTGATGATGAGTCAGTGAGAATCATAAATAAACTGATCAAAGAAAATGATGACGATGAAGAGAACATTTCGTCCGGATTTACTGAATTCACATCCGGAAAAGGAATAGAACTTAAGCTTAATGCAGCAAAAAGCAAAAAATACTACGTTATTGCAAAAGCCAGGTACATATCAGAACTAAATATTATACTCATATCATTCATCGATATAACAGATAAAAAAAGGACTGAAAAAATCCTTAAAAGAAGCAAGAACAGATTTCAGAAGTTATTCCAGCAGTCAACAGATGCAATAATAATCCACTCGGCACAAGGAAAAATATATGATGCCAATAAACAGGCTTTAATGCTGTTTAATGCTGGATATGACGAAATAAAAAATACGAATTTTGCGGACCTGATAACATTTGAGGAAAAGATAATACCGGAAAGGATAATGGCCGATATGACCTTAAAAGGATATTATAACACTGAAATCACAATTAAAAGAGAGAATGCACCAAGACTGGTCGCTGATTTAAGATCAAGTCTTGTCGATCCCGACACCAAAGTAATCCAGACGATATTAAGAGACATTACATCCAGAAAAAAGAATGAAGAAGCCTTAAATGTAGCATCAAAAAAACTCAGCATACTTGCATCAATTACAAGGCACGACATTATAAACCAGATAATGGTCGCACTTGCAAATCTTGAATTTGCAAAAGAAGACTGCAAAGAGAGAAACATCGAGAAATATCTGAATAATACTGAAAAAGCAGTCCAGATAATTCAGAAACAGATAGAGTTCAGCAGAGACTACCAGGATATGGGTTGTAAACCACCTAAGTGGCAGGACCTGGGAGAAATCATTAAAAATTGCACCAGGACGGTCTCATTAAATCCCGGAGTTAAAATAAATTCTGAAATTAATGGCGTGCATATATTCGCCGATCCCATGCTAGAGAAGATATTTGCAAATTTAATCGGCAACTCCATTATGCATGCAGAAGGACTCTCAGAGATAAGCCTGAGTCTTACCGCAGATGAAGATTCATATATAATATTATACCGCGACAATGGCCCCGGAATTCCGGAAGACAAAAAAGAATTAATATTTAAGGCAGGGTACGGCAGCAATCAGGGATATGGCCTGTACCTCATAAGGGAGATACTCTCTATAACCGGAATTGAGATAAGAGAGACAGGAACTTTTGGTGAGGGGGTAATATTTGAATTAAAAGTGCCCCTGGAAGATATAAGATTTGATACTAACCATTAACTTCAATGCCGGAGAGGAACTGCATTCACAATCAGCAGTTCTGAAATATATTATAAATCTCCGTTAAACTCCGATTATCCCAAAACATTATGCAGTGCAATATAATATCAGAATAAAACAGTTCAATAAATAAGCATTCAAATACAAAATAACTGCATGGAAGAATTACCAGAATATCAGATCTGCGACAACTGCGGAAAGCGGGGAACACCTTACACAAAGACATGCTGGAACTGCCACAAAACATATTTTCCGGAAGGAGAAACTCATTTTCTGAAAACAGAAAATGAAAGCCAGAAAGCCGGCAATATAACCACAGAATCGAGTGAAAACAGTGATAATATCAAAACAGAAGCTGAAACCATAACCCCGTGCAGACTTGAAGAACTTGACCTACCGGGAAGGATATTTGCATACAAACTGCTCTTTGACGGGGAAATGCTCCTTAATTTCTGCGAATGTGATACATGCAGGAGATCATACAGGGAATTTCTGGCATTTGTCAGTGAAAAAGATACAGAAGATCCTGAAATAATAAGGGAAGCAGAAGAAGCAGAGATAAAGAATATTGAGATTGATATCTCAGTATTCTCCTGAAAACAAATATTAACTCAAAATAAAAAAACATATATCTATTTTTTTTACATTCAGACAATTCATCCGGAAAGCACGAAATCAAAATAACTGCCATTGCAATTGCCCCTGCCGGAAAATCATAATTCAGCCATTGCAGATGATTTTCTGATCTCTTAAGAAAAAAAGTGCCGGGTGAATAACCGGCGACCATTTACACCATATCGGTTAAAAGAAGACCATTTTTCTGATGACCGTTTACATCGGGTATGGCATCAGTAATAAAAGAGATAGATCAGGCCCACAGAGACCACCAGAAAGAGAACTGTCATCCCAAAACCGGCACGTATGAAATCAGAATTTTTGTAATTGCCCGGAGATTTAATAAGCGCATTCACCTGATGTGTCGGAAGAAGAAAGGAATTCGATGCACATATCCCGGCAAGCAGTGCCACAGGTGCAGGATTAATTCCGAGATCAGAAGACATCTGAATAAAAATTGGCACAAATACAACCGTGGATGCGATATTGGTCATAATAATCGTTGAAACGGTCATCACAATTCCGGTTGCGACAAGAAAAATCAGAAGATCACCGGCAAGATATGTACCTATAAAACCGGAGATCCATGAGGCAAAACCACTATCCGAGAGAGCGACAGAGATAGGAAATATACCGCCGATTAAGACGATAACTTCCCATTCAACCGACCTGTACGCCTCGTGAGAGGACAGCACCCCAAGAAGTATCATGCCAATTGCACCGATAAGAAAAGAGACTGCAATCGAAAGACCTGTAAATGTCAGAAATATGGAACAGAGGAAACATGCAAGTGCACCTTTTTCCTTTGTTCTGCGGTATGTATCACCCTCAATATGTGTAGTGACAAAGAAATCAGGATCACTGGAAATTTTACGGATATTATCCCAGGGACCATGCGCAACGATTGTATCACCTGCATTGAGGAGCCTGTCAGAAAACTCTGCACTCTCCTCACTCTGTCCGGAGAAAACAATGAGAGGCTCAAGACCGTAAATTTTCCGGAAATTCAGATCATAGATACTTTTCCCGGCAACATGACTCTTAGGCCTGATTATTATCTCTGCAAACCCCACAAGATCGTTTGACATCGAATCTGCAAGTTTTCCCCCCGGAACAATGGTCACACCAAAGTCACTGCAGAATCTCCCGACATCCTCCTTAACCCCCATCAGTGCGAGAATCTGACCGTCTGAAAATTTGGTATGTACCCACGGGGCATACAGCACATCATTGTTCTGGAGCAGGGCAATCAGATGAAGATTATAATTCTTTGACAGTTCTGCCTCCTGCCGGGTTACACCCTTTAAACTGCCGGTACCCACAACCCGCACGTAATAGATGGAAGAGACAAGATTCCAGGATTTAACAATTTTTTCCTGCTCCGGATCGCTCTCCGGATTGTCCGACTCAGGAAGTACATATTTTCCAAAGAAGAAGAAATATGCAACACCTGTTATAACAAGCGCTATACCCACAGGAGTTACATCAAAAAGACCGTAAGGACTGTATCCGGCCGAGGTAAGAAAATCGTTCACCAGTATCAGCGTGGCCGAACCAATCATTGTAACTGTGCCACCAATAATTGCCGCATACCCTATTGGCAGCAGAATTCTGCGTGAAGGAATACCTGTAATCCCTGAGATTCTCATAAGTGCAGGAATAAAAAGGGCAGCAGAACCTACATTCTGCAAAAAAGCAGATATAAACCCCTCAAATATTGAAACAACACCAACAAGCCTCTTCTCATTCCGGCCTGCAATATCCAGAATATATCTGCTTGCCTTTATCATAAGCCCGGTCTTCTGAATCCCGGATGAGATGACCATAACTCCGGCGATAGCAATTACAGCCTCACTTGAAAAACCCTGAAATGCCTCCTGGGGTGATACAAGTCCAAGAATAACAAGTGTTGTAAGGACAATAAGTGCACTTACATCAGATCTCAGAATCTCGGTTACAAAGAGAAAAACTGTCAGTATAAGGACAAAGAGAGTAAGGATAATCTGAATATCCATCAGATTAACCTATAAAGCAGATACATTATTAATATTATCTGACAGCCGGACCAAGTCTATATGTCCCCTTCGGCATCAGTATCTCAAAAATACAGCCACTACCATAAACTCCACATTCACGAATCTGCATATTGTGCATCAGAAGGAGTTCTTTTACAAGAAACAGCCCAAGCCCGGTCCCCTCACCAAAACCTTTCTCAAATATGAGGTCCTTTTTTTCATCCGGAACTCCGCATCCGTCATCAGATACGCACATAACAGCATAATCACCATCTTCCCTGAAGCCGATGGTTATACTGACATCAGGATTTTCTGAATGCCGGAGTGCATTTTCAAACAGCACAGAATATATCCGGTAAAAAAGATTATCTCCAAGGATATTAAGATTCTTAGCATAATCATCTACTGTTAAATTTGTAAACCTCGTCTCCTCAACCGATCTTTCAATGAGCCGGCAGAATGGCTGCCAGGCAGGATCTTCAGAACCAAGCATGCTGACCAGTTTTGTAAATGTAATCTGCTCATAGATATTATCTAAGGCCTTTTCAAGGGAGTTCAGATACAAAGCAGCATCAGAATCGGAGGCAATCTCACCACGGAGAAGATCAGCGTAGCCAAAGGCGGCAGTAAGCTGATTCATTGCATCATGACGGATAACTCCTGAGAAGAGGTTAAGTTTCCGGTTGGCCTCACGGACAGTATTTATTACGGAAACTCTGTCATTTATGTCGAGGTGCACACCGGAAATTCGGGTAGGTTTTCCGCTCTCATCACATTCTGAAACTTTTCCACTGCTGAATATCCATTTCCACGTGCCATCACGGCACAGCATACGGAACTCAGCCTCATAATAAGGGCTGTCACCTGACACATGAGAATTAACAGCATCAATCACTTTATCGTAGTCGTCCGGATGAATAATTCTAAGCCAGTAAGCAGGATCATCAGGTAAATCTTCCGAACCGTAACCGAGCATCTCAGCCCAACGCCGGTTTACAACCTGTGCATAGTCACTAAGATCAGTGTCCCATACACCAAGATCGCTCTCCCAGATAGCTTTAGAAACCCTTTCTTCAGTTTTTTCCGGAGATAAATCATTCTGAGGCATATTATTCCCGTTATTATCTCTTTTATCCTTCAATTCCCGGCACCCCAACAATTACCTGTTATTTATTTCAGAGAATTACTACAGAATATTACTATCATCAGCAAAAATCCCACAAATTATATCTGAATTATATATTGATGAGAAACGCAGTTCACGAGTGACTGTCCGGCACACAAAATATAATGAAATATTCACAGTTAATGGTATTGTGCACCCGACAATATAAAGTACTGACATATGAAAAAATATGCAGTAACCCGTATATTCCCTCAAAAAACGATTAAATAAAAAAATAGATTTTTAAAAAGATTAATCACGCAGATCAGATGAGATTACTGATTTGCGCATATCGCAATGCAATATCATTGGTTCAATCTTTATTATGAATCCTCTTTATTAATCCACTCATACAGGAATACAGCAGCAACTGCACCTAATATCGGGCCAACCAGATAGATTATAAAACTGCCCGTAACATTTGGTCCGCCAAGCAGCAGGTCGCCAATCATAGGGCCAAAAGAACGTGCCGGATTGATCGATGCTCCTGAAATATTCCCTATAGTTGTGATGACTCCGGCAACAGTAAGTCCGATAATAAGGCCTGCAAAACCACTTGGTGCCCTCTCATCAACTGCCACACCCATAATCACCGACATCAGGACAAAAGTCCCTATAAATTCAGCAAGTATTGCCTCACCCATAGATATTCCGGGGAAAGGTGCAGTAGCACCAAGACCGCCGATAAGTACAGCCTGATCTCCGACAGAGAACGCAAAGAGAAGACTTCCAACAACTCCACCAATAAGCTGTGCAATGATATATGCACCCGTATCACCGGCAGGGAACTTCCCTTTAGCCCACAGAGCAATAGTCACAGCCGGATTTATATGCGCTCCGGAAACTCTGCCGAATGCGTAAATTACAGCTGCAATTACAATACCAAATGCCATACCTATAGCAAGCCACGTCGAGAGGCCACCGGCATCACCAATGCCTATGGAATACTCAGATCCACGAACACTGCCCTGTGTGAGCAGCAGTGCAATGACAGCAGAACCTGCACCGAAATAGACCAGAAGTGCAGTTCCAATCAGTTCAGCAACTGATCTTTTTACAAGGGAAACCATGTTAAACCTCAATTCTTCTTCATTGCATTGTGGCAGTCAGGACATAATATTCTTGGCAGAGATTTTGAAATACGGGATGCAGGGAAGGGATAACCTCCCTCCCACACATCATTATCCTCACGGATTGCATGCTCCATGCAAAGACCCATACCGCAGACTATGCACACCGCTACAGCATCAGAGTCAACGCCGTTTTTAGCGCATATGTAGCATTTCATTCACATCACCATTATTTCAGACTGCATCACGATACTGGCAGTACTGGTGCCGGAAGTCAACACAGGAGGCAGAAGCACAGTTCTTGCATGCACGAACCGGAGCAGCTGCGGTATTCTTATCAAGAGCAATGACATTTGTCATCATCGTTGCTGTAATCGGCTCTGATGTGAGCAGGCACGGATAGTCCGCAAGACTCATCATGGCAGCGAACCTGACAGTAATTGCACATGCCGGATAGACATACCTCTGCGGATTCTGAATCACGTCATGATTATCAACAGGAGATAGATCAATATTTAAACCACTGACATTGGGTTTAAGTCCTGCCGGAGTTCCGGCTTTGATCTTTCTCGCCCTGTCCATAATGCCCCATCCGCGGTACACCATATCCATAAAGTCGCAGTTGTGAAGTTCCGCAGCGGCGCCCCTTGTTGGATACAGCTGAACAAAGTTGTGGAACCTCTTTGTCAGTAGTTCAACAACAGAAAGGCCGTTAAAACCATCAAGCTCAAGGATATACTCAGCAGCAGCGGCACTCGAGCCGGTTGCGACACTCAGCACCTGATAGGGACTTTTAAACTTATCTATATTCTGGCGCAGAGAGTTATCAATAACTTCTGTTACCGCTTCAATGATTCCCATTACCATATCATCCTTACACATATTGTATGTGGACTGGGCGATGTGGTGGGCAATATCACCTACACAGTATGCAGGGATAGTGACAATATTTGCATAATGAACCCCGTCATCAAGTGCCGCCATCACGGCAGGCTTAATAGCCTTTTTATAACCGTCCATGTATTTCCGGGGATCAAATGAATTCATACCAAGTGAATCCATAAGATCTGCCTGTGCACTTACAGGCTGTTCATAGATGTACTTCAACTCAGCAATCTCCTTTTCAACAGCAGATGCGAGTGTTGATCCTCCCTCAATTTCATGGGCAAATACATCGCCTGCACCATAGGATGTATTCATACCCCATGACTTTGCGGCAAGGATAGCTTTTTTGTGGTCCTCAGGAATATCGGTCTTCCTCAGGATCTGGTTTACAATATTACTTGTGCTGCCCGGAATCATAGCAAAGTCAACGACACAGGTCGGCCCATAAAATCCGGCATATCTTCGTGCAGATTCAAGACCAATGAGAGCCTCCTCTTTACCAATCTGCTCAATAAACTTATCAACGCTCTTCTTAAATGCGTCATCCTCGGCATACAGCAGTTCAAGCACTGCCGGAGTCTGATAATGCTCAACAAAAGGATCATCCTCAGGCCTGACATAATTGGTAAGTGCCTTTAAATTGTCAAAATGGGCATTGACTGAAATCTTATGCAGCCCAAAAACTGCCTCTGACTGACCATCGGCAACAGTCATCTTATTTACGGCATCAACATATGGCTTACCATCAGCAACTTTGAAATCTTTCCCTCTCTTCTCTTTGAGGATGGAAACATCAGCATACTGTGCCCCCATTGCCTCATTTATCATTTTTTCATATATGGTCATTTCATTATACCTCCATTCAGGTCAGTTTTACTAATGACGGGATAATATTTATTCCTTTTTCAGCCTGAGAAATTTATGATAAATATTACAGGAATGCAGTTAAAAAAAGGAAAAAAATAAACTCATTTAACAGAAGGAAAAATTAACCTGAGATAGATTTAAGTGTATAGAAACCACAAATTTTGGTCTTGGATATCTGCCGGAACAAAACCTCAGAATCAGGCACCATTATGATAAGGACATACGATATATAAAACAACAAATGAATGCCCCGGAATATATGGGACAACAGAGGTCAATAATGCAGCATAACTTTTTTTCAGGATAAAGATCATACTTATCCGGTTTGAAACTATAAGCCATATTAAAAAAGGGGGTACCAAAAATGATAAAGAAGAGAAAAATTCTGGTAGTCATTGCTCCGGAAAACTTCCGTGATGAAGAACTGAACGAACCTGTTGCAGTATTTGAAGAAAACGGCATAGAGTATGAGATAGTATCAACAGAGAAGGGACAGGCAAGGG
This sequence comes from Methanoplanus limicola DSM 2279, assembly GCF_000243255.1. Classification (NCBI taxonomy): domain Archaea; kingdom Methanobacteriati; phylum Methanobacteriota; class Methanomicrobia; order Methanomicrobiales; family Methanomicrobiaceae; genus Methanoplanus; species Methanoplanus limicola. The sequence continues at coordinate 855,777 of NZ_CM001436.1, forward strand.
GAATGCTTGGTGCTTATGCTTATGCAGAAACGGATTTAAAGGATATTCTGGAGACAATCAGAAGCGGAAAAGGAGATGCTGAATACAGTGCACTCATGATAGTCGGAGGGTCAGGGGCACCCGAATACCTGTGGAACAATGAAGAACTCCATGAAATTGTCAGAAGATTTGACATTGAAAAACAGCCGGTGGGGGCTATCTGTCTCTCACCGGCAGTCCTTGCAAATGCAGGAATATTAAAGTCACGTGAAGTTACGGTATTTAAAGACAGTGCGGCACTCAGGATATTAAAAAAAGCAGATGCCAGAATCAGCAGCGATCAGGTGGTAACAGACAGCAATATCATTACAGCAGATGGCCCGGAAGCAGCAGGGGAATTTGGCAGAAGAATGGCAGAGGCATTTCTGAAGACTCCTGAAGTATAAAATATCCGGACAATCCGGAAAACGAACATAATTGGGGGAATTACACCAAAAAAAAAAAGTGCTACCACCATGATAAATCCGTAACCACAAATTCCGGATATAGACCTGGATAATTCAGGAGAAAGAAGAAAAATTAAGGGATTAAAGGCAGAGAGTTTCTGAATCGGGATTTTTCCGGAAGGCACGATAATTCACCTTCACCTTCTCAGGAAAACGGTTGGCATAACAGTAAGCACAGAGATGCGGGCATGTATTATAGCATCCTACATCAGCACTTTCGATACAGCCACAGGCAGGGCGCTGCCCTTTGTCCTTCTTAGCATGCCGGGCAAGATAACGGACCATATCCGGATCATCAGCACAAATGCGGGATATTAAATCAGGATCAACACACCGGTTTTTATCAATACCAAAATCCCGGAGCTCATAATCCTCACCGCATGTGGCGCATTTTATGCCCCACTTCCCGGCAAACCTGCCAATCTCCTCTGAAATCTCAATCACTTCATCATATGAAAACTCCCGGACCGGCTTCGCAGCTTTTATCCCGGAATTTTTGATATTCCGCTCTACAGTTTTATAAAGGTCGATAAAACTGAAGACCAGTTTTTCTGTGTATGGATGTATCTCTTCCCCGATGCTCTCAATCCTTCCGGTAAGTGTCTCAACAGAGATAGTATCAGAGAGAATGAGAGGATCAAAACGCCAGATCACTTTTTCCGGTCCGCAAACTTCCGAAAGCATCTTAAATGTCTCAATTCTCTCAGAAAGCGGGGGCACATTTCTCTCAAAACCCTCACGGTCATAGTCGTTTAAAGTGAACTGAAAGTAGTATCTTAGCCCTTTCCTGTCAATTTCCCGGAGATAAGGAATAAGAGGAGACGGATTTTTTGACCAGAATACAATCAATCCTGCATCATCATAGACTATCCTGCGCCTCCTTCTGTTATAGGGGTTTACTTTAACAGAATAACCTGCATTGAGTCGGGATATAAACCATTCCGGATAAAAAGCCGGAATATCTGTAGTTCTGCTGACAGAAAGGATTTTGGGGCGTAAAGGCGGATATTCACCCCCACCACCAGCTAAAGATTTTACCGCAGCAGAACCGGAAAAATCAGAGAGATTCATAAAAACCAGGACACTGAATTTATTTACTATATTTTTTTATCAGATAAACAGGTCAGATAATTAGAGAGATCACGATTATAATCATAAAAATAAGAATAACTGAATTATTCAAATTTCCATCTGACAGCAGTGAATACAGGACCCCTGAGGTCCACTTTCAGTCCCCGGTCTGTAATATATCTCATTCCCCAGGGTTCTATTTTAATATTGAGATCTGATGGAAGTTTGGCCATCTTAACCTGAATCTCCCCTGATTCTCCGGTAAGGGCAGACTCCTCAATTCTTGCAGCAGCAAGGTTTGAAATCGCAGAGATATATGAGATATATGAATTAACTCCCTTATCCCTCACCTTTTTAAAACTCTTTGTGTCAGGAACACCGAGAACCTTTCCGTCTGATATGAAGATCTCATTTCCCGCCGCAGGGCCAAGAAGTTTTGAGTTCTCCTCACGCTCTTCGACATAAACTTTCAGTTTCATACCACAGAAATCATCAGATTCATATGCCAGAAATTCACAGGGGCTTTCCGCATCACCATTTGATACGGCCGTCTTTTCAATGACATATGCAATCGTGATACCTTCCGGAGTTGCAGGCTCCTCCTTAAGCCCGACTGCACCTGCAAGTTCAAAATCGGAATATTCACGCGGATACATCTGTGGATAGGTTAAAACCCTCACATCGTCTGACTCATATTCAATCATTGCAAGGCGCTCAACACCCATTCCAAGGTTCATAACCGGAACTTCAACCCCGTAAGCTGAAAGGGCATATGGGCTGTACATACCAAATGTCGCAACCTCAACCCACCCGTGAACAGGATGCTTTGCGTAGACCTCAGTCTGAGTATCCGGTACATAATACTTTGACCTCTTCTCATCAGGCCTGAACTCAAAATCAGTAAAGCCAAATGCGGATAAAAGTCCGGCAGTGACAGCCTTTCCATCCTCAAGAGTGACATTTTCACCGGCAATTATACATGAAGCAGAATGATATGTCATAAGCCTTGTAGGGCCTTCCTCCTGCTCCCTTCTGAAACACCTGTCAATTGAGAACTGCTTTATGGGCAGGGGTGATTTATCCCACATCTCTCCGAGTGAGAGGAACCATCCGGAGGTCATATGTGACCGGAGAGTTGTCCTTGACGACTCAGGAGCGAGCTCCTTAAATTCCGGAAATACCTCGTCCATCATGCCGGCAACGATACCGTCATCAGCACCAAGCACAGAGGCGATCTCATGTGTAAGGTCATCACCGTCAATCTCGGACTTCTTGTAGGCATGAAGGGTTCTTCTGAGTTTCTCCTCAGTCTCTTCAGTTACAGTTACCCCTGTAAGCTCGGATATCCGCCCGATCTGTTTTCTGCCGATCCCGACATTGGGTCTTGGAAGGCCGCCGAGATAAAAAACACGGTCAAGAACAGCATTTGCTTCAGGGCCAAATTGTCTGAATACATCCTTTTCATCTATAAACAGGGGAACTCTGGCCTCGTCAAAGCCCATCGATAGATAAACCTCCCTTAAACGCTGGATGGTCTCTGCAACCGGATGTGCCTTTGCCCTTACAAATTTACCCCTGGGGTAGCTCTTTGATACAGGAGCCTTTGGAATAAACTCCGCTCCCTTATGCCATGCGCCATCGAAATCCTCTCTGGCCAGTGCCCTGAATTCTTCAGAATCAAATCTCATATTACTCCCTCGTCATGCATACAACCCTGGATACAGGGCTTTCATCATGTATATTATAATCACAGTACTTTGCAATCTCCTCTGCAAAAGCCCTTACCTGTGAATGTTCAGGCATTGCATCCCGGACAAGCCTTTTCATTGAAAAACCGAGGTGCATATACCCCTTCACCTCTATAAAGTCTGCACCGGAATCCTGGTACATCTTCGCATAACCTTCAGGCGTATGGTCATTAATACCCAGAACAACGGTAGTTCTCACAGCCGACCTTCTTCCGCCAAGAAGGGAGAGGCTTTCATTAATGTTGTCCCAGTAGTCCTCAACCGGACGGCAGATCTTAAGATATGTCTCCCTCTCAGGTGCATCCAGTGAAATATATGTCTGGTAAGGGCTGCACTTCTCAATCATCCACGGTCTTGTTCCGTTTGAGACCAGAAATGTGGTATTACCTCCGGCGTTTAAAATATCGATCAGTTCAGGAAGCCGGGAATAGCAGGTAGGCTCACCGGAGAGTGAGATCGCAACCATATTTGGATTAAGTGCCTCCTCCCACATCCTGGGAGTGGCAGTGCTCGACTCAACTATTGGGTTATATCCGGCAAGCGACTTCTTCTGAAGCTTCTTAATCCCGCCCACTATAACTTCCGGAGGGCACTCCTCCTCTTCCACAATCTCATGCTCCATTGACCTCCAGCAGAAGAGGCACCTCTGGTTGCATTTCAGCGTAGGAGTCATCTGGACGCACCGGTGGCTGTCTATGCCATAAAACTGGTGTTTATAGCACATATCGCCGCCGGAAAGTGCTCTCCTGTTCCACATGCACGGCTTAAGAGCTGCGGATGATTTTTTAGAGAAGAACTGATAGCCCTGTTTTATCAGTGACCTACATGCTTCGGACTGCATCAATACCAAGAGTCTCCAGTGCCTCTTTGAGAGTATTCTGTGCTGCCTTTACGAGTGTTAATCTTGAATTCCGGAGTTCCCCTTCAGCTTTGAGAACCGGATTAAACCTGTAGAATGTATTGAACTGGTCAGCAAGTTCCCGCGCATAAATTGCAAGGATATGAGGCCGAAGCTCTTTTGAAATCTCGTCAATAACTTTCGGGAAGAGTGCAATATGTTTCGCAAGTGCTATTTCCTGCTCAGACTCTGCTTTTGCAATAATCTCAAAATCGCCGGCCTTATCCAGAATAGAGCATGCCCTCGCATGTGCATACTGGATATACGGTGCACTCTGCTTCTCAAAGTCAAGCGCCTCAGTCCAGTTAAATACCGTGCTCTTCTCCTGTGAAACCCGGATAATGTCATATCTTATTGCTCCGGCGGCGACAGAACGGGCAATATCCCATCTCTCACCCTCAGGAAGTTCAGGTCTTCGGACTGTTACCTCCTCAAATGCCTGCTCCCTCACCTTGTCAATTAATTCATCTGCCGAGATGAATTTTCCCGCTCTTGTGCTCATCGAACCTTCAGGAAGAGATACAAACTCAAAGAAGACAATGTCAGGCACACGGTCGCCGAGAAGCTTCATGGTTGCCTGAAGCTGGGTTCCGATAAGCTTGTGGTCAGCACCGAGGACATCAATAACCCTGTCAAAGTTATCCCCTTTCCATTCGTGAAATGCAAGATCCCTTGCCGCATAAACAGATGTACCATCAGAGCGGCGGAGGAAATACTCCTTCTCAAAGCCGAATTCACTTAAGTCAAGTGAGAGCGAACCGTCAGACTTCGCTTCCGGAAGAGCCTCAAGCCTGTGAAGGACATTGAGCATGAGGCCGTTTTTAACAAAATCGGATTCAAAGATGAAGCGGTCGTGCTTTGCATTCATCTTAAGGAGAGTCTCTTTCATGCCGTCAAGGCAGAGCAGCACGGCCTCCCTGAACTTTCGGACAGTCTCAGGATCACCCTGTTCAATTAAGGCCATCCTGTGGTTGATCTCACCCTTGATCTCCGGTTTTGCCTCAATCGAACGGTTTGCAGCAACATAGACCCTTGCCACATAGTGATCGCCCTTCTCACCTTCTTCCCTCTCAATACCAAGAGTTTCAAATCCCCATGAGACTATGGCAATCTGCCGGCCCATATCATTGACGTAATATTCTGCCTCAACTCTGTAACCGGCTTTTTTCAGGACTCTTGTAAGTGTATCACCGATAACGGTATTTCTTATATGCCCTACATGAAGCGGACCGTTTGGGTTGGCGCTGGTATGCTCAATACTGATACGTTTGTTCTTTACCGGAAGACTGCCGTAACCGTCCAGAACAGCCCTGGCAATCACGCTTTCTGTATATTCCGGACCAAATATGAAATTGATATAAGGTCCGGTTGTCTTTACCTCAATACCGGCTTTAGAGAGGGAACCTGATATTTCAGAAGTTATATCGCCTGCAATCTTTGCAGGATTTTCCCTTCTCTTCTTTGCAAGTGCAAATGCCACGGTGGAGGCGAGATCAGCATGATCCCCGCCATATGTAAGCATTACATCCTCTTCGCCTGTTGCCTCTATAAGAGCAGACTCTATCCTTTCGTAAGTCTCGAAAAACATATCTTTCATTCCCCGGATAAATCAATTAATTATTTTTATAGAATATTCAGATTTAAATTTGATACTCAAAGAGAAATTCGTTCAGAATCACCACATCCATATCAGATCATTAAATTTAACGGACAACATCAGTCATCTCCGGATATAAACAGAATGTGCCGGTTATATACCCGGCAAACATCCCCGGATTTCCGGATATCCATATCCGGAATATATCTGCACAGTTATCATCAGACCTGTAAAAAGAATAAAATTCCGGAATCAGTACCCGGTTCTGTACCTGAGTATAGCCGCAATTCCGCCAAAAGCATTGTAAAGCATTGCACCTTCCTCAAAGTCATCCGAGATAATCATAACATCAGTTGAGCTTGAATCTGCAAATTCCGTAAGTTCATCAATAATATCAGTCTCATCTTCCATATACAGTGGCGCAGAACATTTCGGGCAGGTGCCAAAGTCAATATCTGACATCTTTTTACCGGGTTCCACCTGCACAGTCTCCTCTTTTTCGTAGTCACAATTCTGACATTTAATTGTCAGGCGTGATTTTCTCAGGACTGAGGAGAGAAGAAGGATATCAACAGCACCTATTTCAAGGTTCTTTCTGACGCTCTCCTCACCATATGATGAAAGCCCGTCATCCTTGACAAGTTCCTTAAAGAAGCGTTCCATTACAACCTTCTCTTTCATAACCTCAACGCCGCGGAGTGCCTCGCTTGCATTGTCAACAAGTTCCGAAAGGCCGCTCTCGTTTGTGTATGAGCAGTCAAAGAGACCGATTACCCTCTTCTGGAGTTCATGGTGAATGAATTCTCCGGCATAAAACTCATCCTTTGTAGGTGTAGGGCCACCGATAAGTACGCCCTTAAACCTCTCAAAGAAATCAGGTTCAGCCATAAAAATATCCGTGGCCCGATCTCCGACCTTTTTATAATATTCATTTATGGCAATAAGGCGCAGGCGCTGAAAACGCATTGCAGACTGACCACCCTTCCTCTGTTTTCCCGGAACTGTTGAGGTCACACCAGACACAGGTTCAATCCTGTTGCCCCTCAGAAAGCCGATATAGGACTCCCTTCTGTCAATTACAATCAGCCCGTAGACCTCCTTCTCAACAAGCATCTGCTGAAGGGGTTCAAGCTCAAATTTAGAAGAGCACCTGTACATATACAGGTTCAGAGGTTCAGGCGGTTCGATGATAACGCAGTCGAGATCTGTCCTGTCCCCGCCAAGTTTCACAGTACCGCAAAAGACAGCCAGGCCATTCTCCGGAGGTCTGTTATACTGCTTAAGCCTTGAGAGGATTGAAGAAATAGCGCTTTGTACATTGGTCTTTGTCTGCTTGCTCTTAATATTCGAACACTGACCATACTCGTCCTTTAACTGGTTTGTGACATCATATATCTGCTTGTCAGGAGGGATATATATTGTAATAAGCTCAGTTCCGCTTCCTTCCTTCTCATTGAGCTTCTCAAGAGTCTTTTTAAATTCATAGCGCTTCCTTGCGCTGTCAATCTCAGTTACCGTTTCTGCCATCTGCTATAATTCACCTGCTGATAAACTTTATTATTATTCAACGTATGTAGCATTAAGTTTTAGTAACAGGATAATCATCAGAGAAGATCTGCATTAACAAAGTCACTCATGAACCAGCCGGTTCACAGATGATGAATAAAACTGTGCACTGTTTCATAGGAGAACAGTCATAAAAATCCGGATAATATAGTATAATCCAGAACTTTCCGGAATGGTCCGGAAAATTTGCTTATTACTATGAAGTGCGGCATAAGTGCATAAGTGCATGATTTGGAATAATCTCCGCCACACCCCGGTTATTCCAAAACATTATGCAGAATCTATAAAAAATACAGAGGAGAAATTCGGATGAAATTCCGGAACAAAAATATTAACCTTAAGATCCGGCATCAGGTGTTAAACTCAAATATTCATTTCTCAAAAGGATATTGATGATGCCCTCATCAACCTCTCCATTCAGGCCGTGATTACCGTTAAACGCAATAAACTCCTTAGGCTCCTCTGCAAGGCCATAGAATGCCTGCCCGTACTCAAAATCAATGATGGTGTCATCCGGAGAATGGAATATGTAAACCGGAGACGGGCTGATCATTCCTATGTAGTTATCCGGATTTATACTTCTGATAAAGCGGAGTGTTGCTGCACTGTAATCACCTTCCGGGAATAAAAAGCCGGATGTTGAAACGCCAAAATATCCGGAGAAATTTCCGTCAGCCGCAGCAGCAATAGCCGCATAACGCCCACCATTAGATGAACCAACGGCATAAACAGGCACGCCGAACCTTTCAGAGAGATACCTTTCACCATAAGTCAGGTCACCGACAATCCGGAAATACTGGGGCACCTCACCATTGAGATAGTAACCGAGATCTTTTGATATATCCAGCGGATAACCCTCACTTTTCCCGCCATTACCGCGGATATCGACTGCCAGAAATGCTATGCCGGACTCTGCATAACTCACAGCCCTTGAATTATGATCGGCGGCAGATACACCTGCACCGGGTGCAAATACAACCGCACAGGACGGGTTCTGCGGATAGGTGAGTACCGAATAAAAGGGCGTGGCCCCTTCAGCTGAGATGACCACCTCTTCTGAAGTAATCCCGTCTTTCTGAGAGATTACGGTTGAGGAAGCGGAGTAAGCAGAGTTATCAACCGACAGAATACCATATTCAGAGACAGAATAACCTGATTCAGGCACATTTTCGGAGCAACCGCATGAAAATAATATAAGGGCAATTAAGACTGAAGATAAAAAGAGAGAATAATTTATATTGATTTTATTTCTAAAAGGCCGCATAGCCATTATTTTATGCCCCCAGACATTTATAGACGAGACATATGGTCTTTGCGTCAACTATTCTTTCAGCCTCAATCATACCGCGAAGTTCACTTATTCTGACTTTTACAACTGTAATGTCCTCATCCGCATCTTTTTCAAACTCATCCGATGGGGCAAGACCCCTTGCCTCATAGAGATATATAATCTCATTTGTGTATCCCGGAGATGTAAAGATATATCCTTTTGGAATCATCTCAGATGCCGAGAGCCCAGTTTCCTCAATAATTTCCCTCTTTGCGGTATCTGCCGGAGATTCACCATCTTCGATTGTGCCCGCAGGCGCTTCATAGATGTAATCGTCCACAGCATACCTGTACTGTTTAATGAGGTAGCAGTATTCGTCATCCACAGGAAGCATCGCAACCGCTCCTCCGGGTTTAACAACAATTCTCTCAAGTTTGACTCCGCCGGGAAGGTCAATCAGCACTTTCTCGACTTTGAGCCTCTTACCATTGTATATTTCACTAACAGGTTCTTTTATATCAGCCATTTAAATCAGACTCCGTTCAGTATTATAACCATACAGAATTACTCACAGGGGTTTGTCCTGTATTCTATCGGATCACTTCTGCCGGCCTCTTCAAATGCCTTCAGCCTGAAATAGCAGGAGTCACAGCACCCGCATGCAGGATGGTCGTCCCGGTAGCATGACCATGTGTACTCATATGGCACACCAAGTTCAAATCCCTTCTTTAAAATCTCTGTTTTATTAAGCTTTACAAATGGAGTCATCAGTTCAATAGAAGTATCATCCGAAGTGCCGAGATCTATAACCCTCTGAAAAGCATCAATAAATTCCGGGCGGCAGTCCGGATAACCGCTGTAATCTGACGCCTGAACACCTATGAATATGGCATCTGCACCCTTGCTCTCGGCATAACTTGTTGCAAGAGAGAGAAGGTTTGCATTCCTGAACGGGACATAGGTATTCGGAACGCTCTTAACAGACAGATTGTTATCACCGGTTAAATCAACAGCACCAACGCAGGATTCCGCAGAATCCTCATGATCATGGACAGTAAGCCCCCTGTCAGTCAGTGAACTCCCGCCAAAGCAGGAGAAGTAATCCAGCGGGACAACAACAAGTTCCTTTGCTCCAAGCAGCCTGGATATTTTCTCAGCACATTCTCTCTCCTTCTTCTCAGTCCTCTGCCCGTATGTCGTATGGAGGGCATAGATATCATACCCCATATCCTTTGCAAGATATGCAAGGGTTGATGAGTCCATACCACCGGAGAGAAGGCATACAGCTTTTTTATTACCACTCATTATTTCACACCAATTATCTTATGCAGCTGAATCTGCATCCTACATGGGAGTTTTTTATCAAGTATATAATCCGAGACAGCTCTGTAGTCAGATCCGGATACAGGAGAAATAAATGTTTCCGGGAGGCAACCACCGGAGATTATCACATCCTCAGCATATTCGAGATCTTCTCTCCCAAAAACTACGAATTTAACAGAGTCCCTGTTTCGAAGTCTCTTAAGAAGAGAGAGATTACTGACCTCACCTGAAGAGGGGCATTTTACATCCATACATATCGATGCAAAATCCATCAGAGGTGCCGGGTCAATCGTTCCGTTCGTCTCTATATCAATAATATACCCTTCAGAATCAAGGGCACCCAACAGAGGGACAAGTTCATCCATCCAGAGCAGAGGTTCTCCCCCAGTGATGCAGATGTGCCCAAAACCCCTCTTTTTAATCTCACCGATGACCTCATCGTGAGTCATCTCTTCTCCCGATTTTCCATCCTGCGATTCAGGAGTATCACACCAGGCGCACCTGAGGTTGCATCCCGAAAATCTGACAAAGGTTGTTGGCCGGCCCTGATTTTTTCCTTCACCCTGAAGGCTGCCAAAGATCTCCACTATTTTCATATCCTGCCTCTCCGATTATAACTCAATTTCAGGAAACCTGGTTTTCCAGACAATACAATATCACCAAAAAGCCTTTTTCCGGCAGACATAACCGGTCAGATCTCAAAGCTTTATCTCTCCCAGTCCGCATAGCAGGAGGTTGACTCCCAAACCCGGCAGCGTGTGACTGTTGCCCGGATTCCGGCATTATCACACTCTGCCTGAATTTCAGCAGCTAATCTTTCGGAGAGAAGTTCACTTGTGGGATCTCCGTCAGTCTTTACAACATCCTGGTACCTGCCGATACATTCTGCCATAGGGTCGTTTTTATTCAGGATAACTTCATGATCGTAGCGGTTCACAGTCTCCTTTATCAGGTTATAGTCGATAAGAATCATGCTGTCACCGGCAGTCTCGCCCTCAGCCCAGACCTCCACTCTCCACTGGTGCCCGTGAAGCCTGTTGCACTTTCCTTTATAGTGCATAAGCCTGTGGCTTGCCTCAATATAGACTTCCTTGTAAATGCGTATTGTCATATTAATCAAAAATCTCCTTAACAGTATTTACACCGCAGAAGTAATGGAATATACTATCAGTGCAGGTTGTAATGCAGCAGAAGAACTGTCCGGAATCTGCTGTAATTTCAGACCGGAGAAATATAAAAGATTGCGCGCACAGGGAGATTCTGTAAATAAAGTCCTTATACGGGATTTTACTGACAGATGCAAATTTCGCCAGTCCGACAGAATAAAGGCAAAATAATACCAATCAGGGACCTGTACTGGAATCAGAAGAAATAATTCAGGAATTTACAGAGAAATAATACCCACTATCACAATAAATATACCGGACAATAAAACGCGCAGAAAAGGTACAGGAGTAATAGATATTAATAACCTGTAAGTCAAGATTTTAGGGAGAAATCTGGTACCGGTGGCAGCGGCGGTGAGGACAGCGGCGCTCGTGTATCTGCCCGTTTCCTGACAATTCGAAGAGATTAGCCTCGATCTTTTTCAGAGTTCTCATGGATCACTCAATAGCCACAAATTATCAATTTCAGGCGCCCAGCGCAAGATTAAGAGGCAAAAATCAGTAATTACAGCTGTGGGCAGCTTTGCCGCAGAGGTGATTACAGCCACATCAGAAAGATATTCATCTCTGATGGGGCACATCCGGAAAAGACCAGCATCCTGAAAAGGAAAAAGGTTTTTCCAGCAAAAATATGCATTGAGGTTATTCAATGGGAAACGGTAAATTCGCAGCAAGAAAGTGTAAAAGCGATGCCAAGAAGAACAGATGGCGCGACCCGAATTACGCGAGGCGCCAGCTCGGTCTTGACATCAAGTCTGATCCTCTGGAAGGAGCACCACAGGGACGCGGTATTGTACTCGAAAAGGTAGGAGTAGAGGCAAAACAGCCAAACTCAGCTATCCGTAAGTGTGTCCGTGTTCAGCTTATCAAAAACGGCCGCCAGGTCACTGCATTTGCAGTCGGCGACGGTGCTATCAACTTCATTGATGAGCACGACGAAGTCACCATCGAAGGTATCGGCGGTCGTCTGGGCCGTTCAAAGGGAGATATTCCGGGAGTTCGTTTCCAGGTAACAGAAGTAAACAATGTCTGTCTCCGTGAAATGGTTCTTGGAAGGAAAGAGAAACCACGCAGGTGATCCCTATGACAGCAGAAGAAATAATCGAAAATACAGAAGTTCCTGTTGTAGAGGAAGCGGAAGCACCAAAGGCAAGACCTGCCTACCTCCTCTTCAACAAATGGGACCTCACAGAGGTCCAGATCAACGATCCTGGCCTTGTACGCTATGTAAGTGTTGATTCACTTATTGTCCCGCACTCAGGCGGAAGGTACCAGCACCAGCAGTTTGCAAAATCAAATATGCTCATTGTCGAGCGCCTTATCAACAGGCTTATGCAGACTGAGACAAATACCGGCAAAAAAGAACTTACAACAAGAATTGTAAAGGATGCCTTTGACATAGTCAACAAGAAGACAAACAGGAACCCTGTTGAGGTCCTAATTGACGCTATTGCAAACTCAGGGCCACGTGAAGAGACCGTACGCCTGAAGTACGGTGGTATCAATGTACCAAAGTCAGTCGATACAGCACCACAGCGCCGTATTGATACTGCACTTATCTTCCTTGCACGTGCTGTCCGCCAGGCAAGCCACAAAAAGAAGAAACCTGTCGCTGCATGTCTTGCAGATGAGCTTATCGCCGCTGCCGCAGGTGAATCACGCAGTTTTGCTGTTTCAAAGAAAGAAGAACGCGAACGTGTTGCAAAGTCTGCACGTTAATATAATAAATATTACTTTTTTTTGGTGAATCTTACATGACCAGACGAAAAAAGATGGTGGAGAGAGTTACAGGACTGATGTCAAATCCGGAGAACATCAGAAACATCGGTATTGTAGCTCACATTGATCACGGAAAGACAACACTCTCAGACAACCTCCTTGCAGGTGCAGGCATGATCAGCGATGAGATTGCCGGTAAAGCATGCTGGATGGACTCTGATGAAGAAGAGCAGGCACGTGGAATTACAATTGATTCCTCAAACGTCTCGATGGTTCACGAGTACAAAGGAAAAGAGTACCTCATCAACATGATTGATACACCGGGTCACGTTGACTTTGGTGGTGACGTCACACGTGCAATGCGTGCTGTTGACGGTGCAGTCGTTCTCGTTGATGCAGTTGAGGGAACAATGCCACAGACAGAGACTGTTCTTCGCCAGGCACTCAAAGAGGGAGTTATGCCCGTTCTCTTCGTGAACAAGGTAGACCGTCTCATCAACGAACTTAAAGTTGACGAGATGGAGATGCAGATCCGCCTTGGTAAGGTAATTGACAAGGTCAACAAACTCATCAAAGGTATGAACGAAGAAGCCTTCAAGAACGGATGGAAACTCGATGCAGCAGACGGCAGAGTTGCATTCGGATCAGCTCTCTACAACTGGGCAATTTCAGTACCATATATGAAGCAGAGCGGCATCTCATTCAAGGATGTATACGACCTCTGTAAAGCGGAAGACATGAAGACACTCGCAAAGAAAAGTCCCCTCTGTGAAGTTGTCCTTGACATGGTTGTCCGCCACCTTCCAAACCCGGATCAGGCTCAGAAACGCCGTGTACCTATCATCTGGCAGCACGGAGATCCAAACACACCTGAAGGCAAATCAATGCTCAACTGTGATCCAAACGGAGCTGCATGCCTGATGGTAACTGATATCTCATTTGATCAGCACGCAGGAGAAGTTGCAACAGGACGTCTCTTCTCAGGTACACTCAGACGCGGCACTGAACTTTATGTCATGGGCACTGCTATGAAGGTCAACCGCTTAACACAGGTAGGTATCTTCATGGGTGCGGAGAGGATCGAAGTGGAGGCACTTCCGGCAGGAAACATTGCAGCTGTAACAGGTCTTAAAGATGCAATAGTCGGATCAACGGTCAGCACCCTTATGGATATGACTCCGTTTGAATCACTCAAGCACTACTCAGAGCCTGTCATGACAGTCGCTGTCGAGGCAAAGAACATGAAGGATCTTCCAAAGCTCGTCACTGTCTTAAGGCAGGTTGCAAAGGAAGACCCGACAGTCCGTGTTACAATAGATGAAGAAACCGGAGAGCACCTTATCTCAGGTATGGGAGAACTTCACCTTGAGATCATCACAGGCCGTATTGCACGTGACAAGGGTGTCGAGATCGTAACCTCACCGCCGATTGTTGTTTACCGTGAAACCGTCACAGGAACAGCAGGCCCGGTTGAAGGAAAGTCACCCAACCGCCACAACAGGTTCTATATTAATATCGAACCAATGCCCGAAAATATTGTCAAACTCATCAAAGACGGTGAGGTTTCAATGGACATGCCACAGCTTGAACGCCGTGACGTTCTTGTCGAAGCAGGATTTGGCAAGGATGAGGCAAAGAGTGTCAAGGCAATCGAAGGAACAAATATGTTCATCGATATGACAAAGGGTATCCAGTACCTCAATGAGACAATGGAACTCGTCCTTGACGGATGGCGTGAGGCACTTGAGGGCGGACCTCTTGCAGACGAACTTGTCCAGAATGTCAAGATCAGCCTTATGGATGTTAAGCTTCACGAGGATGCAATCCACCGTGGCCCTGCACAGGTAATTCCGGCAGTCCGTTCAGCTGTAAAGGCAGGACTTCTCATGGCAGGAGATTCACTCCTTGAGCCTATGCAGAAGATTCAGATCACAGTACCACAGGACCACATGGGCAGTGCAACAGGACTTCTCCAGGGGCGCCGTGGACAGGTATACGATATGCAGTCAGAAGGTGACACCATGATCGTAACCGGAAAAGCACCGGTTGCAGAACTCTTTGGTTTTGCAGGCGATGTCCGTTCAGCAACTGAAGGCCGTGCAATGTGGTCTACAGAATTTGCAGGATTTGAGACCGTTCCGCAGGGAATGCTCAAAGAGATTGTCAAAGCAATCAGACAGCGCAAGGGTCTTAAGGAACAGATACCTGAGCCTGCTGATTACCTGGCATAATACTAATTTTAATTTTTTAAGACCCTGAAACTTACCCGCATGGTACAGTCATAATCCGGGATTATCCCGGATTTCAGACTATTAAGCCCCGGATAATAGCTGAATTCTAAAGAATGACAAAGCTCTTTGATTCAAGTCCCGGCGGAATTTCCTTTCTAAGAGTCATAACAGAACATTCAGAAGGCTGAATTTCAACGGTAAAATCTTCGTACACCCGCAGTGAATTAAGCAATTTCAGATTCAGGACAAATATCTCGCCGGGTTCAAGAAAGTTATTGCCGTTTCCATTGCGGACCGATTTTATGCCCCAGTGATTAACTGCCGGATTTTCATTCATTATGGGATCACAGGGTATTAATTCATCATAGTGATCTCTGGTCATGCAAATGACATTGACTTTGGTGAAATCAACCGGATCTCCGGTTGGATTTATTGAAACCGGAATAAATATCGAGTCTGCCCTTACCGGAGAAAAAAGACTGTTTACCCCGGCATACATATCTCCGTTAAGGTTCAGAAAAGTCGATGACATGCCAATACCGTCATGAACAGACTTTACATCCTGTGCAGCTGCATTGAAACCGGCGCCAAGAACCATATACGAAAATACTGCCGCTACAACCACAAATGCAATGAGGACTATCGCAGCTTCAAGCCCTGTAAATGCCTCATCATCCCCGGTTGCAGGATAAACCCTCCATGACATATTTATTCACATTATAAATTAACTGAAATCAAAGAGAGAACATCATATCTCATACAAGTTCATAATAATCATTCTTAACCAGATAATCAGGAATATCACGGCTAAAAGAGATGCCATGCCCTTCAGACGGAGTGACAGTTACCTTAAAAGAATCTCCTCCGGAAAGCAGGACTGAATCCAGATTGATCCTGACCTTCAGGATTTCACCATCCTCAAGAATGCTGTCATCATCCGGACTTATCTTCCATTCATATTCAACAGATGAATCCCCGGGTAAATAATCCTCAATAAATTCATCTGTTGAGATATGATAAGAAATTTTACTGATGTCAATACCGGTTCCGCCTCCACAGTGCTCAAGATAAAACATAATATATCTCAGTTCAGAACCGGACAATTTTACTCTGCCAACAACGGTTCCGGCTAAATTCAGAGAGTTTGAAGTCTCCTTAAGGCCTGAATTTATGACATCCTCACTTTTGTCTGTCACAAAAAAACCTGCTCCAAGTACAACAAAGGCAAATACTGCTGCAACTACAACAAAAGCGGTTAAAACTATTGCAGCCTCAAGACCTGTAAAGGCCTCTGAACTTCCAGGTCCGGATGGCACAATAGTCAATATATTATTTATGAAATTAAAGATTCCGGTTTACAGCCACACATATGATTATATGCAGACAACATAAGATAGTAACATAAAGTAGATCATTCCGGCTATAACAAAAGAATCTGCCAGGAACAGGACAGTTCACCCGCAGACAGAGTCAGATAACCCACCTGACAGCCAGGAGTGCACTATAACCAAACTATTTATGCACATATGGGCATAAATAACATAGGTGAATTATGAAAGTAGCAGTAACATCAAAAGGAGAAGATAAAGATTCGGTTTTTGAAGGAAGATTTGGAAGAACACCTTATTTCCTAATATTTGATACTGAATCCGATGAATGTAAGGCAGTTAAAAATCCGTACTCTGAAGAGGCTTCAGGTGTCGGTCCAAGGGCTGCACAGCTTCTTGTTGATAACAGTATTAACAAAGTAATAACCGGAAATGTAGGTGGAAACGCAGCATCAGCCCTTCAGATGGCAGGAATTGAAGTTGTTCTCGACCGTGACGGCGGAAGTGCCGGAGAGGTATACAACAGAAATAAGGCCTGATTCAGGAGAACCTGATGAAGATAGCGGTTGCAAGCGGCAAAGGCGGAACAGGAAAATCCACAGTATCTGTAAACCTTGCATACACACTTGCATTAAAAGAAAAAGTAGTACTTGCAGACTGTGATGTTGAGGAACCAAACCTTCATCTCTTCTTTAATGCAGAGGAGACTGAAAAAGAAGTCAGAGTGCCCCTGCCGGCCTTTGATATGGAAAAGTGTACACTCTGTGGGGACTGTGCAAGGTTCTGCAATTACGGTGCTTTAATTGTCGGAAAGGAAAAACTTTTATTCTTAAAAGAGATGTGCCATTCCTGCGGAGGATGCAGAATACTCTGCCCTGCCAGTGCAGTAAGCGAAACAGAAGTGACTATAGGCAGAATTCTCACATCAAAACCAACTGAAAATCTGACCCTTATTACAGGCATACTTAATATTGGTGAGATAAAAGCGCCTGAAGTAATAAAGGATGTCAAAATAACAGCAGAAAAAATACCTGATTCGCAGATAACCATCCTTGATTCCCCGCCGGGTACAGCATGCTCAATGGTTGAAACGGTTGACAGCATCGACTTCAGTATCCTGGTTGCAGAATCAACCCCGTTCGGTATGCATGACATAAAACTCGCCGCAGAGGTTGTAAAGGAGAGAAACATCCCGGCATGTATAGTTATCAACCGGAGTGACGGTCAGGACGGGGCAATTGAAAAACTCTCTGAAGAGATGGGCATACCAATCCTTATGAGAATTCCGTTTGAAAAGGAGATTGCCAGAATACAGGGTAACGGAGAGATACTTTCTGCACATTCTGAGAAATACCGAAGAGAATTTCTGGACCTCTTTGAGAGAATTAAAGAGAACACCGGAGGTACTGCATGAAAAAAATTGCGGTCATAAGCGGCAAGGGCGGAACAGGCAAAACGATCGTAACCGGTGCACTTGCTGATCAGCTCAATGCAAAAATGATAATCTGTGATGCAGATGCAGATGCCTCCAACCTTGACCTGATCCTAAAACCGGAAATTCTCAGGAGAATTCCACATGCCGGTCTGAAAATTGCAGAGATTGACCAGGACAAGTGCATAGGATGTGGAGAATGCTACGAATTCTGCCGCTTTGACTCTGTAATTGACAGAAAAGACGGAACTTACCTTATAGACAGCCTGAAATGTGAGGGATGCGGAGTCTGCGGACTTGTATGCCCGGCAGAATGCATTGAATTAAAGGAGAATATCTGCGGCGAGGTGTTCATATCCAGATCTCCATACGGAACAGTTGTTCATTCAGAACTGAAAGCAGGTTCCGGCGCAACAGGACTCCTGGTTCATGAGATTAAGAAATATGCCCTTGAAGAGGTCACAGATGAAGAATTAATGCTCATAGACGGCCCTCCCGGTATAGGATGCCCTCTTCAGTCCACAATGAGCGGTACTGATTACGCACTTATTGTAACTGAGCCAAGCCAGTCCGGACTGCATGACTTAAAGAGGCTTGTGAAAGTTCTGGAAAAACTTCCGGTTGAGATATTCGCCTGTATAAACAAGGCCGATCTTAATCCTGAAATAACAGAAGAGATTACATCTTATCTCACTGATTCAGAGGTTCCTATGCTTGGAACAATTCCATTCGACAAAAATGTAATTGAATCGGTAAGAAACGGAATTCCGGTTACAAAAACAGATTCACCGGCATCAGATGCAGTAAAAGATATCTGCAATAATTTATCGGAGAAGATACTCTGATGGGAGATGAAAACGAATTCAGGGGAAGGGGCAGAGGCAGACCCAGAAAAATGCGATATATGGATAATACAGGTTCCAGTGAGTATTTTGAACCCACATCCCCCGGCAGAGGGGAGAATGAATTCGTGCGGATCCTTCCCGAAGAGCTTGAATCAATAAGGCTCGTTGATCTTGAAGGAGATAACCAGGAAACAGCAGCATCCAGGATGGGAGTTTCAAGGAGAACACTCTGGAGAGATCTTCATGAGGGCAGACAAAAAGTTGCAGATGCACTCGTAAACAGAAAACTGATAATAATCAGTAATGAAAATATCCATAAGGACAATTATCCCGGCAGGGGCAGATGCAGAAGAAGATTTGATGAATGCCCCTACTATGATGAAGATAATAAACCTGAGAGTGATAAATAATGAAACTTGCTATAGCAAAACAGGGAGAAACTGTATCCGAACATTTCGGACAGTGCGAAGGCTTTATGCTCTTTGTGATCGAAGGCGGAGAGATTAAATCAGAGGAATTTGTGGAGAGTCCGGAGCACAAACCAGGAGTGATTCCTGAATTCCTTGCATCAGTCGGTGTAACGGATGTCATTGCCGGAGGCATGGGCGGAGGCGCTGTAAATATCTTTAACAGCAAAGGAATTAATGTATTCACCGGGATTTCAGGTCCAATCCGGGCAGTTGCTGAAGAGTTTGCAAAAGGCAATATTGAAAGTTCGGGCAGCATATGCAGCCACACCCACAGCCACTAAATCCCAGATTATAACCATAATTAACACTTTTTTTAAGAAAGCGGCCGGAAAGAATAACTGCCGTTCATAAATGCCTGAAAGCTGCTCATAAACCCAAAAAACCCCATAAAAACACCGGCAGCAAAAAATAGCTGAGACAGTTCCAAATCCATAACTAAAGGGATCAGGACTGTCAGAATCTTAGGTACCGGAGGATTTAACCCTGTAATTCCCGGCAGGCACAGTAATCTCAAACCTGACACCTTCACCGGGAACACCGCACTCCCTAAGCGACATACCTGTCATGGATAAAACATTGTGGCTGAGGAATAGTCCATAGCCGGTATTTTTACCAAATCCCTTCAGCATAATCTTATCCTTATCAGCATATAAGATACCACCACCATTATCCTCATAGATAATCTTTAAGAAACCATTCTCTTCTTCAGTGGTGAAACGGATTTCTGTCAGTTTTCCTCCGCCATGGCGCAGAGAGTTTTCAGCAAAATTGTAAAATACCTTTTTTAAGAGATTGTCAGCCAGAATTTCATAGCTCCCAACATCCACAAAGACCTCAGAATCATTTAAATCAAGCAGATATGAGACATCCCAGATGCATGAATCGAGATCCTGCCAGACAGGGGTTGTAATTCCAATCTCCTGATAATCTTTTGTAAATAAAAGCTGATGCTGAATTGTGTTCATCAGAATCTCAATCTTGCTCACCATCTCACTGACATCATCATCTCTTCCTGAAAACTCCCTTATAAGTTCAAGATAACCAAGAACAGCCGTTACCTGATTGAGCACATCATGTCTTGTTACATTGCTCAGGAGATTAAGCTTTGAATTTGCAATGGACAACTGCTCTTCAGCAAGTTTCCTCTGAGTAATATCTCTCTTCGTCTCACGCCGCCCAGCCCAGGTGCCGTCTTCATGATATACCGGCTGACAGTAATGTGATATCCATTTAAGCCCTCCGTCAGGGAGGATAATCCTGAAATCAAAATGAGCCACATCCGTATTGTTCTCGTCAATGCCGGAATAATGATCAATCAGCATCTCAAGATCATCCGGATGGACAATATCATTCATAATCGCCATAGGGTCAGCCATGAATTCTTCCGGTTTATACCCGGTAATTCTCTCACATGAAGGGGAGATATAGATGTAGCTGCTGTCAGGCCCAACCCATGACTCCCAGTCATAGGTGTAATCTGCAAGCGTTCTCATCATCTCCTCATTCCCCCTGAGTGCCTCCTCCATTCTTGTACGTCTGCTTATATCCAGAATTACACCAACAATCCCGGCTACAGAACCGTCAGGATTATGAAGTGCAGTCTTTGAGAACATCACATCAATGATCTCCCCCTCTGAATTATTGATCTTATGCTCATACTGCTGAAGATGAGGGTTGTCAATGATCTCTTTATCTCTGACCGAATATAGGTCTGCAAGGTCATCATTGAAGAAATCATGGATATTCCTGCCTAAGATCTCCTCTTTTGAAAGACCTACAAGTTCTTCAAAGGCCTTATTGCAGTCATGATAAATGCCATTAATATCACGGTAAAATACAGGGGCCGGAATGGTATCCTTCAGGGCCTGAATGAAGTTGATTTCACGCTTAAGGTCCCTCTCAACATTTTTTCTCTGGCTTATATCAAGAATAACCCCTACGATTCCGTCAACAGTGCCGTCTGCCCTTAACTTGGCAGTCTTGGAGAACATTACATCAAAAATCTCACCGTCTGAGTTATTTATCCTGTACTCATACTGCTGAAGATGAGGATTATTTAAGATCTCACGGTCCCTTTCTGCATAGAAATCAGCAAAATCCTTATTGAAGAAATGGTGAATATCCTTTCCGATGATCTCATCACGCGAAAGTCCTACAAGTTCTTCAAAAGCCTTATTGCAGTCATGATAGATGCCGTATTCATCACGGAAGAAGAAAGGAGCCGGAATGGTATCTTTCAGGGCCTGAATGAAATTAATCTCTTCATTGATACTTTTTTCCATCTTCTTCCGGTCACTGATGTCAACTATAACGCCCACAATACCATCAACTGTCCCGTCAGCCCTGTAACGGGCAGTTTTTGAGAAGAGAACATCTAAAATTTCACCCATGGAGTTGTTTATCTGGTATTCATACTGCTGAAGATGCGGGCTGTCAATAATCTCCCGATCCATCTTTGCATACCATTCAGCCAGGTCTTTATTGAAGAAATCATGAATATTTTTACCAACTATTTCACTGCGTGGAAGACCTACAAGTTCTTCAAAAGCCTTATTACAGTCATGGTAGACGCCATTCACATCACGGTAAAATACAGGTGCAGGAATTGTGTACATCAGTGCCTGGACATAATTGACCTTCTCCTGAAGCCACTCCTCCATGAGTTTCTGATCAGTCATATCCCTTCCGACAGACTGGTATTCAGATATATTGCCTCTTTCATCAAATATCGCGGTGTCATTCCACTGCTGCCACCGTACCGAGCCGTCAGGAAGTATAATTCTGTGCTCTATGCTGTCAAAAGGATTTTCGGGCGTAAGGGATTTCAGGTGACTTCTGATTGCATTCTGCTCAGAATCAGGTATATTTGGAACAAATATTTCACCGACAATCTTTTGGCTGTCAAGCCCGTAATACCGGCAGAAAGCATCATTTACAAAGCCAATTGTCCCGTCCGGCAAAAACCTGCATATCAGTTCGGTCTGACTTTCAACAACAGCACGATATCTCTCTTCACTTTTTTTAAGTTCTATTTCAGCCTTTTTTCTCGAATAAGCCTGAAAAATCATATTTTTCAGTTCTGCAAACTGTGCTGTAGGTTTGCCCCCTTTCTGAAGATAAAAATCAGCACCGTTATTTATTGCTTCAATGAGGACATCTTCACGCCCCCTTCCCGAAAATATGATAAACGGTGTAGGATCACCTCCGGCTTTCAGGGTTTTTAAAAATTCAATCCCGTCTATATGTGGCATCTCATAATCAGAAAGAATTACATCAAAGCAGTCAGATTCAAGAATTTTTAAAGCCTCACTCACAGACGAAGCAGAAGTTACCCGGAATTCACCCTTCTTTTCCAGATATATTTTTGTTAGGTCAATGAGAGACTTTTCATCATCGACATGAAGTATTCGTATCAACAGAGATCACCGGAAATATTTGCCGGAAATGATAAAAATTCAGTCTTAAATTACCTTCCCCGACAGGATAATTAATATTAAATTTTGCAACTATTTCAGTATTCTCTATTGCATTTCAACAGAAAAAA
This sequence comes from Methanoplanus limicola DSM 2279, assembly GCF_000243255.1. NCBI lineage: Archaea > Methanobacteriati > Methanobacteriota > Methanomicrobia > Methanomicrobiales > Methanomicrobiaceae > Methanoplanus > Methanoplanus limicola. Next base: position 878,470 of record NZ_CM001436.1, read on the forward strand.
TGCCAATCAGATATATCCTGAATAAGGTTTCACAGTAAGCAAAGCAATGCCTGCACAGCAAAAAGAAGTAAAAATAATTAATTCTGTTTAACAATCATATATCCGCCGGAGAGCAGAATAACTCCGAATATTATAGCTATAACTCCAAGGAATTTCTCAACAATAACTGTGATAACATCAATTGAAAAAGTCATACCAACACCAAGAATAACAAGCATTATTCCAAGCAAAACCGAAATTGCACCTAACCAGTCCATTTTAACACCTCATAATACAGCATAGCAAAAAACGGGAAAGTAAAATTATCAACCTTTAATCCCGGAAATTCTGCTATACTCAGTTATATACAATAGAGACAACAATCAGATATTAACTTTGTCAATTAATTATCCTAAATAACTTTTCATAGAAATAAATCACATCCTGTAATCATAGAGCAGAACTCACATCCTGTTTATCCCCGAATTTATGGAGAAGAATCCTGTAGCACCCAATCAGGAGTGCAATAAATATAGGCCCCATTATAAAACCCAGAATGCCCATTGCGGCAATACCTCCAAAAAATGCAATAAACATAATTACAGAATTTATACTCGTCCTTTTTCCCATAAGAACCGGTCTCATCCACCAGTCGGGAATAGCACATAAAAGGGGCCAGGCAACTACAATAATAATTGCCAGACCATACCAGTCAGATACCGAAACTGCGTACAGAACAAGGAAGGCAATGAGTATAACAGGGCCAAAAATCGGAATTAAAGCCAGAATTCCGGATATTACCGCATAAAACATAATATGCTCATACCCCAGAATATAAAATACCGGAAATGCGATGAAAAATACCGCCAGTCCAACTGCAATATGGACATTGAAGAGTGCATAGAGCATGTCCACAACCGAATCACGCATGATTGAAATCGTGCTGAGGCTCTCTTCCGGTAAAATGCCCTCAATCTCGGCATAAATCTTCTCACCGAATAAAAGGAAGAGAAATATCGAGAGAAACAGTATCATTACCTTTATCAGAACCATTGGCGCCATTACAAGGAGACTTATCAGATAATTTCTCATATCATCAAGCGAAGACCGGAAGAAATCCGAGATCCATGGGAGCGGATTGACCTTTTCACCAAAACCCGAAACCCCTGAGAACAGCTCATTATTGAGCCACCAGAGAATGGAATTTATAAGGTACATCAGATAGTCTATATTATCATATAGTACGATGGCTGCGACATACACCGCAACAACAATCCCCACAGCGACAGCAGTAGTCAGAATTGCAGACGAAAACCCGCCTCTCATATACCGGCAGAGATACCTGTGTGCCGGAAGGAGAAATACCGAAAATGAACCGGCTATGATGATTACACCGGCAAAATCCCAGAATGCCAGGATTGCAGCAATTATGATAATCCCGATTATCACATATGTCAATCTGTCCCCACTGCTAATATCTCCGGGCATAACAGAGATAATGGTTTTACTTTGATAAATATCTTTTTTGCCGAGAAGTTATCCGCGAATAAAAACTACAAAATCTATATTATTTGTCATTATCATCATCATTATTTAAAAAAATCAATATTATCATCATTATCATCATTATTTAAAAAATATTCATACAAAATAATTGTGAAGCTCAGACACCAAGGGACCTCAGTGCAGCATCAAGTCTCTCCATCCCTGTCTTTATCATCTCCTCATCTGCATTTGAGAAGTTGAACCTGATATTATCAAGCCCTCCGGAACCGGCATAAAAAGGCACTCCCGGAAGAACGGCCACATTTTCTGCAAGTGCCCTCTCAAAAAGAGTGAGTGATGAAATCCCTGCCGGAAGTCCGGCGAGCATAAACATCCCGCCTTCAGGATTTGTATGAGTCAGGCGATCCATGAAGAGATCGTCCATAATGTCCAGCATTACCCGGCATCTTGCAGAATAGACAGATGTAATTTTTCTGATATGGGAGTCAAGGTCATTGTCCCAAAGATACCTTGCCATAATCTTCTGGCAGAGGAAGTTGGAATGGAGATCTGCTGCCTGCTTCGCACTGTCAAACTGACTAATTATCTCTGCCGGAGCATATATCCAGCCAATTCTCATCCCCGGAGCTATGATCTTTGAGAATGAACCGCTCATGATTCCGTTTTCACCGGCAAATGCCTTTACAGGAATTCTTGGCTTTCTGTCAAAGGCAAGTTCGCCAAAGGCATCGTCCTCATAAAATACGGTTGAAGAACCTTCAAGAATCTCACCGATTTTCTTTCTGGTTTCCTGTGAATATGTTCTCCCTGAAGGGTTCTGAAAGTTTGGAATACCATAGAAGAATGCAGGATTTTTCTTACAGACAAGATCTTCAAACTCCACTGTATCAATTCCGTCATCAGACAATCCGACCGTTGCAAATTCAGGCTCGTACAATGAGAAAGCCTCAATCGCCCCAAGATATCCGGGCCTTTCCATACCAATGCAGTCGCCGGGATCGGTGAATATCTTGGCAACAAGATCAAGGCACTGCTGTGAACCATTGACAATTCTTATCTCATCAGAACCTGCATTCAGGCCAAGCCTTTTGTTGTACCGGTCTGCAATATACTCACGGAGGGGCAGGTATCCGTCAGTGGTTGTGTACTGGAGTGCCTCAGAACCTTCATCTTCAAATACAGAAACTGCTGCTGATTTTAAGCCCTCAACATCCAAAAGATCTGCCGACGGAAGACCGCCGGCAAAAGAGATCACACCCGGTTTTGAGGAGAGTGAGAATAGTCTTTCAATAAAAGATTCGGGCATATTTGACATTCTTGCGGCAAACTGGTAATTCATCAGGGTAATATTTGCGGTTCAGGACAATATATTTTACACCCGAAAATTTATTAGGATTGCAAAATAATCAATCCGGAAGTACTTCCGGCAGACTATATGAAAGATAAAACAGATATTCATAACAGATGAAAATTGATGAATTCAGACTTGAGAGATTTCTCGCGGAATATGAATTCAGTGCACCGCATCTTCTGTGCACCTCAGACTGTCAGTCGGTTTCAGTCAGTGATCTTCTCGGCATGACAGAATATTCGCTCTCAGACCTTGGAAAACTTCACCTCGGATATACGGAATCAAAAGGGTCACCCCTGCTGCGTGAAAAGATCTCAGAATTATACACAGATATCAGTCCGGACGAAATCGTAGTATTTGCAGGCGCTGAAGAGGCGATATTTGTCTTTATGAATGTATTTCTCAGCACCGGCGATCATGTCATTGTCCAGTATCCGGCATACCAGTCATTATATCAGATAGCAGAGGCAGCCGGGTGCAGTGTCAGCAGATGGATGATGAAGGAAGAAGACGGCTGGAAACCTGATATTGAAGAACTAAAGAATATGATTCAGGGCAATACAGGAGCTATTGTCATAAACACACCGCACAACCCGACCGGTTATCATTTTACAGAGGCAGAATTTAAAGAGATCAGGGAAATTGCAGCAGAAAAAGGGATAACCATTCTCTCAGATGAGGTCTACAGGGGGCTTGAATACGACAGAAGTGACAGACTTCCGGCTATGGCAGAGATATACGGGAAAGGTGTCTCCATTGGAGTCATGTCAAAGGCTTTCGGCCTTGCCGGTCTCAGAATCGGGTGGCTAATATCAAAAGACAGAGAACTCTTAAAGAAGATAATGGGCTTTAAGGACTATACAACAATATGCTCATCAGCACCCAGTGAATTCCTCTCCACCGCAGCCCTGACTGTATCGGAGGAAATCTTCCGGAAAAATGTTGCCATAATACAGGAAAACCTCCCATATCTGGACCGTTTTTTTGAAAAACAGAGGGATACCTTCTCGTGGGTAAAGCCGGGAGCAGGGCCGATTGCATTTCCCTGCATCCTTACCGGAGAAGACAGCATGGAATTTGCAGTGAGAACCATAGATAATTCAGGAGTCCTGCTTCTGCCTTCTGAGATCTACGATTTTGGCACCCGGAATATCAGGATCGGATTCGGACGGGAGGATATGAAAATTTCGCTTGAAAAATTTGAGGATTTTCTGGAGGGCAGATATACTCACTCATTTCAAAACGGGAATTAAGGTAGAGGGCTATTGTAAAGTAAAGGCATTTATATAATAATGGGAAGACCTCCGTCTTTAACAGACAGAAAAAACCCCTGCCGGAAAAATTTCCGGCTATTTTTCACACTCTTCTGATGCAACACGAAGAAATCCGGGATAGCAGAGATTCCACCGTATTGCAGCAAATCTGATGACAATTACAGTCAGGGTTCCGATAATTGTATTTAATGCAAATGTCTCAGGGGTATATGTCATAAGCAGTACATAGATGATACCTCCTGCAAAAATCGGTGTTGCGTACAATTCAGGCCTTAAAATCAGATTTTTCCGGTCAGTAAGGATATCTCTGACAATACCACCCGTAATTCCGGTCAGGATACCCATAATGACAGCGATAGTAGGGCCGTACCCGAGAAGAAGGGTTTTATCTATCGCCTGGATATTGAATACCGCAATTCCGACTGCATCAAGATGAAGAAGCGGTTTATGCGTCCTCCATAAGAGATCTTTCAGGAAGAAGGCCACAACTGCTGCAAAAACTGCAATCCAGACATAAATTACATTATCAAGCCAGAAAACCGGTGCATCAATAATAATATCCCTGAGTGTTCCGCCGCCAAGTGCTGTAATCACGCCGACTACAACAACCCCAAAAATATCCATTCCCCTTTTCGAACCGGCTAATACGCCGGTAATTGCAAAAACAGCAATCCCTGCGACATTCAGAATAATATTGGATGTTATGTAATCAAATGCCATTTGTTAATGCACCATATATGATATTTCAGAAACCGCCGGAAGTTCCCACCAATATATAAAATCGGAATATATCCCTCATTTATCATTAAGACATATAACTGCATCACAGAAAATTTTTCCTCCACATGAATATTACAAGAAGAGAAGATAAAAGGAAAGAGAGGAGGAGGAGTATGGGAAAAGCAGCAGGATAATCTGACATCGGCAGAGGAACATTCATTCCGAAGAGACTTGCAATGATATTTGGAATTGCGATAACAATTGTAACTGATGCCAGCAGCTTCATCACCTGGTTCATATTATTGTTAATTACAGACGCAAACGCATCCATCATCCCGGAGAGAATGCTGGAGTAGATATTTGCCATCTCAATAGCCTGCGTGTTCTCTATGATAACATCCTCCAAAAGATCTGTATCCTCCTCATACATTCTAAGCGGCCTGAATTTCAGTATTTTCTCGAGGACGCCCTCATTTCCCTTCAGCGATGTGGAGAAGAATACAAGACTCTTCTCAATATTTAAGAGCTGAATAAGCTCCCTGTTTTTCATAGACTTCTGTAGATTAATCTCAATTGCCCCGGATTTCCGGTCAAGAATTCTCAGGTAACGTAAGTACATAAGGGAGTTTTTATACAGAACTAAAAAGAGCAGCCTTGTCCTTTTAAATGTGCTGAATTTCAGGAATTCATCATTTAAGTACCCGGAGATAAGAGGATTTTCCCTCAGACAGACAGTAACAAGGTACTTTTCGGTGATCATTATACCAAGCGGCAGAGTGCTGTATTCATATGGTGTAGTCTCCGAAGTCTCCTCAGGGATATCCACCACGATCAGCGTAACTTCTCCCTCAAATTCAAGGCGGCTTCTCTCCTCCTCATCAAGTGCCGCGTAGAGATATTCTTCAGGAATACCTGTAATTTCTGAGACAGAGGAAATCTCATCTGAGGATGGTCCGGTGAGATGAATCCAGCAGTCTTCCTCAATATCCGTTATCCTCTCCTGTATAACAGACTCTCCCGATTTTCTGGTTTTAATAATTTCAATCATACTTCTCTTCCGGAAACATTACAGCATTCAGCCAGAACATAAAGGCATCCCAGGTTCAGATATAAGGGATCAGATTTTGCAGATTCCATAACAAAGGCAGCACAAATCCCTTTCATTCCTAATATCTGATATACCAGGTATATAAATAACTAATCTGTACTGATTATGGATTAAATATCGAAGATATTAAAACCTGTAAAACATATACTGAAAATACAGTAACATTACCAGTGACAGCACACCCGGAAAAATAAGCAGCCGGAAGAGTGAAGAGATCAATAATACAGTAAGGCATAGAGTTATAATAACAAGAACAGATATAACCGATTAAAACAATATTATAATAACTGGAGTTGGAATTTCTGGCAAGTTATAAAGGGAACAGTGATCCGGGCGAAGCAATAATCAGAGTTAAGCTGCCTAATAAGAAGAAAGACGAGATTTTTGCTACCGCAGATCTGATGCTCGGTGCAAATCACATAAGAGTAAGATGCTATGACGGCATAACAAGGACAGGCAGAATTAAAGGAAAAATCAAGAAGAGAGTCTGGATCAGAGAGGGTGATGTTCTGATTGTAGTTCCGTGGTCATTCCAGGACGAAAAGTGCGACATCATCTACAGGTACACCAGACCACAGGTGGAATGGTTAAGGAAGAATAAATATATTTAATATTTATATCACATATTTTCAATTTTAATTATATATTCCTTAATTACTATTTTACTGACGTCCTGAAGAGTATACTCGGCAGGAGTTCCCGAAGGAGTCAATCCTCCGGATATAATTGAATCTCCGCTGAAATAATTGTCCCAGGCAACAGAATAATCATTGCCGGAGTCAGGAACATATTTTATCGTAACATCTGCTGTTGGGTCACAGTCATCTATTGTAGTATCAGGCGGATTTAACATACTCATCTGGAGAGCACCTATACCACTCAGATACTGTTTAACCGGAGATTCTACAGAGAGCAGACTTATCACCAGAGTGCCGGTATCATCATCCATAAACCACCGGGGATCCGCAGCCATAACCGAACCGGCATTAAACTTCTGCCTTCTGACAAATGCGCCGTTCTCAATTGACATCACTGCCTCACCTTCAGAAGAGGTGTATCTCAGCTCCCCCGGGTAAAATATCTTACTTCCGGGTGAACCGTCAGAGAGAGTATATTCAATTTCAAAATACTGCACACTCTCAGATACGTTGATAGTCTCAAGATTACCCCCGGATACCATAACAGAGAGATCGCGATACGGAACATTGCTGAATGTCAGAATTTTCATATCATTCTGAATGGTTATCATCGTCTGCTCCATACTCTTCTCATCAGAACCAACCTGAGTTTCAATCAAAACCGGATAACCATAAAATGTAACCATCGCAATTCCGGTTATGACAATGGAGAACATTATTATAAACCCTATAGATTCTGAAACTGCATTATCATCCCTTAAAGCCCTCAGACTATGTATAAATCCACATATGGTCTTAGAGCTTATAGTCATCTGAAACCTCCGGAGTCATATGTTATCACATTTTCACCTGTACCTGTGGTATTTCCTGTAACACCCCTTGTTGCACCTATACCTGAGAGGGAGATTCTTGTTGTAATATAACCGTCAGTGACAATTATAGTCTGTCCGGCCCCGGTCGCCAGTGGATCAAGCCTCAGATAATACTCTTTCCCGGCAACATCATCAGGAATATTAAAAGATGTCACAACCCTGCCGGTCTCAGGTGCAACCGCATAAAGATCCACAACCCTTACACTCATACCATTGCCAATATCCACAAAAGAGTTGTATTTTATAGTATTCGAGGGTTTTTCGATGAATATTGTGTTCGCCGCAAAAAAGACAACTACAAGCATCACAACCATGACTGTTGTAATGTTTAAATACTCAACCATAGTGCTCACTGCTGAGTCATCAGGCCTTCTGAGCATCCTTTTGCAGTTATTTATCACCCTGTCGGAGATATCCACCCCGTAACAAGGTAATTTTGACCAGAATAATAACTCAGATGACAATATCATCCCCCGTATAGTATTTATTTTTCATTCAGAATACCTCATTTTTTTGTGAATAAATTATAGGATTCATCATATGTCGTAATTCCATTATTGAAATGGATTAAAACCTCAGTGTAATCATAAAGTGCATTGCTGCCGGGAGTGCCCTCTGATAGTTCAGATACGGAATTGCTCCTTGTAAGAGAGAGAAGAGACAGTTCATCAATAAGATCATTCTTTGTGCCGTTATCCTCAATTCTGAAAATTCCGGCTGAGAGATCCCTTACATCCTGAATTTCAGTCTTGGGAAATTCAAGCACAGCTTCTGAAGTGGTCTGCCCGACAAGGATCGACTGATTAATCAGAAAAGCCAGGAAAAATATTGAAACACTTACTACAAATCCCATAAGGACAATCCACTGCCCTTCATCATTTATTCTCTCCATAATATCACCTCAAAGCGGACAATACTCTCACTTCCGTCCCATTCAGTCAAAAGATACCTCCCTGTACTTACAGAAGGTCTTTTTGCGTAATTTTCCGGATTGTCAGGCAGGGACTGATTCTCAACCGCCCCGGCATCCACATAATATATAGCAGAACTGAAACTGAGTGAATCTACTATAGTGGTAGCACCGGTTCCGGATGAGATGAGTTCGCTAAAACTCTCTCTGAACTGCAGGGCAGCAGCAGACTCAGATACTCCTCCGGCGTCAATTCCGGAGACTATATCCTCAAGCTCACTCTCATCACCGTAAATATAAGGTGTTGACATAACCCTTAAGGCATCAAAGCCAAGCTGCTCAGTCTGCATATCGCTGATATGGACATCTGCCGGGGTGTAAACCGAAGCAGTGCCCACTATAAAAAAAGCGGTTGTAAGCATGATGAGTCCGGCAACAAGGCCTTCAATGGTAAAAAGCTGCGCTTCATCACCGGGAATCACCATACTGCAACCTCCATCACAACCGGAACCAGATAAGGTTCGGCCATATAATCCCGGCCGTAACCATAATCGAAATCTCCGGATGTGTAGTTATGATCATATAAATTATTATCAAATTCATATGTCAGATTCATGACAACCTGAAATACCGCATCTGCCTGGGAGGAGAACATAGTCGGAGGGAGCAGCATAAATCTGACAGTATCAGAATCTGTCACATTAATGTCATCTGCTGAAGCATCACTTCCCATAGTATAATAAACCCCGTCAACATCGAACCTGTATGTGGTATTCTCAAAACGGTCATAATTCCTCGGAACATATGCCCCGGACTTGTAGTAACGTATCTTTGTAATCTTTACTGATGAGATATAGCTCTTATTCAGGGATGCTGAGAAATTTGAGATCTCAAATAATACAGAATCAGATAGTGGATTTATTCTGTACTCCACCGGAATTTCAGCATTGATGAGTTCACTGTAATTTAAACTGAGTGTAATATCTGTATCAACAGAGGTGAGATTTCTTTCAGCAATATTTGTATTGTATTCTTCGCAGTTAATCTCAGCCACAGGATCAATTCTGATAAGACCGAGTCTTCTCATATATCCATAACCCATATCCGGAACAGGAGAGCCTGCATAATAGGCAGGACCGTCCTTAATCTTCAGGGAGATGTTATAGTTGTACTCAATCTCACCGAATACCGCAAGGTCACGGTAATCATCATCCGTAAACTCAAAATTACCCTGATTAAAGAATTCAATGACCTTTTTTTCAGATAAAACTGCCGGAGATTCAGAGGATAATGAAAGCCCGAATCTCTCGATCTCATCCTTATCCGGTACAGCCAGGTATTCCCAGCCAGGGTCTGAAGGAGAACCCGGGTCTTCCATCAGTATCACAGATGTCCGGTACGCAACAGCATCATAATCAATTCCTGCTCCATTTATACCGACAAAGAGTCCCGGAACGATACTGACCACCATTATAAAAGCCACAATAAAGATCCCAAAACCGACCAGAAAATCAATGGTAAGAAATCCGTCATCGCTACAGTAATCTCTCAGTTCAGACCACATCCCCGGTCATGGAATCAAACTTTAAGGCCGTCAGATTTCCTCTGTCATTGATAAAAATCCTGTAATAACCGGAAGTAATCTCAATATCCATATGAGAACTCTCAGAATTATCAGTTATTCCTGTTATAAGATCATAATTCTTCTCAAATAACTCAGCAGACGGGATAATCTCATCAGTATTAATCTCCCCGCCATACAGGACTCCGGGCCATTCCTCCTCCTGCCATCCCGGCAAAGTGTATTTTAATAAAACATTTTTACCATCACTGACAGCACCAACAATCCAGGAGTCACAATTTCCATATATATCTGCGTTGGTCCCGCGGATTATCCGCACAGAATAATTGTCCCCGGTGAGATAACCGTCAGAGACAGAGAGGTTTAACTGCATAAACGCATACCTGAGATCCATTCTGTCATTATCAGAAAGAGAATCTCCGGAAGTATCATTAAATATTCCGGGGGGCTCTGAATCACCAGCAGAATATGTATTTTCTCCGGACACCTGGCCGGCAGGCACTTCACCCAGACATCCGGATAAAAAAACAAGTGATGTAATGATGAGCAGAACTGAAAAAGAGAGATATTTCACAACAGCAACACCGGTCATATTTACAGATTCCATATTTAAGATGAAACATTAATTAATCTTTGCCGGATAATCCGCCAGGAAATAATATTCACTGATGACAGATAACTGTCAGTAATGATACAGAACAGCAACAGAGGCATGAATATATTTCCGGAAAATAAAAAAGAATCGCTGAAAAAACACCTTAAAAAACGCCATAGAGGCAATTAAGGTGCAATTCAGGCAAAAAATACCCTTATTCAAGGGTGTGAATAACCAGACCAGACAGAAGTTTCGGTTCAAACCATGTGGACTTAGGAGGCATTACATTACCCTCATCGGCAACAGAGAGAACAGTCTCCACTTTTACCGGCTGAAGTGAGAATGCAACTTTAAAGGCACCGCTGTCAACCCTTCCTTTAAGATCAGCAAGCGGTCTTGCGCCGCCGAGATACTGAAGCCTTGGATCTTTTCTGGGATCGGTTATACCAAGCATATCTTCCATAACTTCCTTCTGAAGCACAGATACATCAAGTGATCCAATCACATCTTCCGGATTTCTGACAGGTGCGGACAACTCATACCACTTTCCTGCCAGGTACATATGAATTGTATGAATGGGTGTCTTTGAATCCTTTAGTGGCGGAATTCTGAATACCCGGTCATTAATCTCCCCGTATACCCTGACATCAAAACGGGATTTAATCTCAGCCATAAATGTTTCAGGACTGTAACTTCCAAGATCGGTTACAAGTCTTGAATAACCGTGGATCTTAACCCTGTTCTCCGCAAATATGACCGCCATAAAGCGATCAGACTCAGGAGTCATCCTTCCTTCTGATTCCCTCTTCTCTGCCACATTTACGGATGACTTAGCACGGTGATGCCCGTCGGCGATATAGAAGGAATCAACTCCGGCAAACATATCTTCAAGATCTGTTAAAATTCGCGGGTCAGATATTCTGAATACTTCATGCACCACACCGCTGCCTTCTCTGGCAACTGCATCAGGATTACCCTCAGGCACAAGGGAATCTATATATGAATAAATATCTCCGGAATCACGGTACAGAAGCACAACAAGGCCGGTGTTTGCATTTGTGGTATCGATGTGCTTTGTCCTGTCCTCTTCCTTGTCATAGCGGGTATGCTCATGCTTCTTAATCCGGTCTGCCCTGTAGTCATCAACTGATACATTGGATACAAATCCAAGGTAAATACTCTCACCCTGCTTAATTCTGTACAGGTATATACCAGGCTCCTCATCCTGCACTAAAAGACCTTTTTCCATCAGAATTTTGAGATTTCTGTCCGCAGCCTCATAGACCTCAGGCGATGCGGGATCCACCCCCGGAAGGGTTGCTTCAGACCTGATAACACGCATAAAACTCCGGGGCTGATTTTCAATAATCTCCTTTGCCTCCTCTGTGCTCACAACGTCATACGGAACTGAAGCTATATTTCCTGCTTCTTCTTTAACAGGCCTTACTGCTTTGAAAGGATATATTTTTACCATTTTATTAGTGCCTCTTTCAGATGCCTATTATTTGGTATTTCACAATGTTTATAATTGTCCGAATTATCATGCAGAAATTACTGATGAAATGATTAAAGAAAATTCCGGATATGAAAAAAGCTGTAAATGGCTGTAACTCCAATTGATATATAGCCGGCAGTCAGAGAAATTCACAATAATAGCGGAGATATTACAAAATGGATGATGACAAAATAATTATCAGAAGGGCAAAAACTGAGGACATACCCGGAATAATCGAAATAGAGAAGGAAATATTTGATGACCCCTGGCATAAAGACTCCTTTTATGAAGCAATATTCCTCTTCCCCGGACTTTTCTTTGTTGCCACAGATGACTCGGAAATTACAGGCTTTCTGACCGGAGGAATAGAAGATACCGGCGAGGAGAAATATGGCCATATAATGAATATAGGCACTAAAAAAAGCCGTCAGGGAGAGGGCATTGGCAGCCTCCTGATAAAAAGACTTGAATATGAACTGATTCTCCTTGGAGTTTCAGGCATTCAGCTTGAAGTAAGGGTCTCAAATACCGGCGCACAGGACTTTTACAGAAAACTTGGATTTAGTGATGTCTTTGTAATATCCGAATATTACAGTGACGGGGAAGATGCCCTGCTCATGGGATTCTGGTTCGACTGAGAAGAAGCACATAGAAGAAGCACATCCGGATTGTAAATTATAGATTATAAACATATATTCAGGAATAACCGGAACGAAATGGAGATTATTTCTAAGCGTGCATTCTAATCTCACTACATAGTCTTTAAGCAAACTTTCCGGATAATTTCTGAAAGTCTTGTATTAGACCATACTTTTCTGAAAAAAACTATATCCCTTACAAAAACTCTCATAGAATAATGGGGAGTAAAGAATACGGAATCTCGGTTCACATCTTCAGGCGTGATCTCCGCCTTGATGACAATACTGCGCTGCTGAATGCACTTGAAAGATCAGAAAGGGTAATTCCGGTTTATATCGCCGAACCGGAATTCAGTATAAATAACCAAAATATTCCGGAGGTCAGGCATTCCTTCATCATCAGATCTCTGAATGAACTTGACCTGGAACTGAAAGAGAAAGAAAGCCGGCTTTATTATTTCAGTGACGGAACAGAAAAAGCACTGGAATACCTGATAAAAGAGACCGGTGCTGAAGCATTTTTTGCAAACCGCGATTATTCACCATATGCACAAAAAAGAGATATAAAAGCAGCTGAAATTCTGAACTCTGCAGGAATTACTGATTACTGCCTGACACCCGATCTTATGCTGAATGAACCCGGCAGGGTACTCAGAAAAGACGGTGGTACATACAGCGTATTCACCCCATACTTCAGACGTGCAGAGGAGCATAAGGTAAGAGTGCCCCTGAAATGCAGATATGACAATTTTTACAGGAGTTATGATATAAATCCAGACAAAAATATTATTCCGGGCGGCAGCAATACCAAAATAGAAGTTAAATACGGCACAGAGGGACTCAAAACCGGTTCTGAAAGAAATCACCTGAAGGGAGGAAGGGCTGAGGCACTTAATCTCCTCGGTAAACTTGCAGAACTGAAAGACTATAGCAATACAAGAAACATTCCGTCTGTAAAAGGCACAACATATCTCTCAGCCCATTTAAAATTCGGCACAGTCTCTGTCCGTGAGGTTTACAATGCAATAGCCGGCACATTGGGCTATGACTCTGAACTGTTGAGGCAGCTTTACTGGCGGGATTTTTATATATATACAGCTTTTCACAACCCACATATATTCACCGGACCATTCCACAGGAAATATGAGAAACTCCCATGGAATAACGATGAGAAACTCTTTGAAAAATGGTGCACAGGAAATACCGGATTTCCGATTGTTGACGCAGGCATGCGCGAACTGAACTCAACCGGATATATGCACAACAGGGTCAGAATGATAACTGCATCATTTCTGGTTAAGGACCTGCACATAAACTGGATGCGGGGTGAGAGATATTTCGCATCAAAACTTCTCGACTATGACCCCTGCATCAACAACGGGAACTGGCAGTGGTCAGCATCAACAGGATCTGACTCGCAGCCGTGGTTTCGGATATTCAACCCATGGCTTCAGCAGAAAAAATATGATCCTGACTGCATATACATTAAAAGATGGGTTACGGAACTGTCAGATATACCACCGTCCCGGATCCATAATCCTGACCTCATGAATAAACATGAAATTAAAGGATACCCTCATCCGGTTGCTGACCACAGGGAAGAATCACAGCTCAGCAGAAAAATATTTTCGGAGACCAACAGAAAATAGACTGTCTGAATGACAAAAATACAATATATGCCCGTATTATGATGCAATTCATAGTAATAAGCAAACTTCCCGGACCATTACGGGAAGTTCTGCATTATACCATATTGCTGTAAAAGGCAGATCAATATTATCACCGGAACTAATCAGCTTCATTTGAAATCCGGCACACCACATAATAAAGATATATATATAGTCAGGACATAATCAGACATTAGTGATAATTATGAGCACCGAAAACAGGACTCAGCTTAAGGGAAAGGTACTGAATTTGAAGGACCTTGTGGAATACCAGACCGGAAGTGTTGCAAGCAGGATGGTAATAAAAAACTCCTGCGGGAGCATTACAGTATTTTCATTTGATGAGGACGAGGGTCTTTCAGAGCATACAGCACCTTTTGATGCAGTGGTCACTATTCTTGACGGTGAATGTGAAGTCTGGGTCGCCGGAGAGACAAACATTATGAAAGAGGGAGATACAATCATATTTCCGGCAGATGTCCCTCATGCTCTCTCGGCGATAACAAAATTTAAGATGGCCCTTACAATGATACGTGGTAATGAATCAGAAAAAGAGAGTGATTCAAAAGATCCAAAAGACGATATGAAATTTGAATGAATTGAGGTGAGACATTGAATGATGATAAAGACGGTGTGTACTGCACCATATGCGGCGGAATGGTGCCCGAAGGAGATAATATCAAAAAGATCGAGATTGACGGCATAATTACCGGAATAAACATGCTCAGCCATATTATTCAGGATGTCAGAAAAGAATCACCGGCAACCGATGTAGCAGTTACGGAAGAACTGCTTAAAAGAACTGAAAAATACAATTATATTCCCTCAAAAAAGAGAGAGTCATACGGCAGGGCACTGCTTAACGAGTATAAAAACTTCAGCGACTGACCTGGATATTCACAGTGTATTATTCGTATAATTTAACCTTTACAAAAACCAAAATTTTTTCAGATGCCGGCATACAGGAAAGGAGACGTAGTGCTTGCTACAGTCGGGATGAATGGAAGATGGCCGGACAAAGTTCGCCCCGCAGTAATTATCAGGGATTCCGGCGGAAAAGATGTGGAACTATGCCCGGTAACAAGCAGAATACCAAATAGTGGAAATTTCATCCCGGTTGAACTGTATGACTTTGAATCCGGCGGGCTTGATATGTTCAGCGAGAGCTACATTCTGCTCTCGGAGAAGAGAACCATCAAAAAAAGAGAGATAGTATGCAGAAAAGGCAGACTCTCGAAAGAATTTATATTGGAGATTACAGCAGCATTCAGCTCCTGAAAATTGGAGAAGAGTCATAATTATAATGTCTCTAAAATCAGCTAAAGATATTTAAACACTGCCGGATTAAAGAGATATCTACAGAACATTAACAGTTCAGGATGACATCATGCCGGCGAACATCTTACCAAAAGAAATAGGATTTGCATATGCATTTATTGTAATATTTCTTCTTGCATATCTCTGGAATAAGAAAATAATAACCAGAAAAAAAGCAATTCCGATATTAATCATCTCAACAGCACTTGGATTCCTTATCTTTGCACCCATTGCACCGCATAATTTTCAGAGCCTTATACTGAAGGATACCACAAGGCTTGGCGGCCCGCTGCTTGTCGCAACGATAGGAATGTCTGTGATGCTTGCTGTGACACTTATTTTCGGCAGGATCTTCTGTGGACATATCTGTCCGGTTGGAACAGTACAGGAACTTGCATCCCTGATACCCGCACCTAAATTCGGACGTAAACTGAAGAGAGAGACGATATCATTCCGGGCGATAATCTTCATAGTCATAATCACAGCGGCATACTTTTACTCCTACGCTGTAGTTGACCTGTTCGGGATATATGAGTTCTTCCACCTTACACTGGGGGTTCTCTTCATAGTATTCCTTCTGATAATTATTGCATCAGTATTCTTCTACAGACCGTTCTGCCGCCTCATATGTCCTTACGGAACACTTCTTGCCATACTCTCAGCTTACAGCGTACTTGGAATACAGAGGGGCAGTGAGTGTATAAACTGTGGAAAATGTGAAAAGGTATGTCCGGTTGACGAAGCCAAATTCGGTGATATGAGGGCAGAATGCTATATGTGCGGCAGATGTCTGGAAGTCTGCCCGAAATCCGGAGCAATCTGGTACGGCCGCCCGGAGGAGAAGGAGAAATAGTCACAAAAGCTGCATAAAAAATAAAATAAATGCTATTTTAAAAGAGTTTTATCTGCCAAGCTGCTTATGTGCCCGTGCAAGATGACCTGCACCAAGGGCACCAAGCAGTGACAGTTCACCGGCTAAAACCGCTGAGGCTACAATCTCTGCAAACTTAGAACTGTTTGAACCTGAGGATTCCCCTCCGCCGGCACAGCCAAGCATACTGAGGCATTCACGCTGAGTGTCAAGTCCGGTTCCGCCACCGACAGTTCCAACCTGAAGTGACGGGAGTGTGACAGAGACATAAACGCCCCCCTCTGCCGGATCGACAGTAGTTATCGCGTTTGCACCCTCAACAACATGTGCAGGGTCCTGACCACATGCGAGAAATACTGCTGCAATCACATTTGCCGCATGTGCATTGAAACCTATTGCGCCAGCCTTTGCAGAACCGACAAGATTTTTCCTTGTATTGACCTCCATCAGGGTTGGAGCATCGGTCCTGAAAATCTCCTTTATCATATCATCAGAGAGGAAAATTCCGGCCGATACAGTCTTGCCCCGGCCAAGTATCGCATTTATCGCCGCAGGTTTTTTATCCGAGCACATATTACCCGAAAGTGCGATCAAAACAGCGCCAGTCTCCTTTACGACCTCACCGGCAATTTTTTCGCTTGCAATGGTCACCATATTCATGCCCATTGCATCTCCGGTGGAGAACTCAATTCTGGCATAGACGCTTGTTCCGACAACAAAACAGACAATATCCTTCATTTTGCCGTGATTCGTGGTAGCCTCCGCAATTTCCCTCAGCCTGCCGGTATTATCATCAATCCACCCGACAATTTCATTTGCATGGGGCACAGACTTTGCTGCAAAGACCGGTGCACGCGTCATCCCGTCCCTGAAAATCCTTACTTCGGCACCCCCTGCCTTCGTAATAGCCTTGCAGCCCCTGTTAATCGATGCAATAAGGGCGCCTTCGGTTGTTGCAAGCGGAAGATAATATTCACCTTCTGCATACTCACCCTTAACCTTCAGTTTCCCCGCCACACCAAGAGGGATCTGAACTGCACCGATCATATTTTCACAGTTCTTGCTGCATGCACGGCTGACGTCCATTGTATAGCTGCCCGCTTTTTCAAGCGAAACACCCGTCTCTTCGCTTATGAAACTTCTCCTCACATAAAGTGCATCATCAGGAGAAAGAAGCGACTCAAGTGCGTGCAGTTTTGTGGTTCCCTCTTTTAACCCGGAAATATACTGCCTGAAATTTTCATCCATATTGATCAGTTATTGGTAATGAAGATACAATATTATAGTGTTCTTATGCCGGAAAAATGCTGGGGAATAAAGGTAAAAAAAATAATTGGCGAGGAGACAAGGCAGAGGCTTATCGCAGACGGAAATCTCCACCCGGACTTCAAACCAAAAAAAGACAGCGAGCATCTCTATTTTCCGGTAAAGGAGAAAATACCGGATTCAGAGACCTTTGAATTTGAGGCGAGAAGCGTAAAGCAGGAACTCCCGAGGCACGAACTTATAGGCGGAATTGCGGTCATTCATGAGAAAAGTAATAAAGACGCAGAGATGCTTCTTAGATCAAGGCCGGTCATCCATACTGTACTCTATTCAGAATCTGCCGTAACAGGAGAATACAGGACGAAAGACTACCAGGTTCTCGCAGGCGGGAATACAACGGAGACAGACTATACTGAATACGGTCTGAGATTTAAAATTGACCTCTCAAAGGCGTACTTCTCAGCAAGGCTTGCCAATGAAAGGCAGAGAATCCTGAACAGCATGAAAGAAGGTGAGAGATTACTTGATCTCTTCGCAGGCGTCGGACCATTTGCAGTTGCACTCAGCAGGAAAGCGTCAGTTGTAATTGCCAATGATATAAACCCCGATGCAGTCAGGTTGATGGATGAGAACATCCGGCTGAACAGGATAAAAAATATAACACCAATGCTTGGCGATGCCCTCCATATGCCGGGTATATTTCCGGACGGCTCATTTGACAGAATAATAATGAACCTCCCGATGAACTCTGTCCCATTCCTGAAAACGGCATTTCAGCTCTGCAGAAAAGGGGGTGTCATCCACTTCTACTCAATACAGGAGGAGGAAGGCGGGATGATGGAGGAATTAAGAAAATTCACCACCGGAAAAATCACCGAAAGAAAGGTGAGATCATATGCGCCAAAACTTCACCATGCGGTATATGATGTAATCTGCGAGTGAAAATCCGGGCACAAAATACTGAATTTAACGTGAACAGATACGGTTCTATCTTAAAAGAGATCTGATTTTCCGGAAATTACAACGGTTTTAAAAGGAACAGAGCTACCAAAATCGCATTAATCACCGCAGGAAACAGTAATAAACCAGATATAACATAATCATTAAACAGAAGGGATTTCAAATTATGGCATCAATAAGCGATTTAAAACTTGACGAGGCAGTGAACATAGGAAATCTCATCCTGACCCCTGAAAATGTTATTGCCTGTCTAATATCAATATTAATTGGATATATAATTGTAAGAATACTAACCTGCAGGATGGAGGAGATCATTGGCAAAAACACAAAAATGCCAAAGATAATGACAATTCACCTCATAAAAGCAGTGAAATTATTCCTATATCTGATTGTAATTCTCATCGCACTTGGATTTATCGGTGTCCAGTCGGCAACGATTATCCTAAGTGTAATGGCATTTATAAGTATAATTTTAGGTTTTGGTCTTCAGGACACTGTCAACAATATCGCTTCCGGTGTCTGGATTGCATCATCAAAGGCATATGATATTGATGACGAAGTTGTACTCGCCGGTGAATCCGGAGTTGTCAAGGATATGAACATTATGGCAACCGAGATTAAAAGGCTTGACAATACAAGGGTATTTATCCCAAACGGAAAGATCTGGAACGGCAGCATCGTAAATGTTACAAGAATGCCTACAAGGTTAATAGCAGCCGAATACGGGGTTGCATATGATACAGATATAAAAGATGCGATGGATGCAGCGCTTACAGTCTGCGAGAGGCATCCAAAACTTCACAGGGATCCAAAACCAATTGTAAGATTCAGGGAGATGGCAGATTCAGCAGTAATCCTGCAGTTAAGAGTCTGGGTCGATACTGACGACTACTATCAGGTGAAATCAGATGTATTGAATATGCTTTATGATGAACTCAATGCAAGGGACATCTCAATACCATTCCCGCAGAGGGATGTACACTTATACGGGCATAATGAAACTGCCTGAAAAATTATTTTTTATTATTCATCCCAAAATTAATCAGGTATAAGTGATTATCTGAATTAAATATGCTCATAACTGCCTGGCTGACAATTATTCTTGCATTTACCTTCACATTCACAAACGGATTTCAGGATGCAAGCTCGATAGCCGCCACATTTATAGCATCACGGTCAGGAACGCCAAGAAAGGGAATATTGTTTGTAGCCCTGATGTCATTTTCAGGTGCACTGCTTGGTGGCAGTGCGGTTGCATTCACCCTTTCAGGACTGCTCACCATAGATTCCGGTGCAGAAACCCTCAATGTCCTTTTTATTACATTAATCAGTGCAATATTCTGGAATTTCCTCACATGGAAGTATGCCCTTCCTTCATCCTCAACCCACGCACTGATAGGAGGGCTTCTCGGTGCAGGCATTGCTGCGGCAGGCACAGGCAGCGTATTCTGGGGTTTAAATGAACTCCTGACTCCGCCACATGAGATTACAGGTATGGTAAAAGTCATATTATTCTTTGTAATATCAATACTCATCGGACTGACTGCAAGCTATATCATGCGCAAAACAACTTCCCTAATTCTCCAGAATGCCAAACGAAGCGTCAATAAAAGTATCATAAAAGCAAACTGGCTTGCAGTGGGCCTGATGGCATTCTCAAACGGGTCAAATGACAGCCAGAAACAGCTTGGAATAATTGCACTTGTCCTCCTCTCAGCCGGAATTACAACTGAAATTGAGATGCCGCTGTGGGCAAGAGGATTGTGTGCAGTGCTTCTTGCACTCGGTACAGTTGGAGGAGGCTGGAGAATAATGAACACTCTTGGCCACAGGATATTTAAGGTAAAACCGATCCATTCCTTTGATTCACAGGTATCATCCGGACTTTCAATAGCCCTGTCAACGATTGCCGGAGCACCGATATCGTCAACGCACATCATCACATCATCAGTGATTGGTGTCGGTGCCGCAGAGAACAGAAAAAAAGTGAACTGGGGTGTTGGGAAGGATATTATTATTGCTATGGCAGTCACAATTCCGATAACAATGATAATATCAGGAATTCTTTATTACGCAATATTCACTCCCGGAGGTCTGATACTATAATGACCGGAAAAAGCAGGGAAGAGAGGTACAAAAAAAATAAAGGCCTGTTTGGATCATTATTCCCAAAGGAGCATGATTTCAGATTCATGCTTGCAGATCAGGCAGACAAGACTCTTGAAGGGGTACAGATTTTTGTAAACTGGCTTAACGAAAAGCCCTTAAGAGATCCAATTGAGCTTGAAATTATAGCGGGAGATGTTGACAAAATGCGCTACAATATGGAAGAAATATTAATTGAGGCTTTTTCAACACCTTTTGACAGGCAGGACATCTACAGCCTTTCAAGGAATATGGACTATATCCTCAACTACTCAAAAGAGACTGCAAGGGAAATATATGCCTATAAGGTGGACCCTGACCCTACAATACTCGATATGTCAAACGCACTCCTTTTTGGTACAAAATGTATATATGAAGGGGTAAATTCGATCAATAATGATGGAGACAAGATCAGAGAGATGATCCGGAGATCAAGAAGTGCCATACACGAACTTGAAGACATATATGTCACAGGAACAGCAGAACTTTTTAAATCAGACGATCCTATGAACGCACTCAGGAAACGTGAAGTTTACCATCACCTCAGAGATGCAGGGCGTGCACTGAGAAGCACTGTCGACACTTTACATACCGTTGTTGTGGGTCTGAATTGAAAATATACAGCAGATAAAAGTGGATATCGGAATATCCCTACAAATCCAACTTATTAAAAAGTAATAATCAGGCAATTATCCGGATTATAACAATCCCGGATTCAGTATCACCACAGCGGCATTTATTGCAGTTGCAATTGTCACCCACACAATATACGGAATGAGAAGATACGAGACTTTCCGGTTAAAATTCCATGAATAAACAATCAGGTACAGTATTGCAGACCAGAGGATAATAATACATATCAGCCCGGATACGGGACTTTTAAGTCCAAAGAAGAGAATACTCCAGAGTGCATTCAGAACAAGCTGAATACCAAAGACGCCGGTAAGAATGCGTACCCTTCTGTCAGCCAGATTTCCGCTTAAGAGGAGATATAACGAGATTCCCATAAGCAGGTATAAAATATTCCAGACAACCGGAAATACAATTCCGGGCGGAGTGAACCATGGTTTTACAAGAACAGTCTGATACCAGGATCCGGTCCCGGTCTCAGTGAATAATGAACCGATAAAGCCTGCAAGATAAGAGAGAATGACAGAACCTGCAAGGAGCGGAATATTTACGGATGAAATACTAAAATTACCCTTAGCCATAACATCAGAGTATAATCTACACCAATATATAGACTTAACCCCGGCAGAGAGTTAATTATTACCAGGAAAAATAGAAATTAAATAAATATTGAGGTTTTCCGGAGAACTTATCCGGAAAATCAGGGATTTATTCTTTCGGAGTTGGAGTTAATCCTTACTTTTTTTATTGTTATTCAGAAATCTTTACAGTTATTTATCAGGCACAAACTTTGTACCATAAACAATTGTTCCGCTCTCGCCGTCTGCAACAATCTTTCTGAAGGTCTGCTTGACAGGCATGCCGATGTAGATCTCGTCAAGTCCACATACAACAGGTGCAGTCATCCTTGTGCCTTCATCAAGCTCAATGATTGCAACGGGGAAAGGTGCCTCAAGATCATAGGGTGAACTTGCGGTCCTCACAATAGAGAATGTGACAACTTTTCCTGTGCCTTTGAATTTATAATCTACAATTTTGCCGTTTCTTCTGCATGACGGGCAGAGTGTCCTTGGCGGGAAGAAATAAGACCCGCAGGTCTCGCATTTTGTTCCGAGCAGATTATATCTGTGTGGCTGTTTACGCCAGAATCGCGGTACTGACATACTTCAGGCCCTCCTTAAAATATTACATACAACAGTAGCACCGGTTCCGCCGACATTGTGCGACATTCCAATCTCAGCATTGGCAACCTGTCTTCCGCTTGCCTCGCCTCTCAGCTGCTCAACAATCTCACATATCTGTTTCACACCGGTAGCACCGACAGGATGACCGCAGGCCTTAAGACCGCCGCTTGGGTTTATCGGGAGATCTCCGTCAAGTGCAGTGTAACCTTCTTCAGTAAGTTTTCCGGCCTCACCCTTCTTACAGAATCCAAGGTCCTCTATTGCACAGAGTTCAGCAATTGTGAAGCAGTCGTGAACCTCAACAAAGTCTATATCCTTCCTCTCAAGCTTTGCCATATCAAAGGCACGGTTTCCGGCAGCGACAGTTGCATCAAGTGTGCTGATATCACGCCTGTCATGCAGTGAAAGTGTATCTGTCGCCTGTGTGGATGCAAGAACCTGAATAGGGGTGTCAGTAAATTCCTTTGCTCTCTCAAGAGGACATACGATTACTGCTGCTGCACCATCAGTTACAGGTGAACAGTCAAGGAGCCTAAGCGGATCTGCAACAAGTGTTGATCTCATCACAGCTTCAATTGAGATCTCCTTTCTGAACTGTGCGATAGGGTTTCTTGCACCATTGTAATGGTTCTTGACTGCAACCTGTGCAAGCTGCTCGCGTGTAAGGCCATAGCGGTGCATATAATCCTGTGCAATCATAGCATAAAGTGCAGGGAAAGTCACCCCATAGATGCCTTCCCACTCACGGTCAGCAGCACCTGCAAGTGTGTCAGTCGTCTCGCCGCCGCCGACATCAGTCATCTTTTCAACACCTGCTGCAATGACAATATCCTGCATACCTGATGCAACTGTGGTTACTGCCTGCCTGAAAGCAAGTCCTCCGGATGCACATGCGGCTTCAGTCCTCGTTGAAGGGATGTGATTTGTCGATGCAAGGCCGGAGTAGTCGGATATAAGTGCACCGATATGCTCCTGAAGAACAAAACGGCCCCCACTCATATTTCCGACAAACATCTCATCTATCTGATCGCCGTCAAGGTTCGCATCCTCAAGTGCCTTTGCCCCCGCCTCAACGCAGAGTGACCTGAATGATGTATCCCACTTTTCACCGAATTCGGTGAGGCCAATTCCAATAACTGCTACATCTCTCATTTTTGCATCACAATTTTTCCTTTATGTTTGGCATACTGTGCATAGTCCAGATAGACCTTGTCATTTAGCATATCTGCAACAGACGGTGAGGCCTTTCGGTCTATTTCTGTCTCAATTGCATCGGTTACTGTTATGTCAAAAGCATCACTGCCGGCACCGGAACCGTATGAAGTAACAAATATTTTGTCACCCGGTTTTGCAACATCAAGTGTCGCTGATAGTCCGACAGGGACAGCACCGGAGTAGGTATTTCCAAGCGTAGGAACTGCAAGACCCGGTTTGATCTGTTCAGAGGTGAAACCAAGCATAGCTGCTACGCTTCTTGGGAATTTGGCATTGGGCTGGTGAAAGACTGCATAATCATAATCTGAAGGTTTTGTGCCCATATGTTCAAGCATCATCTTTGCAGCGCCCTGAATGTGCTTAAAGTATGCAGGTTCACCTGAGAACCTTCCGCCGTGTCTGGGGTATGCCTGTCCCTCTCTTCTCCAGAAGTCCGGAGTATCGGTTGTAAATGAACAGGTGTGATTGATCTCGGCGATTACATCATCATTACCGATGAAAAATGCAGCGCCGCCGGCAGCGGCGGTGTATTCAAGAGCATCTCCGGGTGCTCCCTGGGCGATGTCAGTTCCTATGGCAAGGCCGCACTTTATCATACCGCTTTTTACAAGACCCATACAGGTCTGAATTCCGGCAGTTCCTGCCTTGCATGCAAATTCATAATCTGCAGCTGTCATAACAGGGGTTGCACCTATTGCTTCACCGACTGTTACTGCCGTTGGTTTGACTGCATAAGGATGAGATTCACTGCCGACATAGACGGCGCCGATATCATCCGGATTAACATCCCTTTTTAAAAGGGCATTTCTTGCAGCACTGACCGATATAGTAATAGTATCCTCATCAAGATCAGGAACGGATTTCTCCATCACACCGAGTCCGGCGGCAATCTCTTTGCCGTTTGCACCCCAGACACGTGCGATCTCCTCCGTTTTTATCCTGAATCTTGGGATATATGCACCGTATGTAATAATTCCTACCATGTTTATTCCCTCAGAATTTCTATGATCCTGTCAACTTCCATTTCAGTGCTCAGCAGGGTGATCTTATCCTTTGCTGCAAGTTCAAAGACAAGCGGATGGATTTTATCAGTAGTGATACCCTGAAGGATCACTGCCCTTGGCTTAAAAGGAGTGACGCGGATCGCTATCATAGGCGATTTGCCTGTTGAAATGTTTGTGAAAATCAACGCTCTCTCAGTGCTCCAGCCGTAAATTTTGTTAAATTCGCCGGAAGATAACTGGGTAATTGCGTTGAGACTGTTGACAATAGTATATCCGTAAATCCTGGACGAAGTATTTCCGGTAAGAAGCTGACACCCGATTGCGTCACTGAGAGTCCGCAGTGAGATCGAGGCATCGTAGTCATGCATATCATAAATTACTTCATCGTCAAAATCACTGTAGAGAATCTTGGCATACTTCTTCATGTACCTGCCGCCATTCTCTTCATCAATTTTTAAAATTGAATCAACAATCTTTCCGACAACAGCAGTACCGGGACTTTTTCGCCGTCCACCTTCATAATCGGAGATGACTGACGGAGAAACCTCAAGTTTATCTGCCAGCACACCCGGAGGGATATTAAAGTTAAGCCTCCATTTTCGGAGTGCATCTCCGGGAGAATCGGACATGGTGATCTCTCCGGCCATCTTTTCGGCAAGTCGGTTCCGCAGTGCGGATTTCATACATAAGTATGAGTTAGTCATGATTAATATAATTAGCGAAAGGCCCTTCGGCATTCCGCGAAATGATGCGAATGCCAATCCATATATGGGATGAACGCCAGATCTGATATTTGATGTCCCAGGCAGATGATCTTGTACCATTAAAAAAAATCGGACTTTTGGGAGGAATAAACAGTTCTGTAGCCATATCATCTCTGAAACTTGCAGAGGAACTTGGAACAAGCAAACAGACTGCCTCAAGAAGACTGATCTCACTTGAAAATGAAGGATTAATTACCAGATCCAGCAGGACAGACGGCCAGTATATAATGATAACAGAGAGCGGGGAGAACCTTCTCAGAAAAGAATATGCCGACTATAAAAGTATTTTTGAGAGAGAAAAAGGCTATTTCAGATTTGAAGGAAAAGTTGTCAGCGGACTTGGCGAAGGAAGATATTACGTCAGTATTCCTGAATACCTGGTTCAGTTTAAGGAAAAACTTGGTTTTGAGCCATATCCCGGCACGCTCAACCTTAAGCTCGACCCCGCAGGTATTGAAGCCAGAAGAAAACTGGATAACCTGAGATGGACAGAGATAACCGGATTTACATCCAATGACAGAACCTTCGGAAGTGCAGGATGTCTGAAATGCAGCATAGGCGGCTACATGTGCGCAATAATCGTGCCAGGAAGGTCACATTATCCCGAAGATACCGTGGAGATAATATCGGAAGTCAGGCTCAGGGATAAAGAAGGGCTAAAAGACGGAGACATAATTACAGTAGAGGTTGAATACAATGATAGATAAAGCAGTAAAAGCACTAAAAGACGGCGATATAGTCCTTATTTTTGATTTTGATGATCGTGAGGGCGAAACAGATTTCGCAGTAAGAGCAGACGCAGTAACACCTGAAATTATCGCAAGGATGAGAAATGACGCAGGTGGTCTCATCTGCACAGCCATCGAAGGCAGAATTGCAGAAAAACTGGGACTTCCCTTTGCAGGTGATGCACTCTCCGGCACAAACCTTGTTGAAAAGATTGGAGATATACCATATGACTCTGCAAACCACTCATCCTTCTCCCTCTTTCTGAACCACCGCGATACATTTACCGGAATTACCGACAATGACAGAACCCTGACTGCAAATAAGCTTGCAGAGCATGTGAAAAAAGCTGCAAACGGCGGGAGTCCGACTTTTGCTGAAGAGTTCAGGACACCGGGCCATATGGCTACACTGAGGGCAAACGAAAGACTTCTTGACCAGAGAAGAGGTCAGACCGAACTGTCAATTGCTCTTGCAAACATTGCAGGAATCACACCGTGCATCACAATATGCGAGATGCTCGATGACAAATCCGGAAGGGCGCTCACAAAAGAGGATGCAAAAAAATATGCAGAAGAGCATAATCTCATATTTATTGAAGGATCAGAGATTGTAGAATACTGGAACAGAACCAAAAACAACTAATAACTATAAAAACTCTATTTTTCCCTCAGATTAACTAAATATAAACAGCAGACAGAGTAATAATCCCGGATCAGACCAACCGGAGAGATAATGCTTAGAATTTCTTAAAATATCCGGAAAAACGGTTTTTCAGTGCAATATGAAGATTGAACGCTGACAGTATAGTATATTGCAGAACTTTCCGGAATGGTCAGGAAAGTATGCTTATTACTATGAAGTGCGGTATAAGGGCATGATCTGGAATAATCTCCTTTACACTCCGATCATCCCAGACATTATGCAGTGCACTATAAATCTTTCCGGTTTAAGAAAATGATAACAGATGTAAAAAAAATCGTCGTAACTGATCCACTTTCCGTCAGAAAGAGAAACTAAAATATATTATAATTAAAAACAGTTAATTAGAGTATTAGTAAGGTTAAGAAAACAAAAATATATTCTCGCAGAAAAATAAGGAACAATAAGAAAATAACCCACAGCCAAAAATACCAGTACATATGTCAGAATTTCATGCATGATAATAATAATTCCGGGGAGAATAGCAATAGATTACCACTGGATGAATTAAGACAGGTGCTGACCGGCCACGGAAAAAATTCATTCAGAAAGAGTAACTGCCATCAGAGCCATGAGACGCAGACAGAAGTTGAAAAATTCCACCTTCTTGCGAACAGGTTTGCTGAATGCATAATAGTAGTCAGGACAGATGACCTGAGAGTTCTTGATATGAATCAGTCTGCCCTCAGAGACCTTGGATACAGCAGGGAAGATTATTTAAATCTCACTCTTAACGACATCATACAGATTCCGGAAAAAAACACAGAAACTGACAGTATAAATTCGTATAAGGCTATAGCGCCTGAAAAATCATTTCTGTATAAGAAAGATGGCAGTACACTCATTGCTGAATACACAATAGATGAAGTTACCTTTGGAAAAACCCGTTGCCTGATAATAATTGCCAGAGATATTACAGAATATGAAAAAATGCACTCATTAATCAGAGAATCAGAATACCATTACAGAGTCACAATAAATTCCATACCGGATGAGATGGTGGTTGTGGACAGTGACTTAAATATAATAATCTGCAACACTGCATTTGAAAAATTAACCGAAAAAAATGGCCATAATGGAGAGATAATTGGATCTTCACTGATGGAAGTAGCACCATACCTGACAGGAAAGCACGGACTGGAATATAAATATATATTCAGATCCGGGGCAAGGCTGGATACAACCCTTAAAATTGAAACCGGCAGCAAAAAAAAGATATATGAAGTTATTAAAACGCCGGTGGAAGAAAAAGGCAGTGTTGGAAAGATAGTCACTCTTTTAAGGGACAGAACAAAACACCATGAACTCGAAGATATCAAAAAAGAGGCATTCTTCCAGATAGAGAAAAACATGGAACAGTTTGCAATATTAAACGATCATATCAGAAACCCGCTTCAGGCAATTGTCGGGCTTGCAGATCTCGAAGGATCGGACTTTTCAAATAAAATTATTGAACAGGCAAGAGAGATTGATGATATCGTAAAAAAGCTTGACTCAGGCTGGATAGACTCAGACAAAGTACGTGAGATGCTCATCAGGCATTACGGAATAAAAGTTCATAAAAGGCAGAATCTTTCTCCACCGGAAATATCCAGGAATAAAGATGAGAATCCTGAAAATTAATAAACCGGACCAATCCCGAAGAGAACATTCAGATTACACATATTACAGCAAATATTTGTAATTACCATACGCCAGTCACGGCATTCTGACAAAACCGGTTTTAATATAGACTATTCTGAACAGGAGAATAAATCAATCCCAAAAGGTTAATCCGGTATAAAGACACCAGAGTCAATAGAGGAGAATATCATGCAGGACGAAAATATGGGGGAATTGAGAAAATTTGTAAGCCCGGAATTTATCACCGGAATTAACTCCAGAATTTTTGCCGGCAGATATGCAAAAAACTTCAGGGCCGGAAAAGTGCTGCTTACAGTAGATCCAAATATATCCAATATCTGGTGGATGGATGAAATACTGCACAGCCTTGATGAAGAAAGAGTCGAATATACTGAATTCTCCGGCGTTACCGAAAATCCCAAGAGATATGAGGTCATGAAAGGTGCAGAACTATTCCGGGAAAACAGATGTGATGGAATTGTTGCTGTCGGAGGCGGAAGCACCCTTGACTGTGCAAAAGGAATAGGAATTATCGCTGCAAATGGCGGTGACATCACCGAATATATAGGAGTAGATCTTGTATCCAGTCCAATGCCCCCGCTAATATGCATCCCCACAACAGCAGGAAGTTCGGCAGATGTGTCGCAATACGCAGTCATAAGCGACAATAAATATAAAAAACTCATCATATCCAAATCAGTGGTGCCTGACGTATCACTCCTTGACCCGCAGACCCTGACAACACAACCAGAAGAAGTTACATACGGGAGTGGAATTGATGCACTCTTCCACGCAGTAGAGGCATTCTGCTCAAACGGTTCTTCAAGAGTTACTGACATCTTTGCATTAAAAGCAATTGAGGAGCTTTCATCCGGACTTGTGGAAGTTGCAGAAGACCCCTTAAATATTGAACTCAGGGAAAAGACGATGTTTGCAAGCCTCTACGCCGGCCTTGCCTTCTCTAATGCAGGTCTTGGCCTCATTCACGCGATGTCTCATTCGATAGGCGGGCTTCTTGACATTTCCCACGGAGTCAGCTCAATGCTTGTAGCAGGTCCTGCAATTAATTATAATTACGCTTTCTGCCCGGAAAAATACAGAAAAATATCAGCTGCAATGGGAATAGATGAATCACGCCTCACAGATGCCGAACTGAAAGAAACTCTGATAAATGCCATATACGATGTCGCAGGAGAATATACAGGAAAGATTATCGGTGAGTTCAGGCCAAAAAGAGATCTTGAAGAGACAATTGTTAAAAGAACCAGCAATGATCCATGCATTGCTACAAATCCCGGCATCCCAAACGAAGATGAGCTTGGAAAAATATGGAGAGAAATCTCCGGTATACAAATCCCATAATATAACTAAACTCAGTTCAAATAAATTCAGCTATTATTTAGATCTTAAAATTAAAAACAGATACACATACCTTTTTTAAATGAAAGAACTATTTTAATTCATTTACGCCGAATCTGTACCTGAAGTAATTCCGGTATCAATGAAAATATCAGTATGGAATTGCAGACAGACAATTAAAACCTGTCCACAATCTGACAATTAATATATGCCGGATTACAAAAAGTAAAAATGATCCGTTAAACACATAATATTCAGGCGTAAAGAATCTTTTCACCCGATTATATAGCCGGTGTTAGAAGAAGCAAAACCAGAAAATTCAGGAAATTCAGAATATGGATGAAAATAATTACGGTAATAACCTTGAAGAAGTAAGAAAAGGAATTATCGGCCTTGGTGAAGCTTCAATCAGGAAAAATTATTATCCGGCACTTCTTGACAAGCAGAGAGAACTCGAGAGATTCAGGGCAGTAATTGAACAGACCCCTGATATGGTCTTTATAATATCATGTCCCGGAGGAGAGATTATTGACGCTAATCATATGGCACTGGCTGCAACAGGACTCACTCATGAAAATCTGAATCCTGAAAAGATTGGTAAAATACTTGAATTTGAGGATAAAATACCGATTGAAATCAGACTTAATACTGAATGCAGAGAGTCAGAAATATTAAGAGGTTTCCTGAAAACCCATCCGGCAGAAGACAGGGAAAAAATACCTGTTGAAGTAAGCCTTGGAAAATCAAAATTCGGAGGTAATATATTTGCATCAGTGGTATGCAGGGATATTACCAGACAGAGAATGATGGAGAGGGCAATACTTGAGTCTGAACTTCAGCTGAGAACAACAATAGATGCAATACAGGATGCAGTTGTTGTACTGGACCGTGATTTAAAAATTGTACTCTTCAATGACAGTTTTGCAGACCTTTACCTCAAATGGGACGCAGGGGATTTAAAACCGGGCATCAGACTGAATTTATTCTTAGAGCCGATCACAGAGCAGGACATATCCAATGTCAAGGAACTATTATTATCGGACGATATTCTTAATTTTGCAAGAAAAGTCAATTCCGGAGATGAAACTGCCGTATATGACATCAAAAAAATCCCAATAATTGATTCCGGCAGAGTTGGCCAGACTGTTCTTGTAATTAAGGACATCACGGCAGAACAGCTTACAGAGCAGATTAAAAAGGAAGCTTTTGAGCAGATAGACCGAAATATGGAGCAGTTTGCAATCCTAAACGATCATATCAGAAACCCGCTCCAGGCGATAGCCGGAATTGTTGATTTAAAAGACCCTGAACTGTCTGAAAAGATCATGCCATATGTATGTGAGATTGACAGTATTGTAAGAAAACTTGATGTCGGATGGCTCGAATCTGAAAAAGTCCGGAAAATGATTGCAAAACATTATGCTGTGTCATTAATTGACAGAAAAGATATCAGGGAAGTTATCAATTATCTCGACCTTCATCAGTGAATATCTGCAGATAGATATTCAGCAACCTTACCGGAGTGAAAAGTAACCATGCAGATGAACACATTGCATAGCGTCATTTTACCCGGATATGATGTGACATTAAGAGGCTTAAGGAAGAGCCTGAAGTACAGGTCAGCCTAATCAGAACCGCTGCATCTTCTGATAAGTATCTCTTCCATAATATTTCTGGAACTGCAAAAACCCTCACCCTCATAAGCCCCGACTCTGACAACGTCTGCTTCTATACCCCTCTCAATAAGAGATTTTTTCAGATTTTCGATATTAAAATACTGGTTAAATCCTATCGTAATAATATCGGGATTAATCTCCTCAATAGGCAGAAACATATCCTTATCGTCACCGAGTCTTGCATAATCCACCGGCTTTAAAGCCGAAACCATCCTGAGCCTCTGATATTCAGGAACTACAGGCTTTGGCTTATGTTTAATATTCACATCACGTGCAATAATGACACTCAGATGGTCACCGAGATTTCCGGACTCCTCAAGGTAGAAGAGATGACCGGGATGAAGTATATCAAATGTCCCGGTTGCAACGACTTTCTTCAGGATATCACCTCAGGTTCTGCTATACGCCCGTCAGCCCTGAAACATCTCCATGATGTGAGATCATAAGGTGGCCCGACTATAATATGCCACCTTCCTGACGCAGGAAAAAACCTCAAATCTGCATCTGAAGGTCTTAAAGCGCCTGAAGGATGAGAATGTGCACTTCCGGCATTATTTGTTGATAGCGGAAGCATATACTGGGAAAAACTGGCACTTGTCCGCCCTGTAATAGTTCCGGGTGCAAGCTCAAATTCATCAATAACTCCGTTATTTACCTTAAGCAGGGCCAGAAACTCATCAGGATGCTGACTTTTCCCAAGAGCAAGAAGCGTCTTTATAAGCTCCATCTTTATTTTAATATCGGGCATCTGTACCCTCAAATATTAAACCTGCTGAATAATTACTGTTCCGAAGAAGTACTAATACAACAGAGAATGGTGTCAGCAGCTGAAAACAACAGGATTTATTCATAGTTCATGGAATAATCACAAAAACGGCATTAAAAAATAACCAGACAGTATAACAGACGATTTATGAAAGATTTATTAACAATAATTCATTACAGAAGACTATGTATTCAAAAATCCTTGTGGCGGTTGACGGTTCAGAGACTTCCGGGAAGGCTCTTTTAAAAGCGATAGAACTTGCAGAAGGCTGGAAAGCAGAAGTTAATGCGGTTTATGCAATAGATCCGGGAATATACGGCACATCCGTTGTTGACCCGTCAGTAGGAGTGATGGACCCAACCTCAGAGAGAATTTATAAGATGCTCAATGAAGAGGGCAGAAAGGTCATAGATAAATGCCATGAAATCTCAGATTCTGCCGGTTTCGAAGTGAATTATCAGATTAAAATCGGAGATGCAAGAGATATTATCACAGAACTTGCTGAAGAGATGAAAGCTGACCTCATAGTGATAGGTTCTACAGGGAAAGGGATTACAAAGAGGCTTCTTCTTGGAAGTGTCAGCTCATATGTTGTCACACACAGTAAAATATCAACCCTGATTGTAAGGGGTTGAACAGAGGACAGAACAAAAATAGATCCGCGACATAAATCCTGAAAAATATTTATCCGGACAACTAAAGAACAAATTTTTCAGAGAACTCTTCAGAAAGGACCGTCCTGCTCAAAACTTCGCCCGAATCTGACTGCAAGTTCTGCCTTATAGAGTTCTTTGCCAAGATATGCGGCATGATCCAGCAGTGAGATCTTTCCGGATTTCATTACTTCATGGAATATATCCTCCCAGTGGTCACCGGTCACTGCCGTGCCGTTGTTCACCGCAATAATTCTGCCGTTTACAACACCTATTCTGAAGTTGCCGCATGGGTCAAAAGATACTTCATCAGGCATTTTATCCGCTTCTTTGATACTGTCAAATTCAGGTTCAGGTTCACGCCTCTTTCTCTTCTCCTTAATACAAAAGAGGGAAAGTCCGACATCCTTGGGGTACGGCCTCTCTGATGCGAGGTGCATCATATCCACAGCACGCCTCATCTCACGGACAGAACCGGCAGTCTTGTCCGAATGTTCGCTCGTAAAGATTATCGAAGCCTTAGCTTCCATCGCAAGTGAAGATAGAAGTGCATTGACCCCTATTGAATCAGCATCAATAAGCTCGGTCACATTTCCGGCACCGAAGAATACCGGGCATCTCCCCTCTTCAGTCTTACTATATGCCACAATATCACACAGTGAGTCCAGAAGACCTGAACCTGCGGGCTGCAGGAGAGGGTCGGCAATTATCCTGCCAATGCCGTATTTTTGTGCAGACCGGATATTCTCCTGAAGTGACCTCTCCCCCGGGACAACAACCACCGCAGCACCGGATTTTGCAATATCTTCTGCTACCAGAGGGATATTTCTCTCCTGAAGTGAGAGAATAATGTCAGCATAAGGGAGAGCGGCACGGATGAGCGCAGGGTCCTGCGTATCGGCCGCGCAGATGATATCATCAGCTCCGCCCCTCACAAGCTCAAATGTCCTTATTACATCGTCAGTTGTGGCATCAAAGCCAAACCCTAAGTCTATTATGTCTGCACCGGAATTCCTGAATCTTAACACCTCTGATATTATATCCGGTCTTTTATGCGCATCCATAATCTCAGCAAGTACTTTTATCCTGGAATCTCCGCCAATTTTAAGGCTTTTTATTGTAAAATCACAACCTGCCGCGGATTCAAGCTCTTCAAGTTTATTACGGGCCTCCTGCTTCCTGCACGATGATATGAGGTCGTCTGCCGGAATATCAGTAGAGAGTTCAATATCACCGGACATTGAGAGGACCATGCCGATATCGGCCGCATGCCGTGGGCCAAGATATACAGGCACCCCGGTTCTCTCACAAACGCCTGAAAAGTCCGCAGTGCACATCCCGGATACTATAACCATACTGTAATCACCTTCAAGGATCAGCTTCTCAAGCTTTGAAGGGGTCAGAAAAGAGGCAATTTTCCCCGTAATCCTTACATCCACGTCAAAACCTTCCGAAGCCTTCCTGACAGTCTCATATGCCGCTTCTCCGGTTGGAAGTAGTATGCGCATAACACTTCAGTTAAGTAATCCAATGAAGAAAAATACTACTGATCTGATGCTTAATTGTGATCTGCATATTCACACTGACTATTCACGGGATGGTGAGAGCAGTGTTGAAGATATAATTGCAAGGGCTGTAAAAACAGGACTTGACGTAATTGCAATAACCGATCATGACACCATTGAAGGTGCCTTAAAAGCGGTTGAATATGCCGAAGAATATTATCCGGAACTTCTGGTAATTCCCGGAATAGAGATATCGACAAAACAGGGCCACCTCATCGCACTGGGGATAACAGAAGCAATACCTCCAAAGATTGATTTTGAAAAGACGGTCGCCGCCGCAAGGGAGAAAGGCGCCTTCCTGATACTGCCGCACCCCTTCCACCAGTGGCGCCACGGTGCCGCACTGAAGGTAAAGGATGCAATCAGAATAGTTGATGCGGTAGAATCCTTCAACAGCCGTTACATATTCGGTACTGCCAATAAAAAAGCTGAGAGAAAAGCCGCGTATTTCAATAAAACCTGTGTCGGCGGGAGCGATGCCCACAATGCAAAATTTGTCGGCTACGGGAGAACAATAATTGACGCAGAGAAAGATCAGGAATCAGTTTTTTCCGCAATAAAAGAGGGAAATGTGGAGATAATGGGGAAGATGACGCCTATCAGGAGCTATACAAGGCAGTCTTTCAGAAATACGAAGAAAAAAATTGCAAGAAGAGTTTACAGAAGATGAAAATAGCCTTTAAACTGGGGTATTTTGGGGATAATTTCCACGGGTCACAGCAGCAGTCCAACAGAAGGACAGTAGAAGGGGAATTTATAACAGCCTGCATAGATCTCGGGCTTATCAGAGACCGGAAGAGTTCAGGATTTTCGATATCCGGAAGAACAGACAGGGGAGTGCATGCAAGATGCCAGATCTGCTCTTTTTTTACTGACCATCCCGAAAGGGCAGTCTTTGCAATCAATGAGAAACTTCCGGGTGACATCTGGTGCTTTGCATATGCAGAGGTGGATGACAGCTACAACCCAAGGTACGATGTTTTCAGCCGGAAATACAGGTATTACTTCTATGAAGAAGGCCTCGACCATGAGAGTATGCAGAAAGCCTCACAATACATAAAAGGTGTGCATGATTTCACATCCTTTGCAAAGATTAAAGGCAAAGATCCGGAGAGGAAAATTCTGGAGTCTGAGGTGTTCACTGACGGCGAATATACTGTCTTTGAGATAGAGGGGCACAGTTTTCTGTGGAATATGGTACGGTGCCTCGCATATGCACTTAATCTCTGCGGAAAGGGACTGTTAAGTCCTGAGGAGATCAGATCTGCACTTGAAAACCCTGGAATGCCAAGATATCCGGCTATGCCACCTGAAGGACTCCTTCTGTGGGACCTTAAAACAGAAGCTGAATTTAAGCCGATGATTCCGGGTGAAAAATCACTGGAATTCAAAAAGGAAGAGGAGAGAAAACTGGCGCAGGGCAGAAAAATTCTTGAAGTAATAAACTAAAGCAAAATTAAGAGAATAACTATTTAACAACGATTACAGCCCGGATTAAATATAAAAAAGAGAACCGGAAGGGGAACTGTGCCCCTGTCAGCCGGAACTATTATTATCAGACCGGGGTTATATCCACAGACCCTGGCTTAAATATCCCGACCATCCATGACGGCACAGGTGCTGAAGTCTTTGCAATTACCAGGAAATCATCCTTGTTCGTAACGACTCCACGGTATGTTGCGGTAATCTGATAATCGCTGTCAAAGAGCGCCATTCCAAACATACCTATCGTTATATGCTTCGCAGGATACGTTGCACTCTCTCCAAGCGCCATTGTTCTTCTGACATTATCAATCATAAGAATTGCAGAATCGCCGCTGCTTATAGCTGTTACAGGAACGCCTGCAAAGTCCAGGTTTGTGTTATCCGGAAGCCTGACATCATACTGCGCACTGTACGAGAGAGGATAGCCGTATGCTTCAAGGTGATCATTTCCGGTGACCAGAGATATATATCCGGCAGCGAGAACTGCAACGATGAGCACAACCACAATGAGAATATTTCTCCCGGTATGACTCACCGTTCTGCCTTCCTCTTTCTGTTTCTTCAAGATCTCCGACTCAATCTCTTTACGCTTCTTCTCTTCCTCAGCTTTCTTCTTCTCCTCTTCACGCGCCCACTCTTCACGCTCTTTCTCTTTTTTTGCTTCCTCA
The DNA here is from genome assembly GCF_000243255.1 of Methanoplanus limicola DSM 2279. Taxonomy (NCBI): domain Archaea; kingdom Methanobacteriati; phylum Methanobacteriota; class Methanomicrobia; order Methanomicrobiales; family Methanomicrobiaceae; genus Methanoplanus; species Methanoplanus limicola. The sequence continues at coordinate 915,384 of NZ_CM001436.1, forward strand.
GCCTGCCTTTCAGCCTCAAGCCTTGCAAGTTCCTGCTCCTTCTTCTTCTCAGCCAGCAGGCGCTCCTCCTCAGCCTTTTTCTCGGCTTCTATAGCTTCATATTTTCTGGCCTTTTCAGCTATATCATTATCATTCTTCTCTTTTTCAATGCGTTTCCTCTCATCCTCACGGAATTTTTCAAGCTCCTCCTCCGTCATATTCTCTTTGTTCTCAGGAACAGGTACAACGCCTTTATCCTCATCAGAAGGCAGTTTTACAGCCTCACCAACTTTTTTAGTCAATCCTTCAATTGATTTTTTATCAGGTAATTTCACTATACCTCACCTCTGAAAATTCAGATTTCTTTAAGATTATTTAAGCTTATTGTCTTATACCGGATATATCTTTCCGGTTCAGCAGCAGAGCTGCCTGAAATATCACATCTTCCTGATGAGATAGCTCTCACCATCTATGACAACATACTCACATCCGCCCTGTATGTAGTGCTCTGCGTCTTTAACGACAGTTTCAGCACCATCTATCATGAAACGCTCCTGACCGTCATGCTTAAACCTCAAAATTCCTCCGGAATCTATCAGACGGTCATTGTAGACAATATAATCATGTTCACCTGTGATAATATGCCGGGCAGACTGGATTTCAACCTCCTCACCGTCAATCAGGAATTTTTCAGGTTTTTCAGAGTAATATTCATAATCAGCCATAAGTGAGTATTCATCCCTGCCGTCTTCTGAACCGTTCTTATCATATGAAGCACCACTGTCAGAATGCCCCTCCTTAAATCTGCTGCCACCTCCGGCACCACCACCGAAGGCGCCATCTGCATCTGCATCACCCCCGTTCCGGCCCAGTGAATAATCATATTCACGGCGCATCTTTGGATCTGAAAGAACCTCATAGGCCGTAGTAATCTTCATAAAGAGAGATTCTGCATTGGGATGGGTCGATATATCCGGATGAAAGGCCTTTGCAAGGCTCCGGTATGCACTTACAATCTCTTCGGAAGACGAATCCAGAGTGAGACCAAGAATATCATAATAGTTCTGCGGCATAGGATATTACTCCGCTTATTTCATATTAAACAGAAATTATAAGTAAATAACCGATTCAGAATCCAAAAGAGGCTTTTGAAGGTAAAAAATGACTTTGCTAAAATTAATCAGAGAGCCAAGCCAAAATATCATTATAAATTATGACAAATCTTAAAGAGAGGTTTTAATATTGGCAGAAATTCCGGAAGAGGAATATATTCTTAAAACAACGTCGGCATGTGCCGGATGCAGTGCATCTCTGATACTCCGGTATGTCACAAAAGCCGCAGGGCCTGATACAGTCCTTGTAGTCCCTGCGTGCTGTACAAGTGTTATCCAGGGGATTTACCCTGATACCGCAATGAACATCCCGGTGTACAATGTCGCATTCGCTTCAGCGGCAGCAGTCGCTTCAGGTATGAGCGAGGCATTCCGTGCCGAGGGAAAAGAGACAAATGTGATCTGTTTTGCCGGTGACGGAGGAACAGTGGATATAGGCATACAGGCGCTCTCGGGTGCGCTTGAGAGGGGCACAGATTTCCTCTACATCTGCTATGACAACGAAGCATATTCAAATACAGGCATGCAGCGTTCGGGGGCAACACCACTCGGTGCAAGAACGACCACAACTCCGGTCGGAAAAACCGAATTCAAGAAAGACCTGGACGCAATAATTGCCGCACACAATCCTGTATATATGGCAACCGCATGCAGCGCCTATCCTGAGGATCTCTATAAAAAGATAAAAAAAGCGCTCTCAATTCCCGGCCCCAAGTTTATGCATGTGCTTGCACCATGCCCCCCCGGCTGGAGATATCCGTCAGACAAGACGATTGATATGGGAAAACTTGCCGTTAAGTCCGGAATGTGGCTCTTATACGAGAGAGAGAACGGAAAACTGAGCATCACAGGTGCATCAAAGGCCGCAATGGTGAAGAGAATTCCGGTCCTCGACTACATTAAAGTCCAGGGCAGGTTTAAAACAGCCACAGAAGAGGACATTCAGGCATTGCAGAAGAGTGTTGACCTTGGGATTGAAAAACTGAAGAAGGAGGCTGAAGGAATATGCTGACTATCGCAACCGGAAATAAGGCAGTTGCCACTGCTGTAAGGGATGCAAAGCCAAAGGTTGTCGCTGCATACCCGATTACACCACAGACAGAGATTGTAGAGAATATTGCGGATTTTGTCTCTTCAAAAGAGCTTGAATCAAGATATATTCCTGTTGAGTCCGAGCATTCCTCAATGGCGGCCTGCATGGGATCGTCAATTGCAGGTGTAAGAACATTCACCGCAACATCATCACACGGACTTGTATATATGTGCGAGATGCTGCATATGGTCGCCGCAGCAAGACTGCCCATAGTTATGGCAAATGCAAACCGTGCACTTGGTCCCGGGTGGAATGTCTGGGCCGAGCAGTCGGATTCACTCTCAATGCGCGATTCAGGATGGCTTCAGGTATATGTATCGACCGTGCAGGAGGCATATGATGCAACGCTTATGGCATTCCGGATAGCAGAGGACAATGATGTCCTGCTGCCTGTTATGATAAACCTCGACGGATTCCTGCTGACCCATATCATGCAGGGCTTTGAGACCGTCGAAGCAGGGGATTTCATCCCGGAAAATGACCTGCCACACAGGATTGACGTCAACAATCCGGGCGGATACGGCACGCTCACCCCGCCAAACGAGCACTTTAAATTCAGATGGGATATTGAACGGGCACAACGCGACTCGGTCAGGGTCATAGAAGAGACAGAAATCGAATTTGAGAAGCGCTTTGGCAGAAAGTACGGCATGACCGAGGACTACCGCGCCGAAGATGCCGAGGTTATCATTGTTGCAATGGGCACTCTTGGCAAAGAGATGGAAGTTGCGGTTGACATCCTCAGGGAAGAAGGCATTAAAGCAGGTTCAGTAAGAATACGCTGGTACAGGCCGTTTCCTGACCTGAAGAGCAGGCTTGAGGGCCGGGATATTGTTGTAATAGACCGTGACTATTCATTCGGGTACGGTGGAATCGTTGCAAATGAGATAAGGGCAAAGTGCAATGTTAAGCCTTACTCGGTCATTGCCGGACTCGGAGGACAGGAAGTGACATATGACGACATCGCCGGATTTGTCAGGGACAGAAAGACAGATTCAGAATTCTGGTTCGGGGTGAATGAATAATGTACGAGATAAGGCTTCATTCAAGGGGCGGACAGGGCGGAGTTACAGCAGCAAAGCTCCTCGCACATGCCGCATTCCTTGACGGAAAAAACGCAACCGCAGCACCGTTCTATGGTGCTGAGAGGCGCGGCGCCCCTGTTGTCTCATTCATCAGAATTGACGACAGACCGATTAAGATCTATTCACAGATAAGAAAACCCGATCTGGTGATTGTTCTTGATATGGGAGTCATGGATACAGTAAATGTTCTTGACGGTCTGAAGGAAGGCGGATCAGTTCTCATCAACAGCCCGAATCCTGCTGAGTTTGAAGGTTATAAGACCTACAACGTGGACCTCACAAATATCGCACTATCCCTTGACCTGGTCATATCCGGAAGCCCGATTCTCAACACCCCTCTTCTGGGCGCTCTTGCAAAATTAGGACTTGTATCAAGGGAATCTGCAAGAACTGCAATAAAAGAGGCGTTTAAGGATGAGAGAAATGCAGAGGCGGCTATGAAGGCATATGAGGAGATGAAGATATGAGTGCAAAACTTGCTATTTCGAGGCCAAAGACCGGTGCTGTCGGAAAGACAGGGTCATGGAGGACTTTCAGACCGGAAATTGACCAGGAACTCTGTAATAAATGCGGAAACTGCGAGAAATTCTGCCCGGACGGAGTCATTGACAGGGAATATAATATTGATCTTGACTTCTGCAAGGGATGCGGGATCTGTGCAGATGTCTGCCCTAAAAAGGCCATTAAAATGGTCAGGGAATCGAAATAAAAAAAATAATTTTTAAGCAGTTTTCAGCATAACCTTCCGGATACATTTCAGGCAGGGCGCAATGATGCCTCAAAATCCTTCCGGGCAATAAATCCTGTAAATGCCGGATGAAATTTAAGGGAATTAACTAAAATATAAAGGAGCGGAACTGCTCCAGTATATTTAAAATTCCGGCATCATACACCAGACGCTCTCATTTCCGGGTTTTGGGGGCGGGATTATTTTTGAGAGAGCTGAGATCAGGATTTTTAAGTTATTTTCAGTTTATAATACGGAGATACTGGACATTTTGTCAATATTATAGACACTTATCTGCGGAAAGGCTTTGTATTATTGTTATTATGGTTTATCTTCATTATGTCAGCCCAGGCGGCTCTTTAGTCTGCCTATTCTGAAACTGTGCCCTCACAGGAACCTCTATGAGGGAATCTGCCATTTCCTCTCTCACCGGCACCTTCAGGCGGTGTCAGTTCTCCCTTATGTCCGTCCATGAACGCTTTCATAAGTTCACGGGCGGTTTCGTTGTCACCGGACTCAAGAGCTGCACGAATGTCACTGACATCACAGCCCTGTTCCTCAAGACTGTCAAGGTGTGTGTTCATGCGGTCCCCGGCTTCACCGGATGCTGAATATCTGCCTTCTCTCTCACCGGCACCTTCAGGCGGTGTCAGTTCTCCCTTATGTCCGTCCATGAACGCTTTCATAAGTTCACGGGCGGTTTCATTGTCACCGGACTCAAGAGCTGCACGAATGTCACTGACATCACAGCCCTGCTCCTCAAGACTGTCAAGGTGTGTGTTCATGCGGTCCCCGGCTTCACCGGATGCTGAATATCTGCCTTCTCTCTCACCGGCACCTTCAGGCGGTGTCAGTTCTCCCTTATGTCCGTCCATGAACGCTTTCATAAGTTCACGGGCGGTTTCATTGTCACCGGACTCAAGAGCTGCACGAATGTCACTGACATCATAGCCCTGCTCTTCAATATTTTCAAGTGCTTTTGTTATCATCTCTCCCCTGTTGATGCTCTTATCTGCAAATCCTTCATCCGCAGATACAGGGAATACAATAACTGCCGACAGAAACAGAAAAGTCAGTCCTGCCGCAATAATTCCTTTTTTCTTCATTTATTACCTCCTAAAGCGGGACTGCCTCATACAGCCCACGTAAAATATGTTTTACAATATGTAATATAATTGTTACTGATGCTCAGAGTTAAACGATCTGAATAAGAGAGTCATCCGGGTGAAACTAACTGCTATCCTGTAACCTCAGATGAATGATTACAGAAGAGAGGAAAGAAAGAAGGGAGAAAAATAAAAAATACTCCACTTAAACATGCCCACTTCGGAAATCAGGGATTTTTAGTTATAACCACAGCCAGGGAAGTGAACCAGAATAAGGGATAATTTAAAAAAAAGGTAAATATGGATATTGAATAAAAAAATCAACCACAATTATGCAGTATCTCATTGAATTCAGATAAATATCTACATTGTAAAAAACACATAGCGCTACATAAATTACCGCAGAAGAAGCGTTCTTTAAAAATGCAGTAAAAGAAACAGAATAAAAACAAACAATAGGATAAACAAAAAAGGGCCTTGAACTTAAGGCAGTACGCCCCCAACAGGACTCGAACCTGTGACATTCTGGTTAACAGCCAGACACTCTACCAACTGAGTTATGGAGGCACTCAGTGTTGCCATACAATGTTACCTTATACAGATATAAACATTACGAAATGTTCCCGGAAAGCCTGACCTTGAGATCCTCAAGCCGGAATATCAGGGCATCAATCTCTGAATCAAGGTTTTCCACAAGCTCAGATGCCTTTTCGGTTGCAACAGCTCCTGAAGGCGAAGCCCTGATATAACCAAGCTGTTCAAGGACTTTTAACGAATATCTGACCCTGTGCATCGGAATCCCAAGAATATCGGATAGTTTCATAATACCTATCGGCTGATTCTTTTCAACAACAAGTATCACCTCAAGGTGCCTGCCGATAAGCTCAATCTCTGACTGAAGTTTCTGAAGCATAATCCAACCTTAAACTGAAATATTCGCATCCGGACGCTTAAAAACCCGGAATGATACTGCCGGAACAATTCAGACATTCTGATAATTGTCCGGTAACTTTTTGATAATATGTCATATTCAGAAGATAATTATATTCATATGCCTGCGCACCGGAACCGACCTTAAAGAACCGGTAACCGGCATAAAATATAACATAAATGAGAAATAATGAGTCAGGATCTGATTATTCAGTCCTGGCTCATCAGCCAGTTCTTATCCCTCTCATAATGCCTCTTAAAAACCAGAGAGAGCAGAATGGCAGATATCGCGCAGACTGCTGCAATGGTCATGCTGTAAAAAGGGATCACACCAAAAAGTGCAATAACCGAAAGAGCAGCAAGAAGAATAATCACATTGAGCATAATTGTCAGCTTGGCAAATTTCATCTTAAAAATCTGTTTTGCAGAGTCATCCATTTCAGAATAATATGCCGCCCATTCTAAAAGTACTTACGGCTTTGGATCAAAAACTTAAACTGTGAACTCTCCAGACCTTTTAGATAATCTTCTGGCTGAATCAGGCGCATCAGCATATGTTATCTACGCCTCATCCGAATCTCCGGATATGAGATACCTGACCGGATTTTCAGTCACTGATCCTGTATTATATATCAGAAAAGCCGGAAAAGAAGGACTGTTAATACTCCCGCAGATGGAAGTTGAAAGAGGAAAAAAAGAGGCAAAATGCCCCGTAATATGCAGAGGAGATGCTGGATTTTTCAGGCACTTTGAAGAGAAAAAAGATCCAAAGGATGCAAATGCCGCAATGATTGCGGAAATTGCCGGCGGAGAAATCATCGTTCCTGACGAATTCCCCCTCTCACTTGCCAGAAAACTAGAAGATTACTGCAAAGTCAGTCTGGGAAGGCCCGCAGTGGCAGAGATGAGAGCAGTAAAAAGAGAAGACGAGATAAAAAATATCAGGCACACACAGAAAACAACCGAAGAGGCAATAGATTACGCAGCTGGCATAATCAGAAATGCAGTCTCTGACAACGGAGAATTATATTACAATGACAATCCCCTCACTTCAGATTACCTGAGAGGTGAGATTCACTGCTATCTCATGAGAAGGGGATTTGAAGCACGCGAGACCATAGTCGCCTGCGGAAAGGAGACCTCAATGCCGCACAATACAGGAAGCAGCATATTGGTTGAGAACGAACCAATATTAATTGATCTCTTCCCGCGTGATACAAAGACCGGATATTACGCCGATATGTCACGGACATTTGTCAGGGGCGAACCTGACAGAGAACTCGTCCGGATGTACAATGCCGTAAAAGAGGCATGGATTCTTGGAAAGAAAAAAGTCAGATCCGGAATTTCCGGAAGTGAAATTCACAATGCCATAGTCACTTACTTTAAAAGCCAGGGCTATGAATCCGGAAATGAAGGATTTACACACAGCCTGGGGCACGGAGTAGGGCTTGCAGTCCATGAGATGCCCCCGGTATCACCAACAGATGCAGTTCTTAAAACCGGAAATGTGGTAACAATTGAGCCGGGATTATATTACAACGACATCGGAGGAGTCAGAATAGAAGACATAGGGATGGTCTGTGAGAATTCTTTTGACTGCTTTACAGACTATCCTGCGGAGTTAATATTATGATAGAAGAAGAAATTAAGGAAAAATATCTGCTGGCCGGAAAAATAGCGTACAAATGCCTCACAGATGCAGCAGCAAGAGTAAAACCGGGCGTCTCAATCGCAGAGATGGTTGAAGCAAGCGAAGACCAGATCATTGAAATGGGCGGTGAGATTGCATTCCCGCTGAATATATCAATAAATGCCGATGCAGCGCATGACACACCATCACCGGGAGATGAAAGGGTCTTTGAAGAAGGAGATCTCGTAAAGGTGGACCTCGGAGTCCATATCGACGGATATGTTGCAGATACTGCCAGAACAGTTGATCTCGGCGACAACGCACTGCTCGTAGAAGCCTCAAGAGAGGCGCTTAACACAGCAATAAGAATGATAAAACCCGGAATTGTAACGGGTGAGATCGGTGCGGCGGTCCAGAATGAGATAGAGAAGAGAGGTTTTAAACCGGTTTCAAACCTGACAGGGCATGGTCTTGACCACTATATGCTCCACGGGATACCGATGATCCCAAATGTTGCAATAAACGGCGGTACAACACTTGAGGAAGGTATGACCTTCGCAATAGAACCTTTTGCAACAACAGGAACAGGTCACGTATCAGAGTCACCAAGGGTTGAAATTTTTTCACAGATCGCAAAACGGCCCGTCAGGATGCCCGCCGCTAAAAGGCTTTACAAGGAGATAATGAAGAAGAACAGTCTGCCCTTTGCGCGCAGGCATTATTACAGTGAGAAATCCGACATGGCACTTGCACAACTGATCAGAAACGGAGTACTACGCGGGTATCCCGTTCTTCATGACATCAGCGGATCACTGGTCTCACAGGCTGAACATACCCTCATTGTAACAGGAGACGGATGCCTGGTAACCACAGCAGAGAACAACAGAATATAACAGTTATAAAGAGAGTAACTGCATACGATCCTGCAATAGTTAAAGACAGATAACAGAAATCTGTTTTTTCAGGCATACTTCCGGAAAAACCGCCCCCGAAATAGAGATCCGGAGAAAACAAAATGCCACACAGAACATCACGATATAGACCGGCATCGGAAAAAAACCCATATTTTAAGAAATAAAGAGCGATTAAAACCAATAAAGACCGTATTTCCGGCCAATCAACCATTAAAGATACTATTATCGCATTAAGGCTATAACATTATATGTTACACGCATGTCCGAAGAAAAAAATTCCAGAATAATAGAAATACTAGAACTTCTCCTGACAGCGGAGTCGGTAAATAACTTTGAAGAACTGAATAAAACAGACCTGCCAAAAAAATACTGGAAAATGGCAGATAAAAACGGTTTATCACTGGATATTGAAAGACCGCTGATAATAAGCGAAACACTGATAAAAAATATTCTTGATATTGAAGGTTCATATGAGATTATAGAGAAAAATCCTTTCGTAAAATGTGATGAATTTGGAAAAAGGATGAATATAACCTCATTATCTCCGGCAGTAAAATGGTTTTACAAAACTACCGGAGATGACCGCGCCCTCTTAAACCCCGCATTATCCTACCTGATGGAAAAAGAAGGAATTGAAGGTATATCGTACAGTGAATCAAAGTCAGCATCACCCGATTACCTGAACTCAAGGGAGTACCTTGAGAAGAAGATTGAAGATTTAATCGGTGATGATGAAGAGTTAAAAACCGCAAGAAATCTGATAATAATCAGTTCTCCTGAAGAGATTGAAAATACAGTTGATGATCTCGTCTGCACCTGGAGGCAGACAGAGGCGATAAAAAAGATCAATACAGCCTTAAAAAACAGGGAATTTTTAAGAGAGAGAAAGATTTACGAGATAGGAAAACTTCTCTTTGTCGGCCCTCCAGGCACAGGAAAAACCTCCCTTGCACTTGCAATGGCAAAAAAACTGGATATGCCGCTTCTGGAAGTCAGGCTTGCAATGGTGACCTCACAGTATCTCGGTGAGACATCCAAGAATATCGACCGCATCTTTGACCTTGCAAGAAGGCTCTCACCCTGCATACTTTTCATAGATGAATTTGACTTTGTCGCAAAGAGCAGAGTTACAGATGATAACGGCGCAATGAAACGGGCAGTCAATATGCTCCTTAAAAATATTGACACTCTAAGCTTTGTCAGAAACGGAGTTCTGTTAATAGGCGCAACGAACCATCCGGGAATTCTTGACGAAGCGGCATGGAGACGTTTTGACGATGTCGTTGAGTTCCCCCTCCCTGACTACGAGAGAAGAAAGGAGATCCTCAAAAAGATAACACAGAACCTCACCTGTCTCTGTGATTATGATGAACTCGCATCTGAGACCGAAGGATTCTCCGGTTCGGACCTGAGAATCATGATAAAGGAGTCCCTGATTGCCGCTCTTATGCGTGACAGTTACGAGATGAATGAGAACGACATTGAGCAGGGAATGGAGATCATAAAAGGCAGGGACATAATAAGGCAGGGCGCCTCAACATGAGGATAGAAATCCTTGGAACCGGTGATACCGTAGGTACACCCAGAGTGGGATGCGACTGTGAAAACTGCCTTAAGGCCGTTAAAACAGGTACTGAGAGACTCAGGACATCCATGCTTATCAGTTCGGAAGGAAAAAATGTGCTCATAGATACATCACCTGATTTAAGATACCAGCTCTTAAAATCAGGATCACCACATATTGATGCAGTCCTCTGGACACATGCCCACTACGACCACATAGCCGGCTATAACGAGTTCTACAGGGTCCAGGACTTCCCGCCCGCATACGGCCCGGAAGGGATACTGAGCGATGTATCCGATTTTTTCCATTTTTTAAAGATAGATAAGAATTACGTACAGCCTTATGAGCCGTTTGAGTTATTCGGAGTAACATACACATTCGGGGAAGTATACCATCCTCCGGTTTACACCTGCGGCATACTAATGGAAGTAAACGGGAAAAAGATCGGCTATACTGCAGACACGGCAAAAAACATCCCAAAGAGAACAAAAGAGCTTTTCAGAGACTGTGACATGCTCTTTCTTGACGCTCTCATGCCCCCCGGCATCCACATAGGGAAGCATATGAATTATGATGATGCCGCCGAACTTGCAGCAGAACTTGGGGCAAAAGAGCACAGGTTTATCCATTTAAGCCACAGGATCCCGTCATCCTGGAAAAATGTCGCAAAAGACGGTGAAATATACATATATTAAACAATTCATAACAGGCCAAGACCAAAGATATATACTCAGATAAAAACCAAATATATGGCTGTCTATGGAGATCAAAATTTTAGAGCTTAAAGAAGATCTTGTCCGGATTCTCTTTGTGGGAGAAGGACACACCTTCATGAATGCACTCTCTGATGAAATATTAAAAGATCCGCAGGTTGATGTAGCAAACTATTCAAGCAGATTTAAGTTTACTGACCCGATTCTGACAGTAACTGTAAAAGAAGGCGGGGACCCTGTAGGGGCGGTCTTAAAAGCCGCAGGAAAGATCAGTGAAAACTGCGATTATCTCAAATCAGAGATAATGAAAGCCTGAATAAAGGCAGATTAGTAACAGTTACTTTAAAGCATAAATATTTCCGGCAGCTTCTTCCGGACAAAAATATTTTTTCCCATGCGGAAACTGAAACATTAAAGAGATATTTTAAAAAAGTATTTCAGATATTTAAGAAAAAATATCAGACTCTTTCTGTAAAGGCAATAGAGCCTGCAACCCTTGTAATTTTAACCCTTACTTTCTGTCCTGGTTTTGCTTTGCTGACATACATGGTATATTTGCCAATCTTTACAACGCCGTCTCCCCTCTTGGAAAGGAACTGGATTTCAACGTCCATCTCTTTGCCTTCCTCGACATTGTTTGCAGGGTCAAACGCTTTTGATTTTCTCTTTCTTACAGGCCTGTGCCCTCCGCAGGCATCACAGCGAAGCATAAGAATGCGGCCGTCCTTTACAAGGCGCGTATCAGGTTTGCCACACTCAGAGCAGATAACATAATCCTCAGTGTATTTTGATATCAGCCCTGCTATCTGGCTCTGGTCAAACTTACCGTTAAATATCGCCCTTGAACCTTCGATCTTTCCGGCAGTACCTATCTCACCAAGCAGATATTTCATAAGATGTTCCTGCTCGCGCCTCAGAGTTGATGCAATTTCCGAAAAATTCTCCAGAATTGTGGTTTTGCCCTCAATATACACCCTGGCCGCAGGGACAGTGAAACGGCCTTCATCACCGGAGGTTTCCGTGATATTGCTGTATGCCTTCTTTAAAAGTGCCTCATACGAATCAGTCATGTAATATATATTCGGGTGCATCTGTAATTAATACCTGTTTTTAAGGAAAGATAAAGTGAAAAAATCCCGTGAAATATACAGTGCTAAAAATTATTATTTATTTTAAGAATCAGGATTTAATAAGCAGACTGCAAATTATCAATAAATACAGATCCAGTGCAGCTGGGAAACAAAAAAATACGGATGTAATACACAAATGTCTTCAGTTAAAAAGAGAAGCGCACAGGCAGATAAGCCACCCACAATATCCAAAGATAAATCCATCCTTCTTTTATCAGGAGTATTATCATTTTTAATTCTGACTTCAGAGATAAACCTCTACATATATGCGGGTCCTCTTCAGTTTTATCTTGCCCATATATTCATATTCCCCGTAATATTCTTCTCCGTATTTATACCGGAAAAAGGGTTTACACTCTCGGTAGCAACAGGATTTTGCTATCTTCTGGTCTCAATGGCCACCATTTCAGACGGGATGAGAGATATATTATCATCAGCGCTTGTATTTCTTGCATATATCACAACAGGGCTGCTGCTTTCAATAGTAATTCAGGAGATTAAGGAGAAAGAGAAGGAGATTGAGGAAAGCAGGAAATTTTACGAGAATTTATTTGAAAATTCTCCGGACGGAACAATTATCTGCTCAGGAGATGGTGAAATTCTCTTCATCAATGAGACAGCAACAAAAATTCTCGACATAAAAAAGGAAAAAATACTTGGAGAAAATATTTCAGATATAGGAATTAACCCGGAAAGTCCTGAACAGATAAAGGAAAACAACACAAAAGCGGAGATGGAATCATCAAAATTAAAATTTACAGGGGATAATAATCAGGAAATATGGGTCGAAATCTACGGAAAGGAGATTGACAAAAAAACCGGAACATGCCAGATCCTGTTGCACAATATAACTGACAGCGTTAAAGCCGAAGAAGCGTTGCTGAAAAGTGAGACAAGACTCAGGGAACTTACCAGTCAGCTTCCGGAGGTAATTTTTGAACTTGACAGGGAGGGAAATTTCACCTATGCCACACGGTACTCCATGAATATCTTCGAAAGATCACCTGAAGAACTGACATCGGGAACGAAGTTATGGGATGTAATTGTACCTGAAGATTCACAGAGGGCACAGAATAATTTTGAATGGTTCATGAACGGAAGAATAATTGGTTCAGTCGAATACAGAGCCATCAAACCTGACAAAAGGGAAGTTCCAATACTTGTTCATTTCAGCTATATAATCATAAATAATGAAATCCAGGGACTCAGAGGTGTTGCACTTGACCTGAGCCAGAGGAAACATATTGAAAAAGCGCTCAGACACAGTGAGAAGAATTTTAAAACACTCTTTGAAAACTCAATTGACGCTATAATTACACACAATATTTCAGGCAAAATATTCGAGGGCAATGAGAGTGCACACAGGCTATTAAAGACCGGAAATGATGAACTCAGGTCCAGAAATATACTTGATTTTTTCCCGAAATCTGAAAAAGAAAGGATAAACAGAATAATTAATGAGATAAAATCCGGAAAAAGCGTACTATTTGAGTCAACCATACTTTCGGCCGACAACAATATTTTAAATGTTGAGATGAGCTCAAAAATGATTGATCCGGCAGAGGAAAAAATTCAAACGATAATCAGAGATATAACCGAACGTAAAAAGAGCGAAAGGGCACTTACCGAGAGCGAGAAAAGGTTCAGGAACCTGACTGATCTTCTGCCCCAGACCATATTTGAGACTGACAGGGAAGGGAAGATAACATTTCTGAATAAGATGGGTTTCAGGACCTTCGCGATAAATGCTGATAAACCGGACTATGAACTCAATATCACAGATTTGGTATGTGCCAGTGAAAAAGAAAAATTAATGTCGGAATTTTTAGCAATACTGCCGGAAAAAGCATCAAACGTATCTGATGAAGGGAGGGAATACACTGGAGTAACATCAGTCAATAAAAGTCTGCCACTCCTCATATACCTAAGCCCCATCGGTGCACAGGGAGAATGCAAAGGTGTCAGAGGTGCTGCAATAGACATAAGCGGGATTAAAAAAGCAGAAAAAGAACTAAGGAAGAGTGAACAGAGGCTCAATCTTGCAATAGAAGGTGCCGGGATATGTGTCTGGGACTGGAATATGGAGAAGGACGAGATGTTCTTTGCAGGTAACTATCAGGAATTATTCAGATGCTCCCTGTCAGAGCAGAATGAAAATAACGAGTCCTGGCGCGAAGTACTGCAGCTTAAGTTCTTCTCAGATATAATGGCCTTCTTTTCAGACATAACTGATGTTGACCAGAAAAAGTATTCCAGGGAAAGCCGCCATTTTGAATCTGAATATAAGATGAAATGCAGGGACGGAAGCCACAAATGGATAAATGTACTAGGCAAGGTTGCAGAATGGGATGAACAGGAAATCCCGACAAGAATTGTTGGAATAATGATCGACATAACTGAGATTAGAAATTACCAGAATGCACTATTTGAATCAAACAAGAAATTAAACCTCCTGTCCAGCATAACCAGGCATGACATCCTCAATCACCTTGCCGGCGTAAAAGGTTTTACCGACCTCCTTGACAAAAAAACACCAGAAGGAAATCCCGAACTGAAGCATTATGTAAAACTGATACGCCAGGCGGCAGACAACATCCAGGACCAGATCACATTTACAAGGGATTACCAGAATATCGGAGTTAAATCACCAATATGGCAGAATGTTCTTTCTGTAGTTAATTCAGCCCGCGCCAGGGCACAGTTAAGGAACGTTAAGGTCAGCGTATACCTGGATAATTTTGATATCTACGCCGATCCGATGCTTGAAAAGATATTCTTCAATCTTATGGACAATGCCATAAGGCATGGAGAAAATGTCACTAAAATAGATGTCACATTTGAGAAAAATTCAGACGGCGGCACGCTTATATTCAGTGACAATGGCATAGGCGTCCCTGAAAAGTTCAAGAAAAAGATATTTGAGCATGGGTTTGGAACCAATACCGGGCTTGGATTATTCCTTGTAAAAGAGATACTCGATATAACAGGCATGAAAATTACAGAGACAGGAAAAGAAGGAGAAGGTGCAAGGTTTGAGATAAGGATTCCGCGTGAGAGCATCAGATATCATGAATAACTGAGGATGCAGAAATAAAAAAGAAGGGGTCATCACAAACATAATTAAAGCACCATTATAGAAATTACAGATAGAACCGGTTACTAAAGAGATCAGAAAAAACATCATTTAAAGATATAGAATCAATAAACAAAAAAGAATAAGAGGATATAAATGTCAGATAAAAAACTTCTAATCATTGAAGACGACCCAATCATTTCAGAACTGATAATGTGGCGCTTAAAAGATATGGGCTATACAAACTGCAGATTTGTAAAATCAGGAGAAGATGGCATCACAGTTGCAGCAGAATTTATTCCTGACCTGATAATTGTAGATATAACCCTTGAAGGTGATATTGATGGTATTGAAGCAATCGAAGAGATAAAATCAGCAAATGCAGAAATTCCGTTTATCTACCTCAGTTCACATATGGAAGATGATATAATTGAGAGGGCACTTGCGACAAAGCCGTCCGGATATATAGCAAAACCTTTTGAAGATTTTGAACTGAGAATGGGCATTGAAATTGCCCTTAACAGGTAAAACCAAATATTAAGCCAATAAAACTAAAAATAAGCATTATTTAGTGAGAAATAATAATCACTGAACCGGGCACCCGATATAAAATAAATGGTTCTTCTCCAAATAAATGAACTACCCTGCCTTTTTCAGCAGGAATCAAAGTCCGGAAAAAAGATAAAAATCAGACCTTTTTTTCCCTTACACTCCGGACATTATCAGCAGATATTATCATTTTGTAGATACAGATATTTACTCAGTTATGCTATCTCCGCGGGATATTGAATATATTGAAGGCTGCCTGAAGAGGCCGCTTTCTGCCCTTGAAAACGCATGTTTTGAAAACCTCTGGAGTGAACACTGTTCATACAGGTCCACAAAGCCATTGCTTAAAACCCTCCCGACAGAGGGCGAAAATGTCATATTGGGGCCTGGCGATGATGCAGCAATCGTCAGATTTTCCGAAGGCAAAGCCATTGCAATCGGCATGGAGTCACATAACCACCCAAGTTATGTTGATCCATATGACGGTGCCGCAACAGGTGTCGGCGGAATTGTAAGGGATATAATCTCAATGGGTGCAACGCCCATCGCACTTATGGACCCCCTCTACTTCGGTGACCTTTCAGAAGAGAAGAACAGATATCTCTTCGAGCATGTCGTCCAGGGAGTCGGCGATTACGGGAACTGCATCGGAGTTCCGGTTGTCAGAGGCGAGCTTACATTCAACAGGGATTATGGCGGAAACCCGCTTGTAAACGTCGTCTGTGTAGGAGAGGTATCCCCTGACAATTTCCTGACCGCGAGAGTTAAAGGGCCTAAAAACCGGCTTATACTCTACGGTGCATCAACAGGCAGGGACGGACTCGGCGGTGCATCATTTGCATCAAGGGATCTCTCAGAAGAATCTGAGGCAGAGGACAGGCCGGCCGTACAGGTTGGCGACCCATATACAGAAAAGCTCCTGATAGATGCCACTCTTGAGATGGAGAAGACCGGAAAGATCCTCTCATGCAGAGATTTAGGCGCAGCCGGACTTGCCGGTGCATCCTCTGAGATGTCAAGCACATTCGGCGCAAGGATCGCTGCTGACCGCGTACATCTGCGCGAGGGTGGCATGAACGAAGTTGAAATCATGCTCGCGGAATCACAGGAGAGAATGTTGATGGAAGTATCTCCTGACGATGTCGATGAACTTACCGCCATTATTGAGAAGTATGATCTGAAATGGAGCGATATCGGGGAAGTCACAAAAGAGAACAGGTATATTGTAACATTCCACGGCAAGGTAGTCTGTGACCTGCCCGTAGATCTCCTGGTAGGCGGAACTCCGGACGAAAAATGGCCGGCTAAACCTTACGACATTGAAAAAAGCTACAGTAAACCGGAATCCGATATAAAAGAACTGGTCCTGAAAGTTCTGGCACACCCGGACATCGCTGACAAAAGCTGGGCATACAGCCAGTATGACCACGATGTCCAGTTAAGAACAGTCTCCACAGCCGGAGGTGCGGCATGCCTGAGATATGACGGAAAAGGCCTGTTCCTCTCATGCGGGTGTTCACCGGAGAGAATCCGCTTAAAGCCATATGAAGGGACGGCAGAGACTGTATATGAGAATGCAGCAAACCTTGCCTGCCTCGGTGCTGAGCCGCTCTGCGTTGTAAACTGCCTCAACTTCGCAAGCCCTGTACATGAGGAGATCTTCTGGCAGATCAGCGAATCAGTAAGGGGTATGGGAGATTTGTGCAGAACGCTTGGAATACCTGTAGTAGGCGGAAATGTATCCCTTTACAATGAATCTGACGAGTTCGGCACAAGCATCCCGCCGACACCATGTATAGGGATGGCAGGAAGGGGAGAAGTCAGAAAGTTCACAATGGCATCTCCCGGAATGACGCTTGCAGTGGCCGGAGAGTTCAGGGACGAAACGGGAGGCAGTATCCTTGACTACATAACAGGATGCGGCGGAAAAGGACCTGAAGTTCCGGACGTAAAAATACTTGAAGAGATCAGGAATATGATTAATACCGGAGCAATATATTCAGCATCAGACATCTCAAAAGGCGGAATACCGGCATCAATCATCGAGATATGTCCGGGTGCTGATATAACCATAAGTGGAGACGCGGCCGTACAGCTCTTCTCAGAATCATCAGGCAGATTCCTGATCGCATATGACAAAACTCCGGAATGCACAGGCATAAAACTGCATGAAATCGGAAAAGTCTGTGAAGAGGGACTTATCATCAGAACAGATGACAGTGTAATTTCAGTCAGCAAAGATGAGATTGAAACCGCACTTTCATCCATAACCTCCCTGATGAAATTCTAAGTGAACGTAGAAAAATAGATAAAAATGCATAAATAATTAACCTTTGCAGGATGCGGGGGTTAAACCCAAAAACTTTATTTCAGACAATAATAAAACATAAATACCACAGGATTAAAAAACAGTTTTTCCTCCAGAGATAATATTATCAGCACTTCAGTAATTCCTCCTGCAAAAAAGAACTGCCGGTGCCTTAAATATAACTATAATCTGAACAATTTTACAGGACTCTCATTAAGTGTTATCCTAAAATATCAGAGATGACAGTACAGGCAGTGATGAGATTGCTGTTTAATAATGAAGGTTTATGAGGATGACAATATACCTCCCACTGCCACCTCTGGAAAAAATTTCTGTATTATAGGCAAATTACCTGTAAATGGTCATGATAATCTGATCCACTATTAGCCGGAATGGTCACGAAAACTGATCCACCAGCAGTAACGCTGCCAGTGAACAGAATATAAAATAAAGACTTTTTTGCAGACCGGAAATATGCCAAAGCCGCCCACAGCATTCGGAATAATGACAGACATAAAGATATTCATGCGTCCCTGTGAGGAACAGAGAATACAATTCTGATTTTAAACCTGGAGAAAAATAGTCGTAAAACAGACTGTACCCGAATAATGCACATCAAAAAAGAATGACATACAAAGACTGCAATATGAAATAGAGAGATTTCAGACAATAACACATCAGGGAATAATAACAGGTCAATTAAACTAACTTATAATCATAAATACTAAAATATTACAAATGTAAACAGAGAAGTTACCGGCCAACTTCATAAATATTATAATATCACCACAAAAAACTTAAAGAGACTATTTACTATAGAAACCAACCGGGAGAAAATGCGGAATTTATGAATATATCCCGCAAAAGACCCTGAGAGGTTAGGACAGAGGTTAAATCAGATGGATCTACCAGATACACAGTCCACCCTTCCGGATGTTCGCATCAACTTAACAAGGGTAGGTGTCAGAAACGTAAAAAAACTCATTGAAGTTGCAAGACCGGGGAAGCGCCCTGTAATTTTTATCTCGAACTTTGATGTTTATGTTGACCTTCCAAGCAGCCTTAAAGGCGCCAACATGTCAAGAAACTTCGAAGTAATAGATGAGGTTCTTCAGCAGGCAACAGAGGGAGAGGTTGACGGTATTGAGGAAGTATGCAATTCAGTGGCAAGAAAACTCCTCGACCACCATGAATACGCTGACAGAACGGAAGTCAGGATGAAGAGTACATTCATGATCAGACGTGAAACTCCGGTTTCAAAGACTGAATGTGACGAAGTTGTAAACGTTGTCGCAAGAGCGGTTGCAAAAAGAAATAACTCAAATCCAATTGTCAGAAAAAGCATAGGCGCTCAGGTAACAGGAATAACCGCATGTCCCTGTGCCCAGAACATAATGAAGGAGATTGCACACAATAAACTCCGCGATTTAGGTATAGAAGAGGATAAGATTGAGGCATTCTTAAATGAAGTTCCGATGGCCACACACAATCAGCGTGGACAGGGATTCCTCTGCATTGAAACAGACGATGATCAGCACGTAAATCTCGAAAATATCATCAATGTCCTTAAAAATTCAATGAGTGCAAAGATATATGAACTTCTCAAACGCGGTGACGAAAGTCATGTTGTCTTTTCAGCGCACAAAAACGCAAGATTTGTTGAAGACTGTGTACGTGAGATGGCCAAGAGAGTCCTTTTGGAATTTGAATTCCTACCCGGAGATTCGCTTGTTACGATTAGGCAGACAAATGAGGAGAGTATTCACCAGCACGATGCCTATGCGGAGAGGAAAGCAACAATTGCAGAACTCCGTGCTGAAATGAATGAAAATTACTTATAATTGCCAGCAATTATTTCTCATCATATAGATCAGTTCTAAACGACACATGCGCATAAGACAAATGCACAATGAAATTACAAAAAATAATACTTTTCTTTTTAAAAATAATACCTGCCCGATTAACAACGAAAGGTATTTTTAACGATAAAACTGAAATTAGAAATTAGCGTACTGATTTCAAGGTACGTGTGTTGCAAAATAACATAGTGTATTTACACAAGTATAGCTAACCGAACAAAAAATAAAATAATGAGGCGATAAATTTGTCGAAAGTTGTAGAGGTTTCCCCAACCACAAGGCATGAGGGGCACACCAAGCTCGTTCTCAAAGTCAACGATGAGGGCATAATCGAGCGTGGTGACTGGCTCAGCCTTACACCAGTGAGGGGTATTGAAAAACTCGCCATTGGAAAGTCAATGCATCAGGCACCGAAGATTTCTTCACGTGTCTGCGGTATCTGTCCGATAGCGCATACCCTCGCCGGAATCGAAGCAATGGAAGGTTCAATCGGATGTGAAATTCCTGATGACGCTTACCTTCTGCGTATAATCCTTCAGTGCGCAAACAGGCTCTCAAGCCACGCACTGCACAACATACTGTCACTCCCGGACATGTACCTTCCTGGTACGGATACACACATCAATCCGTTCACATCAGAAGAACCTGTCCGAAGTGTAGCACTCCGTATCCAGAGGCTGCGTGAGATTGGACAGACAGTCGGAGAGATTGTCGGCGGAGAGCCAATTCGCCCAAGCAACCCGCGTATCGGTGGTATGTACAAGAACATCACACCACGTGCAAAATCAAAACTTTTTGACCTCGCAAAAGAGGGATCAGAACTTGCACGCGAACATATGGAGTTCATGATCACAGTCTTTAAGGACTGGGAGAACCGCCAGACAGCATCTGTTGCATCCGGATATGAAGTCGAAAAGAATGACAAGTTCGGATTCCACGACCAGGGATACATGGCTGTAGATCCACTCTACGCAAGCTCAAACCTTGATGCTGAGCCGATGTGGTTCCCTGAGCGCTGGACAGAAGTTCGGCCGTGGGACTGGTACATGGGAGAACAGGAGATCACACTTGACGATCCAAACTACCCAAACCACGCAACCACACCTGCCGGAAACAAGGCATGGCCACAGATGGAAGCCTGCACTGCGGTTCCTATGTATGACGGTCAGCCAATTGAGGTAGGTCCGCGTGCACGTCTCGCGAAATTCCGCAATTACGACAAGAAAGGTGCAATGGGTCTTCAGATTGCACGCCAGATGGAATATCCTGACTGTCTCTACAGCATGATCGAGGCAATAGATGCAATAGACACATCAGGATCAGTCATTGCAGACGAGATCCCACAGGGTGACGGTTCACTCGGATGGGCAGCAAATGAAGCACCACGCGGTACAGATGTCCACCTTGCAAAGGTAAAGGACGGACGTGTACAGTGGTATTCACTGCTCGTGCCTACGACATGGAACTTCCCGGTATGCAGCCGTGCACTTGAAGGTGCACCATGGCAGCTTGCAGAAGTTATTGTTCGCGCCTACGACCCATGTGTGTCCTGTGCTACACATATGATGGTGGTCGATGAAGAGAAGAAGGTAGTCGCCCAGAAGCTTATTCAGTGAGTCTGATGTTGATGCAGGACTGGTACGCAGAATATATGATTGTCGGATGCGGTAACACGCTACAGACCGATGACGGTTTTGGCCCGGCAGTCATCTCCGAACTGAAAAAACTGAATCTTCCGGAAAATCTAAAGACTCTTGATGCAGGCCTTGCAGGTCCGCATTACCTGTTTACCCTCATGGCTCAGGCCGATATAACCGTTAAAAAGATGGTTATACTCGACATCATGGACTTTGGCGGAAAACCAGGTGAAATCACAAGAGTTACTCCGGATCTGCTCGCTCCCGGAGCTTACACTGACCCACATTCCTGGGGCCTTAAAGAACCACTTCAGGTGTTAGCAGAGAGAACAGAAATAGTAATCTTTGGGTGCCAGCCGGAAAGCATTGACATTTCCCAGATTGAAAATGAGGCAGAAGATGCCGAATTCTGGGTCACTGAATCTGTCAGGGAGGCCATTCCCAAAGCAGTGCAGCTTGCATTAGCTGAAGTAGGAGTGGATTATGGGACTACTATCACGTCTCAAAGAGATCTTCACAGGGAAAGAGGAGGAAGAGGTCAGGAAGCCTGAAGTTCCGGTTATAAAAAAGGAAGAGGAGATTCCAAAAACAGTGGAAGAACCTGCTCCTGAACCGGTAGTGAAAGCACCTGCCGAAAAACCTGCAGAAAAACCCAAAGATGTGGAGATTCACCAAACGCTGGATGGAGATAAAAAGGAGGAAAAGCCTGTGGCAAATAAAATAACAGTTGGGCACGTACACATGTCCGGATGTACCGGATGTCTCGTGTCACTTGCAGACAATTATGAAGGCCTCTTCAAGATTCTTGATGATTATGCAGACCTCGTCTACTGTCTGACATTAGCAGATGTCAGGCACATCCCTGAAATGGATGTTGCACTTGTAGAAGGTTCAGTATGTCTTCAGGACGAGACTTCAGTTAGAGAGATCAAAGAAACAAGAGAGAGGGCAAAAGTTGTTGTTGCTCTTGGAGGATGTGCAGCATACGGAAACATCACAAGATTCTGCCGTGGCGGTCAGTGGAACCAGCCGCAGCACGAGTCATATGTCCCAATCGGGGACCTTATTGATGTCGATGTAGTCATACCATCATGCCCTCCGGGTGCAGAGTCAATCAGAAATGTATGTGTAATGGCATACCTGCTTCTTCAGGGAACTGACGAGCAGAAAGAGCTTGCAGCAGCATACTTAAAGCCACTCATGGACCTTGCAAAGCGTGGTACAGAGGCATGCGGATGTGACCTCATGTATGATGTCATAAACCAGGGCCTCTGTATGGGATGCGGTACATGTGCAGCAAGCTGCCCAGTACGTGCAATCACAATGGAATACGGCAGACCTGCCATCGACCGCGATATGTGTATCAAATGCGGAGCATGCTATGCACAGTGCCCACGCAGTTTCTTCAACTTCGATGTCATCAACCAGTTTGAGGGCATAATGGAAGCAATTGATGGTGCAATGGGCAAGGGAGGTGAGTGAAATGGTGCTCGGAAACTATAAATCAGTGATCTCAGCCCGTGCAGCAGATGCAGAAATTCTCAAGCGCTCGCAGGACGGCGGTATCGTAACCCAGCTCTTTGCATACGCACTTGAAGAAGGCATTATTGACGGGGCAATCGTTGCCGGACCAGGCGACGAGCCATGGAAGCCGGAACCTGTTGTAGCAACAACAAGGGCAGAGCTTCTTGCAGCACGCGGCACCCGTTATACAATCAGCCCGAACATGATGCTCATCAAGGAAGCAACACGTTCATACGGTCTTGACAAAGTAGGTATTGTAGGAACACCATGCCAGATGCAGGCACTCAGAAAGGCACAGCTTTACCCAATGGCTATGCGCAAAGTTCCTGACAAGATTGCTCTTGCAATCGGAATCTTCTGCATGGAGAACTTCCCGTACCAGGGTCTTGAGGCAATCGTCGAGGACCACTGCAATGTAAAGATGGAGTCCGCAGACAAGATGGATATCGGAAAGGGCAAGTTCTCTGTATATACAGAGCGCGGTGCAATTTCACAGATACCACTCAAGGCTACACACAAATACGAACAGCCAGGATGCCACGTATGTCTTGACTACGTTGCAAACCTTGCAGATGTCTCAACCGGATCAGTAGGAAGTCCGGACGGATGGAGCACAGTCTTTGTCCGCACAAAGAACGGAGAAAATGTCTGGTCAAAAGCAATTGACGCCGGATACTTCGAGACAAAGGACATCGCATCTGTAAAGCCAGGCCTTGACCTTGTAACAAAACTTGCAACCGACAAGATCGACAAGAACAAGAAATCTGTCGAAGCACGTGCAACCTTTGGTGTAAACAAAGGCCTGCGCAACCCATACATCTAATTTTTTTCTTTTTTTCAGATTTAAGGTATATTCTGCCGGCACTGCAATTATCATGCAATATTCACAGAATACGGACAGTGTAATTATCCGGAATTATGGCAGAACAGAAATGTGACTCATACGACAGACACCCTGCCGACTGAATACTAAAAAGTCACCCATGAGCCTGCGGGTTCACAGATGATGAATGAAACAGTGTATTGTTTCATAGGAGATAAATAAAAAGTTTTGCTGTTTCATGAGAGAAATTTATTGAACATTAAAATCAATAAGTTGTTTCAGGAAGGAAAAATATGGTTAAAATTCTGGTCACAGATGATTCAGTATTTCAGAGAAATATAATTACTGAAATACTCTCTGAATCGGGTTATGAATATAGCGAAGCAAAAAACGGACTTGAAGCTCTCGATATTTTAAAGTCAGAAAAACCTGATCTTATTCTTCTGGATCTGCTTATGCCTGAAATGGACGGTTTTCATTTCCTTGAAGAATTCAATAAATCCGGATACAATATTCCTGTAATTGTTCTGACTTCAGACATCCAGAATACAACAAAAAAAAGATGTATGGAACTTGGTGCCGCAGGTTTCCTGAATAAACCTGTTGAAAAGGAAGAACTCCTTCTTCTGATAAAAGGACTGACCGGGTGATTTTATTAATATGTCAGTTAAATATTCAGAAAGAGACATTGATGCTGTACGTGAGATATTAAATATCGGAATAGGCCGTGCTGCGGGCATGCTGAATAAAATTACAAAGTCACATATCACGCTTACAGTTCCTGATGTTGAGATAATATCTCCAAAAGAATTCAGGGAGCGGAAAAATACCGGAGATGAAGACAACCTTGCAACAGTAAAACTTGAATTTAAAGGCGAATTTTCAGGAACTACAGCAGTCCTCTTCCCCCCTGACAGTGCTGCAAACCTGGTTATGGCAATAACGGGAGAAGAAGCCGGAACACCTGAACTGGACGCTATCAGGATAGAGACACTTAAGGAAGTGGGCAATATTATAATCAACGGCGTCATGGGGTCTGTCGGAAATATAATAAAAAGCCCGCTGAATTATGAAATTCCGGCTTACAACGAAGAATCAATAGTTAATCTGGTATCAGAATCAAAAATTGTCGAAGAAGACGGGATAATACTTGCAATGACAAAATTCAGAGTTGCAGATCTAAATGTTGAAGGAACCATAGTAATGGTCCTTGAGACAGGGTCCATGAACACACTTCTGGAAAAAATCAACAGTATCTAAAATGCCGCCTTATGGATCATTCAGGATAACAGAGAATTTCCCTATAGGAATATGCCTCATAGACCATAATTTCGTTGTAGTTTACCGGAATAAGATACTCGAAAAATGGTCGGGAAATACAAATTCAGAGATAATCGGGAGATCAATACTGGAGTGCTACCCACACCTAAAGGATGCCCTGTACCTTGAAAGGATAAAATCTGTCTTAAACGGCGGTCCGCCGGACATATTTTCTTCTCAGCTTCACGAACCTCTCATTCCCTCATATCTTCCTGACGGAAAGAAGAGAACGCAGACATTTACACTGATGCCTTACACCGGAGAGGACAAAACCTCAGGTGCACTGATAATTGTTGAGGATGTAACAGAACTCAGAAAAGAAGTCGAGGCATACAGGAGAATGAAGGATAAAGCAATCAATGCCCTGAATGAAAGAATAGAGGCAGAAAAAGAAGTTTTAAGAGCAAATGAGGAGGCAAACCTCTATCTTGACATTCTCCTTCATGACATAAACAATCTCAATACAATTATTCTTGGATATTCCGGACTGCTTGAGGAATCCGGAGATAAATCAACAGAAGATTTTGCAAGCAGGATTTCACTTGCTGCAAAGCGAAGTGCAGGAATTATTGAGTCCGTTTCAGGAATCAGAAAAATAAGAGAGAATAATTCAGAGTTGATTCCGGTATCCCTGGATAAAGCTATAAAAGATGCAATAGGACATTTCAAAGGTTCAGCCATTGAATATACGGGGAGCGGGTACAGAGTTATGGCAGATGAACTCCTGCCCGATGTTTTCTTAAATATCATTGGAAACAGCATAAAATATGGCGATGATTTTGTAAAGATTAAAATCATTGCAGGAGATTCCGGAGAATGCATAGATATAAAAATTGAGGATGACGGGCCGGGAATACCAGGAAATAAGAGGGATGAAATTTTTGACAGATTCAGCAGAATTAAAGACACAGGACCTGAAGGTAAAGGACTTGGCCTTTACATCGTAAAAAACCTTGTCCAGAGATATGGCAGTGACATTTCAGTTACAGACTCAGATATAGGTGAAGGAGATAGTGGAATAGCGTTTACATTCAGACTCAATAAGGCCTGAATAACAAAATTACTAAAAAAAAGAATTATTCTTTTCTGTAGATATCAACAGGATCAATGGCAGCATCAATAATCTGATCAAAATTAATCTCATCAAGCCATCCTGCTTTTTCAAACATACCCATAAAGCAGATCCCCATAACCTTACAATTATATTTTGAGAGGACCGTTTTCATATCAGCAGCAGAAACAGGGACGTTATCCATTGAAAGTCCACCCATAATCACAATAAGTGCCGGGTCTATCCTGTCAGCACTGCCTGAAATCTGCATACCAACCTCCGGGACATTTATCATAGATTTGGCTGAACTCTCCTCTAATAACGGCACAAAAATATTCTGTACAGGCATTGACCTTATACCATAAGAGAGAAGCTCCACAAATGGAGTACATGTACCGGGACATCCATAATAAACAATCTGCGATCCCTCTTTAAGATCCATATTAGAAATGTATTCCTTAAACGGCCTTAACATTCCGGGAACACCCTTAAGTGTTGAAACTTTTTCCATAGTATTCAGTTTTAGCGGGTGATTATAAAATTATTCCGCGGCGGGAACCTGACCACCTCAAACATTATGAATATAAAAAACAAAACAGATAATTCAATGCAGAAATATTTCGACTGTCATGACCCGGAATTTCTTGAGGAGATACTTGATGTTCCCTGTATAATATGTGACAGCGGTTTAAACATTATATATTTAAGCAAAAAATTTGACAGAATACTCTCATATATCCAGGAATTACCAGAAGAGAGGAGTAGTTTTAGTTCTGAGAGTTCCAAAGAATATATTCCGGAAATCAATGAACAGCTTAAACTTAATGCCGGAAATGAAATAAAAAAAGCAGAAATAATCCTGAACGGCAACAATTTCACCTTCTCCGTCAGAAAATTTGGAAATAAGAGTACAGAAGGATTCATTCTCAAATACGAACCTGAAGTAAAACCGGCAGACTGTGTTGCAGATGTGATGAAACTCAATAAAATACTGCATACAATTAACAGGATAATATGTGCAACATCTTCTGCTGACAACCAGAAGGACCTCCTGCCCATTGCTCTTAAAATGACGGTTGAACTGATGAACTTCGATGCCGGAGCTATATATTTTCCTGACAGTGATATGGGCTCGGCATCGATGGATGTCTATTATGGCCTTTATGATCTCTTCTTTGACTCTGAAATTGACCTTAAATCAGAAGAATCAAACTACTTTGGAGTGTTCAGAGATAATAAAGCCATTTACATTGAACAGTATCTTGGTGTGCCGCATGAGGAGGATGAGAGTGGGGTCTTCTCAATGGCTATAATTCCGGTTACGGCAGATGACAGGACCATCGCAATATTAAGCATTGCCACAAGCAACCTCCACAGGTTTTCAGAACTTGAAAAAGAGACTCTTGAAGCGGTAGGAAAGGAGATCGGAGGATTTTTCAGGCTTGCAAAACTTCAGAGAGAACTAATATATGCCAATGAGGAGGCAAACCTGTACCTCGATATTATGACCCATGATATAAACAATGCAAATCTCATATCACAGGGTTATCTTGAAATTCTTGAAGATATTTCGGATGAAAAATCCGGGAATTATGTAAAAAAGGCACTATCGGGAGTTGTACAGAGCAGCGATATAATAAGAAATGTCTCTGTAATCCGGCGTTTCAGGGAAGATAATCTGAAACCTAAGAAGATATCACTTGACAGAACACTAAAAGAGGTCATCCGGAATTATCACGATGCTGACATCAGATATGATAACTGCGGGCTCAGCGTTACGGCTGATGAGCTTTTGCCGGAGGTTTTCTTAAACCTCTTTGGAAACAGCCTGAAGCACGGTGGAAAAGAGACCACAATAACAGTATCTGTAAAAGAGGAGGACGAGAGAGTTGTCGTTAATGTCTGTGATAACGGCAGAGGAATACCGGATGACCAGAAACCAAATATATTCAGGAGATATTACAAAGGAAAAATTCAGTCTTCCGGAAAAGGTCTTGGGCTGTCAATTGTGAAGATGATCCTTGAGAGATATGGTGCAGAGATATATGTAACTGACCGTGTCACAGGGGATTACAAAAAAGGTGTATGTTTTAAAATAATATTTCACGAATAAATATTACAGAGTAATTTCATTTTAACATGCATTCAGCAACCTCCTTTTTAAAGAGCCAGTTCCTGAATACAATAGGAGTTACAATTGTTGTCAGAAGGCTCATAACAACTATTGAGGCATAGACCTCCTGCCCTATGAGTGAGAGGTTAAGCCCAAGCAGTGCAACAATCATTGCAACCTCACCTCTCGGAGACATACCAAAACCTATTGCCAGAGAATCCCTTCCGGAATAACCGAGGAGTTTTGCAGGAATGCCACAGCCGATGACTTTAGTCAGTATTGCAATAACTGTAATTACTGAAATGAATATCATTACAGGAACTGTCAGCGCTTTCAGGTCAACAAGTATCCCAAGGGAAACAAAGAATACCGATGCAAATATGATGTAGAGATATTCAGCCCCTTCCGCGAGATCACGACTGTGTTCAAGATTAATCCCGTTAAATGAAACTCCGGCGATGAATGCACCGATTATTGCAGATATACCGATGAACTCCGAAAGTGCGGCAAAGAGAAATGCTGTCATCACTGCAAAGATAAAGACAAATTCCGGGTATTTTTTCGCAATCGGAGTATCATCCATCTTCCGGATAAGCTTTGATATGAACAGGATTCCAACCAGTGCAATAAGGATCAAAAAACCAACCTGCTTTACAATAATGAATATAAAACCCTCAGGGGTAAAATTTCCGGATGCGACATCTGCTGTTACTGAAAGCGCAAGCAGACTGAGGATGTCATCAATTACTGCCGTTCCGATTATTGCTTTTGCAACATCTGTATCAAGCAGGCACATCTCCTTTAAGACATTTGCAGTTATCGCAATGGACGTTGCAGTAAGTGCAGTTCCGATAAAAAGGGCACTTCCCGGATCGTAACCAAAGGCAAGGGAGACGAAATAACCGCCAAGCCATGGTACAATAATACCGATCAGCCCGATTATCCCGTACCTGATATTTGTAAGGTCTTTTAACTCAAACTCAAAGCCTATCACAAACATAAGAATAACAGCACCAAGACCTGCAATAGCCTGAACAAATTCGGTATATGTGATAAGCCCTAAAACAGACGGTCCGACAATAAGTCCAAGAAGAATCTCACCTACAACAGCAGACTGGTTTATCTTTGATGCCAGAAGGTATCCGGCAAGTGCAAAGAAGAGCAGCAGAGTCATCTGTAGTTCAAGATTAGGTATAGCACTCATTCTATGCATATTAGAACCGCAGAATATATCAGTTTATTGGAGAACTGACAGTTAAAAGACTTATATATTTCCATTTTACTGACTTACTGCGGATAAGATCAATGTGAACCCATAAAAGCAGATTAAGAAGAATAATATGATTTATTCACAGACCAAAGAGAATATTCAGGAACAATACTATTGGCATAAGGCCAATAATTATTAAAAATGCTGTATCATAATTCACTGCCTGATCCAAATGAAAAATAATGATGCATTCTCCGGGCTTGAGGCCGTCCTGATTCTCATAGCATTTGTGGTAGTGGCAGCTGCATTTTCATTTGTAACTCTCAATACAGGTTTTTTTACCATACAGAAGTCGCAGAAGGTAATATACGACTCAGTTGATACAACCGGACATCCGGTTATAACCGAAGGTGCAGTCTATGGCCTTGCTAATGATACCAGCAATAAGATAAACAGGTTCAGGCTAACCATAGGTTCACCATACAGGTCAGATTATGATAAAGACCTCAATAACTTTAAGATAACTTTTACTAATTATGAGACAGTTCTGAATATCCTCCCTTCAGACCCTCTGTACAACCCTTCAGGGCCGGAAATTAACCACTGGGCGATTGTCAGGGCTGAAAAAGAGAGCGGCATGGAGATACTGTCAGGCACTGACAAAGTAACAATTGAAATTCTTCTCAGTCCGGAATACGAGACAGGCCCAAAAGAGGGGTTCAGGATATCAATCATTCCGGAAGGCGGTGCACCCTTCTCGATATCATCCGAAGGGCCGGACTCGATAAAAAAGATAAATATTATTCAAAAATAAGCATAGATGGCTATTATTCCAAAAATTAAAGAGATAAACAGGCTTACCAGAGTAAGCTGCAGGGAGCTTTCAGTTCTCCGGCATGCCCTGCTCAGTTCACCGTCTCTTGACCGGATAAGACGTGACAATTCCTTTAATTTATCCTTTACATGCTCTTTATCATCCCTATCAAGGAAGACAAGTATGTCATTTGAAATATTTCTCTCAAGCGGAGGGAGATCTGAAAAAGGCATCTTAATATCATTTTCAGAAATTATCCGGTCAAGAATCCTCTTCCATCCCTGAATCTCCTCATCGGTTGTTGATTTGGGGATAATTTTTTCATCTTTTGATATCAGCGCAATCAGATATTCACGGAGATACCGGCTGAGTCCATAGCGGTAATTGATGTCCTCCTGACTGAGGTTTGATATTGCCTCATAGATATTTAATATGTCATCTGAGCTATTGATGGACTCAAGCTGAAACCCTTCAGTTAAGCTTCTGAAAAATTTTGCCTTAAACCTCTTTTCATGCCTGATATCATCCCTTTCACGATAATTCTTTGAGTTTCTCATTCTGACAGTAATCAGTGCTGAAAACATCAGAACTGTGTAAATTACAAAGATTATAACTAAGGCATATGCCGGATTTATTGATATAGTCATGCGGAAAAACTCCTCTTATTATTTAATGTATATTGATGATATACCATTCTGTCTTCAGAGTGAAGACAAATACAACATCATCAGAAGAACCAAATGCGAAATAATAATTCCCGCACCGGCAGTTCCGGAAGGATACATCAGATAAGGAATGGCATAAAATTTAAAATTCCACCCATCCCGGGCAGCTTATACTAATAATAAAGAATTCTTCATCAACAGACATATTATGAGACGGAGGTGTGAACGCATTTATTGCCGGAAATGAGAGAAACTGAATGGCAGAGATTCCCAATATCTGCCGCTCATTATAAATCCCATTCTGACAATATTGACTTTCAGGAGAGATGAAAAGATGAAACATCCGGGCAGAATTAAAATTCATATAACCTTTCTGATAATATTCATTACACTATTGTTAATTACCCAGGCAGCTGCTGATCAGCCATCAGTAATTGTGACCGGTACTGATGTATCACCGGCAGTGCTGATGCCCGGTGAGAAGGGACTTGTAACTTTTACAATCAAAAATACAGCAACAACCGCGACAATAACCGAGACTACCGGAAAAACGGCAGTTACTGACGGAACCACAGTAAGCACGGAGATATATCCGACAATTAAAAGCGTCTATCTTGACGGAAAAAAAGAGATAAAGGTTCTTGGCGGCAATTCACAGTTTTCAGGCGACATAGGCCCCGGACAGGAGATTAAACTTACATTTCTGATAGAAGCTCCGGCTGTAAAAGGGATATATTTCCCTGTCCTTATAATCGGAGTTTTGAATGCTGAAAACCTGAGATATCCTGTACCTGTTAATGTCAATATGCCCGTATCTGCCATGAAAAAACCGGTCATCTCCCTTGAGAGAACAAATCAGGGATATGCTGTTCCGGGGGATAATTTCACGGTTGACTTTTCGATTACGAATACAGGAAAGAGCACTGCCGGGGACCTGACTTTAAGGATTGAACCGGATAACCCATCTGTAGCTGCTTCCGGAAAGTCTGTATTTTACGCAGGCGATATGAAGGAAGGTGAAAGTTATGCCTTCTCAGTCCCCCTTCAGACTGACAAAAATGCAGATACAGGGATATATGACCTCCCGGTGAGGATCTCCTACAGTGATCCGGACGGAAATTATGTGACGATTACCGGGACAACCGGAATTGACTTTCGCGGGAAGGCCGGACTTTCAATCGCCTCAATGAAGACCGATCCTGTTCTTGTATCTGAAGGGGATGAATTTGAAGTCCTGATAAGAATAGAAAATACAGGCACAGGAGAGGCAAAATCCACATATGCAGGCCTGGACCTCCCATTTGAAGGAACGAAGGGTGCATTTGTAGGAAAGATTAAACCAAACAATGATGCACCCGCCGTATTCACATACATCGCAGGAAAATCCGGAGATTATCTGTATAACCTGACTGTTGAGTACGAGGATGATACCGGAGCATACAGTGAGACCTACACGCTCAGCCTGAATGTCAGGAAAAATGACGGCTGGATAGCTATTGTTGTAATTCTGACAGTTCTTGCAGTAGCCGGGTTTGTCTTTTACCGTCATTATGCCAGAAAAAAGTGAGGGGAACCCGGATGCTGAATGACCTTAAAGTGTCGGCATTTCTTGCTGTAAGGGCAATTAAGAGAGGCGGCAGGGCCGGATTTTTACTGAATGTCCTGATAATTGCAATGGTATTTATGAATATGATACTCCTCTCCTCAATAATCTCAGGTTCTGTCAATCTCTTTTATGAGCAGACTATTGACTATGAAACGTCTGATGTGATTGTAAAACCGGATGATAATAAAAGAGTTATAAGCTCATCGGATGAAACTGCAGATAAGATCAACAAAATTCCGGGTGTGAGGCGTGCAGCCCGGCACTACTCTCTGGGAGCAACGCTGTCAAATGAGGACAAATCCATAAGCATACCGGTAACCGCAATAAAGCCAAGGGATGAGACTGAAGTTACAAAGGTTAGTGAAACAATTGTCTCAGGAAATTATCTCGGAAGCGGGGACCTGGACGAGATAATAATCGGCTTTCAGGTTGCCGGAAACGAGGACGAGAGGAAGGACTTTTTTGACTCGCTTGGCGGGGCCAGGGTGGGAGACACCATCGAAGTTGCGTATGCAAACGGCGTTATAAAGGATTACAGGATAAAGGGGATATTTCAGACGAAGTCCTGGACGGTCGATTTATCAGCGTTTATTACGTGGGATGAGATGAATTCGGTGCTTGGATATGAAAACACCGAAGCTTCTGAAATTCTGGTGAAATCAATGAACGGCTACTCTCCTGATGAGGTAAAGTACAATATGCTCTCCTTTAATGTACCAGATAAAATTCAGACATGGGAAGAGTCAATGACCGGAATTATTGAGGAGTCGCTTGAGACGTTCAGTATTATAAACAATATATCCCTGCTGGTAAGCCTCATAATAGCCATTGTTGTGATATTTATTGTTATGATGATTAAAGCGATAAACAACAAAAAGCAGATTGCCATTTTAAAGGCCATCGGGATTCACAAAAACATAATTGTAAACTCATACGTCATTCAGGTGCTGCTGATCTCAATCATAGGAATTATTCTTGGACTTATCGGCATTGAAGGCATAATTGCATATTTCACAGCGCACCCGATGGAGTTCCCGGACGGAAACGTGACCCCTTATGTTGAGACAGCCGTTCTGATTGAGAATGCTGTCATGCTCACGGCAGTATCATGTGTAGCGGGCTACATCCCGGCCAGAAGAATTGCCGGAGAGAATATCCTGGAGGCAATGAGGTGAGCAAATGCTGATAGAAGCGCAGGGGCTTACAAAAACCTATAAGATGGGCGCTGTCGATGTCAATGCACTCAGGGGTGTTGATTTTTCAGTTGGAAAGGGTGAGTTTGTCGGGATAACAGGTTTTAGCGGAAGCGGGAAATCAACCCTTCTTCATCTGGCCGGCCTTCTGGATGATCCTACAGCAGGCAGTCTGAAGATTGGAGATACTGACATCTCAGGCCTTTCAGACCATGAAAAGACAGAATTCCGGCTCAGAAGATTCGGTTATGTCTTTCAGGACTACGCCCTTGTATCAGAACTGAATGCAGTGGAGAATGTATATCTGCCGTCCCTTGCCAGAGGTGAGGACAGGGAGGCAGCAGAGAAGCACGCCATTGAGATGCTTGAAATAGTCGGTATATCAGGAAGGGCAGATCATCTCCCGTCTGAACTTTCAGGCGGTGAGCAGCAGAGGGTGGCAATCGCGAGGGCACTCATAAACAGTCCGGAGATTATGTTTGCCGATGAACCGTGCGCAAACCTTGACAGTGTCAATTCCAGAAACGTCCTTGATCTATTCAGAAAGGTGAGTGAAGAATCAGGGCAGACTATCCTGATGGTCTCACATGAGGAGTGGCATGCAGAATATTTTGAGCGTATAATCAGACTGCATGACGGAGAGATTGCCGAGGATAAGTACCTATGAATTCTGAATGCCAGTTCAGTCCCGTACAGAAGAACGGATATCTGCGATCGGGGAAGTAGCGGTAATCATCACCCATATACTATTTTAACGGTAAAAACAATTAATTTCCAATGAATAAAGTACTGACCGGATTCAGATATGCTGCAATACTGATTGCAGTTCTGATTATAATAATTCCTGCATCGGCGGAGATGGTATGGGAAAACACTGTAATTCCTGTTGAAAACGGAAGTTTTACAGGAGGGGACATCTCCGGAAACAATATAATATTTCTGAAATCGGAAGGTATGAATCTCAAATTAAACAGGATCTGCCTTTACAGCACAGAGGAAGAGAAAGTAAGAATTATCGGAACTCCTTCCCTGAATATGACAGTTACAGGATACGGCATCTCAGGAAACTACGCAGTATGGTTTGAGGAAGATGGATCTATTTTTGATACGAATGAATCACTGACAAAACCAAATACAGTCTTTCTTGCAAATCTTGAAAATAACACAACAAAAGCCCTTAATCTCTCACCAACCGCAAAATGGCCAAAAATAAGCGGTGACAGAATATTCTGGTCTGAAGATGACGAAAATTCATACTATGACATTGCAAATATCTATGACATCCGGACGGAGGAAAGCACCCCAATTCCGGAGATAAAATCAATAGACTCTGCAGGAGTTATATTTGAGAGCGGAAATATTGCATATCAGGATCTTAAGGGAGATTTATGCATATATAACCCTGAGTCAAAGGAGAACATAACCGTATTTGTTACTGAGCACAGCAATATTTCAAATTCGGGTGTTCAGTACTTTGACATGGCAGGAGATTATGTGATATATATTAAATCTAAAATAGTCTTCGAAGGTACTGATAAGGGGAGTTATGATGAACCCTGGATCTATGAAATTTCCACCGGAAAGTCAAGTCTGATAAGTCCATTAACCGGAGAATTCACAGATTCACTTACAAAAGACGAGAAAAAGGCTACAATAACTTCACCTTTCACAGACGGAAAGAGAGTGGGATTCGGTCTTATTAAAAGTGAGTCAGAATCTGCAATAATTCTTATCGATCCTGTTGCAGGGAACTCATCAGTAATCCGGGCTGACGATTCAGTAAGTGGCATTAAGATTGACGGCAGCCGGATGATATGGGGCAGATCGATATTCCCGTCCTTTGATCAGGCACTGATCTATGCCAGGGAAAAAGAGGAGAGGACTGAATCAACAGCCGCTCCGGGATTTACAGTAATCGCAGGAATAACCGGGGCGTTACTGTCAGTTCTGATTCTGAACCGGAGGAAGGGACTTTAAGCTCCCTTTTTGAATATCAAAGCAAAAGCAAAAAAAATTATAAATTTATCTGTCTCTTCATAACCCTCCAGAGCCTGATTCCGTTTACGAAGAGCAGAAGGCCGATAAGGGACGTTATAAAGCCGAGAGTAATAAGCAAAATTCCTATTATTGTAACCGGTTCAATGAACATATAAACCGAAAGAGGGAGCGAGATCAGAGCAATTATCATCCGGCTTATGAAACCTTCAGGAACGGCACTCCTGCCTTTTTTCACACGCATAAGAAGCATAAGAGCGCTTGCAAGCATCCATAAACCCAAAACTGCCATCAGAAATGTAACCCACAACTGAAGAGGGAGATCAAATGCCACAATTCCGGCAAAGAAGACACCAAAACCCCTGAAGACATCTGTCCAGGTGAATATTTCCGGTTTCCTGTTTCTGAAAGGTTCAAAGATCATAACCAGTCCAAGAACTGATATTAAAGCCGGAATTATGAAGCTGAAAATTCCAAGAAATGTATCAAACGGATGAAAGATGATATGAAAACCAAACATAACCAGAAAAATTCCGCCAAGGACTAACAGGTGCCATTCCCTCTTCTGCTCCTCAAGAACCTTTTTAGTATCCTTAAACTCCTTACGTCTGATGTCCGAGATTAATGTAATAAAAGTGTCGCTTATCATCAGAAGAAGGGGTGCATCGTCGATTAAATGCAGAAGGGGATTTTTTTTAGGGTCATACCTGTCAAGATGTACCCGCCATTCATTTTCCGTCTCATGGACGTGATACCTTCCCTTCCGGTAACTTGCAACTGTATCAGGTGAAGGCACATTAATGTCCGATTTCAGCCACTCATCTCCAAGTGGTTCGGTGACCTCTTCCTTTGGAACTTCAACTTCCCAGACGCCCTGGCTGAGAGGCTGAAGAAAATCATCCAGCTTTGTCAAGTATTCACACTCCCTGATATTTTATCGGTCTTTACATTAATAACAGAGTCGATAAAATTTTCAGATAACCTGCCGGTTATCGGGCAAATAATTTTTCATCCGGAGAATATTTCCAACCCAACATTTATCCATATATAAATCAGATAGAAGATTTTATGAGTGGCAGAATACTCATTGCCTGTGCTACAAAATACGGCTCTACATACGAGATAGCTGAGTTTATGGGTGATGAACTTAAAAAAACGGGATTGTCAGCAGATGTATATGCGGCAAAGGACGTAAATGACGTATCAGGCTATAACATAATAGTCATTGGAAGTCCGGTCTATGCCGGAAAATGGCTCCCGGAGGTCACCAATATGGTAAAGAGAAATCTTGCTGTGCTTAAGGAGAAGAAAGTTGCAGTATTCTCAGCCGGAATTTCAGTGAAGGACGATACGCCTGAGAACAGGGATAAACTAAAAGAGGCCTCAGAAGAGGCCTTAAGAGAGATAAAACCAGTTTTAGAAGGATTTTTTGCCGGAAAGATGACTTACAGGGAACTGTCTTTACCGCATAAAATTATAGTTAAAGCAGTAAAAGCACCGGAAGGCGACTTCAGGAACTGGAGAAAGATCAGAGATTGGACACTTTCCCTTGCAGAATATCTGTGAAAAGTTCCTGAAATCAGATAAATATCCTGCAGGAGATGATAAATCAGGAGTCTCTGATGAATGTGGACTTCAGAACTGAACAAAAAATAGTTCTTGCTATATGGGTAACTGCTGTCATTATTATACTCTCGGTTTACTGTCTAAACCCGGAATATTTTAACTTTTTAAAATTTGGACCATTTGCAGAGAAATATTACTTCACGGCCCTTCTGGTTTACTTTATTGTATTATCACTCCGGGGCCTTACACTTCTGCCGTCAACTCCGGTTTTAATCGCAGGGATTCTGGTATTCAACCCATATCATGTATTTTTTGTAAATATCTCCGGAACTTTGTTATCTGCAATACTTGTTTACCGTTATTCCGGGTATCTTCAGCTTGGGGATTATTTTGAGAGCAAATTTCCGGCAGAGATTTTATGGGTCAGAAACCTCTTCAGGGAAAGGGAGATTCCGGTCATTGCAGGATGGAGTGTCTGCCCGTTTACTCATACCGATGTGATAATTTATGTCAGTGCATCGCTAAATATCCGGCTTAAGAAGTGCCTTGCCGGAGTTTTAATCGGTGAGTCTTTCATCAACGCCTTTTACATAATTTCAGTTACGAATATTCTCGGGCTTTAAATGACAGAATTAACGCCTCTTAAATAATATGTCATGATCTGATTTTGTGAAAATACTCTGTTTTCACGGGAAATACACCTGAAAATAAGTACAGTTAATCTGAAACAGACGGAATTGAAGGCTGAAATGTAAATAGAGACCTCTATACCGGAGAATAAGGGAGCACTTTTCTATTTTCAGGAATTCCGCAGGTTTAAACCGGAATTATAGGCATTATACTCATCTGCCAGTAAGTTATTTATCCAAATAATATAACCCCATATTATACCGAGTATGAATATCTATGCCCTCTCTCCTGACGAACAACTCGCTGCAATGGAGTCATCAGCTGACGGCCTGAGCGATGCTGAAGTCATAAAACGTCAGAAAAAATACGGGTATAATGCAATAGAGAAACGGCGGGGCAAAAACTACGTCAGAGAATACCTTGTCCAGTATGTCCAGTTCTTTGCAATACTCCTGGAAGTTGCAGCAGTTCTCTCCCTTATTGCCAACCGGTATGCCCCCGGAGAGGGATATGATATTTTAGGGTTTGCCATATTCGGGGCGGTGGTTGTCAATGCAACCTTCGCCTTCTGGCAGGAATACAGGGCAGACAAAACAGTAGAAGCCCTCAGAAAACTGATACCGTCATCGATCACGGTCAGGCGAAACGGAGAGAACCAGAAGATTAAGGCAGTATCACTTGTTCCGGGCGACATCCTGATACTGGAGGAAGGCGACAGGATCGGCGCCGATGCGGTTGTCATCAGTGAAAATTCACTCTATGTAAATAATGCAACCCTAAACGGGGAATCACGCCCGGCACGAAGAAATACAGAACCAACTGAAGCTGAATCACCCCTTGATGCAAAAAATGCCGTTTTTGCCGGAACAACAGTCACAAGCGGAAATGCCATTGCATTGGTGACCACAACCGGAGAGAATACAGAATTTGGAAAGATCGCCTCCCTTGCAGGCAATGTCCGGAAGAGACTGACCCCGATGCAGAAGGAGATCATCCGGATTACAAGAATTCTCACCTATGCAGCTCTCTTTATGGGGGCAGTTTTTCTGGTTCTCGGATATCTCTCAGGAAAAGGTCTCCTTATGGCTGCCATATTTGCCCTGGCCCTTGTTGTGGCAAATGTGCCGGAAGGAATGCTTCCGACAATAACCCTCTCCCTCTCACTTGCAAGCCAGAATATGGCAAAGAGAAACGCCCTCATAAAAAATCTTGACTCTGCACAGACGCTTGGGAGCGCTACAGTCATCTGCACGGACAAGACCGGCACACTGACCAGAAATGAGATGACGGTCAGGGAGATCTACCTTACCGGCGGAGAGGAGATAACTGTCACCGGTGAAGGCTATTCCCAGGAGGGAGACTTTGAATACTCAGGCGGAAACGATACATCAGAAGAACGGCTGGAGCAATTCCTGAATGCCGGCCGGCTGAACTGCCGTGCCCGTTTTTCCGGAGAGGAGAACTTCGGAGATCCGACTGAACTCGCAATTGTTGCTGCGGCGAACAAAAAAATGCCGGCCACTGATGACTATGAAAAGACCGGCGAATTCCCCTTCACCAGTGACCGGAAGATGATGTCGTCCGTATATGTGCATGAAGGGAGAAATTACCTCTTTTCCAAAGGGGCCTTTGAGATTCTTCTGCCACTCTCCACTCATTACATGAACAGTGAGGGCAGAGCTGTTCCATATGATGAAGCTTCAAAGAGGGAATTTTTAGAGAAAGCCGAAAGTTTTGAGAAGAGGGCATACCGTGTCCTGGCAGTTGCATTCAGGGAGGGTGAGAAGGAAGAAAAGCTTACCATGCTCGGACTTGTCGCCATAATGGATCTTCCAAGGGAAGAGGTTTATGAGGCGATAAAGAAATGCAGAAGAGCCGGTATCAGGGTTATGATGCTTACCGGAGACAACCCGAACACAGCAAGGGCCATCGCAGAGAAGATAGGTATGCATGTGGACATCACGCTCACAGGTGATGAACTCAGACGGATGCCGGATGATGAACTCCGGGAAACACTGACATCGCACTGCGTCCTCTGTGCCAGGATGCGATCAGAGCAGAAGCTAAGAATTGCAACCCTCCTTCAGACGAACGGGGAGGTGGTTGCAATGACCGGAGACGGCGTCAATGACGCACCTGCCCTTAGAAAAGCTGATATCGGAATATCAATGGGAATTAAGGGTACTGAAGTAGCAAGGGAGGCATCAGATATGATCCTGCTGGATGACAACTTCGCCTCCATAGTTGCAGCTATTGAAGAGGGAAGGACGGTTTACTTCAACATCAAGAAATTTGTGACCTACATATTATCGTCAAACATTCCGGAGATCGTTCCCTATATTCTCCAGTTCTTCCTGAGAATTCCCCTGCCGCTATCTGTTATCCAGATCCTCACCATTGATCTCGGATCAGATATGCTCCCCGGACTTGCGCTTGGCAGTGAAAAACCGGAGGACGACATCATGAACAGGCCTCCGGTTGGCAAAGATGAACGGATACTTGATGCCGAAGTCTTCAAACGGGGATATTTCTTCCTCGGAGCGATAGAAGGGACTGCCGCAATGGTGGCATTTCTCGGATTTCTCTTCCTTTCCGGGTGGCAGTACGGAGATCTCTCCATCACAAACAGTACGCTGCATTATCAGGCGATGACCATGACACTGCTTGGAGCAATCACCTGCCAGCTTATGAATGTCTGGACGCTTAGATCATGGGAGAATTCAGCATTCAGCAGGGGGCTTTTCACCAATAAACTGCTGATTGTTGCTATAATCATTGAGATCATCTGGATTGTCATGATCCTCACGGTTCCGCCGGTACAGTACATCTTCAACACGGCATACGTCCCGCTGCCATTCCTGATACTGCTCATACCCTTCCCGATTCTGCTCTTTGTCCTGCATGAGCTCTATAAATGGAGGATACGGACAAAAAGAGAAAAAAATACCCCTAAAAAGCCGGGAGAAGATGAAGCAGGATGCGGGGAGGATATTCCAAATGTCTGCTGAGTAACCATGCCGGCAGTCTGAAAGAAAAGAATGGTTTTTTTTGTTCAGGAAAGGCAGGTATGATGAGTAATTATCCGGAAAAAACACATTTTAGTTCTGAGTTTGAATCAGTCCCATTCACGACTATAAATTTACATTGTCAATTATACAATCATACTAAATTAACATTTGGGCTGATTAAAAGAGACTCAAAATGATAAAACGGAATACCTGGATATTATTAATACAGCGGTAAGAGGAAAGAGAGAACTAAAACAAAAATTCTTACGTATAAATCTGACTGTAAGGAAGATACTAAAAAACAAAAAATAATATATTAATAATATTAGCTACATATCAATCATTCTTTCTCTTTTCCCAGATGTACACTCCAATAACTGCAATAATTATGCATATAATCAAAATTATAAGCCAGGCAGACGATGAAACCGGTTCTTTAGTTGCTGCACCGCCTGTTCCTGAGGCTGTAGTCGGCTCGACTGCTGCTCCGGTTTCTTCCTCTGCAAACAGTGCGTATGTACTGAAGTGTGTAACCTGAATGGTGATCGTCCGATCATCGGTGTTTTTCTGTCCCTTAAGAATCTCCCATTCTCCGGTATCTTCATTAAACCAGCCGACTTCAACACTCTGGCCATACATGCTCCACTCCTCTTCAGAGAGGATGAAAGTAAGGGTTGCTGCGGGTGTAAAAGTAGTTCCGTCCGGAAGGAGTTCATATGCATAGAGCATCACGGGATCTTCAAGACCGGAAATTACTGTTACAGAAGGTGCAGCCTCTTCAGGTATTGCAGACATGCCGATCTCGCTCTGAACATTGCCGTCCGAACTGCGGACAGAGAAACCTGCATCCACACTGAGATATGCCGACATATTGCCTGCCCATATATTAACGGGCTCTTCAGTCAGACCCTCATCTCCGAAGGCCAGAACTCCAAGGTTTATGAAATTTTCAGGAACTGTATAAGGTCTTTCAGTAGGAGTTGTTGTGGGTATGGGAGTAGACACAGCAGTTGAAACCGGCCAGATCTCATTATCATCACCGCTGGAACTATCTCCGCCACCGGAACCCCCACCGCCGGAACTTGTGGCTGCTATATAATTTGCTTTTGTCTTAGCTGCATCACCATACCTGTTTGTCGCAGTCAGCGAGACAGAATATGTTCCGGCCGTACTGTACGTATGCACAGGGTTCTGAACGGTCGATGTCGATCCGTCACCGAATGACCAGTTCCACGCAGTCGGAGCAGGACTGCCGGAGCATTTACTTGTGAATGATACCGGGAGAGGAACATTTCCGCTCGTAACATTGGCTGCGAAATCGGCAGTCATCGGGTTTGAAACCGTGATATAATCGTTTTTGACTATTGTATCTAAGCCTTTGGAGTTGTTGACCGTAAGAGTGACATCATAGATCCCTGTCGATGCATATATGTGTGCGGGGTTCTTCAAAGTCGATGTCACACCGTCGCCGAATGACCAGTTCCATGTAACCGGACTGTTTATTGACAGGTCAGTGAACTGAACGGTAAGCGGAACCTTTCCTGCAACAGGATTCGCAGAGAACTCCGCAACCGGCGCAGCCAGCGGTGAGAAGCTCACCAGCACCTTGGAGGAGAAACCATCCGGTGAAAATCCGACGAAGGTATAGATCCCGCCTTCCAGACTGTATGTTGTATCAAGGACAATGACAGTGCCGTCCTCCGATAAACTAAGCATTCTGAAGTAATCAGGGCCGCCGCAGAGATCGGTGACATACGCCTCGGAGGCTGTCATTGTTATATACGCATTGCTGACGTTTATTCCGCCGAACGAGGATTTATCAATCCTCATCGTGTAAGTGACCTCTCCAAGTTCGCCATCAAGCTGGTTCAATACTGCAAGCTGGAATGCACGCCCCTGGCTTTCATTCACAGCTCCACGTGTTATGGTGATATTGAGCTGAGTTGACGGACTGGTCAGGCCGGAAAGGCTGCCGGAGATATTGGCACTGATACCCGTACTGACCGAACCCACATCACCCTGAAGATCGACGGAGTTCGAGATGTTGCCGATGCTGGCACCTGTGGCAGTACCGTTCCATGTGTTGGAACTGTTCACCAGACCGGTGGTCCTGATAGAGATAACTATTCCCGGATTAGTAACGACAATTGTTGTGTTGTCGGCAGATACTGTGGCATTGTGATTATCTGCAACATTTATACTGACCTCGTTTGTAGTGTCATTATAGGTCATGTTTTCAACGATTAGAGACTGATCCCTGTTAAGGGCCGCCTCTACGGGGGTTATGTTGACTGAGCCGTCATCCATCATTTCAAATGGATATGTTCTGTTGTCTCTTGTCCAGAAGGCATTTACAAATTCTATGTCATCATACCCGGGTATCCCCCTGGAGTAGACTTCAAGATCGATGAGTGATTCAATTCCGGTAAGGTCGTCATTTGAGACTGCTTCTATCCGGAGCCAGCCGTTTTCATTCCTGATAGTCTTGCTGACTATGGTTAAGCCCGGTACTGAGCTGTTGACAGTGGCATCTGCGACAAACATTATAGATTTGTTGAATTCAAGGACAAATGAGACATTTCTGACTTCATATAGATCCGAAGCGGCTATTGTAAAAGTACCTTCGGACTCTACAGGCAGTACTCCGTCAGGTGCAGCGATTTCGGTAACCTTCTCGACATGGATTTCACCGTCATGCAGTACCATACTGCATTTCCCGGTCAGAGAATCTGCGTCGGCCGATGTGAAGTTCAGGGCTGAAGTATTCCTGGGATTGAAGACATTGTCGACAGCTCTGAAATTAACCTCGGCAATTTCCACACTTCCGGAGTACGAAAGACCGTTGGTATCGGAGATATTTATTGTAAGCAGACCGTTAAGGTTGTCTATATCGCTGCTGAAGACCGAACCGCTTATAAACGCCGAAGCACTCGCATTTTCAACTGTAACCGTTGTTGGGTCGTATGATAATGCGAAATCTATAGCAGTTACACCGACAAGGTCAGAGGCC
Organism: Methanoplanus limicola DSM 2279; assembly: GCF_000243255.1. Classification (NCBI taxonomy): domain Archaea; kingdom Methanobacteriati; phylum Methanobacteriota; class Methanomicrobia; order Methanomicrobiales; family Methanomicrobiaceae; genus Methanoplanus; species Methanoplanus limicola. The sequence goes on from NZ_CM001436.1 coordinate 959,324, forward strand.
CTGACGGGTAATTCTGCAACTTTGCCTTCGGCGATCCTGCCGTCGGGTGCAGTCAGCGTAACAGTTGCAGGGACAGGCTTCATCTCAAATGAAACCTCAGTCACATTACCAAGTGTGACGGTGACATCTGCCGTTACATTAAGGTAGCCCGACTTGGTTAGCATGAGTTCATATTCACCGGGGATTAAGCTCAAACTGTCGTTTGTAAGTTTATGAGTGTTTACACCGTCAAGCCAGATAGAAGCTCCCACAGGAGTGGAATTAACCTGAAGCGTGCCCGCATTTCTTACAAGAGTAAAGTCGGCCAGAGTGGTATTGTCAGGCGTGACATCAACAACCTTACTGGAATTTTCATAACCGGACAAAGTAACATTAACTGTATAGCTTCCAACGGATTGATCAGCGAATGTCCAATTTGTAGTTTTACCAGTATCAATACCATTGAGTGAAATCGAAGCTCCGGAAGGAGTGGAATTAACCTGAAGCGTGCCCGCATTTCTTACAAGAGTAAAGTCAGCCAGAGTGGTATTGTCAGGCGTGACATCAACAACCTGACTTGAATTTTCATAACCGGACAAAGTAACATTAACTGTATAGCTTCCAACGGATTGATCAGCGAATGTCCAATTTGTAGTTTTACCAGTATCAATACCATTGAGTGAAATCGAAGCTCCAACAGGAGTGGAGTTGACCTGAAGCGTGCCCGCATTTCTTACAAGAGTAAAGTCGGCCAGAGTGGTATTGTCAGGCGTGACATCAACAACCTTACTGGAATTTACATAACCGGACAAAGTAACATTAACTGTATAGCTTCCAACGGATTGATCAGCGAATGTCCAATTTGTAGTTTTACCAGTATCAATACCATTGAGTGAAATCGAAGCTCCGGAAGGAGTTGAATTGACCTGGAGAGTGCCGGCTTTTCTTACAAGAGTAAAGTCAGCCAGAGTGGTATTGTCAACGGTTACATCAACAACCTTACTGGAATTCTCATAACCGGACAAAGTCAGGTTCACAGTATGACTGCCAACGGAGAGGTCAGTGAACGTGCTGTTGGTTACATTACCCGTATCGACACCGTCAAGCCAGATTGAGGCTCCAGAAGGAGTAGAATTGACCTGAAGCGTGCCCGCATTTCTTACAAGCGTAAAGTCAGCCAGAGTAGTATTGTCAAGCGTGACATCAACAACCTGACTTGAATTCTCGTAACCGGACAAGGTAAGGTTCACAGTGTGCAGACCTACGGAGAGGTCAGTGAACGTGCTGTTGGTTACATTACCCGTATCAACACCGTCAAGCCAGATTGAGGCTCCAGAAGGAGTAGAATTGACCTGAAGCGTGCCCGCATTTCTTACAAGCGTAAAGTCGGCCAGAGTGGTATTGTCAACGGTTACATCAACAACCTTACTGGAATTCTCATAACCGGACAAAGTCAGGTTCACAGTATAACTGCCAACGGAGAGGTCAGGGAATGTGCTGTTCGTTACATTACCGGTATCAACACCGTCAAGCCAGATTGAGGCTCCAACAGGAGTGGAGTTGACCTGAAGCGTGCCCGCATTTCTTACAAGAGTAAAGTCGGCCAGAGTTGTATTGTCAAAGGTTACATCAACAACCTTACTGGAATTCTCGTAACCGGACAAAGTCAGGTTAACAATATGACTGCCAACGGAGAGGTCAGAGAATGTGCTGTTCGTTACATTACCGGTATCAACACCGTCAAGCCAGATTGAGGCTCCAACAGGAGTGGAGTTGACCTGAAGCGTGCCCGCATTTCTTACAAGAGTAAAGTCGGCCAGAGTTGTATTGTCAAAGGTTACATCAACAACCTTACTGGAATTTTCATAACCGGACAAAGTAACATTAACTGTATAGCTTCCAACGGATTGATCAGCGAATGTCCAATTTGTAGTTTTACCAGTATCAATACCATTGAGTGAAATCGAAGCTCCCGAAGGAGTTGAATTAACCTGGAGAGTGCCGGCTTTTCTTACAAGCGTAAAGTCAGCCAGAGTTGTATTGTCAACGGTTACATCAACAACCTGACTTGAATTTTCATAACCGGACAAAGTCAGGTTAACAGTATGACTGCCAACGGAGAGATCAGTGAACGTGCTGTTCGTTACATTACCCGTATTGACACCGTCAAGCCAGATTGAGGCTCCAACAGGAGTGGAGTTGACCTGAAGCGTGCCCGCATTTCTTACAAGAGTAAAGTCAGCCAGAGTGGTATTGTCAACGGTTACATCAACAACCTTACTGGAATTCTCATAACCGGACAAAGTCAGGTTAACAGTATGACTGCCAACGGAGAGGTCAGGGAATGTGCTGTTCGTTACATTACCGGTATCAACACCGTCAAGCCAGATTGAGGCTCCAGAAGGAGTAGAATTGACCTGAAGCGTGCCCGCATTTCTTACAAGAGTAAAGTCAGCCAGAGTGGTATTGTCAACGGTTACATCAACAACCTGACTTGAATTTTCATAACCGGACAAAGTCAGGTTAACAATATGACTGCCAACAGGAAGATCTACGAAGGTGCTGTTGGTTACATTACCCGTATCAACACCGTCAAGCCAGATAGAAGCTCCCACAGGAGTGGAGTTGACCTGAAGAGTACCCGCATTTCTTGAAAGCAGGAAGTCGACGGCAGTAATATTGTTCTGGGTTACTTTCACCTCCTCCTGGCTTGAGCTTTCATATCCGGAGAGTGTGACAGTAACATTGTAGCTACCGACCTGAAGCTTATCCAGGGTCTTATTGGTTAGATAACCTGAATCCACCCCGTTCAGGTAAATTTTTGCTCCACCCGGAGTGGAATTCACACTAAGGATACCATACTCAACAACATCTCCCTGGAAGACCGGATAACTGTTTTTGGCTTCAAATACTCTCCAGATCTTTGAGGTATCCGCACTGACGCTGATTATATCCGGCGACCATTTTAGACCGTTGTCGGGAGTTGTTCCGGTAAGGAAGCCATAGTCCATAAATTTGGTCAGATTGGAGATCAGGGTTCCTTCTGTATTAGCACCACTGTTATAGTTACGATAGCAATTCGTAATCACGCTGCCGCTGCCGGTACTACCGACAAGACCACCGTAAGTGGTGGAAGAGGCATTACCAACTGCAAAACTGTTTGTAATCGAACATAAATTCTGTCCCACAAGACCACCGGCAAAATTACCGCCCTCGGCAGTGGCGTCTCCGGTGGAATAACAGTTATTTATAGAACCACCAGGGTTCTCCAGCCCTGCAAAACCGCCGGCAAAACCGCCCTCTGCAGTGGAATCTCCGGTGGAATAACAGTTATTTATCGAACCGCCGGTATCCTGGCCCAAAAGACCACCGGCAAAACCACCGCTCCCTGCAATGGCGTCTCCGGTGGAATAACAGTTATTTATCGAACCATCGGTATCCCCTCCCATTAGACCACCGGCAGAACCACCGGCACCGGCAGTGGCACTTCCAGTGGAATAACTGTTATTTATCGGACTGTTGGTACTCTGGCCCACAAGGCCGCCGGCAAAACCACCGTTCCCTGCAATGGCATCTCCAGTGGAATAACAGTTAATTATCGGAGCACCGGCATCCTGTCCCAAGAGACCGCCAGCAAAATTACCGTCAGCAGTGACAGTCCCGGAAGAGGAGCTGTTAATTATCGAACCGAAGGCATCCTGTATCCCCACAAGACCGCCGGCAAAATTACCGTCCGCAGTGACGTTTCCGGAAGAGGAGCAGTTAATAATATAGCCCATGTTATGTCCGGCGAGGATACCAACGTAAGTACTTCCATGGACCCCTCCGGCACCTGCCGCCACATTCAGGTTATTTATACTACTATTAATGCCCAGGACGCCGAAGAGACCGACATTATCGGAACCGGCCAGATTCAGCGTGAGGTTGCTTATGGTATAGCCCTGACCGCTGAAATTTCCGGTGAATAAATGTGTAATGTTTCCGATCGGGTTAACCAGAGTATCGTCAAAAATGGAGATGTTATTAATGACAGTGAAATTCTTACCCCAATCATCCGGACTTCCGGATAATTCGTTAATATCGGAACTTGTGCTTATCTGGTATGGATCATCTGCAGTTCCGCTTCCGCCGCTGTATTTGGGGAGTCCGACAGTAAGGATAAATGTTGTTTCAGACTTTTCAATTTCTCCCAGGCCCCCTACTACAATTCCTGTGGCCGTGATGGTAATTGGAATCTCAGTTCCCCTCTCACAACTCTCCGATACCTGAAGAACAACACTATAGTTTTTTGATACCCCAGGACCAATATCCTCGGCAGGTCCGGTATAAACCCATTGGATTGTTCCATTAGCTGTAATATTTGTGTAAGGGTTTACGTATTCACAACTCAGATCCTTATAATTTAATGCGTAATTTATCATGAGGCCAGGTCCAAGCTCCTGACCTGATGAATTCGGATACAGATTCTCTAAAGTCATATTGATTGTAACATTCCTGCCGGGAAAAACTCTCAGGGATGATATGTCGGTTGTCAAACCGATATGCGGGAGATTAAGTTCCACTGTAGTTATATTGGACTCTTTTACCAAATGCCCGTCTCCGGTTCCCTGTGCAAGAAGCGTGTTTACCGCTACATTGCCACCTGTAGACACTACACTGGCAGAGACATTGAATGTCCTGATTCCCCCTGTTTCAAGATCCCCTACATCCCAGATAAGACAGTTGCCGCTTACCGAAGCAGCAGGATCGGATGATTTATAATCAAAATCTCTGAGGCAGTAGGTTACATTGACACCGGAAAGTGGAACAGTACCTGTGTTTGTGAGATCTATCGTGAAGTTGACAGTCTCTCCTATTTCGGAAAGATTGTTCCTGTCAGACGAAGAACTAACGGAGAGTCCTGCAGCAATGGGGTCACGGGCAACCGCATACCACTGGGCCGGAACGGTAAGACCTCCGGAAATAAGACCTGAGCCTGTAGCTGTGTCTCCGACCTTCCACCAGTTTATATCCAGGCTGACATCATGCGGATTCCAGGCTACATACGTCCTGCGGCCCGAAGAATCTACGAATGCCGCAGTAAACGGCTGGGAATAACTACCTGCTTCAGCCGCAGCGGAATAGCCGAATACAGATGGATCCGGTGTGCCGTATTTATCGATCGCCCAGAACCATGTCAGGGCCTCGGACGTAGTCTGCGAGTCTCCCACATAGTCGTCTTTGAGAGTATTGAACCAGTTAAGATTGTATTCTATCGGGCCGCTTTCATTCCTGGATTCCTCAATGGCGTTCATGAACCAGTTGTAAGGAGAGTATGAAATTTCCGAGTCCTTAATCGCTGTAGCGACTCCTCCAATAGCACGCTGTTCGTTAACAGTCGCCCTCCTGGCGCCGGAAGCATTATCCACAGAATAATCATAACCACCATTATTGTTGTAGTCCATGGCCCTGCACCACAGGTTGGTATATTCAAGATCTCTCGCAAAATTGAGCGTGTATCCTCCCATCGGGAACCAGAAGTTGTACATGTCGGAAACAGGTGATAGTCCGAACTCCGATCCGTACTGTGCCTGGGCCATAAACAGTTTTGTAACCTGAGAGGTGGCATTCGGGTAGCCCTCGGGAACGGAAGGCCAGTCAATATACGGATTACCCCAGTTAACAGCGGTGTCCCACATCGTATCCCCGACATTATAATCTACGGGGCGGGTGGAGTTACCGGTGACCTGCGGGAGATAGTCACCGTTTATCGACCATTTGGCTGCTGTTTTAGTACCGACGGTACTGGCGTCAGGGACAAAAGAACCTGTTGTATCGGCCCAGTAGGATTCCTTGTTGTAAAGGTTCGTTGTATAGAGATAGATTCCAAGATCTGTGATGTCCTGGCGGTTTGTAGCCGTACCCCACATGATGATCCCGGACCATGCCTGCATAGTTTCTCCCAGAGAATTGTCATCTTTCCCTTCCGACAATGGGGCATTATTGCTGTTCAGTGGGAAACCCTCTGTCCATGACTGTCCGTTCCACTGGTCAAAGAAGTTCATCTTTGAATACTTCATGTCAGCATTTGTATAGAACTGACCGCAGTCCGCGTCGTATGCTATCGACATGACCAGCTGGTCGATGAATGCTCCGTACTCATCCTCGCCCGCCCAATCCTGATCGAAGAAGGCTGTCATTGCGGCTGAAGTAATAAAATACCCGTAAAGATATTGATCGTCATTCCAGTTGATGGCGTTTCCGAAACCGTCCATAGGCGTATCAGATGGCGATTCGGCCTTATAGGTCGTCGGGAAGTTGTTAATTTGCCCCTCTTTATAGGGGCCCTGGGCCGGGTACATAAACACGGCGCCGGCAGTTTCATTATATAAGAAGAAATATGGAGAATACTGATCTTTTTCTCCAGAAGTGTCTTTACTTGTCCGGAAAGGTGTTTCCCGGGTAAACATCTCGAAGAAATTCTCAATACCTTCTATATTATGAGTAAAGGACTGGTTTGCGTAATACGTCCGATGGGTTGTATTTGTCTGGTTATACCACTCTGTTCCTTCCCACCATGCAGGCATCCCATAAGGTTCCAGATCCGAAACGCTTTGCCCCAAGACTGCCGATTCGTCCTCTGCCAGCGTGCTTAACTGCTTTTCCACGGCCAGTTTACCGGCCATATAGCGTAAAATCAATCCATAATTATAATTTGCATTGGATTCGCCGCCGTCAAGTTCCGTTCCATATGGAGGATAGTCCCCGGTATTCTTGTTCGTATAACTGTCCTCGTCACAGTTGATTATATTCCAGAGTAACTGATCGCCGTTGGAGGCGTATTCATCAACTAACGGCATGAAAGGAATAAAGTTGTTGAATACATAGGTCGTCGAGAAACCGTCCGCTGCAATTGGAAGGAGTTTGCCTTTGGCTGACCAGTACTGATAATGGCCGTTATTCACAGAAGGCATCTTGTCCACCCAATTTCCGGGCGATGACGGTCTGAGGGTTAAGGAATCCAAATCGCCGTCGAAAACATCTTCATCCCTTCCGTCAGCAAAGCTTTCATACTGATGCCTCTGGAGGCACAGAACCGTCTCATCTCCTACACCGGAACCCGTGGGTCCCATCTTTTCAGTAGTAGGTTGATAGGTCGTATGCAACAGGCCTTCGTCATGATCGACCGTATAAGAGATCTCTGTATCTGTGATATAGTTGAAGGCATAAGGGGCAATTACCTTCGCCCAGTCCTCTGACTCGGAGAGTGCCTCTTCCTTTGTGGGAGTAAATTCATCCCGGTTGACTATTCCCTTAGGATATGAAACAACCGGAAGTCCGGCAATAACGAAGTGGCATTTCTCGCAGCCGGCTGTTTTCGGAATAAGGGATATCCCCTGGGTATCATTGACAAAATCCATTTCACTTTTATTATAGAATACGGCAAAATAGTTCCAGTTCGTAACTGTGGATGTAGGTGTCGTATCCTGGGAGAGTATATCCTGGTTTGTTCCGACAAGTACACACCCGAGATCTGGAATACCTGTATCAACCACGCTTATATTGACATATGCACGGCCTGACATTTCAGTTCCATGAAGTGCAGCGTTAAAAGGGGCACCTGTGTAGAACTTGCATGCCATCATCTCCCCGCTTCCCGGATTATTCCAGGTGAACCATGAAAATGGCGATCCCTGTGCCATCGTAAATTCCAGGTTATCACTGCTGCTTTTATTCTGAAGCAGGAAATCGATATCCCAGTCGCCCATCCGTGTTGCAATGAGATTGTCGGGGAAATCATTGCCCCATGAAGGATCTGTCGCTCCTACATTATCTGCCGGGAATACCCTCAGACCTGAGTACCACCAGCCGTTCTGTACTACATGGTATGACGAGTTCTCAACTGGAAAAGTAGTATTTTTTCCCACGCCCGCTACCGGAATCGACATGGAGAATACAGGACCTGTAACCCTCCCGTCATTATTTTTATTTGAAAATTCACTTGCAGTGAAGGTCAGACTTAGCGGATCAGCATAGATGTTATCCTGAATAAATGAATTCTCCCATGGTGCAAATACCCCGGACTTTGGTTCCTGCATATAATAGGTAAGAGTGCTGTTCGGCCAGATCATAAAACCGGCCCATGAATGGAGCCTCTCCACAAGGCTTCCGTTCCGCATGCTGTCTCCTACAGACGATTCATCCATAAAGAGCGGTGTCGGGTCCATCTGCCAGGTAACCGGACCGTCAACACCCTGCCATCTCCCTCCGCTGTCGGGAAGTTCGGTCTGTATATACGCCTTTCCAATTTGAATCGGTTCTGCCGCCGCATTCGCAGTGCAGAGTAAAATCATTAAAATACCCAAAATCAAGAAGAGTTTACCCGGTTTCATAATATCTACCCCATTCCCACCCCCACCAGGGAACATGAAATGAACTTCCACCTTAAAATATTTAATAATTATCGCACACAATTATAGCAAATATTTATGATTTTTTGTATCAGTATCCGGCATATGAAGTAATATATGAAGTAATTAATGAAACAAGAACAGTATCCGGAACAATGAAAGTATGCCAGCTGACAGATAATGAATGACAGAGTGCACTGTTTCATAGGAGATTCTAAATCATCAGTGCCTCATATCTCATAATAATTAAGACTCTTTGAGGGATCTGTTTTTGTTATATTCTCTTACATAAGAACACGGTGAACAACTCTGTTTACTGTTCTGATTTCCTTAATCTTACAAACTTTCTCATTAGACAGTGACAAGGATGAACTCTCAAAACCAGATATTAACATTAATAATATCAATTGAATGTGATAAAGAACCACAATTTCAAATCTGAGAGAAACAATCAATACATTGCATGATCATTCAATATATTAAACAATCATTCAATACAATGAATGCCCATATAACATGAAAATACCATATAGCCGGAAAGTATGTTCAGTGAATAAATAACTGATTAACCATGTGATCATATGATTGAAGAATTCAGTAAATTTGCCGGGAACAAAATAATAGCATTTTTACTGAAAAATCCCGAAAATAAGATGGGAATTAACGAAATTGCAAGGGAACTGAACCTTTCTCCGGGAAGTGTCAAACGATATACCGACCTGCTGGTTGAAGATGAACTGGCTGAAATAAAAAAGATCGGAAACATTCATCAGCCTCAGCTGAAATATGAACATGCACTTGTTAAGGAGATGAGGAAAACATATTCATTACTCCTGTTATTTGAATCAGGAATTACATATATAGCTGAGAATGTTATTTCAATTGCATTATACGGGAGTTTTGCATCCGGAACATTTGATGATAAAAGTGATATTGACATACTGATTCTTTCAGAAAATAAAGAACTAAATTCAAATATTATATTACAAATTGAAAATAATTTTAACCGGGAATTACAGGCAACAATAATTCCTTACTACAAATGGGAAACCATGAAGGCTAAAAACCATGATTTTGCAACAAGTGTCCTGAATAATCATATACTATTAACAGGAGCAGATTTATGAACTGGAAAAAATGCCTGGAATCAGGCAGCATTAAAACAGATCCAAAGGCCATGGAAAGAGTAGATTCATCCCTGGAGAGGTCTGAAAGGTTTTTAAATTCTGCAGGAACAATTTATATCTAAAACGACACTGACAGATAATAATTATATCAGGAGGAATATTTTTGGCAGTTGCAATAATAAGTCCGGTTGTTCTGCGATGGGCACGTGAGCGTGCACATCTGGATTACGAGAGTCTGGCGAAAAGTGCCAAAGTTAAGCCGGAAAAAATCCTGCTCTGGGAAGAAGGAAAAGAAAGACCTACTTTCAGGCAGGCACAACAAATCGCCAAAAAATTGTATATTCCGTTCGGATATTTATTTTTGCCTCAACCTCCTGAACAAAAACTGCCGATCCCTGATCTGCGCACTGTAGGAAGTGATATTTCCACAGAATTCGGTGCAGATATTTATGACCTTATAATGGATGTTCAGCGTAAAAAGGACTGGTACAGAGATTATCTTCTTGAAAGGGGAGCTGAACCTCTCCCATACATCGGAAAATATGATACAAACAGTGATCCAAAACAAATTGCTTCTGACATAACCAAAACACTGGGACCAGAAATTTCCGAAATAAAAACACCAAAAAGAGAGGACCAGTTTCTGAACTATTTAACAGAAAAAGCAGAAGATGCAGGGATTGTTGTCATGCGAAGTGGTATCGTTTGCAACAATACCCACCGCCCGCTTGAAGTATATGAATTCCGTGGTTTTGCAATATGTGACGATATTGCTCCGGTTATCTTCATAAATGGGAATGATGCAAAGGCTGCCCAGACATTTACATTAATACATGAACTGGCCCACCTGTGGATTGGCCAAAGCGGAATTTCGGACATATCGCTTGAAAACCAAATCAACAATAAAAAGCAGAATACTGAAAAATTGTGTAATACAGTAGCCGCTGAAGTTCTTGTCCCGGAAAATAAGTTTAGTGAAAAATGGAAAGTCACGGATTCTCTTGAGGATAATGCATTCCGTCTTGCAGAATATTTCCGCGTCAGTACTGTTGTTATTGCCCGCCGGGCATTTGATCTTGGCCTGATTGAAAGATTTGAGTATTCTAAATATTACAACAATCAGAAACAGCTGTGGCAGGAAAAGAAAACAGAAACTAAAAGAGGAGGGAATTATTACAGGACAATTCCTGTCCGGAACGGAAGAAAATTTACTGATGCAGTAATACGCAGTACTTTTGAACAAAGTCTTCTGCTCCGTGATGCAGGGAGACTGCTAAATATAAACCCTTCTAAAATCAGCAGGCTTGCTGAAGAGAGGAATATCGGGTGAGACATATGTACTTAATAGATGCAAATGTATTCATCCAGTCCAAAAATTTCTATTATTCTTTTGAAAGCTGCTAAAAATATCCTGATGAGAACATAATAGAAACACAATGGAGATTAATAATTCGTAAAAAATAAAACCTGATGCGAGAGGCAGGATTTGAACCTGCGAACTCCTGCGAGATCGGATCTTGAGTCCGGCTCCTTTGGCCACTCGGAAACTCTCGCGCCATTATACATACGCATTATTAGCTAATATAATTTCATAATGAATTAGATGACACCTGCTGTAAACCGTTCACCAAAGCCAAAATCAGGCAACTGTAAAAATTGTTAAAAATTGTTAAAATAGAGATGTAATGTGATATCCTCCCCCACATTTGAGCAACACTAAACCGGCATTGACACCCCAATACACCCACGGTTTCCATCCCGCAGTTTCCATCCCTCAGTCTCCAAGCTCCACCACAACCTGATGCTCTTTCTGGTCATCCACCATATGAATGACCATATCCGGCTGCTCAGCCCCGTCAGCAACAACAGACCTGACACCAGTTCCCTTCCCGGAATTCTTAACAACAATATGATAAACCGTAGACAGATACCGGTAATCAACCTGATATGAATCCCATTCCTCCGGAACACAGGGGTCAAACGTCAGGCAGTCACCGGAAAGCCTGACACCAAGCAGAGACTCGAGGATAAGCGTGTACATATATCCCGCCGAACCTGAATACCACGTCCAGCCGCCCCGTCCTGTATGGGGAGCGGCAGCATAGATATCAGAAGAAAGTGCATACGGCTCAACACGGTACTTCCTGACATCTTCAGCCGTTTCGCTATGCCGGATCGGATTTATAAACGGCAGCAGATCCCAGGCCTGCTCATTATCCTTCAGAACCGCAAAGGCCGCCACAACCCAGATGGCAGCATGGGAATACTGCCCGCCATTCTCCCTTACACCCGGAACATAGCCTTTAATATATCCGGGATTTTTCAGAGTCTTATCAAAAGGCGGAACTAAAAGCGGCAGAAGGCGGTCCTCACGCAGGATGAGATGATCCTTAACTGCCTGCATAGCAGTGACTGCCCGCTCTTCTGAAGCAGCTCCGGAAAGAACCGCCCAGCTCTGGGCAATAGAATCTATCATACACTCCTTATTTACAGCAGAACCAAGCGGCTCACCTGAATCAAAATAGGCACGGCGGTACCATTCCCCGTCCCACCCCTCTCCCTCAATATTCACCCTGAGCTTCTCAGCATTCACGCGGCAGAACTCTGCAAAAGAGAAGTCACCCCTGATACCTGCGACCTCACTAAATCTCATCAGGAGATCAAATATGAAAAATCCAAGCCAGACACTCTCCCCTTTACCTTCGGCACCGACAAGATTCATCCCGTCATTCCAGTCCCCCGTTCCCATAAGAGGAAGACCGTGCTCCCCAAGCCTCATGCCACGCCGGATAGCCCGGACACAGTGTTCATAAAGGCTCCCGGTAATTTCCGATTTCTCCGGGAGATCATAGTAGGATTCCTCCCCGGGAGGCAGCTCCCTTCCTTTGATAAACCCAATCTTCTCATCCAGAACTGCAAAATCACGGGTGCTCAGCACATACCGGCATGCTGCAAAAGGAAGCCAGAGATAATCATCAGAACAGTGCGTTCTGACACCCCGGTCTAACGGAGGGTGCCACCAGTGCAAAACATCACCTTCAACAAACTGATGCCCCGCACAGAGCAGCAGCTGCCTCCTCATAAGGTCAGGCCTCGTATGGATAAGCGCCATCACATCCTGAAGCTGATCCCTGAATCCAAAAGCCCCGCCGGACTGATAAAATCCGGAACGTGCCCATAAACGCGAAGCAATAATCTGATACACCAGCCATCCGTTGGCAAGCAGATCCGCAGACATATCAGGAGTTTTAACCTGAACTGCACCAAGTGTCCGGCTCCAGTAATCTTTCACTGCCCTGAGTGCCGCATGTGCAGGCTCCACCCCGCGGTTCTTCAGGAGAAGAGCTCTTGCATCATCGCGGTCCTGCCCCACACCAAGAGTGAATATAATCTCACGCTCTTCACCGTCAGTCAGTTCACAGTGAACCTGGATTGCAGCACAGGGATCAAGGCCGGCACCCACCTTATTTGAGAGTCTGACCCTTTCCATCGCTGCCGGTCTGTCAGCCGAACCATTCCGCCCGATAAACTCATGCCGGTCGCCGGTCAGAGTCCTTTGAATTATATTTGAGTCAAGAAATGCCACCCGGCCCGGAAATTCACAGTTATATGGATTCCTGGCAAAAACCGCTCCTGAGATCTGATCAATTTCAGTTACAACATAAGGCAGTGATTTAGACCTAAGCTCACCGAGAACCCATTCCGCATATCCGGTGACAGAAAGATATCTTCTGCGCCCGGACCTGTTCCTGAGCTTAAGAGAGAAATACTTCACAGGCGAATCAATTGAGACATATACAGTAAGTTCTGAGCTAATTCCCTGCTCAGAATACTCAAAGACCGAATATCCGAACCCGTGCCTGGTCACATAGCTGTTTACACCCCGCACAGGCCATGCTCCGGGGGACCAGAATTTACCGGTCTCCTCATCCCTGATATACAGAGCCTCACCGGAGAGGTCCTGAACGGGATCATTCATCCATGGAGTCAGCCTGAACTCATGGGAATTCTCACACCAGGTATAGGCACTGCCATTCTCAGAGATAACAGTTCCAAAGTTCTCATTCGCAAGTATATTTACCCATGGCGCAGGAGTAACATCCCATTTATCCGTAATGATTACGTACTCCCTGCCATCCGGAGAAAAGCCTCCAAGACCGTTGAAATAAAGAAGTCCCTCCCCCGTATTAGCGGGGAGAGACAATTCATGAGAGAATAACCTGGTCGTAAGCAGATGGGGAACCTCAACCTCACACCAGCCGGCACGCTCCATCTGCTCTGCAAGTGAACCTGCTCTGTCTGAAATAACCGCGCGGGCAACAGTCCGCACAAGCGTAAAATCCTCATCTGACATCAGTTCAAGATTAAGGATAAAAATCCCGCCTTTCTTATTTAACAACTGTGAGTCCGGACCCTGTGGAATACTGTTTATAATCTCGTCCTGAAGCTCCTGGCGATATCCCGACTTCTCTTCATTACAGATAACCAGATCGACCGTCAGCCCTTTCATACGCCAGTACGAATGCGCCTGTACCATATCCCGGATAAGAGTGATTCTTTTCCTGTTTTTTATCCTCACCAGCACAACAGGGACATCTCCCGATATCCCATATCTCCACAGACCGGACTGACCCAGTTCATTCTTCACAAGTATCTTACCGGAAGCCCTTCTGACAGGATTTGAATAAATGACCGACGAAGCAAGAGAACCATATACCTGGGCATCGCGCTCAGTCGCATCCAGCTGCCTGAGCATAACCTGTGCATGCGTCCAGGCCATTTCAAGAACCCTGTCAGTGATATTCTGGTCATAATATTTCTCAATCAGAGCAGCAGCACCCTCACGGCTCTCACTGACCCCGGTAAATATATTGACACAGGCAGTCTCCTGAGGTTCAATGGAAATTGTGCACCTTATAGCCACAATCGGATCAAGAACCGGCCCGGAAGTATCGGAAAGAGTTGAAGAATCGATCATCGCAACCGGCTGTGCAAGTGAATTGCCACGCCCGATGAATTTAAAGCGATCCGTTTCAAAAGAGATCTTTCTTACCTGCTTCCCATTGACAGTCATCAGATGGAACATCCAGGGTGGACGCTCACCATCAGAACGTGGCCTTCTGGTTGCAAGGATTGCATTTCTCTCCCGTACAAGCTCAGTCCGGACAAAGAGGTTTGTAAAGGCCGGGTGACTTTCATCTGAGGCCTGAGGTGCCAAAACCACCTCAGCATAACTGGTAAACTCCAGAATACGGGTTTTCCACGACCTGTTTGTCACCCATATTCTCCGGAGTTCTACATCATCTTCAGGAGAGACGATTACCTCAGTCCGGGTATAAAAGTCCCACTCTTTACGCAGGAACTCCGCCTGCGCCTGCTGAAAAGTTGTCTGGAAAGAATCAGGTTTCTTTCTTGTCGGCTGATACCCGTTCGACCAGAACTCACCGCTCGCGAGGTCCCTGATATAGCAGAATATCCCGCTACAGTCAGCAGTAGGATCCTCCCGCCATCTGGTCACAGCAAGGTCATTCCACCTGCTGTAACCTGACCCGCTGTTGTTTACCATAACATGATATCTTCCGTTTGAGAGGAGATGCACTTCAGGTCTTGGAGTATTAGAAGTATGAAATGTGCGCATCACAGACTCCGACAGCTCAGTTGCCTTATGAACCCCCTCAACCTCGCCGGTATGCGGATAGAACGGAGTATTACGCGGCATCTTCTCCTGGAGCAGCATAACAGCCGACTGAAGAGTTAGATCTGACATAAACCTCCTCTGCATAGGGCGGTTTAGTATCACATATGCAAGAGAGAGCAGAGCCATACCCTGATGATGTGACATAAATGACTGAATTACTGAATACTTCTGACCCGGAGGCGTACGGGACCGGGTGAAATCTACAGCTTCATAAAAACCATAGTCGCCGCAGTACCCTAAGGACTTCATCCTCTCAAGATTCCTGCATGCCAGAAAAGGATTTACCATAAGCCCCATCACAGCAGCATAAGGAGCAATAACAAGATCATCTGCAAGACCGCGTTTAAACCCAAGCCCTGGAATGCCAAACGCCCTGTACTGGTAATTCAGACTTGTATCTGTAATATTATAACCGGATTCCGAAATCCCCCAGGGTACACCACGTTTTACTGAATAGTCAATCTGCCTGGAAACAACTGCATGATATGTCTGGTCAAGAAGAGTATTTTCATACGTAGGCATCACAAGAAGCGGCATCAGATATTCAAACATCGAACCACTCCACGAGATGAGAGTCGGCTTTCCGCCATCGACATTTGTGAGCAGGCGGCCTAAGGCGAACCAGTGTTCCTGTGGAAGTTTCCCGTAAGCAATACCGATAAAACTGGTGATTCGTGCCTCGGATGCAAGCAGATCATAGAAACTGGCATCCCGCCTGAGATCAGTCGCATTATATCCAATTGCAAGAAGACTGCTGGTACTGTCATAGAGGAATTCATACTCAATCTCAGAAAATTCCTTACAGAGGTCTGAAAGGTGTGATATCGACATAAGTAATTTTTCTGCCCTCCCACATGACTTCTCCATCTCTTCAAGAGTCAGAATCAGCCACATACGCCCCGGACCAAAGAACGAATCTGAATCTGAATCTGATGGATTATTGAGCCATTTACGAAGTGGCCCTATATTGTCATAAAGGGAATGCCTGATATCAGCGATATCTTTGAGAGCAGGAACCTGATTATCCAGTCCTTCAAGAGTGGTGCAGACCAGGGAGACATACGGAACCAGATACTCAGGAGTTTCAGACCATACAGAGTCAGGAGGAATGCCGGTGGACTGCCAGGATACAAAATAATTTAAATCCTTTCTGTGGCACTCTGTCTGTCTTTTAACTGCACCGGCCCACCACCTGACATCATCATCCGGATGCTTACCCAGAGCATCCTCAATTTCAGAAGCAATCCCGTCAAGAGAGGAGAGATGCTTCAGGATTTCACCAGTCATACCAGGCTTCCGGGCTGCGCCATCCCTCAGTTCTGCAATCTTTGACCGGACATATGTTAAAGATCCACTGTCATCCTCTTTTCCGGCAGTATCAAGGGCATCAGAGAGAAGAGATAGTGTATCAGACAAACCGTCTCCAAATCTATCCGAAAGAATCCTGCAATCCGGAAGTTCACACAGACCCTGCCGCAGTACAATCAGATGGCTGACAAGGTTTCCGCTGTCAACAGTGGAGATATACCTTGGAAGGAGCGGCTTTAATGTGATAGTGTCATACCAGTTGTAAAAATGACCGCGGAATCTGCTTAGCTGTTCCATAGTATTCATGGTATTTCCGGTACGCTCAATGAGACCTCTGAGTGAGATATATCCAAAGTCATACGCAGTGAGATTTGAAAGCAGTAATAGGCCTATATCTGTCGGAGAAGTGCGGTGTGCAACAGCTGAAACAGGCTGCTCCTGGTAATTATCAGGGGGGAGATAGTGATCTTCGGCAGTGACAAATGTCTCAAAGAAACGCCAGGTTTTCCGCGCAACAGACCTTAAAAAGAAGTTCTGATCAGGCGTAAGATCCGGAATGCGGATCCTCTGTGGCTGGCTGAGCCAGGATGCAATAATCGGGGAGAGGATCCACGCACAGGCAAAAGAGGCAATAGCTACAGAAGAGACCAGGTACTTCTGTATCTGAAGAGTAAGCAGCCCGATCCCGATAAAAGGCCCGCCCCACATAATTCTGTACATTCCTCCAAGTCCTGAAGCTTTCGCCTGTGCAGCCTCCTGGTGGGTTGTCCACTCCAGCAGATGGCGGTGTGAACCGGCCATCCGGAAACATGACCTGAACATGGCATCAAATGAGATATAAGCCTCATAAGGGAGGAATATCAGATTGATCAGAGGCGGAATTATCTGACCGCGAATGATGGACGGGATAGCATGGAGATGGAGCATCCAGGTTAGATCCTCAGGCTTATTTACAACTCTCCAGCAGGATATAAGCACCGAAGGAATCAGGTACAGTGACACAATAAAGACAGTCCAGAAGAGTGGATCACCAAAGCTGAACCATGACATTATAAGAAATAATAATGCTGCCGGAGCTACGAGGCTCCTCCTCAGGTTATCGAATATCTTCCAGCGGGAGAGAAGAGAGAGAGGATTTTTCCGGACTTTGCATGAAGTGTCAAGGACATAGGGAAAAAGCCATGGCATTATCTGCCAGTCGCCCCTGATCCATCTGTGCCTGCGTTTGATATCTGCCAGATAGCTGTTTGGATAATCTTCAAAGACCTGAACATCACTGACAAAACCGGTTCTTGCATAGCATCCTTCCAGGAGATCATGACTTAATATCAGATTTTCAGGAAAACACCCTTCAAATATTCTTGAGAATACTTCCAGGTCGTATATTCCCTTTCCAATGAATGACCCTTCCTTAAAGGCATCCTGGTACACATCAGATACTGCACGGGTATATGGATCAATTCCCGGTTCACCGCCGAATAGTGAAGCAAAGCGGGAAATGCCAGCTTCTGTCAGAGAGAGAGCAACACGTGGCTGCAGAATACCATATCCCTGCCGGGTAACCATGTTAACCGGATCTATTACCGGACGGTTGAGCGGGTGTGCCATAGTACCGATAAGTTTTTTTGCACTGCCACGTGGAAGTTCTGTGTCAGTATCAAGGGTAAGGACATACCTTACACTGCCCAGGATCTCCTGATCACCAATAATAGATGAGAAGTCTTTAGTCCCTCTGCCGGAGATCAGATTATTGAACGCAGAGAGGATGCCTCTCTTCCTCTCATAACCCATCCAGACCCCTTCAGATTCATTCCAGGTCCTGGACCTGTGCATGAGAAAGAAGGTTGAAGGTTTATCATCATGGTATTTAGAGTTCAGGTCTTCAATACCGGCAGCAAGAAGACTGACAAGTTCTTTGTCTTCGGGCAGTTCCTGAACCGATGCATTTTTGAGATCAGTAAGCAGGGCAAAGTACAGATTATCATCCCGGTTTGCAAGATACCGGACCTCAAGTGAATCAAGGAGCGATGTAACATCCCCGGGTTTTGAAAGAAGAGTCGGAATTACAACAATAGTCCTCTGGTCATCAGGAACCCCGGATGAATAGTCCATCTTCGGAAGTAAGACGGGTGTGAGGAAAAGAGTAAATAACCAGTTTATCAGCGCCACTGCGCCCTGACTTACAGGGAAGATAAGGATTAAAAGGACCGGCAGAGTGATGTACCATGCGTAAGGAGGAAGATAGCCATAACCAAAAAGAGCTGCAATCAGAGTTATGACAAAAATTCCGGAGAAATAAAGCGGCAGAGAACATGAATAGACCCTTCTTCTGAAACGATCATAAATAGGAGGAACAAAGGAGAGAGCCTCTTCAAGCGCCTCCCTGCCTTCATCTGTCAGATAATAACCGACATGGTATGCCCTTACCTTTCCATCGTTCTGATTTTTCCGGTTATCGCCGGCAAGTTCCACGGCCTTTGCTGCAACATCAACCTCAATAAGTCCCCCCTTTTTTGCTATCTCCTCAACCACATGCCTGTACCTGTCACGGGTCTCAAAGTCCATCTCTGCATAGCTGTCCTCAGGATCACTCCGGAGTACATGCTCAACATGACTGACCTTTTCTACGAACTCACGCCAGTCTGTCATATCCAGAAGACGGAGGCTGTTAATACTGTTGCCAAAGGAGACCTGATCAACAGCCTGGGACTGAGTCTCTGCATTGACCATCTGCTCAACTGTCAGATTCTTCTCAGAAAGCCTCTGTTCAATCCAGGTGAGCGGGAATGCAAATGAGCCTGACTGCCCCTGAAGCTGCCTCGCCATCTCCGCAACAAAAGCACTGGTCATTGGAAGATCTGCACGGGCCATATCTGCAATAAACGGTATCAGACCCTTTGGATCATCCCTTGCAACCTCAGTCATCCGGTCTACCCACTGATCAGCAGCGTCACAATCAAGCCTGTCTGCTGAAATTCTCTCGGCAATTCTGCGCAGATTCTCAATCAGGGAAAGCCTGAGCATAATTGGTACAGCCCAGAGTTCTCCAATCTGCAGAATGCTGATACTCTGATATGATTCAATAAAAAGAGAGAGAGTCTGGTTATCAACCCTGCCGTCGCTGTGGGCAATTAATTCTATAGCTACGTGATAAATACGGGGAAAGCCTTCAAAAGGTCCGTTTTCAAGACGTGGGAATTCCCGGCTGTACTCCTCAGAGAGATGACAGCGGGCAGTTCTTATCTGTTCTTCAATAAGGTAGAAGTTATCCAGAAGCCACTCACCGGCAGGAGCAATCCGGCGGCCGGCCTCATTGGCAGCATTCAGCAGATTGTAAGTCTTTAGGAGAACCTTCTCGTTATCGGCAAGCCTTGGAAGAAGAGAGTCAAAACCATTTCCGGCACCTGTCCTGTACATACCGGCAATCCTCTCTGCATGCCTGACCATATGGTCCCGGCTGTACAGTTCCTCACGAAATGGAGCTGCATCAGAATGACTGACAGACATCTCTTTATTCTTCCCCAGGAATGCAAATTTATCCCACAAATAAACACCTCAATAATATTCACCCGGCCAATACAAAGACCGGATTCCCTGATAAAAGCATATATCTCGCCATAAATATACCAAATCAGAATTTATCAGAACAATTATCCGCATATTCAAAATACAGAATCTGTTATCCCCTGGAAAACATCTGACAATTTTCACAGATTAATTATCCTTCTTTTATGTGCAGCAGATATATTATATTTTGCAGGGCCGCATACTGAAAGAATAATTAATACAGATCATACCAATACTCTGCTGTTCTGATAATAAAGTCACTCATGATCAGGGCCCCACAGACAGTGGATGAAACAGTGAGATAAATTAAAGGAAATAAACTTCTCATTGTAAATATTACCGGCAAATAAAATTCAGAATAAGAATAAAAGGGGATTAAAAATGACTATGAAGACAGAATTTGAAAAACCGGAGATCGTTGTGAGCCGCTGCCTTGGTTTTGGCCACGTCAGATATGACGGCAGCATGATCAAAAGTGATGAGGTTGAGGCACTAAAGAAATATGTAAATTTCATTCCGGTCTGTCCCGAAGTTGAGATCGGCCTTGGAATTCCAAGAGCAGTAATAAGGATAGTCAGGATAAATAATGAAGACCGGCTCATTCAGCCCTCAACCGGAAGAGACATTACTGAACAGATGAATGAATTTTCTGAATCATTCCTATCAAAAACAGACAAAACAGACGGATTCATAATGAAAAACAGATCACCGTCATCCGGCATCTCAAATGTAAATGTCTACCCCGGACCGGATAAATCAAACAAAATAGACAGGAGGGCAGGATTTTTTGGCGGTGCAATAATCGACAGATTTCCAGATTACCCGGTTGAAGACGAAGGCCGGCTTAAAAATGAGAGAATAAGGGAACATTTCCTCACGAGAATATTCCTCCTCGCAGAACTCAGAAAAACTGAATCAGAAGGTAGTATAAAAGAGCTGAGAAATTACCACCACAAAAACAAGACACTTCTTCTCTCATACAGCCAGAAATACCTAAAAATTCTCGGGAATATAGCCGCAGAAGGTAACAGACCGGATGAAGAACTATTCAGTTTTTACAGGAGAAATCTCCTTTTGGCAACAAAACGGCCTGTAACTTACAAATCTGAGATAAACGCTTTCATGCATGCGTTCGGGCAGACATCTGACAGGCTGAATAAAAATGAGAGAGAATACTTCCTGGAAAGTCTTGAATCCTACCGAAAAAATCTCCTGCCCGCAGTGGCGATTAAAAAAATACTTTTTGGATGGGCATTAGCGGATGAAAAATCAGATTTAATGGATCAGACATTCTTCAGGCCTTATCCTGACGATTTAACCTTCTACAGACCGGAAAGCATGCAGAGGGGAAAGGATTTTTCAACAGACTAACCGACTGTAGCCATCCGGAAATATACCAAACCCCCGGCAGTCACATAAAATCAGCAAGACCAAGCTGCTTCTCAGGCGGCTCACCAAACGTTGAGATAACCGCCATATTCAGCACCTCAACTCTCTGCCGGGTATAAGCAGAAACTTTGTAATCTTCACACATCTTAAGCGACATATGGAGGTATTTCTTAACCGAACCCTCATGAACGGTGGCGATGAGCTTATTGCCGCACTTCGTGCATTTCCCTGCAAGAGGCATCCTCCTGTAACTTGAATTGCATTTCGTGCATCTGACCTTCTGCCTGGAATATGAATTCAGATTTCCCATTATATCCCTGATAAAATGAGTATTCAAAACCCTCTCGGCAACATCATCCTCATCCACAGCACGGATAATTCTGCCCAGTTCAAGTTCAGCCTCAAGTTTATCAACCATAGAATGAAGTGTATTATATGAAGAGATCAGAGGACCGGCTGAGATATCAGTTGTGTTATGTGTAAACATAATCCCCTCGTACTGTTCAGGTTTACCAATACGAAGCTCAACATGGTCAACAATCTTCTCAAGATCCTTAGGGTGCACATAATCAAGGCCGGCGAGATACAGCTCAAGCGGATAAGAAGGACAGGCATCTACGTTATGACTCTCCTTGTCAACCTCAGCCGGGTCTATTCTCCGGGTCAGAACAAGAGGGGCATCCATCGATCCGCCCCTTGTTTCCGGCAGAAAAGACCGTGAAAAGTTGATAAGCCCGTCCAGAAGGAGCATCACGCAGTCCTCATCACCGTCACACTGTCCGGTAAAGATCCCGTTCACCTCGACAGTGTGGTCCTCAGAGACTGTCAGGCAGTAAACATAATCATCAGCACTGACAACCGGCTCTCTTTTGACAATCATATCCGGAATCATGGCCCCGCCTTCAAAACCGGGAATATAATCGCCCTCCTTTAACTCAAGCGCCTTAATCTTCCTCTGGTAATTAAGATCAGAGACAAGCATCGAATGCTCAGGTGTCACCATAATATTTTTGCCGCGCTGAGTCTCAAAATAAAGAAGAGTGTCCGGGGATTTATGAACGGAAACCGAGGTGACCTGCCTCATCCTGACATTCCCGTTCACATCGACAGCCCGAACCCAGTATGGCTTTACAGGGTCTGAATAATATGTCCCCACACAGTCAACGGATTTGCAGCTTACATCAAAATTTTCAAGGACAAATTTCTTTATCGGAAGAGTATCCCATCTCTGACCATCATAGACCGTAAGTTTAGTATCACCCTGAAAACAGTTCCTCCTCTTTGCAGCATGAAAGAACGGATGTCCATAGCCAACAAGTGCCTTTGTAAAGCCAATAAGCCTCACCAGCACACCTGCACTGGTATGAGGTGCAAGGCCCATCAGCAGGGATCCTACAAGATCATCTCTCCTGGAGGCATTATAATACGGCTCCATACCGTAGACTTTCTCGAGCATTTCATCAACAAACTTTGAGACCTTGATGAGCCACTCTCCACAATGCTCAGATACTAAAATATCCTGGCATTTAAGCTCAAGAATCTGTTCGTCAGATTCAAGGGGCTTACCATAGACATCATGGGTATATCCAAGTTCTAAAAGCCTCTGGTAACTGACCCCGATCTCACGCGGGATTATCTGGGTGAGGGGAAGGTCAATCATATCATACCGAAGTGTGCCGTCCTTAAAGACATAAAGGTCCTGTCTGGCTCTTAAAATTCCCTTCTCCAGTGCCTCAACACATCTCTCCTTTGACATCAGGCCCTTTACGCCCTTTACAAGTTTAAGTTCGGAATCACGCATACCGAGCGCCTTTAATGCACGGTCATACTCATTCTTTACATTAATGGTAATAGTCTGTGCACAGACACCTTCAACCCCGCATACCGGACATACGCCCTTTACGACATCATGGCGGCATCTTGGGCAGACATAAACCGGCTCAGTATGTGTGCCACACTCACAGATATTAATATACGTCCGAAAACCACAGGAGGGGCATCTCCTCAGGCCTACTTCGGCGGTGATAAAACCACCGTCACGGTTATCTTTTGATTTTGCAACCTGCTGAAAAGATCTCCTCGAACCGCCCTCATTTCCGACAGGGTACAGCACATTGGGCGCAGGATTCATCTTCCTCTCCTTTGACTTGCCAGGTCTTCCCATCCTGCCGCCTATCCGTGTCCCGGCTTTTGACCTCACCTTAAATCCGGAGAGATATGAGACAAGCTCAAGAGGATCTTCAGGATATTCCCCACCCGGAAATTCCTTTCTGTTCAGGCTGTCGTCAAGCCCGAGGCATGCAGTAAGAACTGCTGCATCCGAAATGACCAGATTTCCGGAGAGAACTTTATGGGGCAGGAGCAAAAGCTCCAGCAGCTCCTTTGTCCGTGCATTGTTGGGCAGGGTGAGAGTATCACCGGACATATTACCAAAACCGGATACAATATCTGAAAGCTCAAGAATGTCAGCCGCAGTCAGATCATCCCATATATACATAAAGTCAGGGTGAAGATACGCCCCTTCAAGTACCATATCAATGGCCTGCCTGCCGGAAACAGGGCGCTCTTTACCACCTTCAAGCACCCACCATTCATGACAGTATGCAGACGGAATAAGAGTATGGTTATTCTCAAGAAACTCGCCATAAGAGACCAGAATTTCCCCGACATCAAGAATTCTCTCAACACTTTTCTCAAGTTTAATTGCTGTTGGTATGTCATCAACCCTCAGAACCTCTCCGGAATAAAGCCTGACAGTCGGACCTTCTATGGAATCAACCGGAACAACACCACAGGCTTTGCCGGGACGCTCAACCTTCATCTGTGTGCCCACCGCCAAAAAGTTGCCGAGCAGATGCAGGCCTGACGGGTTAAACCCTGCGGCAGCAAACCCGGTATTTCTTGAACGGCCATATCTCAGCCTGAAGCCGCCTGGCCTTAGTGGGTAGGAAAATACAGGCCTGCCGCCGACAAGGTCACGGATGTACTTGTCCTTCGGCTTGATTTTGCACTTCTTTGAGGAGTCAGCCTCTTCTTCTTCATCCTTCTCCTCCTCACCGCCTGAGGGCGCTGACGAGAATGACCCGGATATGATATCATCAAGCCATTCCCAGCCCTCCATTTTTACCTTGCGCACAGTTTTCTGGATTTTAGGGGCCTTCAGCGCAAGACCTTCAGCCACAACAAGACCCATACCGCCCCTTACAGTATTGGTCTCAATTCTCTCAAGATTCCTGTATCCGGAGACCTCAACACGTTCGGTAGGTTCGCCCTCAATACAGACAGGGCAGTTCCTGATGATATGCCTGAGTTCATCATCTGAAGGCATATACTGAAGGCTTGAGATAGAGTTGTACTTCTTAATCTCCTCGACATATCTCTCAACCTCCTCATTCCTTGGGATATATCGGCCGATGCCAAGACCTTTTCTGACATAATCCCCGACAAGAACAGAGAGGGCCTGCGCTGTTCCACCCGCACTACGGATAGGCCCAGCATAATAGATCTTTAAATATTCGGTCCCGTCATCATTTTTCCCGACGGCAATCTTACCGATACCTTCCGTAGGTGCGGCCACAACACCTTCGGTAAGAAGGGCCATTGATGTACGTATGGCATGGTCGAGGATCTCCTCCTTTGTCTCCTCACCAAACCTTCTGGCAATAAAATCATCACCTATCTTTAAGGAGACCTCTTCCCTGGACATCTCCTCCCCAAGTTCCCTAAGTCTTTTGGCAACGCCCGGATACCCCAAAAGTGCCTCCACCCTGTCGGCAAGGTCGCTCGCCACCGGAATTTCAACATCAAGCGCGGGATCAATTCCGACCTTCCTTGCCTGTTTTGCTATTTCGATGGCCTTATAGAGGTCATCCTCAAGTGATTTGAAATAACTCTCCATCTCCGGTGATGCCTGCATAACCATAATATTGGCAGATCATTTCATTAATGTTAGTGCATCCGGCACAACAACACCGGAAGACGGAGAAGATAATTATCTTCAGAAAAAAGATCAAATAGATATCCGGAACTGTACCAAAATGATGCAGTTCACAACAGGGAGATTTTATCAATATGTTTAATATCAGGGCGTTTTCTATAGGCAAAGGGCATGAAGAGGCGATAAAGACAATACTGAAACACGGTTGCTGCCTTCTGACCGAAGACGGGGAAAAGACGATAGAACTGCCAGAACCGCTCAATATTCACGTCAGAGATCCGTTTGAGGAATACATGATAAGCCCGTACAATATGTTTGGAGAGGGCGCGATGAAGCAGTATGTCCATGATCTCCTGCACGGAACAGAGAGCGAATTTGCTTATACATACCATGACCGCCTCTTCGACCACCCTGTAAAAGACGGGGAAAATTACCTGGGAGACGGAGATAAAAAGGGAATTGACCAGATAGAATATATTGTACAAAAACTGAAGGAAGAGCCAAATTCCCGCCGTGCACTCGGCATAACATGGTTCCCTCCGAAAGATACCAAATCCGGTAATCCGCCATGCCTCCAGAGAATACAGTGCCTTCTGCGTGACAATAATCTGAATATGCATGTGGAGTTCCGCTCAAACGACATGCTCTCAGCACTCGGCGCAAATATGTATGCCCTTGTAAACCTCCAGAAGATGATCGCAGAGAGGCTTGACGCAGGTACGGGATGGTACTCCCATACGTCAGTCTCTGCACACATATACCATGAGCGCGACTATGAAGAACTCAGCAGATATATAAGAGGTCTTGGTTTGAAAGACATCCCTGAAAAGATGAAATAAAAAATGCTTTCTTCCCGGAAAAATTCCGGAAAACAACACGTACAATCAGAATATCATCTGTAAGTATCAATTACAGATTCAACTTCTTCGGGCCTGTCTATGCCAATTCTCTGCAGTGTCAGAAGAGCGCACCTGTGAGCAACATCATCTGAATATTCGATAAACTCACTGAGGGGTTCGATAGCAGGCTCTCCGATTTTAATCAGGGCAAGTGAAGCATAGCCCCTCATTTTCGCATCACCTGTAACAAAAAATGAGAGCAGTGCCTCTATAGCAGGTTCGCCAATGGTTCCAAGGGCAGATACTGCATATTTCCGGACACTATCGTCCTCATAATCGTTCAGAATTTTTACAAGTAAAGGAATTGCAGGTTCACCAACTGATGCTAAAACATTTGCCGCATACCACCTGAAATCATTATTATCGGTCTCCAGAAATGCATCAATAACCAAAGGAAGGCATTCTTCACCCATATCTGCCAGAAGAGAGACTGCACTTCTCTTCTCATCAAGTGTACCGCATTGAAGTCTCCTAATCAGCTCATCCACATTTTTTTTATCAGCCATATCAGAGAATTTAGTCATATAACAAGAATAAATATACAGTTTATGCACTGCATGAGATTCTGCATGAGGTCAGCTACACCACGTTTTAGTTATCGCGCTTCCAGCGGGTTCAACGAAACCTTAACCTCCAGGATGTGCAGAAAATTATGGGAGAATTAATTACTCTTTGCTGAGAATACCCTATATGATGGTCTCCGAATTGTATGGTTTTCAGGAGCCAGAAACCAGAAATGAAAGAACATTAACAGTTGAAGCATATATCTCCGGGAAAGTACAGGGTGTTGGTTTCAGGGCATGTGTCAAAAAAATTGCAGCCCATCTGTCACTTACCGGGGAAGTTATGAATATCGAAGACGGAAGAGTATACCTGATTGTGACAGGGGAGGGTGTAATCATAGAAAAATTATTATCTACACTCTATGAATGCCCAAGAGCGCATGTACGTGAGATAGAATCCAGGGAAACCGGACTGAGAACATTTTGTGATTTTTCAATAATCCGGAAAAAATGAATCTTTTCTGAACAAAATAAAAAAAATAAATTCACTGCCGAAATTCAGTAATAAACTCTGAAAGGGGTTTTTTTCACCAGATGATCCACATATGAAGAGACTGTAAAATCAATTCTCTTCTGGTCTATTGATTTATGAAGGCAGTCTGAGAGAACTGCCAGCAGGTCGTCCTTTAAATGACATCTTTTTGTGCTGAGCTCATAATGATCCGGGTTCAGATATTCCCTTGAAACCCTGAAAACAGCAGAATCCACCATACCTGACTTTAAAGGAGCCATTATATCATTCACGAGCGAACCTGTGCCCTCTGAGAGAACACCATGGTCCGGGCTTAGATAAGAGCCTGCAACAGAGAGACTGACATTACCAAAAAGCATAGCATAACCTATAGAGAGCATAGCATTCACAGGATCATTATGGGGCCTTTTTGTGCGTCTCTTAAAGCCATGAACCGGGTTAATTCCCCTTGATACGACCTCATAATACATATCTGAGACAAGCCTGTGAAGCCTGCGGAGTTCTTCTATCTTTACAAGATAGTCAACATCTTCAAGTGATTTCAGGAATAGTTCGTGTTCTCCTTCATAAAATAAAACCCGCCCGGCTTCCCTCATAACCTCATCAATGAGATTCATCCTTGATTTGAGTGAAGAGCGGACAATCTCAGAAGCTGCGTGATAAACAGGCGTTTTCCTCTGAAAATTCTCCATATTTTCGCGGCTTTCATCACCATAAGGGCTGAGAATACCCAGTGGAGATGCATCTGCATCAAAAAATGATATTGAGGATTTCTGTTTCAGAAGATTGGATACTGCGGAAGTATGCAGATTATGCCCGCCCACCAGGAGGAGATGACCAACCTTTTCAAGAGGGATTTCCCTGAGATCACTCTTCTGCCGGATAGAAAGGGTTGTGGACGAAGCTTTAATATGTGCCCCAAATCCAAAAACCGAGTGCCAGGGTATTGTAACTTTCTCCATAATTCACAGATTCCACACAATAATCGTATCTACTTATGTCTATTCCGGCAGACAGATTAATTAATCGTTTATGCCCGGAGAATTGAGGAGGAGAGAGAAACTGCCGGCTGTATATGAGAGGCAGGATTAGAGCAGACGGGTGAATCTCTCATGCCGGACACCTTACTCAGATTAGAACATTTAAAGTTGTCATATCCCGGATCAACTGTCAGAAACTCAAGTCATAAAAGATATATTAATATTTAACCAATCATCTTCTTATGAACAGAAAGGTTTATGGAATACTTCTTATTCTGTTAGCTGTGTCAGCAGTTGCATTCTCCGGATGTACCGGTAATGCACCTGCCGAAACCGGAGATTCCGGACAGTCCGGGACAGCAGAGGAAAAAACGGTCTATGTAGTTGGTATTGACGGAGAATATCCTCCTTACTCATTAATTGATAAAGACGGCGGCGCAACCGGATTTGATGTCGAATCAGTTCAGTGGATCGCTGATGACATGGGCTTTGAAGTAGAGATAAAGCCGATCGCATGGGACGGTATTATTCCGGCACTTCAGGCAGGAAAGATTGACATGGTCTATTCAGGAATGACAATCACAGACGAGAGACTTGAGAAAGTGAACTTCTCGATTCCGTACCTGAAGATCAACCAGTCCGTTGCAGTGCATGATGACAATGAATTCACACTTGATCAGTTTAAGGCAGGAGAGCTTATTGTAGGTGCACAGAGAGGAACAACAGGACAGATCTGGGCTGAGGAGAACCTCGTAAATAAAGGCCTGATTCCGGCAGAAAATCTCAAGACATATGACAACTTCCCGCTTGTCATCGAGGACCTTAAAAACAAGAGAATTGACGCAGCAATCTATGACAGACCTTCAATGATTGCAGCAATCGAAGAGAAGCCAATCCACATAACAGGCGAGATTGACACAGGAGAGGAGTATGGAGTCGCAATCAGAAAGGACGACGTAGCACTTCTCGAAACAATCAACAACGGCCTTGCAAAACTTCACAAGGATCAGAAGTGGACTGAGCTTAAGGAAAAATACGGCCTTTAACCGTAAAAATCAAACTTAACTTTTTTAAAAATATAACTAAATAAAAATCTGTCCGAAATCGGCAGAATAAATAAGTATTAGGTAAAAAACAGAGATAATGTTGTACCGGAATTATAGCTATCAGTTTTGGTACCGGGAATAATCGGGCATGGATGCAATATCTATACTAATAGACTGGCTGCCGTATCTCCTATCCGGAATAATTGTCACAATGGGCCTTGTCGCCGCAGGACTTGGAATAGGTGTTCTTCTTGGTCTGCCGATGGCACTCGGACAGGTATATTCAAAATGGCCGGTCAGGGCCGCAATAGGCGTTTATGTATGGTTCTTCAGGGGCCTTCCTGTTCTTGTTCTTCTCTTTCTGTTTTACTTCGGTCTCTTCCCTGCAATTGGACTTGGAGATATGCCGGCGTTTTTCGTCGGAGCAACAGTGCTTGGGCTCAGAGGGGCCGCATATCAGTCGCAGATATTCAGAGGAGCTATTCAGTCGATAAGCGACGGGCAGATGACAGCCGCAAGATCACTTGGAATGAGCAGATTTACAGCTATAAAATCAATAATTCTGCCTCAGTCAGTACGAATTGCACTTCCGGGATGGTCAAATGAATATCCGAATATTCTCACAGATTCAGCAGTCTGCTATGCCATCGGTGTAATGGAATTAATCACAAGAACCTCACAGATAGTCTCACAGACATACCTTACAATGCCAATCTACATTGCCTGCGCCGGAGTATTCATCCTATTAAATTATGCAGGTATGAAAGGACTCTACATACTTGAGAACAGGCTGGCGATACCTGGTTTTGGCGGAAACAGCGGGGAAGTATAAATTATGTCAGACAATGATTATATCCTTAGAATAGAAGATATTCATAAAAAATACGGAAATAATGAAGTATTAAAAGGCGTCTCACTCGATGTAAAAAAAGGTGAGACGATCGTCTTCATAGGATCTTCGGGTACAGGCAAGAGTACTTTATTAAGGTGCATAAACCAGCTTACACCACCAGAAAAAGGGAGAGTATTTCTTAATGGTGAAGAGGTCACAAATTCCGGGAAGAGAATAAATAATTTCAGGCAGAAGATCGGTATGGTCTTTCAGAATTTTTACCTCTTTGACCACTTAACGGCAATCAGAAATGTTGAGATCGCCTTAATCAAAGTACGCGGGATGAAACCCGATGAGGCAAGAGAGAAAGCCATGAATGAACTCCGCCAGGTCGGAATGGAAGACTGGGCAGATCATTATCCTGCGGAACTTTCCGGAGGTCAGGCGCAGCGGGTCTCAATCGCACGTGCACTTGCAATGGATCCTGATGTAATACTCTTTGATGAACCGACATCGGCACTTGATCCTGAACTCACAAGGGAGGTTTTGGAGGTCATGAAGAAGCTGGCAAAAGACGGGATGACAATGCTTGTCGTAACCCACGAGATGGGATTTGCACAATCGGTTGCGAACAGGATTATATTTATGGAAGAAGGAAAGATCCTTGAGGAGGGCACACCTGAAGAGATCATGAACAATCCTAAATCCGAGAGGACAAAGAGTTTTATCGGGCAGTTTAATAGCGGATACTAAGGGAGGTATAAATGGACCAGATGACATTTATTGCAGAAATTCTGATGCCGGCACTGATCGGCGGACTTGTAATTACGCTTCAGCTCATTGCGCTGTCCGCACCTTTCGGACTCCTTGGAGGAATAGGAGTTGCTGTAGGGAGGACATACGGGGGGCGTTATACAGTAATCTTCTGCAAGGCCTATGTCACATTCATCAAAGGGTGCCCGCTTTTACTTCTGCTGTTTATTCTGTACTTCGGCCTGCCTTCAGTCGGCATCACACTCACTGCCTTTGTGGCATCAATAACCGGATTTATACTGTGCAATTCAGCTTACAGTTCAGAGTATATCCGCGGTTCGATGAAATCGATACGGGAAGGTCAGTTGATTGCCGCAAGAGCGCTCGGCATGACAGAAAGGCAGGTAATTGTAAATATTGTACTCCCACAGGCACTCAGAAGAGCAATTCCCGGACTATCCAATGAATTCATCTACCTGATAAAATATTCGTCACTTGCATATATGCTCACAGTAATAGAGCTTACAGGTGCAGGAAAACTTGTGGCTACAAAATATTTCGCATACAATGAGGCATTTATAATGGTCGGTGCAGTCTATCTTCTGCTTGTGACTATAACAACATTCGGTGCAAATATGCTTGAAAAGAAGTATGCAATACCCGGAACCAGCGGGCGCTGAAAAATTAATCATTAATTTTTTCAGTGATTAAATAAATCTCTATATACGGACAGATTATTCATATTATTAGCTACAGATTGATGCTGAATGGCTGCATATTAAATCCATTCCGATAAATATCTGAACAGAGGGATTGTAATAAAAATTAAGAACAAGATAAATCTGATCACTCTTATTGTAGCCCTTGTGCTTATTCTGGGCCTTATTGCCGGAACTTACATAATAGTGCTTAACGGCCTCTTCAATATCGAAGAACATGAGGCCATAGATAATTCAGAGAGAGCAGAGAACTATATCTATTACAAAATATCTGATGTTGACAGAATAAATAAAGACTGGGCATTCTGGGATTCATCATACTATTTTATGGATGATAAAAACACAGAATTCATCGGAGAGAATTTTGTTGACTCCACATATTATAACCTCAAAATCAATTCAATCCTCTATTTTGACCTAAACAGCACACTATTTTATGGAGAATATTATAATCTGGATGATGATGAATTCACCAATATTCCAAAAGGGCTTTTAGATTCAATCAAAGAGCATATTTCAGTAAAAGGTCCTGATCCGTCAGAGGGCATCGCCGGATTCATGGAGGCAGATGGTAACCTCCACATTGTATCTATAAATCCGGTTCTGACAAGCAATATGGACGGAACTCCAAAGGGAATACTTGTTATGACAAAGGAGGTATCCGGAGAATATCTCAGTGAAATCTCAGATGAGATCAATATTGAACTGGAATTAACCGGAATTACGGGTCTGAACAGGGAATACCCTGAAATTAACGGCATGAATTCACGCCTCATTTCATATGGACCAGATGAGGAGGAGATCTATGTCAAATCAATGATATCTGACATCAGCGACAGGCCGGTTGCAGTGCTTACAGTTACTGACAGCAGGGATTTATTCGCTTTAGGTCTTAGTACAGTGACATTCTTCTCAGGATATGTACTTATTCTCTGTGCAGCAGTCGTTATAATCCTGAATATAACTTTTGAATCATTATTTACCAGAAGACTTGAATCAGTCTCTTATGAACTGAAAAGAATAGCAAGCACAAAAGATTATGAGTCACGTCTTAAAGATGAGCATGACGATGAAATATCATTAATCTCAGACTCCGGAAACATCCTGCTTGAAACAATACAGAGAAATGTGCAGCATCTTGAGGAGAAGAACCGTGAACTGAACAGGACACTCCTGAAGAAATCAGAACTTATTGCAGAACTCCACCACAGAGTTAAAAACAACCTTCAGTACATAATAAGCCTCCTCGGAATAAAGTCACTTAAAATAAAAGATCCTGAGGCACTTGAAGTAATTAATGATGCAACCGGAAGGATCAAATATCTCGGAATGATCCACGATGATCTCTACAGAAAAGAGGAGAGAAAAACTCTGCTCTTTAAGAGTCATCTCTTCGATCTGGCAAACCTTATCATGGAAGGCATGTCCGAAGAGAAGCGAGAGAAGATATCCGTTCAGATAACCGGCGATGAATTCGAGACCGATCTCTCATATGCAATTCCTCTAAGCACTGCTCTGTATGAACTGATTAAGAACTCAACCGAACATGCCTTTGATCAAAAAGGAGGCAGGATTGATATAGATATCAAAAAGAGCAATTCCGGGATTATAATAAAAGTAAAGGATGACGGAACAGGAATCGGAAATCCAGAGGGCAAAGAGTTCAGTTTTGGGATCAATTTTGCCAAAAATATCATTACAAAACAGTTATCCGGAACGATGGAAAATATCCGGTCCGAAACAGGGACATGCTGGTTGATATCACTTAAAAAGATCGGAACGGATGAAGAACACTCCCATAACCCGAAGCAATAATCACATAAAAATCCAAGGGAATAAAGAATAGTTCACATAACTCTGATTCAAATGAGACGAATTCTGATTGTTGAAGACGAAGATCTGATTGGGGAATTTATAAGGACGGTCGTAACCGAAATTATGGGTCATGAGGGTATAGGCCCTGTAATTTCATCTAAAGAGGCGTATGAAACAGCCATAGCTCTTAAACCGGATTTAATCCTGATGGACATACGCCTTGCCGGTGAAGGTGACGGCATTGAGGCTGCTGAGAAAATCAGGAAAAGCGGAATAGATATCCCGATAATATTCACTTCGGCAAGCACTGAAGCGGCTACAGTGAAGAGAACTGAAGAGATCAGCAACTCAGAATTTCTTAAAAAACCCTTCGAGATCAAAGATCTGATCCGGCATATATCCGGATATATTTAGTAATAGTGCGGGATATAAGCAATCTGAGTAAATCTGTATCAAAAAAGTCACTCATGAACCAGCTGGTTAACAGATGATGAATGAAACAGTGCACTGTTTCATAGGAAATTCCGGCTATAAAAACAGAAACTGACTGTTCAAACCGGAAATTTACAAAAAAAGATGATTAAACCTGAATATCTCAGGCAAGTTTATACTTCTCAATAAGTTCTTTCCAGTATGGGTCTGCCATAAGCATATCAAGACCGTCATTGAGTGCGTTAAGAAGTCTTACATCGTCCTTCCGGACAGCAATTCCGTACTCTTCATCTGTCTGAATTGTACCGAGCATGACAACATCATCCTTTTCAGCGATAATGTCCTTTACTACCGGAGTATCGTACATTGCTGCATCAATTCTCTTGTTTTCAAGATCTGAAACTGCAAGTGGGAAATTGTCATAGAGTTTGAGGTTATCCTCAGGCATAAGTTCTGTCTTAATGAGGTTTGTTTCAATCCACTCTGCTGCTGTTGAACCTCTCTGTGCACCGCAGACAACCTTTCCGGCTTTATAGTCATCAAGTGTTATTTCAGAGTCTGCCCTTACAGCAACTGCCTGATTTGCAACCCAGTATGGCTTTGAGAAGTTTACTTTCTCAAGTCTCTCGTCTGTGATTGTCATTCCTGAATAGACCATGTCAATCTTTCCTGCCTGAAGTGCCGGAATAATACCGTCCCATGCCATTGGCTGAATCTCAACATCGAAACCTTTCTTATCAGCAATCCATTTAATTGACTCAACATCAAAACCTGTGGGGTTTCCGTCTTTGTCAATGTATGAGTACGGAGGATATTCGCCGTCAATTCCGACAATGTACTTGACATCAATAATTGTCACTTTCTCTACAACAGGAACTGTCTCATCCGCACCGGTGCAACCTGCAATGGCAACTGCCATTACAGCAAGCGCGAGCATAAAAACAGTAGTAAACTTTCTGTCCATAATGTAATTTAGGGTAGAGAAGAATATATCGGTTATGAATTTGTTCGCAGTAACGGGCGCGGCAGATAGATCAGCTGCATCAGATTAAAAAAGGTGTAAAATCCTGTACGTTAAGAGTTTGTGATAACGCCTTTAACGGAATAACAAAATATTCATGCCATGCTAAAGCATAACATACTATAGATATGTACTGGAACAAAGAGATGGAGACGCTCACCGGAGATGACCTTGACAGACTCCAGGCAAGGCACCTCAGGTGGACGGTAAAACAGGCACAAAAAGTTCCATTTTACAAAAAACTCCTTAATGACGCAGGAATTTATGCAGACGACATTCGAAGGAAGGAAGATATTGTAAAACTTCCTTTTACCACAAAAAAGGATTTGCAGTCCGGATATCCGTTTGGATTTTTTGCTGTCCCTAAAAAGGAGATTGTCCGGATACATACCACATCCGGCACTACCGGAAAACCAACTGTAGTCGGATATACCAGAAAAGACCTTGAAAACTGGTCTGAACTTATTGCCAGAAATATGACAATGGTCGGCCTTACTGACGAGGATACATTTCAGAACGCAGTGAATTATGGTCTTTTTACAGGCGGACTTGGATTTCACTACGGTGCAGAGAAAGTCGGCATGACAGTAATTCCAAGCGGCACGGGAAATACAAAACGCCAGATCGAGATGATCGATGACTTTGGCGTCACCGCAATGCACTGCACTCCCGGTTATGCGCTCCATCTCGCCGAGGTTGCAGAACAGATGGGGACAAAGCTTGAGAGCTTTAAAACCGGAATGTTTGGTGCTGAACCGTGGTCTGAGAATATGAGAAAGACCCTTGAGGAGAAGCTTGCCGTCACCGCCTATGATTCATACGGCATGAGTGAGATGTACGGCCCGGGCGCTGCATTTGAGTGTCCCGAAAAGGACGGGCTTCATTTCTGGCATGACTCTTACTTAATTGAGATAATTGATCCTGAGACCGGAGAGAGCCTCTCTCCCGGAGAGAAGGGTGAACTGGTCGTAACTCCGCTTGTAAAAGAGGCGATGCCGCTTATAAGATACAGAACGGGCGACATCACATATATCATTGATGACGAATGCCCCTGCAAAAGAGGAGACAGGATTGCAAGGATTACCGGGAGAAGCGATGATATGCTTGTAATACGCGGAATTAACATATTTCCGTCACAGATTGAGCATGTACTGAAGTCACTTCCGGAAGTAGGGGATCAGTTTATGGTGTATGTTGACAGGGTTAATCACCTTGATGAGATGACCATTGACACCGAGATAAAGAGAGAATATTTCAGCGGTGAACTATCTGACCTTGAAAAAATTCAGAAGAAAATAATTCATCAGTTAAGGGAGACACTGAATATAAGGACAAGCGTGAACCTTGTCGAACCGGAATCACTGCCCCGTTTTGAAGGAAAGGCAAAGAGAGTCATTGATAAGAGAGGGGATAAGATATGAAAATATGGGACCCAAGAATTGAGGAGATGCCGGCAGCAGATCTGAAGAAACTTCAGTACAGACATTTAAAGACACTTGTTTACCGGCTTTACAGCTTTTCAGAGTTCTATCACCGGAGAATGGATGAGCAGAAGGTCCATCCGGATGACATAAGGTCACTTGCAGACATTACAAAACTGCCGTTTATGTACAAGAGTGACTTAAGAGACAATTACCCAAACAGGATCTTTACCGCACCCCAGGAAGAGCTGGTACGGTACCACGTATCTTCAGGTACAACCGGCAAGCCGACGGTTGTCGGTTATACGCAAAAAGACCTTGACATCTGGACAACCTCACTTGCAAGGGCGCTCACCGCAGCAGGTCTTGGCCGGGGCGACATCATGCAGGTATCGTACGGTTATGGCCTCTTCACAGGTGGTCTTGGTCTGCATTACGGTGCGGAGAAGATCGGTGCAACGGTTGTCCCTACAAGTGTCGGCAATACAGAGAGACAGATTGAACTTATGCAGGATTTATCAGTTACAGCCATCGCCTGCACGCCATCATATATGGTTCACCTTGGAGAAACAGCCGAAAAAATGGGCATATCAATTAAGAACGATACCAACCTTAAAACCGCAGTTCTCGGGGCAGAACCCTGGTCAGAGACGATGAGGCAGAGAATTCAGGAGCAGATGGGAATTTCGGCATACAACATCTACGGCACATCTGAACTTTCAGGTCCGATGTTCACCGAATGTGCAGAGCAGAACGGGATTCATATCTGGGGAGATATTGCCTATACTGAAATTATCGATCCTGAAACCGGAGAGCAGCTTCCTCCGGGCGAGAAAGGGGAACTTGTTATGACAATCCTTCAGAAGGAGGCACTGCCGATGATAAGGTTCAGGATTGGTGACATCACTTCCCTTGATGAATCTGTATGCCCGTGCGGCAGGACTCATCCAAGAATAGAACGCATTCAGGGGCGTGTGGACGATATGCTTATCATCCGGGGAATTAATGTCTTCCCGTCACAGGTAGAGCATGCACTGCTCGGAATTCCGGAAGTATCAGGACATTTCCAGATTATTGTTGACCGGAAAGGTGCCCTTGATACTATGCTTGTGCAGGTTGAGTTAAATCCGGACTCTTTTTCGGATAAAGTATCGGATATAATGGATATACGAAACAAGGTATCGCATCTGCTGAAAAATCAGCTCAATGTCGCCGCCGGTGTAGAACTCGTTGCACCGGGGGCACTGCCAAGATTTGAAGGAAAGGCAAAGAGAGTAACTGACAGGAGGGTAATGTAATGAATACTGAGGATTATATAATCAAACAGATTTCCGTATTTTCAGAGAACAAACCGGGAAGACTTGCAGCGATTGCAAAGGCTATGGAGGAAGAGAAGATCAATATCTTTGCTTTCTCAATTGCCGAGGCAAAGGGTTTTGGTGTTGTGAGGGTTTTGGTTGACAAGCCAAAAGCAGCACTTGAGAAACTTGTAAATATCGGGTTCATGGTCTCATTTACAGATGTAATTGCGGTAAGTATGCACGATGTCCCCGGCGGGCTGTACGAGATTGCAGACATCCTTGCAAAAAGTGAGATCAATATTGAATACTCATACGCATATTCCGGAAAGGAAGCGGCAGTTCTGATCCTTCGTGTCGATCAGGCTGAAGAGGCAGTCCGGCGCCTTCTTGATAACGGTGCAAATCTTCTTAAATCAGAGATGTTCACCTGATCCGGGATTTGGATGATATTTCTGCTTTTTGAAACTATGCGGCCGGAAATTCTGCAATCAACTTTTTTTTCGTCAATCGGTTTATTGATAAAAATTTACGGATAATTCACTCCCAAAATATTGTTTCAGAAGAGGAAAAAGCCAAAATATAACAGATATCAGATCATATTAGTTAAGGTAATTCCGTTTGCAGGTGTAATCCGGATTATTTACGAAACTTTATGGCACTTTCCCGGATCCATAGGGTAGAGGATATCCTTTTGGGCTTCGAACCCAAAGACGCGGGTTCGATTCCCGCTGGGTCCGCTAAAAAAAATATAATTTTTTTATTCTATTTTAATATACGAAACATTGCCGGAAGCCACACCTATTCCGACTGAAACAGTTTCTGAGTCATCAGCA
Source organism: Methanoplanus limicola DSM 2279 (assembly GCF_000243255.1). Taxonomy (NCBI): domain Archaea; kingdom Methanobacteriati; phylum Methanobacteriota; class Methanomicrobia; order Methanomicrobiales; family Methanomicrobiaceae; genus Methanoplanus; species Methanoplanus limicola. Next base: position 997,806 of record NZ_CM001436.1, read on the forward strand.
GCGTCAGTTGCAGACGCTATTACCCTGAAGAGGTAATTTCCGGATGGCATTCCATACACATTTATGGTTTCACTACTGGTGTAATCAACAAGCGGCCCGGATAAACCACTGAGTGTTTTATACGGCAGCCAGATGCCGTCACCCTCACGGAGGTAATATATTTTATGACTCACCTGTTCACTTCCGGAATAATTTACCTTCCATCCGAGATCAAATCTGTCAGTTACAATATCACCGGATGTGACCGTAAGTTCTTCTATGTCAAGTTCTGTAGAGGTGATTCCTGTAGAATTGAGGTCAGCCACCGCTGTAACATATGTAGCGGGGAGGGAGAGATAATCTGTTCCGTTATTGAAGCTTATCGTTGAGCCGGAACCGAATATATTCAGGTTGCCGCTCTTCATTATTTTAAGCCTGAAACTGGTCTCCCAGTGCTGACCAAGTTTTATTGTTCCGACATTGAAGTCCAGATTCTGATCATCTGCCCAGTCCAGGGTCTGATCTTCAGTATAGAGAGGAATTATTGTTGCCGTCGAATTCCATGATTCAATCGTCGTTGAGACACCGTCCAGATAGACATAGTCAATAACGGGATCTTCCGCTGTATTAGGTACAGTCACATTATTGAGTTCAATGTTGTCAAATACAAGCTGCATTGTTGTGTTGACACCGGCCTCGGTCTTAAGTTCACCTGCAATGCTTGTATATATTGCCCCCAGATCATTACCTGTGGGTGCATAGTAGTATTTACCTCCCGTGCATTCCGCTATTTTTTCGAGAACTTCTTTTCCATCTGTTGAAATGGAATCGGCAAAAGCTATTGAATATATTGTAATATTGTTGTTATTTGCATAGACTGTAAGGTTCTGCTCTGCTGATGTGAGATCTGAAAACGGATAATAATTCTCAGTCAGGGTGCCGTAATATGTGGGACCGGAATAATAGTATTTATACCCATAATAATAGTAATAACCGGCATAACCCCTTGCAAGCGGATCACCATAGTAGTTATAATCGCCATCAGAGAGAAGAATTACACCCTTTACTGCATCTGCTCTCCCGTTATCAACAAGCTCTTTTATGGCAAGGTACAGACCCTTCCTCATCGGAGTGCCGCTCATAGGGACAATTCTGTCCACTTCATAGTCAAAAGAAGAGCGGTCAGTAGTAAGTGAGAGATCGACAGTTGCATAACTGCTGTAATATTTACCATTGCCAGGATAATATAAACTTATGTATGAGCCGTCATCTGAACTTCTGTCGTCACGGCCGGCCCAGTAATCATAACCATAGTAATAGATATTGGACGAACCGGAAACACCAAATGAGGCAATTCCAACCTGATCACGCCCTTCAGACATCTCTGAACTGAATGTTTTGAGAGCTGACATAGCAGAGACCATCCTGTCCGGATAATCCTTTAACATACTGCCGGAACGATCAACAGATACCATCACATCTATTGGATCAGGAGTCAGTGCATACCCGTCACCATATATGCTCACGCTCACATCGACAGTGCCATTCACTGCCACAGTTTCAGGTTCTGCAAGAGTTGTAACACTGATATACGGATAATTCTTCCATTCGACCTTTATTGTCCGGCTTACATTGCCCCAGTGGGCTGTGACTGTGCAGTTCGCCTCCGCAAGTTCGTTAAAATCCGGAGATGACCAGGCAGTCTCAAATTCTCCGGGTATAAACTCAACTATCGCCTGCCCGTATTCATCAGATTCGGCAGTTGTCTGAAGCAGCTGAGGACCCTCAGCCTGGTACGCAGGGTATGTCTTATCTTCAAGGGAGAATGAAACTATTTCGTTCTTCACCGGATTTCCCCTCTCGTCAATAACCTTTGCACGGATCAGTGAATTTGAATCAGGAAGGACATCCACACTCGGCATAGTCTCCGGATTTGCAGTCAGGAGCATATTTACAGGTTCTGTGCTGTCAAACAGGAGATCATTGCTGACTGATGCACTTGAATTGTCTGTCGATGTTGCGGTCAGTGTAAACAGCCCCTTCTGGCTCTTGGGGCCGTATGTCACACTAATCCTGCCGGCAGAATTGGATCTCAGAGTAAAGTCATCTTCGTTTGGATCTGATGAGCTTATGGTGACAGTTCTGTTGCCGGAAGGATTGCCATGGAGATCATATAGAAAATACGTAACTGTAAACGGAGTCTCGCCGTCTGCGGGGACGTAAGGAGGGTCTGCCGCATGCGGGCTGACAGCAGATTCAATTACCGCAGGCGGAGCCGTTGAAATTCCATTTATGACTATAAGGTTCTGACTTAGTGGTTCAGGGGGTTCAATATTGATGAGATTCTCCCCCGGTGTTGTAGAGATAAGGAATATTACATTTACAAAGCCGTCTGAACTCACCGTTTCTGTAATTGTATCCTCTGAATAATCAACACCGTTCCAGAATCCTGAGGTACCTCCGGAAGATGAAAATGTTATATATTCCGCCAAAGTTCCCTCAGCATCTTCCCTCCTGCTGTCAATGATATTCTCATAGGCATCGGTCATCCGCACCGAAATATCGATTTCACTTCCGACTTCAGATTCATAATCATAATTTAAATATGATATTCTGTCAGGAACGGAATGATCGACATAAAGAGTTATTATTTTTGACAGAAAATATTCAGAATCATCCACGGTATAGTTGACTTCCGCAACAATAGTTGGTTCTCCGCTTCTGACAGAGCTGAATGTTGTTTTGTAGGGAGATGATGTGTCAGATGTTATATCCGGCTCACCATAAATTTCCGGCTGAGTACAGTAAAACTCTACTGAAGATACAGAAACACTCAGGTTTGTAATCTCAACAGTTATTTCAGCGCCGTTTCCGCCGGCAGTTATCCACTGGCTGTCAGATGTAATATCTACTTCAGATTCCTCAAGTGCCGCTGAGAGACCGCACAGGAGAGAAAATGAGATCAGGAAAATTAATATCGGAATGAATTTCATAACATTTCAGCCACAGAGCTATAAGATTGATAAAAATAAGTAATTTCAGACTATATATCTTTTGGATATAATTCAGAGGGAAAAAAACAACACAGATTAAGGAGATAATTAAATAATATTTCACACTACTCTGTCAAAATCATAACAGGAAGAATGACCAGTCGTATTTATCGGAGGAATCAGAGCATATATAAGCCCTGAATTCCGGAATGTATTTTTTTTTGCCGGAAAATTGAGATCAGAGAGTTCCGCCGCCCTTCCGACCCGATCTTCCCTTTGAACCGCCTTTTTTTAACCCGGAAAATCTCTTCAGACCAAAGAATACCGCCGCACAGACAATTATTATCAGGAGTGCTATTCCGCCTATGAAAACTATATCCATCTCTTTTTCAATTGTCAGGACTATCTCCATCTCAGTGCTGCCTTTGGGAACGTTCTTCAGAACAGCTGCATCTTTATATCCTTTGCAGGTTACATCAAATGTATAGTCCTGACCGGACAGAAGCTGTGTGGTTATCTTTCCGGATGAATCAGTCACACCTATGGTGTTGTTATCCGATTTCACAACCGCACCCGGGACTGCTTTATGATCTCTGTCCTCAACAAATAATGTTACATCCGACTTGCCGTATTCGATTACTGCAATTATGTTGTCATCCGTTCCGTCTATTGTGTATTCGTTATACCAGTTTTCATAGCCGGTTTTTCTGACCTCAAATGAGTGTTTTCCGGCGATAAGGTTTGTAACGCCTGATCTTCCGTAGGTATCGGATTTGCCGAAGTAATCTGCATCTATGTAAATTTCAGCGTATTCTACGGGGCGTTTCTCAGAGTCATATACTGAGAGGGTTATAGGGTACAGTGATTTTGAGAGTGTTACAGGATAGATTACTTCAGCACTTCCAAAGAAGTGGCTCTCTTCAAATACCTGATATTCATCTTTCTGTATTCTGACGTCATATGTTCTCTCATGTTCAATATATGCAGTAAGCCTGCCGTCACTTCCGGTTGTTCCCTGGAGTATCCCTTCAATATATACAGATGTGCCTGGAAGAGGTAGTCCGTTTTCAGCTTCTTTTACCTGAAAGACAATGATGTCATTTCTTTTAATGAGGTAGTCAACCTTTTTTGTGCTCTGATCCATCTCAACGGTCTTTTGTATTGTATCATATCGTGGAAGCTGAACCTCTATGACATAAACTGACTGAAGAGGCACTTCGAACACTGCTTCTCCGGATGAGTCAGTTGCCTCGCTGTCATCCGTTCCTGTGCCGGAGATCTTCACAACCGCACCTGAGAGTGCTTCAAGGGTGTCAGCATCGAGGACATTTATTGAGAGAATACCCTTTTCTCTTTTCATCTCTGCAAAGAAGGATGTCTTTGAGCCGGAGATGAGATCATTCAGATATTTATACCCGCTTTTTTCAACACCAACTCTGAGTGAGTCAGAAAAGGAATGAGAGTATGTGTACTGCCCGTCACTGTTTGTACTTCCGATATATGCACCGTTTATGTAAACCGATGCACCTTCAACAGGCGTCTGGTCAAATTCATCCCTTGCAGTTATTGTCAGGGTTGTAGCCTGAACTATGCAGCAGAGGGTTGTCAGTATTAATGCCAGGGCAATTATCCGGCGGAGATTCATGAAAAACTATTCTATCTCTATATTTTTAAATATGCGGGTTGTTTCCGGATGGAGAAGAAGAACCTGTTAATCCGTTTTGGCAGACTCATTTTCATATTATGCGAATTAATATATATGCCGGAATCCTACAATTTAGACGGTAAAATTGTCATCCAATATTCTGAAAAAGAATGAAATAATGGAAATCAGGCAGTTGCAGAATAAATTAAACAGCCTTAGAGTAAGCTTTGGAGTTAAAAATATAGGTATATTTGGATCAGTTGCAAGGGGGGAAGAGAAAGCAACCAGCGACATTGATATTTTAGTTGAATTTAAAGAGGGAGAAGCAACTTTCCGGAATTTTATGGACCTCATCTCCTGTCTTGAAAACCTGTTTGCAAGGAAGGTCGATCTTGTGACAACCGGAGGAATTGATCCTTACCTCCGGCCATATATTGAAAATGAGGTAGTCTGGTGCTGAAATCCAGGGAAATATTTTTACGTCATATTCTTGATGAAATGCTCTTTCTTCATGAATACAGCAGTGGAATAACATTTGACGATCTCGTCGGTGACGAAGTACTGAAAAGATCTTTTCTCCGGAGTATTGAAGTAATTGGTGAGGCAGCAAAGAATATTCCCTTGGATTACAGAGAAAAACATCCGAAATTACCATGGAAAGATATGGCAGGAATGAGGAACCGCCTGATACATGCCTATTTCAGTGTTGACTGGGAGATCGTCTGGAATGTTGTCTCAGATGAAATACCATCATTCATACCAATAATACGGCAGTTAATTGACAGTTGCAACAATCATAATTTCACAAAACCTGAAAATAATCGTTGAAAAACATGGAGACGGATCACCATGTATCCAACTGAACTTAATACCTTTGTAGCAGATTTTACAGTCTGATTCAATTATCACTGCCAATGACGAAACTTTCCTTACAGTTCTCAGCTGTTTTATGCCCGATAATCCAAAAGCTTTTCTGAAATTCAGATAGGAGTTACGCAGTACAAAACTTATCTTAAATGTTTGGAAACTTCAAATCATTATTTTATTCAATGGATCACCATATCTGGCTAACAAATTAATCGTTTCGCGTAAGTCCTATCAGATAAAAACAGCTATACTCCCTATGGAATATTGCAGATAAGGAAAACTGCGTTTTGTAAAAAGACCACAGCGATTCTGCGAAGCTATGGCAAAAATAAAAAAAATGATTTGTTTAATTTAGTCTTTTCTGAGAACCAGTGCTGCGACTGCTCCAAGACCAATCAGTGCAATAAGTGCGCCAAATCCTGGTGAAGCTGTTGGCTTCGGGGTTGGCTGCTCTGTAGGTGCAACTGATGGTGCGGTTGTTGGACCGGTTGTTGGTGCAGTTGTTGGTGCAGTTGTTGGTGTGGTTCCCTTAAGAACATTGAATGTTGTGGTTGCGGTTGAATCTGCTTCGATTGCTTCTGCTTTAACGATGTACTCGTCTGGCTTGAAGGTTGAAGCGTCAACGTCCATTGACCACTCATTGTATGTTGTTCCCTCTGCAACCTGAACGGTTGAAGATGCGCCGGAGAACTCGCCGCTCTGTGTCTTCTGTGTTGGCTGGAATGATGAAGATGTTACTTCAACAATAAGATCGTCGCCAACAGCGAGGTTTGTTGTTCCAGAAATTGTGAACTGGTCACCAACGTAGTGATCACCGATTGAATTGATCCTGATCCATGGCTCTTCTACGAGGAAGGTCAGCTTGTAGTATGTATCATCAATGTCTGGTGAGTTAATAGAGTTAATCAGTGCCTCTGCGGCGTCAGATCCCTGAAGCTTTCCTGTTCCCCAGATTATAAACTGGCTAGTTGCAGAGGTAGTACCCTTAGCCTGCTGAGTTACCTCAACTGAATTAGATCCTGTAGCAGAAGCATCCACATCAAATACACCATTGTACATCGGGTGCTGAACTACTACGAAATACTGACCTGCTGCGAGATTTGCAGTATCTCCACTTCCAAGTTCATACTCAAATGAACCATCATCATTTACAGTTTCTGTAACCTTCTGATTGTTGTTGGTTATACCATTCCAGTAATTCTTTCCAAGGATCCAGATTGCAACACCCTGAGTTGGATTACCTTCTGCGGTACCACGAACATAGAGTTTATCACCTTTTGCTACAGTAGATGCAGATGTTGTTGCTGTTACAAATGGCTTCTTTATGACAACAGAAACAGTATCATACTTTGTATTTGAAAGTCCTGACTTATCATACATTGATGAAGTAACATAAATTGTATATGTACCAGCATCAAGAGTCATACCTGATGAAGTATCCCACTTAAATTCCCATGTATCATCTGTCTTTACAGTTTCATGAGTATATCCATCTGTTCTAGAGAAATTAACATAGTCCTGTGGAGATGTTAAAATACCACCATCTTTAGGTAGATTTGGACCAGTAATAAAGAGATAGACATCATTTGTATCAGTATTAGTACCTGAGAGTGTAACTTCCTCTCCGAGATAATATGAACCATCACCAGAAGCTGTAATAGTTACTGCTCCCTTTTCAACTTTTACCTTAACAGTATCATATAACTGATCACTGAGCTTAGTAGGAGATACTACCTTTGCTGTGCGAATAGTATATACTGCATCTTTGGTACCACCATCGGTCATGAGACCTACAGTGATCTTTCCATCAGAACCAGTTTTAGCTTTTACTGCCCATTCATTTGTAACACAATCTGTTGCATATGGAACATCATCACTTACATTTGCACCAGTTTTATAGGCCATTAATTCAATCTGTGCCTCTAAGAGAGGTGTAACTGAATCCTGATTTGGTACAAAGATTGGTGGATATCCACTATTTTTAGACATGTTTGTATAACTGTCAGTTCCAGATAGCCAAATGACATAATCTGTTTTTGGTGCACCTTCAACTGTAACTGTGAAATCATTATTGCGGACAACGGTTTCCTTGTCTGCTGTAATTGTAACAGTATCTTTATCAATTGTAAGTGTTCCAATCTCGGACTTAGTTACACCAGTTACTGTTCCAAGGTTGTCCTTCATGCCATTAACATTACACTCTGCATAAATCTTGTATGTACCAGCCTTATAATCTTTCTGAAGGAGTTGCCAAACACCAGTCTGAGTTCCTGCGGGAAGCCAGTATAGAGTATTGTTTGGTTTTACTGCAGATAAATTGGAGCTACCACCAGATTTATCGAAAAGCTTTGTAAGTGTCGCGCCATCCGGAGTCTCAACGTAAAAATCAATTCCAGAACCTATTCCTGTTGCTGTACGGATACCACGTGCAAAGAGGGCATCAAGATTGCTGTTGACACGAATTGCAATATCATCATTGGTAATTGCCTTCTTGTTTGTAATTTCTTTACTCGAATTCATACTGAATAAAGAAACTGACAATGATGCTTTCTGAACGTAGAATGCAGCTTCAGTTGATGTACCATTAAACCATGCCCCTGTTTTTCCTGTAAAAACATCAGGGGAAACATAGAAATTAGTAGGATCAGAAACAGTTATAACTGATGATGGTGCATCTGTTCCAGGTTTGCTTCCTGAACTATACCAAGATAATGTATTCTCAGTTCCAAGAAAAACACTATTAATATTAAGCCCTGATTCTCCAATGAATGTTGTATTCCCTTTAATTACGGTCTTGCCATAATCACCAGCCATTGCAGGTGCAACAAGGAGAAGTACAGCAACCAGAGCAACCAGTGCTATTCCTAATTTTTTACTTGTCAATTTAAACCTCCTTTAACATACTTGTAAGGATCAGGCCGTCAACCCAGTCCGGCAATCATAACGAAACAAACCAATTGGCACTTTGCGGTGCTGTCTTGATCAGTTCGACTTTTGCCGAATGAGGATTCACCTTGCCCCATACTCCGAACGACGGAATATACACCAATATTTGTGGAACACTAATTATATCCTTTGTGGTCGGATTGAAGGACTGAAGGTTATAAAGGAAGAAGAAAAGGAAATCATAACGACGGGCATTCATTGTTATGGTCGCTCATTGTGATAATATAGTTATCCGGCCGGATAATACGGCAGTAAAATCAGACGGGGAAAAAGCTCCCGGAAACTTGAAAAACAAATAAAATCAATTTAATATCAACCGGATAAACAATCAGAATCATATTTCAGCGATTTTTTGCATGCGCTTTTTTCGTCATTTACAGGAAACCCGCAGTAAGATAAACATTACAGAGAAAATAAGAGCAGTATTAATTTTAAATCTATGAAAAAATGCTGAAAAATCAGAAAAAAAATGATGATGACGACAATAATAATAGCAACAGTAATAATGATAAACAAACTCTGACCATTTAATTACACCAGCCTATTACAACATTCACGACCGGCCCCGCCTTACCGGAAAACTGTGCGCAGATACATCCAATATTTACACATTTATCATAATTCCGGATCAAAATTCCAATTATCAGGGAAATTATCCGGCCTGATTCGTCAGATTAATAAATCACCTGCACCAATATGTAAATGCACAATCTACTAGAAGTCCGGTAGTGTAGCGGTCAATCATGTGAGACTCTGGATCTTGCGACAGCAGTTCGAATCTGCTCCGGACTATAACTCCTATGAAACATTGCACTGTTTCATTCATTATCTTTGAACTGACAGGTTCATGAATGACTTTTTTTTGGAACTTGAATTACAATTCATCTCAATATTCTTAAAATATAATTTTGTGACAAATCTTATGATCTTTAACGGATATTTTATCAGCCACCCACAATACATACAGCAAACAAAAAACTATAATCCCGAACCTACAATATAATGCATTATGCAGGCAGAAGAACAACACTCAAGGGTAACATTAACCATTCATCCGGACATCAAGGATCGTGTTTGTTCACTTAAAAGAGGAAATGACACATATAATGATGTTTTGAAAACAATGCCTGACACCATAGAAATTGGTGAGGAAGGAGATTGCCACGGCATCATATTCCTTCATTCAGTTTTAGTAAAAGGTGACCTGAAAAAGTTAAAAAAACCCATCACTCTGCGTATGCACATAGAAGATAATGGCACAATACACCTTGCAAATACTGAATTTAAACTTCTGGTCTTATGTGATAACTTAAACGAAGCTATTAAAGAAGCACAATACGAATATTCAGATTTATTTGACATCTATAATAATTCAGAAACCAAAATGAGTAAGGATGCAGAAAAATTTGGTAAAAAACTGAAAGATTCTGTCTGGATGTGAATATGTCTCTTCTGAAATGTGATAAAGTAAAAAGTTCGCTTAAAAAGAAAGGAGTTTGCACCATTTCCGGAAGACAAAAACATGTAGTATATACATTCTGTCACAAAGGGGAACTTCAGGCAATATCAACGCATATGAGTCACAATAATCAGGAGATTAACGATTTTCTCCAGAAAGAAATGGCAAAACAGATGCCCCTCACAAAATCAGAGTTTATCGAATTTATAAAATGTAATATTACCAAAGAGGATCTAATTGACAAATATGCAGAGATGGACCTCATACAATAACAATAAAACGATTTTTAAAAGATCAATTCAACATTATTCTGAATATCAATTATTTTAAAATCCAGTCAGACTTTAAATCAACTGTCCCTAAGCCAGCAGTGCTGCTATAA